>NZ_BAABFD010000002.1:0-725699 GCF_039540635.1 Nonomuraea ferruginea | reverse complement strand
CGTCCGGGACATGCCCGGCACTCACCTCAGCGCGGGAAGCGAGAAACGCTTTCAAGAAGGAGCGGCGTCCCGGGCATGTGCGCCGGGCTCCTGGTTGAAGCGGTGATGGTCGTCCACGGCGGGCGTGGGTGGCGCGTTTCCGGCAGGCGTGCGGGGGGTCGCCCTGGGGCTGCCGTCAGGCGTTCGGGGGGTTGGTCTCCAGGGACTCGCGGAGGGCTTTGTCGCGCTCGGCGGTCTCCGGGGTGAGGGAGGTCTCCGGCATGTCGGCCGCGTCGAAGACCTCCCAGAGCTCCAGGCCGACCCCCTCGCCGCCCTCGGGGACGGGGACGCGCAGGGCCCATTCGACGGCCTCTTCGCGGGACTTGACCTGGATCAGCCAGAAGCCAGCGATGATCTCCTTGGTCTCCGCGAAGGGCCCGTCGATGACCTTGGGCTTGCCGGGGCCGTAGGCGATGCGGGCGGCGCGGGAGCTGGGGGCCAGCCCTTCCGCCGCCAGCAGGACGCCGGCCTTGGCCAGCGACTCGTTGTAGGCCATCATGTCGTCGACGAGCTGCCGGCTCGGCATGACGCCCGCCTCCGTCTCGGCGCTGCCCTTTCCGATGATCATGAACTTCACGGTGCTTCTCCTTCGAATCCCGGTCTCGCCGACGCGTCGAACGAGCGGCGCCCGCATCGACACCTCAGGGATTCTTCCGGACAATCAGGCGGCGTACTCGGGGTAGCCGTAGCCGACGACCTGAGACTTGGGACGGATGCGCTCCTCGACGAGCCCGTTGCCGGTGTTGCCCTCGATCGTGGAGATCGTCCCGTCGCGGTTGTCCTTGACCACGAAGCCGACGTGCTGGATGGAGCCGAGGCTCTTGCTGCCGTTCCAGGCGAAGAAGACCACGGCGCCCGGCTTGGCCAGGGTGCCCCAGCGGCCGTTGTTCTGGAACCACCGCGCGTGCGTCACCGTGTAGGCGTCCCAGCCCACCTGCGCGCGGGCGCCGGTCTGCTCGCCGACCCAGGAGACGAACATCGCGCACCAGGGGGCGTTCAAGTAGGCGGCGGGGTGGCCGCCGTCACGGGCGATGGTCTCCTGGGCGCGCTGCGAGTTCGCGTACCACTCCTGGAACTTCGTGCCGCCGCCCCGCGCGTTCTCCCTGATGCCGATCTGCTCCCTGGCCAGGGCGAGCACCTGGGCTGCGGTGACGTCGATCTTGTCCTTCTCGGCGGGCTTCGCCTCCTGGGAGGCGGTCTGGCCGGCCTCCGCCTGGGCCGTCAGCGAGAGATCGTCTCCGTTGACCGGGTCGGCGTGGGCGGGGAGGGCGGAGCCCATGAAGCAGGCGACGAAGGTGGCGCCGAGGGCGGCGCGGACGTAATGCGGTTGGGTGGCACGGGGGAGGCGATGCATGACCATCGAGGGGATGTACTCCTTGCTTCCATGCCGCTTACCGGGTTAGCTGACGGGTTCGGGCGTGGAAGCTGCCCTACGGCGCGCGAGGCGCCGATTCACCCCGGAAGAAGTGGGTCCCCGGTTCCGCGCAAGGCGGATTCAGCGGTCGCAGGACGATCCTGCGATACGACGGTGTTCTCGGACACGACCGGGCAAACCGGACGTATGCCGTGAATGCGGAGTAAAGTAACGCATCTGGCAAGAAACTGGCAAGTCTTCAAAGCCGCGGCTAGCGGATCTGCGCCCGCGCCTCCGCCAGAACCCGCATGATGGCAAGGCTCTCGTCAAGCGGCATGATCTCGCTCTCGGTACGACCCCGCGCCAGGCAGTCGCGGACCTCGCGCAGCTCGCCCGCGTACCCGTTGTCCGCCGGATCGTCGAGCGCGTGCTCCTCCGGCTCCATCCCCGGCCCGCTGAGCACGACCCGCCGCGGAGCCCAGAACGGGGCGTCGATGTCGGCCCGCATCCCGGTGCCGACGACGGTGGCGTCGTTGGAGTAGGCGCCGAGCAGCGAGCACTCCACCAGCGCCCGCCTGCCGCCCGGATAGCTCATCAGCCCGCCCGCCTCGGCGTCCACGCCGCCCGGGGACAGCGAGCCGGTGATGCGCGTGCTCTCCGGCGTTCCGAGGAACAACTGGGCCAGCCCCATGGGGTAGATGCCCAGGTCGAGCAGGGCGCCGCCGCCCAGCTCCGGCGCCCAGAGCCGATGCGCGGGATCGTACGGGTGCGCGAAGCCGAACGAGGCGCGCACCGAGCGGATCTCGCCGAAACGCCCGTCGCCGGCGAGCATGCGGATCAGCGGGTTGAACCGCATCCACATCGCTTCCATCAGGAAGACCCCGGCCTCGCGGGCCAGCCGGACCATCCGTTCGGCGTCGGCCGTGGTGGCGGCGAGCGGCTTCTCGCACAGCACGGCCTTGCCCGCCGCGATGGCCGCCTCGGCCACCTCCAGGTGCTGGGCGTGCGGGGTGGCGACGTAGACGGCGTCCACGGCCGGATCGGCGCACAGCTCGGCGTAGGAGCCGTGGGCGGACTCGGCGCCCAGTGTCGCGGCCAGCGCCTTGGCCCGGCCCAGGTCGCGGGAGCCGACCGCGGCCACCCTCATCCCCGGCTCGGCGGCGATGACGGCGCCCACTGTCCTGGCGATGCCGCCGGTCGCCGCGATGCCCCACGATAAGTCACGCACGCGGAAGATCGTACAGATTCATCCGCGAAAGCGATATGTGAGGCGAATTCACCCGCTGGTCTCGGGGTCGAGCCCGAGGCGGCGGCCGGCGTTCATCGCCCCGATCGCGGCCATGTCCTCGCGGTCCAGGATGAAGTCGAACACGTCGATGTTCTCCTTGATCCGCGACGGGGTGACCGACTTCGGGATCGCCACGTTGCCGATCTGGATGTGCCAGCGCAGCACGATCTGCGCGGGCGTGCGGTTGTGCTTGTCCGACAGCACCGCCAGCGCCGGGTCCTCCAGCAGGCCCCGGCCGGAGCCGAGCGGGCTCCACGCCTCGGTGAGGATCCCGTTCTTGTCGTGGAACTCGCGCATCTCGTGCTGCTGGAAGTACGGGTGCAGCTCGATCTGGTTGATGCAGGGGACGATGTCGGTCTCGTCCATGAGCCGGGTGAGCGTGCCGACCGTGAAGTTGGACACGCCGATAGCCCTGGCCCGGCCGTCCCGGTAGATCTTCTCCAGGCCGCGCCAGGCCTGGACGTACTTGTTCTGCTTCGGCGCCGGCCAGTGGATCAGGTAGAGGTCGACGTGGTCGAGGCCGAGCCTGGCCAGGCTCTCGTCGAAGGCCCGCTCCACCCGGTCGTGGTCGGAGTTCCACAGCTTGGTGGTGACGAAGAGCTTCTCGCGCGGGACGCCGGAGGCGCGCACGGCCCGGCCGACGCCCTCCTCGTTGCGGTAGAGCGTGGCCGTGTCGATGTGGCGGTAGCCGGCCTCGAGCGCGGTCAGCACGGCCCGCTCCGCCTCGTCGTCGGTCACCTTCCAGACGCCGAGGCCGAGTTGCGGGATCTCGACACCGTCTCTGTAAAGCCGTAGCGAGTTCATACTTCCCATTGTTCACGTCTCGTTCCGCACGGCTTAAGCCGCCCGGGCTAGCTTGAAGCGGTCGTGAACGGGCCATCACCTGGCTGGGAGAGCAAACGTGGTCAAACAGGCGTCGGCCTGGGTGGAATCCCCGCTCCAGATGCTGTGCGCCGTCGAGGCCCATCACGCGGGGCTGCTCGGCCCGGCCACCACTGTGGTGCCGCGGGCGCGGCTGCGCGCCCTCAAGGCGACCGGGCGCGAGCTGCGCGGCCTCGACCTGCCCGCCGGGCTGGAGCTGGCCGAGCCGAGCGAGCGCATGCCGCGCCGGCCGGCCGTCGTCGGCGACGCCTTCTCCGGCCGGGTGCAGCTGCGCTGGCTGGCCGCCTTCCCCGGCAGGGTCGTCGTGGTGGACGACGGCATGGCCACGATCCGGCTGCTGGAACTGCTCGCCGCCAAACCGTACCGGCCGCTGCTGCGGGCCCGCGCCCAGCCGGGCGCGCTGCGCGCGGCGCTCGGGCTGGCCGCCGCGATCAGGCTGCGCGCGGGCGGGGTCACGGTCTTCACCGCGCTGCCCGTCCCGCCTCACCTGGCGGAGGCGGTCCGCCGGGCGGGCGTCGACCTGGTACGGCACGAGTTCGCATGGCTGCGCGGCCAGCCGCCCAGCGAGCCGGGGCCCGCCGAGCGGACGGTCGTGCTCGGCACCTCGCTGGTGCGCAACGGGCTGGTGCACCGCGAGCGCTACCTGCGCTGGCTGACCGACCTGGCGGCCGAGGAGCCGCTCGCGTACTACCCGCACCGGCGGGAGGACCCGGTCGACGTCGCGGTCATCCGCGAGCGGCCCGGCATCACCGTGCACGACGGCGGCGCGCCCGCCGAGCTGACGCTGCGCGGCCTCGACCCGGGCCAGCGGGTGGTCAGCCTGCCGTCGACCGCGGTCTCCTCGCTGCGGGTGCTGCTCGGCCCGCGCGGAGTGGCGGTGGAGCCGGTGGACGTGCCCGACGACTGGTGGACGAGCAGGGCGGCCCCCGCGCTGCGCTCGCATCTGACAGGAGTGACAGGAGTGACCGGTTGAGAGTGCTGGCGGTGGCCGACTCCGACTCGTACCTGAAGTGGGCGGCCTGCCTGCTCCAGGACCTGCCGGACGGCTGTGACACCGAACTGGTGGTGGTGCGCACCCCGATCGCGCCGTCGGCCGAGCAGATCGCCGCCGCCGTGGGGGACCGGCCCGCGCCGCCGGTGCTGAGCGCCCGCGCGCTGCGCCGCCTGGCGGAACGGTCCAGGCCCGACGTGATCCTGGTGTCCTGCACGGGTCCGGTCGTGGACGTGCTGGTGTCCGGCGTGCTGGACGGGCTGCGCCCGCGGCCGGTGTTCGCCACCGGGCTGCCTGGCATCTCGGTGCCCGCGACGGAGAAGGCGTGGCTGTTCCGCAGCGGCTGCGACCTGTTCGTGGTGCACAGCGAGCGCGAGGTGGCCGAGTTCGCGGCCATCGCGGCCCGGCTCGGCGGGGGAGGGGCGGTCGGCCTGGCCAGGCTGCCGTTCCTGCGGCCCCGGCAGGAGCGGTCCGGCGGCGACCGGGTGGTCTTCGCCACCCAGGCCAAGGTGCCGAAGGCGCGCGAGGACCGCGAGCGGATCCTGCTCGCGCTGGCCGAGCTGGCCGTCCGCGAACCCGGCCTGGACGTCGTGGTCAAGCTGCGCGCGCTCGAAGGCGAGCGGCAGACCCACCGCGAGCGCCACCACTACCAGAAGCTCTGGCGGGAGCTGGGCGAGCCGGGCCGGCTGCGGTTCGCCGCCGGGTCGATGCAGGACCAGCTCTCGCGGGCGGCCGGGTTCGTCACCGTCAGCTCCACGGCCGCGCTGGAGGCCATCGCCATGGGCGTGCCGTCGCTGGTGCTGAGCGACTTCGGGGTGAACGCCGAGATGATCAACCTGGTGTTCGAGGACAGCGGTCTGCTCGGCACGCTCGACGACCTGGCCGAGGGCGGCTTCCGGCAGGCGGACCCGCGGTGGTGCGCGGCCAACTACTTCCACCCGGACGAGCGCGGCGACTGGACCGGGCTGCTGACCGGGCTGGTGCTCTCCCGCTCCCGGGTGCCTGCCGTCTCCCTGCTGGACGGCCCCGAGCACGCCGCCGCCCGCCGCCGCGCCCGGCTGCGGGTCGAGGTGCCGCCGAACATGCTGCGCGCCGGCTACCGCGCCAAGCGACGCGTCCGCCGCTACCTCAAAGTCCTGACCTGACGCGTACGGCGCGGAGGTCGCCGCAGGTGGAGCGGGGTCAGCGGGTGGTTCGGAGTTTTCTGCGCAGGCGGTCCAGCGGGCCCGGCGGGGCCTGCTCGGGCTTGCCGGGCTTTTCGGGCTTGTCGAGGAGGCCCAGGGCCTCCAGCCGCCTGCGCTTGAAGTAGCGGGCGTCGAAGGAGAAGCCGTCGGGCCGCAGGTCCGGGTACGCCTCGGCCTGCATGCAGTAGCCCACCGCGCGGACCAGCTCCGGCAGGTCGGCCGCGGGCGGCTCGTCGACGAAGCCGTCCTCCGACAGCCGGGGGAGCAGCGCGTCCACGATCGTGGCAGGGATCCGGTTGCTGTTCTCGTACGGGGTCAGCCGCTCCAGCACCAGGCCGGTGCCGTGGGAGACGGCGCGCAGCCCGTAGTGGCGGCGCGCCGTCACCAGGGCGGTGGAGAAGCAGCCCACCACCAGCTCCGGCCGGAGCGTGGCGAAGCAGACCTCGGCGGGCACGCTCTCCCCGGCCACCGTCACCTGGACGCCGAGCGGCCCGGCGGCGGCGCGCAGCAGCCGGGCGTGCTCGCGCCCCGCCGAGGGATGCGGCTTGAACAGCACGCCCGTGTAGCCGCGGGCGGCCAGGCCGCGCAGCATCGCCTCGTGCAGCCCGGCCTCCTCCTCGGGGGTGACGACGCCGAGCGCCGACAGGTACTGCCCGAGGATCATCGCCTGGCCGCCCGCCATGGCCGGCGCGGTCGCGGCCACCTCGCGGACGACCGACAGGAACGGCTCCTCCGGCAGCCTCACGGCCGGCACCCCGTACTCGCTCAGTAGCAGCGGCGCCAGCCCCGGCACCAGGTCGAGGTGGAGCAGTCGGGTGACGCGGTGGGAGATCTCGGCGGGCAGCGGGTCACGGGTCGGTCCGTAGCTCATCAGCCCGTCGGAGTAGACGGTGATCGGGCAGTCGCGGACCAGCCCGGCGATCGTGCGGGCGGGCGCGACCGCGATCGACTCGACCACCAGCTCGTCGACCACGTCCAGCCGCAGGTGGGAGCGGACCAGCCGCTCCAGCATCGGCGCCTCCACGATCCTGGGCCGCCACTCCGCCGGATGCAGCGGCGCGATCAGCTCGTTCCACGAGCGCACCTCGTCGAACCGGGAGGCGAGCACGGCGAAGCCCGGGGTCGCGTCCAGCGGCGTGGAGACCTCGGGGACCGGCGTGTTGGACGACACCAGCAGCACCCTGCGGCCGTCCCCGAACAGGCCGGCGTCGATGCCCGCCGCCAGCGACATCGCGCCGAACAGCGTCGAGGCGTAGAAGACCGTCGTCGGGTGGCTCGTCATGAATCCTCCCCATCGGGGCGCGGCCCGCGGGCCGGGACGGGCAGACCGGGCAGCAGCTCGCGCAGCACGGCCGAACGCTCGGCCGGCATCGCCGACGCGGCCTCCGCCACCAGCTCGCGCGGCAGCGCCTCCGCCATCCGCGCGCCGCGCTCGGTGAACCGGGCCCGCAGCTCCGGCGGGAACCGGTCCGCGAGCTCCAGGTGGTGGGCGAGCAGACCGCAGAAGTTGCGCACCGCCTTCGGCAGGTACTTCTCCTCCAGGTCCGCGAAGACCAGCTCGAACGCGTCGAAGAAGTGCAGCTGCCGCTCGTCGCCCACCTGGGTGAGCGAGCCGGCCACCTGCCGCCGGTAGAACACGCCCGCCATCGACACCGCGGCGAACGTCACCGCCTCCCGGTGCAGCCGCCAGATCCACGGCCGGTCCTCGGCGGTGTGCAGCCCGGAGGGGAAGCGCAGCAGGTCACCCAGCGACCGCCGGTAGATGCCCGCCCAGGCGTACGGGTAGTCCACCATCGTGCGCGCGCCCGCCGGCAGGATCGCCCAGCGCGGGTCGAGCACCGCGCCCCGCCGCGCCGCGGGGGCCCGGTGCACGACCCGCTTGCGGCCCTCGACCTGTACGTGGTCGGCGCGTACGAAGTCGCAGCCGAGCCCGTCGATGACCGCGACCAGCCGCGCCAAGTAGCCGGGAGCCAGCCAGTCGTCGCCGTCCAGGAACGTGACGTACCGGCCGGAGACGGCCGCAAGCCCGGCGTTGCGCGCGTCCGCCAGCCCGAGCGGCTCGGGGTTGCGGATCACGGCGAGTCCGGGCAGGTCGGCGCGGAAGTCCTCGACGACGGCGGCGGTGCCGTCCACCGACCCGTCGTCGACCACGACGAACTCGAAGCCGGGCCGGAAGTTGCGGGCCAGCGAGGCGAGCGCGTCGGAGATGAAGCGCTCGCCGTCGCGGACCGGCACGATGACCGAGAGGGTGATCACCGAGGTCAGACAGTGATCCGGCGCAGCCGCGCCTTCGGGGCCTCCTCGCCGGGGAAGACCCGCTTGACGCCGTCGCCCATGGCCTGCTCGATGATCCGGATGTCGCGCACCAGGTGCTCCAGGCCCGACGGCTCCAGCGAGGCGGCGTGGTCGGAGCCCCACATGGTGCGGTCGAGGGTGATGTGCCGCTCCACGCAGACCGCGCCGAGCGTCACCGCGGCCAGCGAGATCTGCAGGCCCCGCTCGTGCCCCGAGTAGCCGACCGGCACCCCGTACCGCTCCTTGAGGGTGGTGATCGTGCGCAGGTTGGCCTCCTCGGGAGGCAGCGGGTACGTGGACGTCGCGTGCATCATGATCAGCTTGTCGGTGCCGAGGATCTCCACGGCCTCGTCGATCTCCCGCAGCGTGGACATCCCGGTCGACAGGATGATCGGCTTGCCGGTGGCGGCCAGCGCGCGCAGCAGCTGGTGGTCGGCGACGCCGGCCGAGGCCACCTTGTGCGTCAGGACGTCCATGTCCTCCAGGAACTCCACCGACGGCACGTCCCACGGGGAGGCGAACCAGTGCAGGCCGCGCTCGTCGCAGTACTCGGCGATCTGCCGGTACTCGTCGGCGCCGAACTCGGTGCGCTCCTTGTACTCCAGGTACGTCATCTCGCCCCACGGCGTCTGCCGGATCTGCCCCTTCTGCGCCTCGGGCACGCAGATGGCCGGGGTGCGCTTCTGGAACTTCACCGCCTGGCAGCCGGCGTCGGCCGCCACGTCGATGAGCCGGCGGGCGATGTCGAGGTCGCCGTTGTGGTTGATGCCGATCTCGCCGATCACGTACACCGGCTCGCCGTCGCCGACCGGCACGTCCCCGATGGACACCGGGCGGAACCTGAGCCGCGGCGGCGCGGCCGGAGCCGGCTCCTCCAGGACCGGCCGGGCCGCGACCACCCGGTCGCACAGCTCGCGCACCGCGCCGTCGCCGCCCGCCCTGGTCAGCACCACCCGGGCCGCGGCGCGCACCCGCGGGTGCGCGTCCGGCACCGCGACCGGCCAGCCCACCTCGGCCATCGGGCCCAGGTCGTTGACGTCGTTGCCGACGTACGCCACGCGGGCCGGGTCGAGGTTCTCGATGGCGAGCCAGTCGCGCAGCACCGTCCGCTTGTCGGCCAGGCCCTGCAGCACCGGCACGCCGAGCTTGCGCGCCCTGGCCGCCACCACCGGGTTGTGCTCGGTCGACATGACCAGCACCTTCACCCCGGCGCGGCGCAGCAGCGACACGCCCATCCCGTCCGAGCGGCTGACCAGCACCATCTCGCGGCCCTCGGAGTCGACGTAGGCGCGGTCGTCGGTGTGCACGCCGTCGAAGTCGGTGATGACCGCGTCCACGTCGATCGGCTCGGGCGCGTCCACGAACGGGGCCAGCGCCCGCACGATCTCCAGGTCCTCTGGTGTGTCCACCTCGACCGCGTGCCGGGCGGGCACCGCCTGCACGGCCACGTCACCGAAGAAGCGGTGGCCGCGCTCGCGGAACCCCGCCGCGCGCATCACGTAGAAGGCGCCGGTTTCGCGGAACTGCGGCTCCATGTCCTGCCTGCGCGGCCGGGACGCCGGGTCGTGGTTGACGCCCGCGCCGGCCGGGGTCCACAGGAACTCGTGCGTCGGCGTACCGGAGAAGACCGCGTCGGCCTCGCCGTCGAGCACCCGGCGCACGGCCGCCGACAGGTCGGCGGGATCGATGAACACGCTCGTGCACTGCACGAGCACGACGACCTCGGGGTCCTCGCCCAGGGCGTCGAGGGCGTGCAGCACGGCCGACTCGCTGGAGGCCGTGGCGCCGCTCAGCTCGGCCGGCCGCTCCACCACCCGCGCGCCCGCCCGCTCGGCGGCCTCGGCGATGCCCGGGTGATCGGTGCTCACCACCACCTCGTCCACCAGCTCGGCCTGCAGGCACGCGCGGACCGCGCGAGCCACGAGCGGGGTGCCCCCGACGGGGGCGAGGTTCTTCAGTGGTACGCCCGCCGAACCTCCACGGGCGGGAACTACGGCCAGGACTCGCAACGTATCTCCTCTATCCTCCGGGTTGCATCCAGAAGCTAGAGGCGCTGGTTGAACTGGCAGCGTCCCCGTTCTTAACTTTCCGGGGGCATCGGGTTGCGTCACCCGGGCCAGGTGGCCGGCAGGCGCAGCACGAACCTGGCGCCGTGCGGGCTGTCCTCCACCCGGATCTGCCCGCCGTGCGCGAGCGCCACGTCGCGGGCGATCGCCAGGCCCAGCCCGGTGCCGCCCGCGTCCCGGCTGCGGGCGGCGTCCAGCCGGGTGAACCGCTCGAAGATGCGCTTGCGGTCGCCGACGGCGATCGGCGCGCCGTCGTTCTCCACGCAGAGCACGGCCTGGCCGTCCTGCCGCCGCACCTCGACGGACACCTGCTTCTCGGCGTGCCGCTGGGCGTTGTCCAGCAGGTTCGTCAGCACCCTGGCCAGCTGGAGCCGGACGCCGTGCACGGTGACGCCCTCGGCGAGCTCGGTCCTCACCGGGACCCTGTCCGTGCGCCTGGTGAGCTCCTGGCGGACCAGCTCGGCCAGGTCCACCTGCTCCCTGGCGGCGGCGTCCTCGCCGGAGCCGATCCTGGCCAGCAGCAGCAGGTCGGTGATGATGGCCTCCAGCCGGTCGGTGTCGCGCAGCGCGGACTTCACCAGCGTCCGCACGTCGGCCTCGTCCGGGTAGAGCTGGGCGCTCTCCAGCTGGGCGCGCAGCCCGGCGATCGGGGTGCGCAGCTCGTGCGAGGCGTCGGCGGCGAACTGGCGCTGCTGCAGCCCGGCGCGTTCCAGGCGGGCCAGGGTGCCGTTGACGGAGCGGGCGAGCTGCGCCACCTCGTCGTCACCCGGCGGCTCCGTCACCCGGCGGCTCAGGTCGCGGGCGGTGATGTGGTCCAGCTCCCGCCGCATCCGCGCCACCGGGCGCAGGGCCGAGCCGGTGACCACCCAGGTCGCCCAGGCGGTGAGCGCGAGGATCGCGGCGAGCTGGACGGCCGCGCTGATCTCCATGCTCCGGGTGGAGAGCAGGGGCGGGGTGCGCCGCGCCGCGTAGACGATCGGCGCCTCGGCGGACAGGCCGGCCCGCATCACGGTGATGTGCATACACATGGCGGGCAGGCAAGCGGTGACGTCGACGTCCCGGCCGCCCGGCCGCGGCCGCACGCCGCTCAGCATCGGCAGTTTCCTGGCCGCGTCGCTCGCCGCGAGGATCCGGCCGTCGTGCGCGACCAGCTGGATCAGGTCGACGTCGCTGTCGAGCACCGGCAGCCCGTGGCCGGCCCCCAGCTCGCCGCCGCGCACCCGGGCGGCGATGCGGGCGGCGGTGTCTCCCGTGGAGTCCCAGGTCGCCTGCGCGATCAGATGGCGGGTGATGAGGACGCCCGCGATCGCCACGGGGGTGAGCACGAGCGCGGCGACGACCGTGGCGATGATGGTGACGCGTCCCCGCAGGGATCGGGCCCACAGGCGCACCTCACCGACGCTACCGACCGTATTCTTCGCGGACTGCCGCGCCGAGGGAAAGAAAGGTCAAATGCTCCCGATCCTCATCAGAGGCGGGCCCGCACCGGCCGGCGCGGGAGAATCGGGTGGGACCCCGCCGGCTTCCGCCGGGTGGGGATGCAAGCTTGCCGAAACTTGCATACCGGTCGGACGCTGGAGGTTGAGCCTCTCCGGAATGCCTCTGGATGAGGATCGGGTAACGCCCTCTTGCAAAATCTTCCAAAAATTGCAAAATCCAGCTAACGTCCCGGAAACAAGAGCCGCGAAAGCGGTCGATCACTGATCTTTCGGGAGGTCTCATGAGCAAGCGAGCCCTGGGCGTGGCCGCTCTCGCGACGCTGGCCTTAACCGCCTGTGGCGGCTCCGACCCCGCTGCCCCCTCCGCGGCGCCGAGCGAGTCCGCCTCGGCCGCCCCCGCGTCGGGCAACCTCGTCATCTGGGCCGACCCCAACCGGGTCAAGGCCCTCACCCCCTTCGCCGATCAGTTCGGCACCGAGAACGGCGTGACCGTCGAGGTGAAGGAGATCAGCAAGGACAACCAGCAGACCTTCCTGACCGCCTCCCAGCAGGGCAGCGGCCCCGACGTCATGGTCGGCGCGCACGACTGGATCGGCAACCTGGTGCAGAACGGCGCCATCGAGCCGGTCAACCTGACCGAGGAGCAGAAGGCGGCGTTCTCCGACATCGCGATCAAGGCGGTCACCTTCGACGGCCAGATCTACGGCGCCCCGTACGCCGTCGAGAACATCGCCCTGATCCGCAACACCGACCTGGCCCCCGACGCGCCCGCCACGATCGAGGACATGGTGGCGACCGGCAAGAAGCTCAAGGACGACGGCAAGGTCCAGGAGATCCTCTGCCTGCCCGTGGCCCAGAAGGGCGACGCCTTCCACGTCTACCCGCTGTTCGCCGCCGGCGGCGGCAAGCTGTTCGGCTCCACCCCGGCCGGCGACCCCGACCCCAAGCAGGTGCTGGTCGGCTCCGAGGGCTCGGTCAAGGCCTTCGGGAAGCTGCGCGAGCTGGGGGAGAAGGGCGACGGCGCGCTCAAGACGTCGATCACCAACGAGAACTACATCCCCAGCTTCGCCGGCAAGAAGTGCGCCTTCCTGATCTCCGGCCCGTGGGCCATGACCGACGTCAAGAAGGGCGGCTTCGGCTACGACATCACGCCCGTCCCTTCGTTCGAGGGCGGCGAGCCCGCCACCCCGTTCGTCGGCGTCCAGTCGTTCTTCGTCGCGGCCAAGGGCCGGAACAAGACGCTCGCCCAGGAGTTCGTCACCAACTACGTGACCAACAAGGACGTCGCCAAGGCGCTGTACGACGCCGACCCCCGGCCTCCGGCGCTGACCGCCGCCCTGGAGGAGGTCAAGGCGGCCGACGCCGACGCCGGCAAGTTCATGGACGCCGGCAAGGACGGCATGCCGATGCCCGCCATCCCGGAGATGCAGGCCGTGTGGGAGCCGTTCGGCATCGCCGAGGCGGGCGTGGTCAAGGGCGGCGACCCGGCCAAGGCGGCCGCCGCCGCGCAGAAGACCATCGACGGCTCGCTCAAGAACTGACGCCCCATGTCGCCCGACGTGCGCGAGACCGCGGAGGCGTCACAGGCTCCGCGGCCCCGCCGCAACATCACCACCGCCTTCGTGGTGAGCAGGATCGCGGTGCTCGCCGTCGCCGCCGCGATCCTGCTCTACGCCGCGCCGCCGCTGGTCGCCACCGGGTCGTGGATCGGGCTGGCCGTGCTGCTCGGGGCCACCGCCGTCATCGGCTACCTCTACCTGACCCGGCGGTACGTCCCGGCCAAGTATCTCGTCCCCGGCACCGTCTTCCTCATCGCCTTCCAGGTGTTCCCGGTGCTCTACACGGTGACCACCGCCTTCACCAACTTCGGCGACGGCCACCGCGGTGACAAGGCGGCGGCGATCACCGCCATCGAGCGCGGCTCCGTACGGCAGGCGCCCGGCTCGCCCGAGTACCAGCTCACCACCGCGCTGCGCGGCGGCGAACTGGTGTTCCTGCTCGTCGACCCCGCCACCAAGCAGGTCCGGCTCGGCGACGCGGGCGGGCTGTCGCCGCTGCCCGGCGCCGAGGTCGGCGTCACCGGCAAGGTGTTGCGCGCGCCCGGCGTCACCGTGCTGACCGCGCCGCAGGCCGCCGCCCGCGGCGAGGAGATCGCCGCGCTGACCGTGCCCACCGACGGCGGGGCCATCAAGGCCAACGGGCTCAGCCGCGCCGTCGAGGGCAGGGCGGCGCTCGTCTACGACGCGGGCTGCGACTGCATGCGGGGCGAGGGCGGCCCGTGGCGCGCCGACGGGTCGCAGGGCTACTTCGTCAACGCCGCCGGCGAGCACCTGGCCCAGGGCTGGCAGGTCAACGTCGGCCTGGCCAACTTCGCCAGGGTGCTGACCAACCCCACGATCTCCGGCTACTTCCTCGGCGTGTTCGGCTGGAACGCGGTCTTCGCGCTGGCCTCCGTAGCCGGCACGTTCGGGCTCGGCATGGCCGTCGCGCTGGCCCTGCACCACCCGCGCATGCGCGGCACCAAGGCCTACCGGATCGCGCTCATCCTGCCGTACGCCATGCCGTCGTTCGCGATGCTGCTGGTCTGGCGTGACATGTTCAACCGCGACTTCGGGCTGGTCAACCAGATGCTCGGGCTGAACGTGGACTGGCTCGGCGAGGTGACCACCGCCCGGCTCGCCGTCGTCCTGGTCAACCTGTGGCTGGGCTTCCCGTACATGTTCCTGGTGACGACCGGGGCCCTGCAGGCGATCCCGCGGGAGCTGACCGAGGCCGCCGCCATCGACGGGGCCACCCCGTGGAAGGCGTTCCGGCGGGTGACGCTGCCGCTGCTGCTGGTGGCGCTGACGCCGCTGCTCATCTCGTCGTTCGCGTACAACTTCAACAACTTCAACGCCATCCAGCTCACCACCGAGGGCGGGCCGTTCCCGCCGGAGAACCCGCAGGTGGGGGGCACCGACCTGCTCATCACCTACACGTTCAGGCTGGCCTTCGGCACCGGCGGCGCGCAGTTCGGCTTCGCGGCCGCGATCTCGGTGTTCATCTTCGCCATCGTGGCGATCGTCTCTGCCGTGGCGTTCCGCCGTACCCGCAAGCAGGAGGAGGTGTACGCGTGAAGCTGGCGCTCAGGCACGCGTTCGTGCTCGCCGTGTGCGCGTTCGCGATCTTCCCCATCCTGTTCGTCGTCTCGGCGGCGATCAACCCGCTGGGCACCCTCGCCTCGACCGAGCTGCTGCCGACCGGAGCCGGCCTGGACAACTTCGGCGAGCTGATGACCTCGGACGTCTACCCGTTCGGCCGGTGGTTCTTCAACTCGGTGTTCATCGCGCTGCTGTCGTCGTTCGCCAGCCTGCTGCTGTCGATGTTCGCCGCCTACGCCTTCAGCCGGATGCGCTTCGCCGGGCGCCGGGTCGGGCTGCTGGCGCTGCTGCTCATCCAGATGTTCCCGCAGTTCCTGGCCATCGTGACGATCTTCATGATCTTCACCAGGGTGACCGAGCTGTACCCGGCGTTCGGCTTCGACACCGTGTGGGGGCTCATGCTGCTCTACCTGGGCGGCGCGCTCGGCGTGAACACCTGGCTGATGAAGGGCTTCCTGGACACCGTGCCGAAGGAGCTCGACGAGGCCGCCACCGTGGACGGCGCCACGCACGCGCAGGTCTTCTGGAAGGTCATCATGCCGCTGGTCACGCCGATCCTCGCGGTCACCGCGCTGCTGGCGTTCATCACCACCATGAGCGAGTTCCTCATGGCGAACGTCTTCCTGCGCGACCCGGAGAGCAAGACGCTCGCCGTGGGCATGTACGGGATGATCGCCGGCGACCGGCGCAACGAGAACTTCGGCATGTTCGCCGCCGCCACGCTGCTCACCGCGATCCCGACCGTCAGCGTCTTCCTCTGGCTGCAGAAGTACATCGTCTCCGGACTCACCTCCGGCGCCGTCAAGGGGTGACTCATGCGCTTCCTGGATCTGCCGCACCACGACGGCTCCCCGCTGTACGTCTCCACGCAGGCGCCCGAGCCCGGCGCCCCGGTGACGCTCTGGCTGCGCGCCCCGCGCGCCGCCGGGGTCACCGCCGCGCACGTGCGCGCCGTCCACGACGGCGAGCCGCGCTACGCCCGCGCCGCGCCCGACCCCGCCAGGACCGGCCGCCCCGTCGGCGGGTACGGTGCCGGCGACGACTGGTGGCGGGCCGAGGTCACCCCGGTGAACCCGGTCACCCGCTACCGCTTCCTGCTGGAGACCACCGGCGGCCAGGCGTGGCTGACCGCCGCCGGGCTGTTCGCGCACGACCTGCCCGACTCCGGGGACTTCCGCCTGGTCTGCCACGAGCCGCCCCCCGCGTGGATGGCCGGCTCGATCGTCTACCAGATCTTCCCCGACCGGTTCGCCCGCTCGGGCCCCATGCCGGACCCGGCCCCGGCATGGGCGCTGCCCCGCGACTGGGACCGCGACCCGGTCATCCCCAGCGGCCCCGGCACCGCGGAGCAGTTCTACGGCGGCGACCTCGACGGCGTCGTCCGCCACCTCGGCCACATCGAGAGCCTCGGCGCCGACACCGTCTACCTGACCCCGATCTTCCCGGCCCGCTCCAACCACCGCTACGACGCCGCCGACTTCGACCGCGTCGACCCGCTGCTCGGCGGCGACGCCGCGCTGCGCCGGCTGGCGGACGCGCTGCACGGGCGCGGCATGCGGCTGCTCGGCGACATCACCGCCAACCACACCGGCGACGCCCACGCCTGGTTCACCGCCGCCGTCTCCGACGTGCGCGCCCCCGAACGGGACATGTACTACTTCGACCCCGACACCGGCGACTACGAGTCCTGGTGGGGCTTCAAGTCGCTGCCCAAGCTCAACTGGGGCAGCCCGCTCGTCCGCGACCGCATGCGCCAGGTGCTCACCCGCTGGACCGGGCCGTTCGACGGCTGGCGGGTGGACGTGGCCAACATGACCGGCCGGTTCGGCGCCGACGACCACAACCACGAGGCCGCGGCCCTGCTGCGCCGCGCCCTGCCGCCCGGCGCCGCGTTCGTCGCCGAGCACAACCACGACGCCTCGTCCGACCTGGACCGCGACGGCTGGCACGGCACGATGAACTACGGCGGCTTCACCCGCCCCGTCTGGTCCTGGCTGCGCGCCGGCACGCTCGGCCTGGAGCACTTCCTCGGCGTGCCCGGCGGCGTTCCCCGCCGCGACGGCCTCGCCGCCCTGGCCACGCTGCGGTCCTTCGCCTCGCACATGTCGTGGCGCTCGCTCGTGCACTCCTGGCAGCTGCTCGACTCGCACGACACGCCGCGGATCCGCACCGTCACCGGCTCGCGCGAGCGCCACCTCGTCGCGCTCGGCCTGCAGGCCACGCTGCCCGGCACGCCCATGGTGTTCGCCGGCAGCGAGTTCGGCCTCACCGGCGTCAACGGCGAGCACTCCCGCACCCCCATGCCCTGGAACCGCCCCGCAGACCGGGACCCGGCCACCCTCGCCGCCTACCGCGACCTGCTCGGCCTGCGCCGCCGCGAGCCCGCGCTGCGCCACGGCGGGCTGCGCTGGCTGCACGCCGACGCCGACTGCCTGGTGTTCGCGCGCGAGACGTACGAGGAGACGCTGCTCGTGTGCGCCCGCCGCGCGCCGGGGGCTCCGCTGGCCCTGCCCGCCCGCGCCGACCTCGTCCATAACGGCGGCGACACGAATGACGGAACAGGTGATGGACCGTCGCTGTCCGTGTGGCGGGTCATCGGCCGATGACGCTACGGTTGGGGCCGCCCCGTCAGAGTTGATCGAGTTATAGGTGTGCCCGATGAGGTTGCTGTCCGTGGCCGTCCTGGCTTCGCTCCTGCCCGCCCTGCCGCTGCCGGCCCAGGCGGCCGCCCACGCCGGCACCACCTACTACGTGGACTCCAAGGCGGGTGACGACGCCGCCGACGGCACCGCCGCCGACCGGGCGTGGCGGTCGCTCGACGCGGTCAACGCCGCCGACCTCAAGCCCGGCGACACCGTCGCCGTCAAGCGCGGCAGCAGCTTCACCGGCTCGCTCGTACTCGCCGCGAAGGGCACCGCCCGCTCGCCCATCACCGTCAAGGCCTACGGCAAGGGCGCGCTGCCCAGGATCGGCGGCAGGGACGCCAACTGCGTGGTCGTCGCCGGCGACCACTGGCGCATCAGCGGCCTGCGCGCCAGCAACTGCGCCTGGGCGGGGTTCGAGATCAAGGGCGACCACAACGTGCTGTCCAAGGTGCAGGCCGACCGCAACGTGACCGGCGCGACCGTCACCCCCAGCGGGTCCCGCAACACGATCAAGGACAGCACCTTCACCAGGAACAACCGGATGAGCGTCAACGACAAGGGCGGCGACAACGACTCCGGCGCCTTCGGCATCCTGCTCAACGGCGACGACAACCTCGTCACCGGCAACACGATCACCGGCAGCCACGCCAAGAGCTACGACTACGGCGTCGACGGCGCCGCCATCGAGATCTTCGGCGGCAACCGCAACCGGATCACCCACAACCGCACCCACGACAACAACACCTTCAGCGAGCTCGGCGCCAAGAAGGGCGACACCGCCACGGGCAACGTGTTCGCCTTCAACGTCGTCACCTCCTCGCTGAAGACCGGCTCCTTCCTCGTCACCCGCGGCGCCCGCCACGTCGTGGGCCCGGTCAAGGGCACCACGGCCGTGCACAACTCCGTCTACATGCCGGCCCGCGACACCATCGGCTGGTCCTGCCACGACGGCTGCTCCCCGTCGATCCTGAAGCTGCGCAACAACGTCATCGTGGTGGGCGGCACGGCCGGCTACGAGGACGCCAAGGGCGCCGACGAGGCGAGCAGCGTCTACAAGGCGCGCAAGGCCGAGTTCAAGCTCGGCTCCGGCTCCGTCATGGCCGACCCGCGCTTCGTCTCGCGGACCAACCTGCGCCTGGCGCCCTCGTCGCCGGCCCGTGGCCGCGCGGTCCGCCTCGGCCCGTCGTGGTTCGGCGGCGCCGCGCTGGCCAAGGACATCACCGGCAAGCCGCTGCCCTCCTCCACCCGCCACGCGGGCGCCTACCAGTAACGTCAGCCGATGCCGTAACGGCTCGACATCCAGTCGTAGACCTGGCGGGCGGCGGGCTCGTCGCCGCCCAGCAAGGTGATCAGCCTGCCGGTGCGGCGGGTCAGCACGCACGCGAAGCTCTCCGCGAACAGCTCCGACACGTCCTGCCGGTACGGCGACTCCAGCCGGGGCCGGCGCAGCGCGTGCAGGAAGGTCCACCAGCGGTCGGCCGAGGGCCGGCCGTCGGAGTGGTCGATGGCGTGGCCCAGCTCGTGACCGCACACGTTGACCGACGGCGAGGGTACGCTGCCGACCGCGATGCGGCGCAGGACCGGGTCGTAGACGCCGGCGCTCCGCTCCCACGTGCCCTCCTGCTGCGGCAGCGGGATGGCGCGCAGCTTCTCGAAGGCCGGCAGGTCAGGAACGGAGCCGGGGCCCACCACCAGGCCGCCGTCGAGGTGGTCGGCCAGGCGGGCGCCCAGGGCGCGCGGCACCGCCGCGAGCGTCATGACGGCCACGAGTGACTCCGGCGGCGGCAGCGTCCCCGGCTCCCACATCCGCGTCAGCCTGTGCTCCAGCACGCCGACATGCAGCCATCCAGGCCATCCTCTGCGCCTCACCGTACCGCGCTCTCTGCAACCGTTCTCAGGCCACCCTCGTGACCGAGATCAATGATTACCTATCCGCGACCCTGTGGTGGTGTCGAAACGGGCGCGATCCGCACGACGCTTCCTGTGAAAGCGACGAGAGAGAGACCCATGGGCTGGAAGATCGAAGTCGTCCCCATCCCCGTCGCCGACGTGGAGAAGGCCAAGGGGTCCTACAGCGAGCGGCTGGGGTTCACCGTGGACCACGACTCGCGGGTGAACGAGGAGACGCGGGTGGTCCGGCTGACGCCGCCCGGCTCGGGCTGCTCCATGTGAGCGCGGTCAAGCACTACGAGCGGGACGGCACGCTCGCCGAAGGGCGGGGCGGCCGATGGAACTCGTGTTCTTCGACGACCTCGACGGCGACGGCCGGGTGCTGCAGGAGCGCGCCTGACGGCGGCTTGGCGCAATACGCGGTCAGTCTTGCCCGGTTCTTGGCGGCGTGAACCGGTATGGAAGCTGCATGCTGGGATTAAGCGCAGCAAGCGTGACATATCCGTGGAACATGCCGGAAACCTCTCCGCGGCACTGTGAAAGCCTCGGAAAAGGGGAGGGGCAATGCTGCTGCGACTGAGGGTGTCGCTAGCCGACCGGCCGGGAGGGCTCGGCCAGGTCGCCAAGGTGCTGGGCACGCTGGGCGCCGACATCCTCCAGGTCACCGTGCTCGAACGTGAGATGGGCAGGGCGGTGGACGACTTCGTGGTGTCCTGGCCGGGCCCGGCGGGCGCGGACGAGGTGCGGGAGCGGTTCTCCGCCGTGCCAGGCGTGCGGGTGGAGGGCGTGTGGCCGACCCGCGAGGTCCCCGGCTCCGCGCCCGACTACGACCTGCTCATGCACGTGGCCGCCGAGCCGTCGCGCGGCCTCGCCACGCTGGTGGACGCGCTGCCCGGCCTGTGCGGCGCGGAATGGTCGGTGGCCTATGCCGGCGGCTCGGTGGTCCACAGCTCCATCGCCGCGCCCGAACTCGTCGACCTGCCCGAGCCGCCGCCGCGCGCCGCCACGCTGGACGGCGAGAAGGTGCGGCTCATGCTGCTGCCCATGACCGCGTACCAGCTGCACCTGCTCGTGGCCCGGGCCGACGGGCCCGGGTTCCACCGCGCCGAGCTGGAACGGGCCGTGCGCATCGTGGACGTCGTCTCCGCCCTGGCCGCCCGCGTCTGACCGCCCGTACGCCCGCGGGCCCGTCCACACGCTCCGGACGGCCCTCCGGCACCGTCCACCCACCGCTGACGCGGATCCGGAAGTCGGACGGTCCTCCGCCACCGACCACCCCGCCTTTTCGTCCACCCACCGCTGAGGCGGACCCGGTAGTTCGTCCGGGATGGGAAGACTGTGGCTTTAGGGAGAAGATTTCGGGGTTGTTGTTGATCGCCGAGCATTTCTCCTATGGGTACGGGTAGGTTTGGGCGGGTGTCAGAAGCCTCCGCTCCGGCCCAGCCACGCCTGGCGTGGCTGGACGCGCTGCGTGGCATCGGCGCGCTGGCCGTGGTCGCCGAGCACATGACCCCGTGGTTCCTGCCTTCCGTGCGCCCGCAGTGGTTCCATCTCGGCGTGTACGGGATCTTCGTGTTCTTCCTGGTCAGCGGCTACATCATCCCGGCGTCGCTGGAGCGCCACGGCGACGTGCGCACGTTCTGGCTCAGCCGCGTGTTCCGCCTCTACCCGCTCTTCCTGGCCGTCGGCCTGCTGGTGGTCGCGCTCCACTGGTGGGTGCCGGTCCGCGAGGCGGTCGAGCGCGACTGGGCGTCGGTCGCCGGCCACGCCACCATGCTGCTCGACGTCGTGGACGTGGCCGGGGTCGCCGACACCATGTGGACGCTCTCGTACGAGATGGTGTTCTACCTGATGGTCACGGCGCTGTTCATGGTCCGGCTGCACCACCGCAGCGGGCTGCTGGCGATGCTGTTCGCGGCCGGGGCGGTGGCGACCGGGGTGCTGATGACGCGGGGGGTGCTGACCGGCGGCTGGGTCGCGTACGTGTCGTGCGCGGTGTTCGTGACCGGCCTCGTCTGCCTGATCACCGGGCGGTTCCGCCGGACGGCCGCGGCCGTGCTGGGCGTGATGGCGCTGACGCTGCTGGTGCTGGGCAGCCGGGTGCCGTGGGTGGGGGTGGCGGTGCTGGCGCTGATGTTCGCCGGCACCGCGATCTACCGCTGGGAGCGGGGCGAGGGCCGGTTGTGGCCGGTGGCGGTCACGCTCGTGGCGGTCGCCTGCGTGCCGTTCTTGGCGATCATGGCCGGGTGGTGGTGGGTCCAGCCCGACATCTGGATCACCACGATCGTGCTCGTGGCCGCCACGTTCGCGGCGGGCATGGCGCTGCGCGGGCGGCGGGTGCCCCGGGTGCTCGTCTGGCTGGGGCTCGTCAGCTACTCGCTCTACCTGGTGCACCACCCGCTGCTGAGGTACTTCACCTGGGTGTCCGGCGACCTCCGGGCGGAGCCGCTGCCCTACCAGCTCGCCATGACGGCGCTGGCGCTGACGATGGTGGTGCTGGTGAGCGCGTTCACGTACCGCTTCGTGGAGCGGCCCATGCAGGAGCTGGGCCGGCGGATCGCGCGGTCGAGGTCGTCCACCGTTCCAGCGCGGGGGCCAGCAGAGGATGCCTCAGCAACGTCCGCCGCACGATAGGGTCCTCCGTCATCAGGAACGCCAGGTGGCGGACCGCGTGCGCGGCCACGTGGGCCACCTCCACCCGCTCCGGCGAGGGCCGGGCGGGAGCCGCGCCCATGGCGAGCTCCAGCCGGGGCAGCGCGACGGCGGGCAGCCACGGCGCGGGGTCGGGGCACACCGCGTAGGTGAGCACGATCTCGCCGCCCGCCAGGTGGCGCCAGCTCGTGGAGTGGACGACGGTGAGCGGGTCGCCGGCGGAGATCCCGCAGACGCGGCGCGCGGCCTCGTCGGGGCTCTCGCCGGGCTCCGGACGCGTCTCGGCGCGCCGGTAAGCCCACGAACTGTCGGCGTCCGCCCTTAGCATGAGCGTCTCGACCCAGACCACGTGTCTTCCCGTCACCGTCCGCAGCTTACTGCCAATCATACGCAATAACGTAAATCCCGCATGTGTGTCGCCTCTCTTGCGGTAGTGGTCGGGAGGCGGACGACGGAAGGGGGAGGGCCCATGCCCGGCTTGCTCGTGCTGATGGGATCGGGAGAGACGAGCCCGACCATGGTGGAGGTGCACCGCGCCGCCGCGCGCCGGCTGCGGCCGGGGGCGCGGGCCGTGCTGCTCGACACGCCTTACGCGTTCCAGGAGAACGCGGCCGACATCTCCGCGCGCGCCCGCCGCTACTTCGCCCGCAGCGTCGGCCTGGACGTCGAGGTGGCGCCCGGCGTCGCCGGCGCCGACTGGGTGTTCTCCGGGCCGGGCAGCCCCACCTACGCGCTCGACCGCTGGACCCACTCCGGCGTGGCCGGCGACCTGCGGGCCAGGGTGCGGGCGCGGTCCGGGGTGACCGTGCTCGCCTCCGCCGCCGCCTGCACGGCCGGCCTGGCGACGGTGCCGGTGTACGAGATCTACAAGGTCGGCGCCGAGCCCTGCTGGCGCGAGGGCATCGACCTGCTGGAGCCGCTCGGGCTGCACGCCGTGCTGATCCCCCATTTCGACAACGCCGAGGGCGGCACCCACGACACCCGCTACTGCTACCTGGGGGAGCGGCGGCTGTCGCGGATGGAGCGCGAGCTGCCGCCGGGCACCGCCGTGCTCGGCGTCGACGAGCACACCGCGCTCGTCATCGACCTGGAGACGGAGGCCGTCGAGGTGGCGGGCCGCGGCGGCGTCACGGTCCGGCTGCCCGGCTCGGTCACCGTGCTGCCCGCGGGCACCCGCACCGGGCTCGCCGAGCTGCGCCGCCTCGCCGAGGGCGGCGCCGGCACGCCCGTCCCGGCCCCGCCGCCGGCGGTCCAGCAGGCCGGGGTGACGCTGGAGGAGACCATGAGTGCCGCCGAGCGCGCCTTCGCCGCGGCGGTGGCCGCGCCCGACCTGGCGGCGGCCGCCCGCGCGGTGCTGGAGCTGGAGGCCGAGATCGTCTCCTGGGCGGCCGACACCGAGGAAGACGCGGGCGGCGTCGACCAGGCCAGAGAGCTGATGCGGCTGCTGATCGCCCGGCTCGGCGAGCAGGCGGCCACGGCGGGCGTCCACACCGTCATGGGGCCGCTCCTGGCGCTCCGCGGAGAGCTGCGCGCCCAGGGCCGCTACGAGGTGGCCGACGCGCTGCGCGAGGCCCTGCTGGAGGGCGGCGTGCTGGTGGAAGACACGCCCGACGGCCCGCGCTGGACGGTCGTGCCCCCGCCGCGCCCCCGGTGAGCCATCGCGGGATCGAACCCCGGGGCGCGCGGGCGCGTACCTGTCTGCGAGGGCTCCGGCGAGGGAGGCGGCGAGGGAGGCGGCGACGTGCGGTGGCTAGCGGCGCGGCTTGTCGATGCGGGCGCCGTCGGGGGTGAAGATCATCAACCGGCTCATGTCCACGCCCACCTTGGCCGCGTCGCCCGTACGCCACACCGGGCGGTTGCCCAGCCGGACCGTCAGGTCGGCGCGGCGGTGCACGCCGTTGCCGACGTTCTGGCCGACCTGCTCCTGTTCCTGCGGCTCCTCCTCCCGCTGCGGGAACATGCGCCGCATCAGCGCGCCGATCCCGCCCGAGGCGGCGTGATGGCCGTTGCGCCCCTCGCGCGGGTCCGGCGGCTCGGGCACCGGCACGGCCGGCACCCCGCACTCGATGTAGGCCATCCACTCGTGGCCGTGATACTCCAGCGTGCGCACCCGCCCGTAGAAGGCCGGTCCGTCGTACGACTCCGGCACCGGCGCCAGCCCGTCCGGCCGCATGCCGACCAGCACCTGCCCGCCGGTGTGCTGCGAGATCGCGTACGCGCGCGGGTCGCTCCACGGGATGGACAGCCGGTGCGGGCCGAAGTCGAGCAGGACGAACTGGTTCTGCGGCGTGTGCACGTTGGCCGAGAGCAGGTTGAGCTGCTGGGAGTTGAGGAACGCGGCGACGAAGGCGGTCGCTGGATCGTTGTAAATCTGGGCCGGAGTGCCGACGTCCTGCAGCACGCCGCGGTTCAGGATCGCGATGCGGT
The DNA here is from genome assembly GCF_039540635.1 of Nonomuraea ferruginea. Taxonomy (NCBI): domain Bacteria; kingdom Bacillati; phylum Actinomycetota; class Actinomycetes; order Streptosporangiales; family Streptosporangiaceae; genus Nonomuraea; species Nonomuraea ferruginea. The sequence goes on along the minus strand of NZ_BAABFD010000002.1, from coordinate 701,407 downwards.
CGGCCAGCGTCAGCGCCTCCACCTGGTCGTGCGTCACGTAGATGGTGGTGATGCCGAGCGACCTGACCAGCGCGGAGATCTCCATGCGCAACTCGGTCCGCATCCCCGCGTCCAGGTTCGACAGCGGCTCGTCCATCAGGAACAGCTTGGGCTGCCTGACGATCGCGCGGCCCATGGCCACCCGCTGGCGCTGGCCGCCGGAGAGCGTTCCCGGCCGCCGCTCCAGGGTCTCGTCGATGTGCAGGGCCTTGGACAACTCGGTGACGCGGTCGCGCACCATCTGCGGGTCCGCCTTGGCGATCTCCAGGGGGAAGGCGATGTTGCCGCGCACGGTCCGGTGCGGGTAGAGCGCGCCGCTCTGGAACACCATGGCCACGTCGCGGTCGCGGGGGGCCACGTGGTTGGCGAGCTGGCCGTCGAGCCAGAGCTCGCCCTCGGTGATGTCCTCAAGGCCGGCGATCATGCGCAGCAGTGTGGACTTGCCGCAACCGGACGGGCCGAGGAGGACGAGGAACTCGCCGTCCTCGGCCCTAAGGCTCAGCTTGTCGACCGCCAGGTAATCACCTGGATACACCTTGGTCACGTTGTCGAGAACGACTGAGCTCATGGGCCCACACCTTGCGCGCGTGTCACCTGTGACGGGGACGGATTGAAGAGGTAGTACATCGCGCATTAACACTGCATGTCCACCCTTGACATAAAAGTTCTGCTGATACCTGGTTTCGGTCGAGAGTTTTGGGGTGCCTTACGCCGTTATTTCCGAAATGTGTTACTTGGAAGGGCTTGCGAAAACTTGCGGTAAGGTCTTTCAATGGTCGGGACTCAGGGGGTGGCTTATGGCGACGTGGTGGCGGGACGCCGCGATCTACCAGGTGTACGTGCGTAGTTTCGCCGACGGCGACGGCGACGGGGTCGGCGACCTGATAGGCGTCCGTGATCGCCTGCCCTACCTCGCCGCGCTCGGCGTGGACGCGATCTGGCTGACGCCCTTCTACCCCTCGCCGATGGCCGACTTCGGCTACGACGTCGCCGACTACCGCGACGTCGACCCGCTCTTCGGCACGCTCGGCGACGCCAAGGCGCTGATCGACGAGTCACACGGGCTCGGCCTGCGGGTGATCGTCGACATCGTGCCCAACCACACCTCCGACCAGCACCCCTGGTTCCAGGAGGCGCTGCGCGGGGCCAACCGCGACCGCTACGTCTTCCGTGACCGGCCCAACGACTGGGAGTCCATCTTCGGCGGCCCGGCCTGGACCCAGGTCGCCGACGGCCAGTGGTACCTCCACCTGTTCGACCCCTCCCAGCCCGACCTCAACTGGGAGCATCCCGAGGTGCGGGCCGAGTTCGAGTCGATCCTGCGCTTCTGGCTCGACCTGGGCGTCGACGGCTTCCGGATCGACGTGGCGCACGGCATGGTCAAACCGGCCGGCCTGCCCGACATCGGTCACTCCGGGCAGACCCGGCTCATCGGCAACGACGTGGTGCCGTACTTCGACAACGACGGCGTGCACGAGATCCACCGGTCGTGGCGGCGCATCCTCGACTCGTACCCGGGGGAGCGGATCGGCGTGGCCGAGGCCTGGGCGCCCACCCCCGAGCGCCTGGCCCTCTACGTGCGGCCGGACGAGCTGCACCAGGCGTTCAACTTCCACTACCTGTTCGCCCCCTGGGAGGCTCAGGCGCTGCGCGAGGTGATCGACAGCTCGCTCGCCACCGCCGCCTCGGTCGGCGCGCCGACCACCTGGGTGCTGTCCAACCACGACGTCAAGCGCCACGTCACCCGCTACGGCAGCCTGGCCAGGGCCCGCGCCGCCGCCCTGCTCACGCTCGCCCTGCCCGGCTCCGCCTACATCTACCAGGGCGACGAGCTGGGCCTGCCCGAGGTGCTCGACCTGCCGGAGGAGGTCCTGCGCGACCCGCAGCGGCTGCGCGACCCCGACAGCGGCCGCGACGGCTGCCGGGTGCCGCTGCCCTGGACGCGCGACCTCGGCTGGCGTGAGCCGTGGCTGCCCATCCCCGCCGCGTGGGCCGGGCTCAGCGTGGAGGCCCAGCAGGGCGTGCCCGGCTCCACCCTGGAGCTCTACCGGGAGGCGCTCCGGCTGCGCCGCTCCTTCGACGGCGACCTGACCTGGCACGACTCTCCCGAGGGGACCCTCGTGCTGTCGCGGGGCGACCTGCTGTGCACCGTCAACCTGACAGGGTCACCGGTCGGCTTCGCCGTCGACGGCGACCTCCTCCTGGCCTCGGACGAGCCCGGCGCGCCCGATTCGGCGGCCTGGTGGAGAATGAGGCATCCGGCCTGACGGGTTCCCGCTTCACGGCCCGTCGCCCGCGCGAGAGGATTCTCGTTGAGGTCCCACACCGGCTCCACAGGCCTTCCGGCGCTCCGCCGGCCCGTCGGCGAGCGCCTCGGACCGTCTGCCGGACGATCGAGGCCGGTTCGCACTGCTGTTCGATATGAGACGATGTGCCGGACCGTGAATCGCCTGCCTCTTGTGATGCTCCGCAAGGGTCCGATTCCTCCCTCGCCTGAAGGCGGGGGCTTACTCGGAGGTTTCTGATGAACGGACCCGCCCGCCTTGCCGACATCGCGGCCCAGGCCGGGGTGAGCGAGGCCACGGTCAGCCGCGTGCTCAACGGCAAGCCGGGCGTCTCGGCGACGACCCGCCAGGCGGTCATGACCGCGCTCGACCTCATGGGCTACGAGCGGCCGCCCCGGCTGCGCCAGCGCAGCAACGGCCTCATCGGGCTGGTCACCCCCGAGCTCGACAACCCGATCTTCCCGGCGTTCGCGCAGGCCATCGAGAAGGCGCTGACCCAGCACGGCTACACGCCCGTGCTCTGCACGCAGCTGCCCGGCGGCGCCCCCGAGGACGAGTTCACCGAACTGCTGGTCGACCGCGGGGTGAGCGGCATCGTGTTCGTGTCAGGGTTACACGCCGACACCACCGCCCGCATGGACCGCTACACCCGGCTCACCGACCGCGGCCTGCCGATCGTGCTGGTCGACGGCTACAACGAGCACATCGACGCCCCGTTCATCTCGGCCGACGACCGCATGGCCGCCCGCCTCGCCGTCCGTCACCTGGCCGACCTCGGCCACGAGCGCATCGGGCTGGCGCTCGGGCCGCGCCGGTTCGTCCCCGTCATCCGCAAGATCGAAGGCTTCCGCGAGGCCATGAGGGTGCTCCTCGGCGCCGACGACGTGGACGACCTCATCACCCACTCGCTGTTCTCCGTCGAGGGCGGCCAGGCCGCCGCCACGCAGCTCCTCGACCGCGGCTGCACCGGCATCGTGTGCGCCAGCGACCTGATGGCGCTGGGCGCGATCCGCGCCTGCCGCCAGCGCGGGCTCACCGTGCCGGGCGAGGTGTCGGTGGTCGGCTTCGACGACTCGCCGCTCATCGCCTTCACCGACCCGCCGCTGACCACCGTGCGCAAACCGATCGGCCCGATGGCCACGGCCGCCGTGCAGACCCTCCTCGAAGAGGTCGGCGGCGCGTCCGCCAAGCACGTCGAGCTCATCTTCCAGCCCGAGCTGGTGGTCCGCGGCTCCACCGGCTCCGGCCCGCTGGTCAACCGGTGATGGTTCTGGCAACCCCTGGCCGGGTGCCGCTCCTGGTGTCCGGTGGCTCGCTGTCGGTTTCGGGTGATGCTTCCGGAGGGTGCCGCTCCTTGTGTCCAGGAGCTGGCCGTCAGGGGAGCTGAGGGTTTTGCGGGTGATGGTTCTGGCAATCTCCGGCCGGGGGACAGCCGCCGGGGCAGTTGAGGGTCTTTTCCGGTGATTCTTCGGGGAACTTCCGGCTGGGTGCCGCTTCGGGTGGCCGCGGACCGTCGTCGGGGCAGGCAAGGGCTTTTTGGGAAACCCCTCGGGCCGGGCGCCGTCATGCGTGCCTTACGGCCCGCTGTGCCCGCCGTAAGTGCTCGTGCGAGGAGGAGGGCGGGACTGTGACGTGTGACGTGCTGGTGCTGGGCGGGGCGGGGGTCGACACCACCGTTTACGTGCCGGAGCTGCCGCTGCCCTACCGTGACACCTATCCGGTGCCGCCCGTGGTCGATCGGATCGGGAACACCGGGTCAGGGGTGAGCCTCGGGTGCGCGGCCCTCGGGATGGACGTCGCCTTCGCCGACCTGATCGGCGACGATCCGCAGGGCGCGCTCGTCCGTGACGCGCTGCGCCACGTCGCCTGCGCGTGGGGCACCGCCGCCGGGGGCACCCGGCGCAGCGTCCTGCTGGTCGCCCCCGACGGCCGCCGCACGTCGTTCTTCGACGCCAAGGCCACCCCCGGCGAGCGCCTGCCCCGCGCGCTCTACGCCGGCGTCCGGGCCCGTCACGTGCACGTGTCGCTCTCCGACATCTGCCGCGACGTCTTCGACGACCTCGGCGGCGTGCCCGTCTCCACCGACCTGCACGACTGGGACGGTGCCGACGACTTCCACCAGGACTTCGCGTACCGCTCCGACCTGGTGTTCCTGTCAGCCACCGCGCTGGAGGACCCGGTGGCGGCGATGCGCGGCATCCTGGCCCGCGGGCGCGCCCGCACCGTCGTCTGCACCCGCGGCGCCGGCGGCTGCCTCGTCCTGACGCGCGGCGGCGAGGTGCGCGCCTTCCCCGCCGCCCCGCTGCCGGCACCGGTCGCCGACAGCAACGGCGCGGGCGACGCGTTCGTCTCCGGCTTCCTGTACGGGACGCTCAACGGGCTGCCGCTGGAGCGGTGCGTCACGCTGGGGGCGGTCGCCGGGGCGCACGCCTGCACGGTGCCGGGCACCCACGAGTCCCCGATCACCGAGCCCGTCCTCCTGGCCCGCGCCTCAGCAGACATCTGAGCCTCGGTCGAGCCCTGAGCCTCGGTCGAGACCTCAGCGTCCGCCGATCACCTGACTCGGTCGAGTGCTACGCGGCAGGCGGGCGGCTCGGCGCACTCGCTGACGGTGAAGGTCAGCTTGCCGTCCTGCACCGGGTTGCCCGCCTCGCCCGCGGACGGGCCACGGGACATCCACACCAGCACGGCGACCAGCAGCGCGAGCAGCACCAGCATGATCACCACAGCGGCCAGGCAGCCGGTGAACAGGCTCCGGCCCGGCTTGGCGGGCCGGGCGCCGGGCGGCAGCGGGCCACGGCGGGGCAGCGGGCCCTGCCCGGTCTGATGCGGAGGCATCTGCGGCGCCTGACGCCCCGGCCGCGGGAAGCGCCCGGACGTCTCGGCGGGCGGCATGGGCGCCGCCTGCCGCGGCCCCTGGAAGGTCCCCGACGCCTCGCCGGGCGGCCCCTGACGCGGCCCACGCCCCCCGGACCTCGGCACGTTCCCTGAGGTCTCCGCAGGCGGCACAGCGGGGCGCGGCCCCTGATGCGGCCCGCCCGGCCCCGGCCGCGGCACGTTCCCGGACGTCTCGGCAGGCGGCGCCTGGTACGGCCCCCCGGGCCCGGAGCGCCGGAAGTTCCCCGACGTCTCGGCAGGCGGCACAGCGGGGCGCGGCCCCGGCCGCGGTACGTTCCCGGACGTCTCCGCGGGCGGCGCCTGATGCCCGCCCGGCCCGGAGCCTGGGAAGTGTCCGGGCGCCTCGGCAGGCGGAGCCTGGTGCGCGCCCGGGAAGTTTCCAGGCGCCTCGGCCGGTGGCGCCTGGTGCGGACCGGCGGGTCCCGGGGTCGGGAAGTGTCCGGGTGCTTCGGCGGGCGGCGCCTGGTGCGCGCCCGGCCCGGAGCCTGGGAAGTGTCCGGGCGCTTCGGCCGGTGGCGCCTGGTGCGCGCCCGGGAAGTTTCCAGGGGTTTCGGCTGGGGGTGGGGCGTCGGTGGGTCTCGGGGCGGGGCCTGCGGGAGCCGGTTGACGGGACGCGTCGGGACCCGGCATGGGGAAGCGGCCGGAGGTGTCGGCGGGCGGGGGGCCGCTGGGGGCGCCCGGCGGGGGCTGGTGGGGCGCGCCGGGCTCGGGGCGGGCGAAACGGCCGGAGGTCTCGGGGTGCGGCTCCGCCCTGCCGCCCTGGTGCGGGGCACGCGGGCCCGGGTGAGGGTGCGCGCCGGGACGGTGGGCCAGCGGGGGGAACTCCGCGGGGTTCCAGGAGTCCGTGAGATGGCGGGAGGCCGCGAGCTGGGCCGCCGGCTCGTCGGTGGCGCTCACCAGCTCCAGCAGCAGCTGCTTGGCCGTCGGACGCCGCGCCGGGTCGGGATGGATGGCCGCGGCCACCAGCCGGTCGAGCGGCGCGGGCAGCCCGCGCAGGTCGGGCGGGGCGGTGCGGGCCCTGGCCGCCATCACGTAGGCGTCGCCCTCGCCGAACGGATGCCCGCCCAGCCCTGCGTACGCGATCAGCGACCCCCACGCGAACACGTCGCCCGCCGGGCTGGTGCGGCCCTCGAAGACCTGCTCGGGAGCGATCCACCCCGGAGTGCCCATCACCATGCCGGCGTTCGTGTGACGCGAGCTGACGTGCGTGGACCTGGCCAGCCCGAAGTCGATTACCCGCGGCCCGGCCAGCGTCAGCATCACGTTGGCCGGCTTGAGGTCGCGGTGGACCAGCCCGGCCGCGTGGATGGCGGTCAGCGCCGCGGCCACCCCCACGGCCGCGGAGTGGAGCATCGACGGCGACAGCCGGCCGTGCTCGATGAGGTGGTCCTCCAGCGAGACGCCGTCGATGAACTCGGTGACGAGGTAGAGCACCCCGTCGTGCTCACCGTGGTCGAGCACCCGGGCCGTGCAGAACGACGCGACCTTGCGCGCGTTCGACACCTCCTCGTGGAAGCGCGCCCGGTAGACGGGGTCGGCGGTGAAGTCACGCCGGATCGCCTTGAGCGCCACCGTCGCGCCGTCCGGCCCCTTCGCCAGATAGACGGTGCCCATGCCACCGGACCCGAGCCGGCCGGCCAGCTCGTACGGCCCGATCGCGGGCGGGTCCTCTGGCGTCAGCGGAGTGCCAGCGGAGCGGCCCTGCTGCCCCAACGTCGCTGTCCTCTCGCCGTCGTCATCCCGTCGACTCAACCGACCGTTTCCTCCGCCCGGCATGCCTTTGTGCACCCCAGACTCTAACGGAGTAAGGGCCTGCCCGCTGGCCGGGAGCTAGGACCGGACGCCGAGCTGGATGATCTCCGCGTGGACCGACACCGCCACCTCTCCCGGCGTCCGCGCGCCGATGTCCAGCCCGGCCGGCACGCGCACCCGGTCGCCGCCGTCCACCCCTGCCAGCACGCCTGCTCCCCGCCTGCGGCTGGCGATGAGACCCACGTACGGGACGCCGGCCGCCAGCGCGGCCCGCAGCACCGGCTCCTCGGACACGCCGTGCGAGGCCACCAGCACCGCGGTGGTGTCGGCGGCGATCGCGGCCCACGGGTCGGCCGACGCCTCCACCTGGTAGCCGAGCGCCCGCCCCACCTCGGCGAACGCCCGCGCGATCGGACCGTCACCGTACACGTGCACGAGCACCGGCGGCAGCACGGCCTCCAGGAAGATCTCCAGCGTGCCGCCGGACAGGCACGGCTGGCCGACGGCGACCAGCCCCTCCTCCTCGCGCGGCTCGCCCTCCTCGGGCGTGATGCGCAGCAGCGTCGAGTGCCCGGCGCGCCTCGGCTCCAGCAGCCGCAGCCCCTGGGCCCGTACCGTGTCGAGCGCGCAGTGCCCGCCGACGAACCCCTCCACGGTCCCGTCGGCCAGCACGAGCGCCCGGTCGCCGGCCTTCGCGCTGGTCGGCCGCTGCGCGCGCACGACCGTGGCCAGCACGTACGGCTCCCGCCCCGACCGCAGCTCGGCGGCCCGCTCCCGCACGTCACGCGGCGGGGCCGGCGCCCCGCCCGTCCGATCACGGCGGCGGGGCGCCGGCATGCCGATGAACTCGCTCATGAGATGGCCAGGTCCGTCCTGAACGGCCGCCCGTCGATGGTCCGCCACACGTTCGCCGGGGTCAGCGGCATGTCCGCGTGCCGGATCCCGTACGGCGCGAGCGCGTCCACCACGGCGTTGACCACGGCGGCGGGGGAGCCGACGGTGGCCGACTCGCCGACGCCCTTGGCCCCGATCGGGTGGAACGGCGACGGGCTGACCGTCTCGCCCAGCTCCCACGACGGGCACTCCATGGACGTGGGCAGCAGGTAGTCCATGAAGGAGGCGCCCAGGTGGTTGCCGTCCTCGTCGAACGCCATCACCTGCATGAGCGCCATGCCCACCCCGTCGGCCAGGCCGCCGTGCACCTGCCCTTCGACGATCATGGGGTTGATGCGCACCCCGCAGTCGTCCACCGCCACGAACCGGCGCACCTTCACCTGCCCGGTGCCCGGGTCGACGTCGACCACGCAGATGTAGGCGCCGAACGGGTAGGTGAGGTTCGGCGGGTTGTAGACGGTCACCGCGTCCAGGTGCCCTTCGACGCCCTCGGGCAGCTCCAGGTTCGAGTGCGCGGCCAGCGCGATCTCCGCGAGCGACTTGGCGGTCGACGGGTCGCCGACCACCGACCACTTGCCGTCCTGCCACTCCAGGTCGTCCGGGCTGGCCTCCAGCATGGCCGCGGCCACCAGCTTGGCCCGGTCGCGCACCTTCCTGGCCACAACCGCGGTCGCCGCGCCCGACACCGGCGTCGAGCGCGACCCGTACGTGCCGAGACCGAACGGCGTCTGGTCGGTGTCGCCGTGCACCACCTCCACGTCGTCGGCCGGGATGCCCAGCTCGTTGCCGACGATCTGGGCGAACGTGGTCTCGTGCCCCTGGCCCTGCGACTGGCACGACACCCGCAGCACCGCCTTGCCCGTCGGGTGCACGCGCAGCTCGGCGCCGTCGGCCATGCCGAGGCCGAGGATGTCCATGTGCTTGCGCGGCCCGGCGCCGACCGCCTCGGTGAAGAAGCTGATGCCGATGCCCATCAGCTCGCCCCTGGCCCGCTTGGCGGCCTGCTCGGCGCGGAGCTCGTCGTAGCCGGCCATGTCCAGCGCCAGCCTCAGCGTCTTGGGGTAGTCGCCCGAGTCGTACTCCCAGCCGGTGGGTGAGGTGTAGGGGAACTGGTCGGGCTTGAGCAGGTTGCGCATGCGCAGCTCGGCCGGGTCCACGCCCAGCTCGGCCGCCAGCACGTCCATCAGGCGCTCCACCAGGTAGACGGCCTCGGTGATGCGGAACGAGCACGCGTACGCGACGCCTCCTGGCGCCTTGTTCGTGTAGACGCCGGTGACCTCGCAGTGCGCGGCTTCGAGGTCGTACGAGCCGGTGAAGACGTGGAAGAACCCGGCGGGGAACTTCGTCGGCTGGGCCGTGCCGTTGAACGCCCCGTGGTCGGCCAGCACCTTCACCCGGATCGCCTTGATCCGGCCGTCCCGGTCGGCGGCGATCTCGCCGTGCATGTGGTAGTCGCGGGCGAAGGAGGTGCTCATCAGGTTCTCCGAGCGGTCCTCCATCCACTTGACCGGGCGGCCGGTGACGATCGAGCCGACGATCGCGCACACGTACCCGGGGTAGATCCCGACCTTGTTGCCGAACCCGCCGCCGATGTCCGGCGAGATCACCCTGATCTTGTGCTCGGGCAGGCCCGCCACCATCGCGTACAGCGTCCGGTGCGCGTGCGGCGCCTGCGTCGGGCACCACACGGTCAGCTTGCCGGTCACCTTGTCGAAGTCGGCGAGCGCGCCGCACGTCTCCAGCGGCGCCGGGTGCACGCGCGGGTAGAGCATGTCCTGCGCGACCGTCACCTCGGCCCGCTCGAACAGCTCGTCCGTCCTGGCCCTGTCGCCCGCCTGCCAGTCGAAGATGTGGTTGTCGGCCTTGCCCTCCAGGTCGTCCCTGATCACCGGGGCGCCGGCGTCGAGCGCGGTCCTGGCGTCGATGACCGCGTCCAGGGGCTCGTACTCGACCTCGATCAGCTCCAGCGCGTCGCGCGCCGCGTAGCGGTCCTCGGCCACCACGAACGCGACCTCCTGCCCCTGGAAGCGCACCTTGTCCGTGGCGAGCACCGCCTGCACGTCGTTGGACAGGGTGGGCATCCAGGCCAGGTTCAGCCCGGCCAGGGTGGCGCCGGTGACGACGGCCTTGACCTTGGGGTGCGCCTCGGCCGCCGAGGTGTCGATCGACACGATCCGCGCGTGCGCGTAAGGGCTGCGCAGGATCGCGCCGTGCAGCATGCCGGGCAGCTTGACGTCGTCGACGTAATTGCCGCGGCCCCGGATGAAGCGGGCGTCCTCCTTGCGGTGCATGCGTCCGAAGCTCATGACTTGGCCTCCGCCTCTGCCGCCCAGCGGATGGACCGGACGATGTTCTCGTAACCGGTGCACCGGCAGAGCTGGCCGGAGATCGCCTCGCGGATCTCGCCCTCGTCCGGGTCGGGCTTGTTGTCCAGCAGCCACCGCGCCGTCAGCAGCATCCCCGGCGTGCAGAACCCGCACTGCAGGCCGTGGCACTCCACGAACCCCTTCTGCACCGCGTCCAGCTCGCCGTCCTTCTCCAGCCCCTCGACGGTCGTCACCTCGTGGCCGTCGGCCATCACCGCCAGCACCGTGCACGACTTGACCGGCACCCCGTCGAGCTGGACGGTGCAGACCCCGCAGTTGGAGGTGTCGCAGCCCCAGTGGGTGCCCGTCAGGTCCAGCTCGTCGCGCAGGAAGTGGGTCAGCAGCAGCCGCGGCTCCACGTCGCGCTCGTACGGCTGCCCGTTCACCGTCACCGTGATCCGCATGTCAGATCCTCTCCACAGCCCTGGCCAGTGCCCGCCGGGTCAGCTCGGCGGCCAGGTGGCGCTTGTAGTCGGCGGGTCCCCGCTGGTCGGAGTGGGGTTCGCAGTGCTCGGCGGCGATCCGGCCCGCCTCCGCGAACACCTCCGCGCCCGGCGGCTTCCCTATCAGGTGCGCCTCCGCCTCGGGCGCGCAGAAGTGCTCGGCGCCCACCGCCGTGAGCCCGATCCCGGCCCGCGCGATCACCCCGCCGTCCAGCTGGAGCACCGCCCCGGCCGCCGCCACCGGCCAGTCGCCGACGCGCCGCTCCACCTTCTCGTACGCGCTCCCCGCCCCGTCCAGGATCGGCACCCGGAGCGCGAGCAGCAGCTCCCCGTCGCCGACGGCGGTCTCGTACGGTCCCTCATGGAACTCCCTGACCGGGACCTTCCGGACACCCGCCGGGCCCTGGATGACCGCGGTGGCGCGGAGCGCCGCGAACACCGCCGCCAGGTCCTCCGACGGGTCGCCCTGGCAGAGCGAGCCGCCCACCGTGCCCCGGTTGCGGACGATCGGGTCGGCGATCACCCGTTCGGCGTCCTCGAAGATCGGGTACGGGCCGGTGGCGACCGCGCCGGCCAGGAGCTCGGCGTGGCGCACCATCGAGCCGATGACCAGCTCGCCGTCCTCCACCGAGAGCTGGGCCAGCTCGGACAGTCCGTTGATGTCGATCAGCGCCTCGGGCTGGGCCAGGCGCAGTTTCATCATCGGGATCAGGCTGTGGCCGCCGGCCACGACCCGGGCGTCGGGGCCGTACCTGTCCAGCAGCTCTAACGCGTGCGGGACGCTGCCCGCTCTTTCGTACGCGAACGTCGCGGGAACTTGCATGCCTGCACAGTGCTGTCACCCTTTCGGCTGGACAATCCAGAAATAAGGGATTCCTTAATCCGTGCCGGGAATCTATGAAGAAAGGGTGACCCTGAGCCAGCTCGGCGCATTCGTCTTCGTGGCCCGCCTCGGTTCCGTCAAGGCCGCCGCCCGCGCGCTCGGCATCAGCGAGCCCGCCGTGTCGCAATCGCTGGCGCAGCTCCGCCGCCACCTCGGCGACCCCCTGCTCACCCGCTCCGCCGGCGGCATGGTGCTCACCGAGGGCGGCCGCCGCCTGCTCGGCATCGCCTCCCAGATCGTCGCACTCGGCGCCGAGGCCGTCGCCGCCGTCCAGCCCGGCGGCCCGGCCCGGCTGCACGTGGTCATGGACGGCGTCCTCGCCGAGCACGTCGCAGGGCCGCTGGTCTGCCTGTTCAACCAGCGCAAATCCATGGACGCCAGCACCGGCGTCGCCGCCACCGCCGAGATGCCGCTGCTGCTCACCAGCCGCCTCGCCGACGTCGCCGTCGGACCGCAGCTGACCGGCCCCGGACTGGTCAGCCGGCCGGTCCTGCGCTGCCGCCTCGTCGCCGTCGCCGCCCCGCACGGCCACCGCGACCACTGGCTCGTCGGTCCCTCCGGCACCGACCCGGCCGGCGACAGCGGCCGGCTGCTGCGGCTGCTGCGCGTACCGGAGTCGCACGTACGCGTCTTCGCCAACCAGACGGCGGCCTGGAAGGCTGCGGCGGAGGGCGCCGGCGTCGCCCCCGCCGTCGCGCACCTGGTGGCGTCCCAGGTCCGGCGCGGGGAACTGGTGGTCGTGGAGACGGCGGCCACCCCCATGCCGGTCTCCTGGTACGCGACCGTCCTGGAACCCGGCACCCGATCGGCCTCGGCGGACGCCTTCCTGGACTTCCTCACGACCCCGGCGGCCACCCAGGTGATGCGCTCCCCGGACGAGGGCATCCCCCGAGCCCGCTTCCGCCCCCCGGTCCACGTGTCGATCTGGAGCTGACCGTCACTCCCTCCTCAGAAGTGCCAACCTTCCACGGCGGCCACGGCGTCTGGGGGGTATCGACCTGAGGAGAGACGTTGGATCGCGATGCCGGTTTCCGGGCGTTCGTGGATGCTCACCAACGCCCGTTGATGCGCCTGGCCTACCTGCTCACCGGAGAGATCCACCTCGCGGAGGACCTCTGGCAGAGCGTGCTGGTCCGCATGATCGGGCGGTGGCCGAAGTTACGCCACATCGACAACCTCGACGCCTACGCGCGCAGGATCATGGTGAACCAGTACATCTCGTGGCGACGGCGGCGCGGTTCCGGCGAGGTGCCGAGCGCCGAGCCGCCCGAGCGCGCCTACTCCTGCGAGGACTCCGCCGTCCTGCGGATCGTCCTGCGCCAGGCGCTCATGCGGCTGACGCCCAAGCAGCGCGCCGTGCTCGTCCTGCGCTTCTACGAGGACCGTACCGAACGTGACGTCGCCGACCTGCTGGGATGCTCCGTCGGCACCGTGAAGAGCCAGGCGCACCACGCCCTGGCCCGCCTGCGCGCGCTCGCGCCGGAACTGGCGCCCAGACTGCCCGTTCTGGAGGACCCGGCCCGAAGTGAGGGGGCACGCCGATGACCTGGCTCGGAGAACAGCTCGGCCGCATCGCGGACGACATGCCGGAGCGCGACCTGGCCGCCCGGGCGATCGCCGTCCATCAGCGCAGGCGGCGCAACGTCATGGCGTTCGCCGCCGCCGCGGTGGTCGTCGTCACCATGATCGCGGTCACCGTCGCGGTGCGGGCGCTGCCCGGTGAGCCGCGCGCCGCCGCCCGCCCGTCCGCCCCGCCGGAGCTGCCGGTCATCAAGGTCGGGACGGTGCCGACCGTGGAGTCGGCGCCCGTGTTCGTGGCCCAGTCCGAGGGCTACTTCCAGGAGGAGGGCCTCACGGTGCAGCCGGTGGTCGTCACCGGCGCGGGGGCCGCGACGCCGCAGGTCGAAGTCGGCGCGCTGGACCTGGCGTACACCGACTACACCACCCTCTTCCGGGCGAACGAGAAGGGCAAGGACTTCAGGATCGTCGCCGGCCTGTACCGGTCCGCGCCGGGAGACCTCGCGATCGTCGTGAGCGCCAAGTCGAGGATCAGGACAGTGCGCGACCTGAAGCGCAAGCAGATCGCGATCCCGAACCTCGGAGGTCTCGGGCAGCTGACGGTGACGGCCGCGCTGAAGCGGGCCGGGCTGAAGCCGCGGGACGTCGTGATGGTCGAGAAGCCCTATCCCGAGATGCTCCACGCGCTGAACAGCGGGCAGTTCGACGCCGCCCTGCTGGCAGAGCCGTTCGTCACCGTGGGCCGCGAGCGCTCGCGGATCCTGACGGACGCGATCCCCCGGGAGTTCGCGGACCTGCACACCGCGGGCCTGGCGGCCACCGCCGAGTGGGTCCGGAAGCACCCGCGCACGCTGGCGGCTTTCCAGCGCGCGCTGGCCAAGGCGCGGCACCTGATCGCGAGCGATCCCCGGCAGGTGCGTGAGGTGGTGCCGACCTACACGAAAACCTCCCCCGAGGAGGCGGCCGCCATGACGTTCGGCTCCTATCCGGCCGAACTCGACATGACGGAGCTCAAGCGGGTCGCCGACCTGACCCACGCCCTCGGGTTCACGGAACGCCCGGTGGATCTCGGCGGTGCGGTCGGCGGCTGATCCGGCCTGAGACCCAGCCCGTGCCGCGTCGTATAGGAGGGTGGGTGGTCGCCCGATGCGAACAGAGCCCCGTCGACTGTCGTACCGCGGGATGGCCGAACAGGCCGCCCCGGGCGGGCCTCGTGGTCCGCTCACTTGAGCCCGCCATCAGACGCGTGATCGACAGGCGCTGGGTGCGGCTAGCCTCGGGCGCATGCCGCGCCTGGTGTTCTCCGACTCGGATCTCGGACGTGTCCGGTTCGCCATCATGCCCTTCCAGGAGACGCTGAAGGCGGCGCGCGGCCTCGGACTGCCGCAGCCGCCGCCCGGCCTGGCCGCCTGGCGGCACACCGGCCGGGCGGCGCTGCCCGCGGCGGCCCGGCCGGTGGTGGCCCTGTGCTCGGCGCACCCCAGGCATCTGCCCGACTTCCTGACGCCGCAGCCCGCCGCCGGCCCGATGACGTTCGAGGACGAGCTTCACGCGGCACTCGACGACCCGGCCGCGCCGGTGCTGCAGGACACCGCCGCGTTCGCCGGGGTGCTGGATACCGTCCCGCCGGTCGTCGGCACGCTGCTGCGCCAGCCCACCCGGGCCCGGCGAGCGCTGCGGGACGCGTTCGCGGCGTTCCACCGGGCGGTGCTGGCCGCCGACTGGCCGCGGCTGCGCGCCCAGCTCGCGGCGGACGTGGCCTATCGCGCCCGGCTCGCGGCGAGGCACGGGGTGGAGGCCATGCTCGCCACGCTCTGCCCTCCCCACGTGCGCTGGGAACACCCGTACCTGGAGTTCGCCGGGCCGGTCGCGCCCGACTACGCCCTCGGCGGCCGGGGGCTGGTCCTGGTGCCGAGCATGTTCCTGACCGACGGGGTGCACCGGCAGCTCAACGACCGGCAGCAGCCGATGCTCTTCTACCCGGCGCGCACCGCCGGGGCGTTCTGGCGCGACAGCGGGGGACGCGACTGGCCGGACGGACGCCTGGCGGGCGCGGTCGGCGAGCGCCGGGCGGCCGTCCTGCGGGCTCTCGCCCGCGGTTCCGGCCGCGGCACCGCCGACCTCGCCGCGGCGCTGGGCGTCACGCCGGCGACCGCCTCGGCGCACGTGGCCAACCTGCGGCGCGCCGGGCTGGTCGTCACCACCCGGGTGGCGCGCACGGCCCGGCACGAGCTGACCCCGCTGGGCTGGGACCTGCTGGACCTGAACGCCGGCTAGCCCTCGACGGCGATCGCCTCGATCTCCAGCAGCCATTCCTCGGCGTAGATGCCGGTGATGACGATGGTGAGGGCGGGCCGGTGGTCGCCGAGCACCTCCTGGCGGATGCGGCTGTTGGCCTCGCGATACCTGCGGTCGGAGAGGTACGTCGTGACCTTGGCGAGGTTGCGCACCCCCATGCCGGCCTCGGCCAGCACGGCGAGCACGTTGCGCCACGTCAGCCGGCACTGGGAGTCGAAGTCCTCCGGCAGCGGGCCCGGCCCGCCCCAGGGGACCTGGCCGCTGACGAACAGGGTGCGCCGGGCACCGGTCACCACGGTGCCGTGCGTGTAGTCGCCCGTCGCCGCCGGCAACGACGCGGGATCGACGGGCCGTACCAGAAGATCGTCCATGGCGGTGACCCTAGGAACCCGCCCGCGCGGGCCGCAAACCCTTCGCCGATCCGTCTAATCGAGACCCTTCAGGGCCGGGCGGCGTCGAACAGGAGCTGACGCAGCCAGGCCATGAAGGGGTGGTCACCCAGATGCGGGTTCCAGACCATGTCGATGCCCAGCCCGGGGATCGGGAACGGGAACTCCTCGATCCGCAGGCCGACGAGCGCCCGCATCTCCACGGCGACCCGGTGGCGCAGCAGGGCGACCCCGCCCGCCCGTCCGACCAGGTACGGGACGAGCAGGAAGTCGGAGACCCGCAGCCCGACCCGGTAGGGGACGCCCTGCTCGTCGAGCACCGGATACGGGAAGACCCGCCGCTCCGCGTCCACGACGACGTGCGGCTGCGTGGTCAGCAGGTCGAGCGGGCTCATCTCCGGCGGCGTGTCCGCCGAGGCCACCACCACGATACGGTCGTCGTACAGGCGCTCGCGCGGGTGCGGCGACGCGAACGCCTCGGAGATCAGCACGACGTGCACGCCGTGCTCGGTGAAGGTCGACTCGGCCGGCACGGTGATCGTGCGCAGGCGCAGCGTCGCGTGCGGCGCCCGCTCCGCCACCAGCCGCCCCAGCCGCGCGCCGAGGACGAAGGCCGTGCTGGTGGTCATCGCGACGGTGATGACCCGGCGATCGGTCGCCGGGTCGAAGACGGGCAGGCTGACCATGTCCGCGGCCTGCTGGAGCGTCGCCCGCAACGGGGCGATCAACTGCACGGCGCGCGGGGTCAGCGTGACGGCGTTGCCCTGCCGGACGAGGAGGTCGTCGCCGAGCAGGCGTCGCATGCGGCCCAGGGCGTGGCTCATCGCCGACTGGGAGAGCCCGACGCGCTCGGCGGCCCTGGTCACCGAGCGCTCCTCCAGCATCGCCAGGAGGGGCACCAGCAGGTTGAGGTTGACCGACGCCAGCCGATCCAGCCCCGAACCCGTGGTGTCCGCACCCTCGCCGCTCATCGTGAGGAAACTCTACGCGGCGGCCCGGCGCAGCCGCGGGATCGGGATCCGGTGGTTCAGCGCCACGGCCACACCGGCGCGGGACCAGCGCATCAGGCCCGGCTCCAGGTGCTCCGGCTCCCCGTCCACCGGGAGATAGCCCACCGCCTTGAGGCTGAGCCCGAACTGCTCGGTCCAGAAGTACGGCTGGAACCGCAGCGGCGGCGCCCCGTCCCCGCGCACGAGGGCGGCCGCGGCCACCTTCGCCTGCTCGATCGCGCTGTTCCACAGCGGGACGCGGCGCGGACCGTACGGTGTCGGGAACGCCGCCAGGTCGCCGACCGCCGCGACGCCGGGGCGGGCCAGCCCGCGCGCGCCGACCCGGACGACCCCGCCCGCGGCGAGGCCCGTGCCCGCGAGCCACTCCGTGTTGGGGACGTCACCGGCGGCAGACACCAGCAGCTCGGCCTCGACGACCGCGCCGTCGTCCAGGACGACGCGCACGCCGCCCGCGCCCCGCTCGACCCGCGCGGCGCCGGTCTCCACGACGGTGAGCCCACGCTCCCGCGCGGCCTCGCCGAAGACCCCGGCCAGGTACGGTCCCAGGTGCCCGATCAGCGGCACCCCCTGGGAGACGAGCGTGACCTCGCACCCCGCGACCAGGCACGCCGAGGCGATCTCCATGCCGAGCGGGCCGCCGCCGGCCACGACCACGGACGGGCTCGCGGCCAGCCGGTCGCGCAGGGCCAGCGCGTCGTCCAGGCCACGCAGCGTGTGCTCCTCCGGCAGGCCGGACAGCCGCCGCGCGCGGGCCCCGGTGGCGATCACGAGCCGGTCGTACGGCAGCTCGGTGCCGTCGCCGAGGGTGACGAGCCGGCGCTCCAGGTCGAGCCCGCGAGCCCGGACCCCGAGAAGCTCGGTCGCCCCGTGCGTGGCCGGCGGGAGCTCGTGGGCCGCTCCGCCGCCGTCGAGCAGGAGCGCCTTCGACAGCGCCGGACGGCTGTAGGCGGCATGCGGCTCGTCACCGACGACGGTCAGCTCCCCGTCGAACCCGCTCGCCCGCAGCGAGTCGGCCGCGGTGAGCCCGGCGACGCCGTTGCCGACGACGACGACCCGCCTGATCCGCGTACTCACGCGAGCCGCAGGGCCGCCACCGGGCAGACCCGGACGGCGGCGCTGGCCAGCGGGACCTCGGCGTCGCCGATCTCCTCGCGGTCGAGGACGAGCTCGCCGTCGTCGTCGAGGTGCATCAGCTCCGGCGCGGCCTCCTCGCACAGGCCGTGTCCTTCACAGCGGGGACGGTCGAGGACGATCTTCATACCGGGACCACCTCCAGGACGGGGAGCTCCTCGATGCTCCGGGTGACGTTGCTCGGCACCCGGACCTCGGGGCCGACGACGAGCCGCCGCACGCGGCGCGCCAGGGCCTCGATGACCGCGTGCGCCTCCAGCCGGGCCAGCCCCTGGCCGGCGCAGCCGTGCGGGCCGTAGCCGAACGACAGGTGGTCGGCCGGGTTCCGCTCGACCAGGAACGCGTCGGGGTTGTCGTAGTGGCGCGGGTCCCGGTTGCCGGCCCCGAACAGGATCGCCACCTGCGCCCCCGCCGGGACCACGACGCCGTCGATCTCCACGTCCCGGGTCGTACGACGCCCCCAGGCGTGCAGCGGTGCCCAGTAGCGGAGCACCTCGTTCAGCGCGGCCGGTACCAGCGACGGGTTCTCCCGCACCAGCGCGAGCTGGCCGGGGTGCGCGGCGAAGAGCGCGACGACGTTCCCGATGGCGGCGATCGTCGTGTCGACGCCGGCGCCAAGATACTGGTGGATGATGTGGCCGGCCGTGCCCGGCGGGATGTCGCCGCGCGCCTCGGCCTCGAAGATCCCCCGCCCCACCGAGCCGGGCGCCAGATCCTCGGCGGTCACGCCCGAGCACCAGCCGTACAGCTCGCCAGCGATGGGGAAGCTCTCCGCGGTGCGCCGGTTCATCGGCCCGATCACCTGCATCGCCGCCTGTCCCCAGCGCAGCATGTTGTCGCGGACGTGACCGGTGAACCCGATGAGATCCGCGACGACCTCCAGCGGGAATGCGCGGGCCAGCGCGTCGATGGCCTCGAACGAGCCCCGGTCGACCAGCTCCCCGACCAGCGCGTCGGCCTTGGCGTCGATGCCGGCCTTGAGCCCGCGCAGCGCCCGCGGCGACAGGTTGGCGGTCAAGGTCGCCCGCAACTGGGTGTGCACCGGCGGGTCCGAGGACAGGGACGTGCCGGTCAGCGCCTCGTTGACCATCGGGTTGAAGCCGATGGCCCCGGCGGAGGAGAAGCTCTCCCAGTCGCCCAGGGCGTTGCGGATCACGTCGTACCTCGTGAGCGCGTACACGTCGTTCGCCGGAAGGCGGACGACGCCTCCCAGGTCGCGCAGCGCCGCGTAGGAGGGGTAGGGGTCGACGAGCACCGTGTCGTCGAACAGGTCGAGATCGGAGACGGGGGCGGAGTCGGTCATCGTTCACCTCGGGTCGGTCATCGCGTAACCCAGTGAAGCGACCGGCGTCACATCAGGCAAACGCATGTTCTGTATGGACGGACATGAATGCGATGCATGGCGAATGCGCCAAACACCTCAAAACGGTGCGAAGCGGACACGTTCGGGTAGGGAGCAGCTCACAGCCACCGGGGGAAAGGACGAGAGTCTTGGCGGCCATCGAGGAACTGGATGACAAGGCCCTGCTGGAGCTGTCGGGGCGCACCGACGCGGCCGGGGTGCTGTCGGTGTACGTGAACGCCGATCCGGGCGGGGACCGGAACGCCGCGGCGATCGACCTGAAGAACCGCTACCGGGAGCTGCGGCGCCGGGTGGCGGAGGAGGGACCGGCGGAGCGCCGTCGCGAGGTGGTCGCCGCGCTGGACCGGCTCGGTCCCGAGGTGGAAGAGCTCGCCACACCCATCGAGTCCGGCCGCGGCCGGATCGCCTTCGCCGCGCTCGGCGACGACTGGGTGGTACGCCTGGACAGCCAGATGCCGGTGCCGAATCGGGTCGTGCTCGACGACGGCCCGTTCGTCCACCCGTTGCTGGAGTTGCTGGACGAGGGCCGGCCTGCCGGGGTCGTGCTCGTCTCCAGCGACGACGCCCGGCTGCTGGAATGGCGGCTCGGCCGCTTGCGGCAGGTGAGCCAGTTGGAACAGGAGGACCTGGAGGCGCCGCACGAGCGGGCCGGCCAGATCGGCGGTGGACCGGCGGGCCAGTACAACACGCCGATGCGGGAGCAGCGCAAGGCCCGCGAGCGGGCCTGGGCGCAGCGGTTCCTGGACCGGGTGGCGGAGACCGTCACGAACCTGACCGAGGAACGGCGGTGGGAGCGGATCCTCGTCAGCGGCGGCGATCAGTGGGCCGAGATCCTCGCCGGCAAGCTCCCGGAGCCCTTGCGGGACCGGGTGATCCGGGATACTCGCGTGCTCGCCGGGCTCGACGACCCGGGGCTGCTGGCAGCGGTGACCGAGCGGCTCCACGCCGAGCACACCGCGAGCGAGCGCCGGCTGCTCGAACAGGTCCTGGACGCCGGGCTGAGCAAGAAGGGCGCGCTGGGCCTGTCCCAGGTGGCCGGGGCGCTGAACGAGGGTCGGGTCGCCCACCTGGTCTACGACCCGGAGGTACGTTACGTCGGCTCGGTGGACGCCGACGGCACCCTGTACGCCGACACCGAGACCGGAGTCCGGCGGCACACGCCCGAGCCCCGGCTGAACGAGCGGCTGGTGGAACGGGCCCTCGCCACCGGAGCCAGGGTCAGCCCGATCGAGGGGGCCGGCGCCGGAGTCCTCGGCGACGCCGGAGGCATCGGCGCCCTGCTGCGATGGTGAGGCATGCGGCGGGCCCCGGGATCGTCCGCCGTCACGATTGACTCGCTGGTTCCTGAGGGAGCGAGCGGGATAGCCTGCCTGCGGTGTCTCCAACCACGCGACCGGAGGAGTCGATGCCGGGATGACGGCAGGGCGACCGGTGCCCACGCAGGACGACGTGCTCGGATACTTCGACACGCTGTCGAACTGGGGACGGTGGGGCGACGACGACGAGCTCGGCACGCTGAACCACATCACCGACGACGTCCGGCTGGCGGCGGCGCGGGCCGTGCGCCACGGCAGGAGCGTGTCATGCGCATGGGAGGTCGCCGTACCGGAGGACATGGAGCGGTCGACGACGACCTGCCCGTGCGCCGCCGACATGCCGGGTGCCGAGAACATGCCGGCGCCCGGATTCCGCAACGACCGGCACTGGGGCTTCTCGTCCGAGCGGATCGGCGTCACCTTCCACGGCAACGCCATCACCCACGTCGACTCGCCGTGCCACATCTTCTGGGACGGCACGATGTACAACGGGCGGTCGCACGCGCTGGTCGACGCCGCGACGGGCTCGGCGTGGGCGGCCGTCACGGCGGCGGCGAACGGGATCGTCACGCGCGGTGTCCTGCTGGACGTCGCGAGCGCGCGGGATGTGCCGTGGCTGGAACCGGGGCAGGGGGTGTTCCCCGACGATCTGGAGGAGGCCGAGCGTCGCCAGGGTGTGCGGGTGCGATCCGGCGATGCGGTGCTCCTGCGGACCGGCTACGGCCGCGTCCGGCACGAGACCGGTGCGGTCAGCGGTTTCACCCAGGCCGGGTGGCACGCGTCCTGCCTGCCGTGGCTGCATGAACGGGAGGTCGCGCTGATCGGCGCCGACACCCCCCAGGACGTTCTGCCATCGGGGTACGAAGGCGTGCTGATGCCGGTCCACGCCGTGAGCCTCGTCGCGATGGGTCTGTGGATGCTCGACAACTGCGACCTGGAGGCGTGCGCGACAACGGCTGCCGAGCTCGGCCAGTGGGACTTCCACCTCACGGTCGCGCCGGTCCGCTTCGCCGGCACGTCCGGCAGCCCGGTCAACCCGATCGCCACATTCTGACCGCGTTTCTACGACGAGGACGCTCAAGGACCCGGCCCAGGCCGCCGTACGCGGCAGCGGTCAGCGGCCCGCCTCGGCCGGGGCGCCGTCGCGGGCGTGGCCGAAGACCTCGTCCCTGACCCGGGCGAGTGCCAGGTCCAGCCCGCCCACCAGCACCGGGTTGCCGTCGACGGCGGAGAGCCGGACCTGCGGCCGGTCGACGTCGAGCACCCGCAGCTCGCGCTCGACGAGGTCGCGCAGCGGCTCGCCCCCGGCGGACATCAGGCCCCCGGCCAGCACCACGAGTCCCGGGTCGACGACCGCGGCGATGGTCGCCAGGCCGAGCGCGACCCGGGAGGCCACCGTACGCAGGCCCGCCGCCGCTTCCTGGGCGGCTCTCCCGGTGCCTTCGGCCAGGCGTGCCGCGGTCGCCACCGATTCGCGGAAGTCGGCCCCGCGCACCCCGTACGAGCGCAGCAGGTCCTGCAGCGCAGGCCCACCGGCCAGCGCCTGGTAGCCGTGGTGGCCGAACCGGCCGCCGTCGCGGGCCGTGGCCGCGCCGGGGATCGGCATGTAGCCGACCTCG
This sequence comes from Nonomuraea ferruginea, assembly GCF_039540635.1. Taxonomy (NCBI): domain Bacteria; kingdom Bacillati; phylum Actinomycetota; class Actinomycetes; order Streptosporangiales; family Streptosporangiaceae; genus Nonomuraea; species Nonomuraea ferruginea. The sequence continues at coordinate 679,203 of NZ_BAABFD010000002.1, read as the reverse complement.
CCGGCGCCGCCGAAGAAGCCGCGGTGCAGCCGCCCGCCGATCACCAGGGCGGCGCCCAGCCCTTCGCCGGCCCAGAGCAGCACGAAGTCCGGGCAGCCGGCCGCCGCCCCGTGCGCCTGCTCGGCGAGGGCGGCGAGGTTGACGTCGTTCTCCACGTCGACGGTGACGCCGAGCCCGGCGGTGAGCGTGGGCACCAGATCGGGGATCTGCCAGCCGGGCATGTCCTCGGCGGCGGCGTGGTCGAGCCTGCCGGTCGTGGGGTCGACGGCGCCCTGCACGCCGATGACGACGCGGCGCAGCGGCCCTGGTGGCCGTGCCGCCTCCACCGCCGCCCGCAGCCGCTCGACGAGACCGCCCCCCTCAGACAACTGTACGGGGGAAGACGCGGGAAAGGGTGCCGGTGAAGACGCGGGTGAAGGTTCGGGGAAAGGCGCGGGGTAGTCGGCCTCGCCGACGACGGCGCCGGTGATGTCGGCCACCCGGACGCCGATCCTCCCCGGGGTGACGTCCAGCGCGGCCACGTACGCGGCGGCGCCGTTGACCCGGTAGACCTCGGCCGTGCGCCCGGCCTGGCCCGTGCGGACGCCGTCGTTGACGACCAGGCCCGCCTCCTGCAGGCGGGCCAGGAGCTGGAACGCCGTCGGCTTGGACAGGCCGGTGAGCCTGCTCAGCTCGGGGCGGGTCAGCGGGCCCTTCTCCAGCAGGATGCGGAGCGCGGCGCGGTCGTTGATCGCGCGCATCAGCCGCGGCGTCCCGTGGACAGGGGGCTTCACGTCACCTCCGGGGTGAGCAGCGTCACGTCAACGTGAGAGCGTACAGGGCGATCGCCGCGAAATCGTCGGCCGGTTCGGAGGCCTGCCAGGAGCGCACGTCGTCGACGAAGCGGCTGCCGTGGCCGGTGAACCGCTCGTAGCGGTCGGTGCCGTCCGCCGGGCAGGGCGGCATCTCCTCGAAGTGCCCGCCGAGGCCGTCCTCGAACAGCCCGGCGTCGTTGGGCCCGTTGACGACCGCGCCGGTGGCGGGCCTGCCGGTGATGTTGGCGATCTGGTGGTGCGGGCAGGCGATCGCGTTCTCGCCCACTCCGGCGACGAAGGACACGCCCCACGGGTTCGCGCCGAGCGCCCAGTTGCGCTGCGCCGTGCCGAAGGCGTCGTAGGAGCGGTCGCCGGTCACCGACCGGTACAGGTGCGCGGTGGCGGCCAGGCCGAAAGCATGCGGTACGGAGTCGAACGTGTCATAGAGAGCCCCCGCCCGGAACGGGTCGGCGGCGGCGCGGCGGGCGCCGAGGTCGAGCTGGGCCCGCAGCCCGGCGACCAGGTCGGCCTCGGTGACGGCGAGTCCCTCGGCCCGGGAAGCGCGGATGGCCCTGATCAGGTCGGCGTGGGCCAGAGCGCTCACGTCGTAAAGGTTGAGCGTGTCGCCCTGCTCCTCGTCGAGGTAACCGCGCGCCCAGCGGGCCGAGTCCGCCAGCCACCGTCCGGCGCGCGGGTCGCGCAGGCGCTGCGCGGCCAGGGCCAGCTCGGCGGCGCCGAGCTGCATGTCGTCGCGCCACACGCTCTCCGGGTAGAAGGCGTGCGGCAGGGAGGTCACCAGCCGGTCCACGCCGGTGGTCCGGGCCATCGCGTAGACGGACGCGGCCTGGTCGAGCAGGCGGGCGGCGCGCGCCCTGGACGGTTCGAGCTGGGCGGCCAGCGCGAAGGCGGCGGCAGTGCGCCCGGCCAGGTTCGGGCTGATCGGCTCGCCGGGATCGGCGGCGCGGAAGACCGGGCGGTCGCGGATGAACTGGTGACCTTCGGCGTCGTCGCCGTCGTCGGCCTCGGGCAGCCGCCAGATGTCGTGGTCGCCGACGAACGTGCCCTCGGCGTCGCCGGCGCCGATGCCGACCTGGATGTAGAGCGTCTTCGACTCCTCATCCCACATCTTGTCCAGATATTTCAGGCCATGAGCTGCTTCCTTCCTCAAGGCCGGGCTGCTCGCGCCGTCCCGCTGGGCCGCCCACAACAGCGTGTCCACGTACGCCAGGATGTGGGTGAACTTGAGGTAGTCGCCCGCGTCGAACCAGCCGCCCTCGACGTCGACCGGGCCGCCGATCCGCGTCAGACCGCCCTTGATCTGGTCGGTGTCCGGGCCGGTGAACTCGGGCCACGCGTAGACGGAGGCGGCCCGGTCGTTGAGATGGCTCGGCCGGCGCACCGCGTCGGCGCCGTCGCGCTGCAGGCCGAGGAAACCCAGCACCTTGGCCGCCGGGTTCCGCGACGGCGCGATCTCGAACTCGGCCGACGTCGCCCCTCCCGCCTTGATCCGGTAGCGGCCGGGCGTGCGCAGCCGGGTCAGGTCGAGGTCGTGGACGTGCGGGTAGCGGCTGTTCCAGGCGCCCCGGTCAGGGCCGGCCCGCCCGGTGAGCACCGTCCGCCCGCGCCCGTCGACCACGGTGAAGCGCCCGGCGGGGCCGCTCGTCATCAGGTACGCGTGCTTGCTCTCGCCCGGCAGGTAACCGACCTGATCCACCCGGATCAGCCCGGTCGCGTCGGCCTGGCGGGCGGGCTGGTCGGTGGCCGCGGCGGGACCGTTCACGGTGGCCAGCAGCGCCAGCGCGAGCGCGGCGGGGATCAGCTTCCTCACGTGCTCCTCCTGAAGTGTTCGCGAACTCGGGTGTGCGCGGCCTCGGCCGCGCCGAGCAGGTCCAGCCCGGCCAGGGCGGCGCCCGCGACCGGGGGAAGGGCGGTGACGAGGACGCGCGCGTGCGGCGCGCTCGCGCCGAGCGAGGTCTCGATCAGTCCGTGCAGGTACGGGTCGCGCGCGGTCAGCACGCTGCCGCCGAGCACGACCTCGGCGGGCGTGTCCAGCAGGCCGAGCCGGTCCAGGCACACCCTGGCCATCACCGCGACCTCGTCGGCCTGCCGCGCGACCAGGCCCCTGGCCACGGCATCGCCGCCTGCCGCGACGGCGAACAGGCCCGGCACCAGTTCGTGGAGCCGGGCCGGGTCCAGCTCGCCGAAGTGCAGGGCGAGCACCACCTCCGTGACGCTCGCCGTGCCGAACCGCGTGCGGACCAGCTCGGCCAGCGCCGTGTCCGGGCCGCGCCCGTCCTCCGCGCGGGCGGCATGCCAGAGCACGTGCTCGGCCAGGTCCTCGCCGCCGCCCCAGTCGCCGCTGCGCCTGCCGAGCGCGGGGAAGCGGGCCACCTCGCCGGTGGGGGAGACGCCGGCGGCGTTCATGCCGGCCCCGCACACCACGACGACGCCCCACGGCCGGGACGCGCCCGCGCGCAGCACCGCGAAGGTGTCGTTGGCCACCGACACCTCGCCCGCGCACCCGCGCGCCAGGAACTCCGCGCGCAGCGCCTCCTCCTCGCGCGGGAAGTCGGCGCCGGCCAGGAAGGCCGCAAGGACGTCGGCGTACGGCGCGGCCATGCCGTCGCGCAGCGCCAGGGCGGCGCGCTCCACCACGTCGGCCGCGGCGCTCACTCCGGCGCTCTGCGGCACGAACGGCCCGGCCCGGCCGGTGGCGAGCACGGTGCCGTCCTCGGCCACCAGCGCGAGGTCGGTCTTGCTGTTGCCGCCGTCGACCGCCAGGATCGTCCTCAACGGGTCCCCGCCCAGGGCAGATGCGCGCGGTTGGCCTCCAGCAGCAGCCCGGTCAGCTCGCGCGCCAGATGCTCCTGGCCGACGAGCGGGTGGGCGAGCAGCGCGTCGGCGACCCGTTCGCGCCCGCCGCGCAGGGCGGCTTCGAGGGCGAGCGTCTCGTACGCCGAGACGTGCGCGACGAGCCCGGCGTACAGCGGCTCAAGAGGGGCGACCGGCAGCGGCTCCGCGCCCGAGGCGGTGATCCTGGCGGGCACCTCGACGACCGCCTCGTCCGGCAGGAACGGCAGCACGCCGCCGTTGCGCGCGTTGACGACCTGGACGTCGCCGCGGTCGCCGAGCAGCGAGGCGATGAGCGCCACCGCGGCCTCGGAGTAGAACGCGCCGCCCCGCTGCCCCAGCAGCTCCGGCTTGGCCGTCACCGCCGGGTCGGCGTACAGGGCCAGCAGCTCCCGCTCGATCTCCGCCACCCGCGCCGCGCGCGACGGCTCGGTCCGCTGCTCGGCCACCACCAGGTCGTGAGCGTAGAAGTAACGCAGGTAGTACGACGGCACCGCGCCCAGCCTGGTGATCAGCTCGACCGGCAGCCCGACGTCGGCCGCGATCTCCCGGCCGTGCTCCCGGATCAGGCCGGGGAGCACGTCCTCGCCGTCCAGGAGGACCGACCGCACCCAGGTGAGGTGGTTGAGCCCGGCGTGCCCGAGCGACACCCGCGACGGGTCGGCGCCCAGCGTGGCCGCGAAGCGGCGCTGGAAGCCGATCGCCACGTTGCACAGCCCGATCGCGCGGTGCCCGGCGTCCAGCAGCGCCCTGGTGACGATGCCGACCGGGTTGGTGAAGTCGACGATCCACGCACCGGGGGCGTGCCGGGCGACCGTCTCGGCGATGTCCAGCACCACCGGCACCGTCCGCAGCGCCTTGGCCAGCCCGCCCGCGCCCGTCGTCTCCTGGCCGACGCAGCCGCAGCGTGGCGGCAGCGTCTCGTCCACCTCGCGCGCCGCCTGCCCGCCCACCCGGAGCTGCAGCAGCACGACCGCCGCCCCCTCGACCCCCGCCCGCACGTCGCCGGTCGCGGTCACGGCGGCCGGGTGCCCGGCCGCCCGCAGCATCCGGCGGGCCATGCCCGCCACCGGTTCCAGCCGCTCCGCGGCCGGATCGACCAGGGCGAGCTCGGTCAGCGGCAGATCCTCCCTCAGCCGGGCGAACCCGTCGACCAGCTCCGGCGTGTACGTCGAGCCGCCCCCGACCACGGCGAGCTTCAACCCTTCACCCCCGTCAATGTCACGCCCTCGATGAAGACCCGCTGGGCGAAGAGGAAAACGATGATCACCGGGGCGGTCACCAGCAGGGTGGCGGCCATGGTGAGGTTCCACTGCACGCTGTGGAAGGCCTTGAAGGTGGCCAGCCCGAGGGACAGGGTCCACCCCTCCTGGTCGACCCCGGCGTACAGCAGCGGCCCGTAGTAGTCGTTCCAGCAGTAGAAGAACGAGAACAGCGCCACCGCCGCGATCGCGGGGCGGGCCATCGGCAGGATGACGCGGAACAGGATCCGCACGTCCGAGCAGCCGTCCACCTTGGCCGCGTCGGTGTAGTCGCGCGGGATCGTGATGAGGAACTGGCGCAGCAGGAAGATCGAGAACGCGTCGCCGAAGAGCATCGGCAGGATCAGCGGCCACAGCGAGTCCGTCAGGTCCAGCCGCGCCCACACCAGGTAGATCGGCACCGCCACGACCTGCGGCGGCAGCATCATCGCGCTGATCACCACGAGGAACGCCGCCTTGCGGCCGCGGAAGCGGAAGCGGGACAGGGCGTAGGCCGCCGGGATGGACGACACCAGCATGAACACCGTCGCCAGCGACGCGTACAGGAACGTGTTGAGCGTCCAGGTGAGCAGCTCCGAGCGGGCGAAGACGTCGGCGAAGTTGGCCCAGTTCCACTGTTCGGGCCAGAGCCGGCTGGTGAGAGCCTGCTCGTCCGTCATGAGCGCGGTCAGGGTCACGAACGCGACCGGCCCGAGGAACATCAGCGCCAGCGCGATGGCCAGCGAGTGCTGGGCGACCCACATCAGGCGGCGCCTCACGACGTCACCTCCGCCTTGCCGAACTGACGCAGCAGGATCAGCGTGAACAGCATCGCGACCGCGAACAGCAGCAGCGCGTGCACGCACGCCAGCCCCATCGACCAGTCGCGGAACCCGGTGTGGAACAGGTGCTGGGGCAGGGTGAGCAGCGAGCCGTCCGGATAGCCGGGGGTGAACGTGGTGCCGGCCGAGTCGGTCGCGCCGGACGCCACCCGGGAGGCGATCACCGCCTGGGTGAAGTACTGCACGGCGTAGATCACGCCGGTGACGGCGGAGAACATCAGCACGGGGGAGATCGTCGGCAGCGTGATGCTGCGGAACTGCCGCCAGGCGCCCGCTCCGTCGATCGCGGCGGCCTCGTACAGATGCCTGGGCACGTCCAGCAGCGCCGCCAGGAAGATCATGATGGTGTTGCCGGCGCCCCACAGGGCGAGCAGGGTGAGGCTGGGCTTGGCCCAGGCGGCGCTGCCGAACCAGTCGGGGCCGGCGATCCCGAACCAGGCCAGCAGCTGGTTGACCGGGCCCGTCGCCGGGTTGAGCAGGTAGACGAAGGCGACCGTGCCCGCCACCATCGGCACCAGCGACGGCAGGTAGAAGATCGTCCGCAGGATCCCGCCGCCGCTCTTCAGCTTGGCCAGCAGCTGCGCCACGCCCAGCGCGAACACCACCTGGGCCGGGACCATGAACACCACGAGCCAGAGGGTGTTCAGCGCCGACTGCAGCACGCGCGGGTCGGAGAAGGCGTAGCGGTAGTTGTCCAGGCCGATGAACTCCAGCGTGAACAGGTCGTACCGGTGGAAGGAGAAGTAGACCGTGGACAGGAGCGGGTAGACGAAGAAGACCGCCACGCCGGCGATCCACGGCGACAGCCACAGCAGGGCGCGCAGGCCCTCGCCGGGCCGCCGGCGCGACGGCCGGGCGAGGGCGTGCCCGCGCCGCGCGACGTGGGTGGAGGCCATCATCAGCCCCCGGACAGCTTCAGCTTGTCGTCGATCCGCTTGTCCACCCCGGCCAGCCCGGCGTCGAGGTCCTTGACCGCGCCCTTCTCCCACTGGATGAGGAAGGTGGAGAAGGCGTCCTGGTTGAAGACGCTGTTGACGCTGGCCGGCATCGACGTCGTCTTCGGGTGGTTGAAGATGTCCAGGAACGTCGCGAAGTTCGCGTCCTTGGCCAGGTCCGGGTGCTCCATGGCGGCCTTGGTGGTCGGTACGTTGCGCAGCGCGTTCGACAGCGTCACCAGCGACTCGGTGTCTGTGGTGAGGTGCTTGACCAGCTCCCAGGCGTGCTGCGGGTGCGCGGCGCCCCTCGGCACACCGATCACCGTGCCGGCGGTGAAGCCGCTGCCGTACAGCTCGGGCTTGTCGTCGGCGACGGGCAGCGGGGCGGTGCCGTAGTCCAGGTACCTGGCTTCGGGGTCGTTGGCGATCATGGCGTTGCGCCACTCGCCGTCGAGGATCATGGCGACCTTGCCCTCGAAGAACGGGTGCTCGGCGCCCCACTCGTCGCCCAGGCCCTTGCGGAACTTCTCCAGCTTGTCGTAGCCGTACCAGTCGACCAGCTCCTTCTGCCACCGCAGCAGCTGTTTCCACGCCGGGTCGGAGCCGATGGCCGAGGTGCCGTCGTCCTCGTACCACTTCGCGCCGACCATCGGGCCGAGGTGGCTGGGGGAGTTCTCGTAGTACTGGAAGCTCGGGATGAACCCGGCGACCTCGATGTTCCCGTCGGCGTCGCGGACCGTGAGCTTCTTGGTCAGCTCGGTCAGCTCCGACAGGGTCTTCGGCGGCTGCTCGCCCTTCATCAGCGCCTTGTTGTAGTAGAGCCCGTACGCGTCCGCGAGCAGCGGCATCGTGCACCGCCTGCCCTCGAACTCGGTGTAGGCCCGGGCCGCGGCCGGGAGCACGCCCAGGTCGATGCCGTCCTGCTCGATGACCGCGGTGAGGTCCTGGAACGCGCCGCTCCTGCACCACTGGGCGACGTTGTCGGTGGTGAACGAGGCCGCCACGTCGGGCGCCTTGCCGCCGCGGATCGCCTGGGTGATCTGGGCGTCCTGGATGCCCTTCTTCGTGGTGACCTTGATCTGCGGGAACTTCGCCGTGAAGCCCGCGACCGCCTCCTCGAAGGCCTTCGTCTCGACGTCGGTGGAGAAGCCGTGCCACAGCTCCAGCGTGGCGGGGGGCAGCGCGGCGGCGGCGGGGCCGGTGCCGCTCGCGGCGGGCCGGGCGCCGAGCGACGGCGGTGCCTCCTTGCCTGCGGTGCATGCGGTGAGCGACAGGGCCAGCAGCCCGGCCGCCACGAGAGGGACGAAGCGCACGAGAGTCTCCTATGAGCTGGTGTGGGGGGTTACGTCGTCCACCAAGAGATAGTAAAGCTTCCTAACTTAACGGTGACGGTAAGCGGGCAGCCCGAAGCGGTCAAGGCCCGAAACCAACTCGTGACGCCGCTCAAGGCGAGCGGTACGGAGCGTCAAGGGTAAGAATGTTGACTATCGAGAGGCCGGTCAGCTGATGACGAGGAAGTCGGACCCATCAGCGGACCGGCGCAGCCGGCCGACGGCGCGGAAGAAGCGGCGCCCGTGGGGATAGCCGGTTTGCAGCCAGCCGTCGGACCGGGTGATGCCCGCTTCCTTGAGGTCGTGCCGGATACGGTCCGCGAGCATCGCGGCGACGGCCGGGCCGTGGCTCGTGCGGGTGATCTGGAACTCGGTGAACCTGCACGAGTCGGGCGCCGGCTGCTGGAACTGGACCTCCACCGCGCCGAGCACGTCGCCGGCGGTCACCTCGCCGAGCGGTCGCCTGCTGTGGTGCCAACGGTAGAACTTCCAGAACCGCTCGTCGTCCATCGGCCCCGCCTCGCGCACCCGTACCCGGCCGTCCTCGTCCATCACGGCGATGTAGAGCACGCGGTTGTCAGAGCACGGCTTGTCTCTGAAGTGGTGGCGCGAGCAGAGAGGATCCCAGTGGTAGGCGAACCACATCAGCGACGCGGCGAGATCGGGATGGCCGCCGGCCCACCGGTCGTCGAAGAAGAACCACTGCTCACGTGTCTCGCCCCATTCCGCGATGAGCATCTGGACCACATGCTCGTCCACGTGGATGACCGTGCCTTCGCGGCCGCGGGCGGTCCGGATCAGCTCCAGCGCCGCCGCGTGGGAGCTGAGGTCGGCGAGGTAATCGTCCGGCGGCTCGGCATAGCCGGGCCATCGGTTGCAGCGCTCCAGCGCCGCCGCGATGCCGTCCTCGTCCGGCGCGATCAGCGACCGTAACACCATCAGTTCCAGCGGCCATTCGCCGGTGGTGCCCAGCGAGCGCAGCGCGGCGGCGAACTCCGGGAGCCGGATGCCCCGGAAGGCGTAGGTGTCGTCCCGTCCGATGCTGAAGTGCCTCGCCCTGCAGGTGAGCAGGACCGCATAGACGGTGCCCGTCCCGGACGATCCGGCCAGGTCGACGGTCTTCCACGGTGGTGTGAACCCGCCGGCGGGGGTGTTCACGGTCGCGGGCAGCGGCCCGTCGTGCACGGCGTAGGACCAGAGGCCCGGGTTGGCCGCCACGGCGGAGTCGTCGACGAGGTAGTACGCCACCTCATACCAGAGGGAGTCGGCGAGCACGCGCACGCTCCGGGCGTCGACGTTGCACTGCTGGAGTTCCGACACCCGGGTCCGGGCCAGGGTGCGCAGTTCCTCCATGCTCCGCGGCGGTGCGCCGCCTTCGAAGAGGGCCGCGAGATACCAGACGTCCGTGCCCAGTTCGCGCTCGAACCACTCGTGCGGGTCCCCGGCGGTGGCGTCCTCCCATACGTCATGGACCCACTCCAGCACCGTCGGCTGGGGCATCCGCCACACGCGCTTGCCGAGAACGCCCTGGTCCCATGAGCGGTAGATCAGGTACACGGTGGCCTGCCCTGGAGATCGCCGGAAAGGCGATCTTAACCGTGCGGGTAGTCGCCGGCCGCTTCCTGGAACGCCGGGGGATCTCCACGCGGGCGTATCAAGATCGGCAGGAGGCGTTTCTGGACCCGGCCCGGCGGCTCGGCGAGGATGAGGCCATGGCGGAGAAGCGATCAGCACGGCCGAAAGGTGGCCCGGACTGGACGGCCGTGAGCGCTATGGCGACCGCGGCTGCCGCCGTGGTCGCCCTGGTCGCGTACCTGATGCCGCAGCCCCCGCAGCCCGGTCCGGAACCCACCCCCTCGGCCACCCAGTCCTCACCGGATCCCGCGCCCACCTCGCCCGCACCGCAGACCTCGAGCCCTCCGCCCGAGCCCAGCACCCCCGAATCCAGCACCCCCGAATCCAGCACCCCCGAATCCCGCACTCCCGAACCGCCGGTGCCGAGCTCCACCCCGGTGGCCGAGGATCCCCCCGCAACGCTGTCAGCGGTCCGGCCCGCCGGCTGCGACGAAACGGAGACGGCGCTGGCCACGTACCGCCGGGACGCCGGGACCACCCGCGCAGGCCAGGCAGCCGCGGCCCGCCAGGCGTACCAGGACCTGATGGGCGCGGGCCTCGACGCGCAAGGAGCGGTGGGCGCGACCATCCGCCGGCTGGCGGACGAGTTCCAGGAGCTGAACTTCCGCCTGACCGGTATGACGGGCGGCGATCCCAACCAGGTGATCGCGGATATCAACGCGGACTTCGCCGACCTCAGGAGACTGTGCTGACCTGACGGCAGGTCGCAGCCCGCACTGGCCGTACGCGGAGAACGCCCCCGGCATCACTACCGGAAGCACTCTCCCTTCTGAGGGCTATGGCTGAGGACGTTGGATGCCGTAGTGATCGAGCAGCAGGCCCACGCCGTATTCGAGACGGACCATCCGTTCGTCCATGCCGGTCATCCGCTCGTCCATGCCGGTCAGTCGTTCGTCCATGGCGGCGAGCCGATTCGTATGCTCCGCCTGAACCGCTTTGATCTCGGCGAGGTCCCGGCCGGTTTGGAAAGCCCAAGACTCCAAGGCGCTCACACGCTCCTCCGTGCTCTTGGTGCTCAAGTCGATCTCCCTTACCGTGGGGGCAGGGACCTGGCTGATGACCGCAGTCAGGTCCCGGCTGTCGTCAAGGTTAGTCGGTGCCTGGCTGGTCGCCGAGAGACCACGAGGCGGCAGTCCGGTGCGGTCGCTCGGCGACCGTCGCCGGGCGCCTGAGGTAATGAACACTTTACCCAACGTGACGACAAGCTCGGGCGCGTCACCGCCTGCTGCGCCGCTTGGCGGTATACGGCAGGACGAACAAGTACAGGCCGGTGGGCAGGAGCAGGGCAAGGGGCAGGAGCGGCACGTAGTAGATCCACTCGGCCGGCCCCTCCTGCCCCGCGACGGCGATGGCGACGACGGTGACGACGACGGTCACCGTGAAGGTCATGGACAGCCAGCGGTGCGCCCGCCGGACCCACGTGTTCCCGTTCATGGCTCTCCTTGCGAGACGAGAGACCCCGCTCCGGTGAGCGGGGACATCCATGACGATCACGCTAGGCGCGGCGCGGTGGCCGCCGCTTCTCCGTTCCTGACCGTTCAGCTGGGCGGCGCGGGCGGCTCAGGGGGCGAGGATACGGCGGAGCCAGCGCATCCGGGGCACACCGGCGTCCTGCGAGATCGCGGCGTGCGGGACGATGCCTTCGAAGCCGTGGAACCCGCCCGGCCAGACGTGCAGCTCGGCCTGGCCGCCGGCCTGCCAGATGCGGGTGGCGTAGGCGACGTCCTCGTCGCGGAAGGTCTCGGCCGAGCCGACGTCGATGAACGCCGGGGGCAGCCCCGACAGGTCGGTGGCCCGGGCCGGGGCCGCGTAGGGGGAGACGTCGGGGCCGCCGCGCCGGTCGCCGAGCAGGGCGGTCCAGCCGATCTCGTTGGCCGCGTGGTCCCAGATGCCGAGACCGGCCATCTGCAGGGACGAGGGGGTGTCGTTGCGGTCGTCCAGCATCGGGCACATCAGCATCTGCCCCACCAGGGCCGGGCCCTCGCGGTCGCGGGCCAGCAGGGCCACGGCCGCCGCGAGCCCGCCGCCCGCGCTGCCTCCGGCCACGAGGATGCGGGCCGGGTCGATGCCCAGCTCGGCGGCGTGCTCGGCGGTCCACACCAGGCCCGCGTAGCAGTCTTCCACCGGGGCCGGGTGCGGGTGCTCGGGCGCGAGCCGGTACTCGACCGACACGAGCACCAGACGCAGCTCCTGCGCCACGTCCAGCAGCGAGTCCAGGCCGACGAGCCGGTTCCCGCCGATCATGCCGCCGCCGTGGATGTTGTAGATGGCCGCCAGCGGGGTGGTGGCGCCGGTGGGGCGGCAGATGAGCAGGGTGACGTCGGGCGCTCCGGCCGGGCCGGGCACCTCGCGCTCCTCCACGTCGAACGCCCCGCCGCGGCTGAGCTGCTCGGCGGTGGGCACCGGCATCAGGGCCGAGTTCGCGCGCAGCGCGGGGATCTCGTCCAGCGACGTGAGCGGGGGCATGTGCTGCTGGATCAGGGTCAGGGCCGCGCCGAGTTCGGGGTCGAACGGCACCGGCGCGGCCGGCCGGGCGGGGGACTCGTCGATGCTCATCGGAGAACCTTTCGGTCGGACGTCGCGGCCGACTTGCCGCTGGGACCATGGTGGCCACGGCCGGGCCGGTGGATCGACCGCCAGATGGCGGGCCTTACCCGCCACTCGGCGGGTTTACCCGGCGACCCCGCCGATCGGCGGGCCTGCCCGGCTCGGGGTGGCGGGCCAGCCGCCGGAGTGCGAACGCGAGCTGCAGGCGCAGGCGGCCCTGCGGGGTGCGTACGTCCCAGCCCAGCAGGTGCTCGGCGTGGGTCATCCGTTCCTGCAGGGTGGAGTGGTGGATGGTCAGCTCCGTGGCGGCCGCGCGCAGGCTCTGGGCGTAGGCGACGGCGTGGAGGGTGGCGAGCGTCCAGGGCGCCGCCGACCCGGCCCGCTCCAGGGCGAGGACGTCGGGGACCGCCTCGCCGTCCGGGCGGGACGCGGCGGCGAGCACCATCAGCCCGCCCAGCTCGTCCGCGAACACCACGCGCGGGCCGGGATCCTGGGCGGATCCCTCGGCCGCCAGGCGCAGCGCGACGCGGGCCAGCCGCCACGACTCGGGAAGCTCCGGCACGGGCACGGCGGGGCCGACCCCCTGGCGCTTCTCGCCGGGCCGGTCAGCGATGATCACCGGGTCACGCTCGATCCGGGCCCGCCCGCCCTCCTCCGCGACCGCGCGGACCCGTACGTCACCTGCCAGGTTGAGCCGCCGGGCGGCGATCAGCCGGGCCTGCGGCGGCGCGGCCGCGTCGAGGAGCAGCTCGACCAGGGCGGGATCCTCACCCGGCCGGGCGGGCGCGCGGCCCCAGGTGCGGTCGAGCACGTCGCGCGCCGCGGCGGCGGCCCGTTCGAGCACGATGGCGTCGACGGGCCCCGCTCGTCCGGGACGCTCCAGCCGGAGCGCCGCCGCTCCGCTGCCCACGTGGTGGGCGGGCCAGCCCGGGTCGGGCGCGGTCCGGGCGTCCTCGCGCTCGCCGTCGGCCCGTACGCGGATCCGCAGGTGACGGTCGGGATCGGAGAGGCAGGCGGGACAGCCGGCCAGCATGGCGGCGCCGCGCACGATCGCCTCCAGACCGGCATGGGCCTGGACGAGACGGTCGAAGTAGGCGATGACCCGCACCGCGGCCCCGGCCTCGGTGTCGAGCGCCGACACCCGGCCCACCAGCTCTCTCATCCCCTCAGCCTAGGTGAGCCGGACCACAGCGGTAGCGATCCGTGACGACCCGCTCTCACCCGGTCCTACACAGACCGGGCCACAGCTTGCCGGGAACGAGCCGGATCGTCCCGAGATTGCGCTAGGGTGCGGCGATGATCGCCAAGCCGCCCGGATGGCCCTTCGTGATCGTGTGGTCCACCTTGGCCCTAGTGATCATGTACTGGGCGAGCGTGCCCTTCTGGTACGGGGTCGAGATGCTCTTGGCGGTCGTCCTCGTCGGTCTTCCTCTGATGGTCTACTGGGCGCTGCGGTTCGCCCTGGCGGCTGACAGAGGCGGGGTCACCGGCCGGGCCGGACGCTGCCTGGCGCCCTGGTTGATCACCTGGGCGACCGTGGTCGCGCTGGCCTACAACGCCCCTTTCGCGCTGCGGTTCTCGCTGTCGGCGTCGGCCCTGGGCGCCTACGCGGAGAGGATCATGGAACGAGGGCCGATCCACTACGAGTCCTGCGAGTGGGCGGGGCTGTACCGGGTGTGCGGTGGAGGAGCCGAGCACGGAAGCCTGGACGGCGTGCCGGTCCCTGGCAGCGCCGGCTTCGCGACGACGGAATGGGCCATCTACAGCAACACCGGCTTCGCCTGGCATCCAGGAGCCGTCCCGCAGGAAACCGCCGACGACATCTACGTGCGCATCGTGGGCGACTGGTACGGCTACCACGGCTGGGACGGGTGGTGATCACCTCAGGGCGGCGGCCTCCGAGGCGAGCTTCTCGACGCGGGACCAGTCGCCGGCGGACAGGGCGTCGGCCGGGGTGAGCCAGGTGCCGCCGACGCAGCCGACGTTCGGCAGGGCGAGGTAGTCAGGGGCGGTGGCCGGGCGGATGCCGCCCGTCGGGCAGAAGCGGACGTCCGGCAGCGGGCCCTGCAGGGACTTCAGGTACGCGACGCCGCCCGCCGCCTCGGCCGGGAAGAACTTCAGCTCCTTGATGCCCCGCTCCGCCAGCGCCATCGCCTCCGAGGCGGTGGCGGCGCCCGGCAGGTAGGGCAGGCCGCTGGACTCCATCGCCTCCACGAGCGACAGCGTCGTGCCGGGGGACACGAGGAAGCCCGCGCCGGCCTCCAGGGCGGCCGCGATGTCCTGCGAGTTGCGGATCGTGCCCGCGCCCACCTTGGCCTCGGGGACCTCGGCGGAGATCCGGGCGATGGCCTCCAGCGCGGGGGCCGTACGGAGCGTCACCTCGATCACGGGCAGGCCGCCGGCCACCAGCGCCCGCGCCATCGGCACGGCGGTCTCCACGTCGTCGATCACCACGACGGGGATCACGGGGGCGAGGTCGAGCAGGCTCATCGGGAACTCCTCAGGTACGGAAAACGCCCGGGACGCGGCGAGGCGCCCGGCGCACGGTGGTCGATCGGGACGGGCCACGCCGGCCGCCAGTCCCGCCACGACGGGCCGCACCACGCCCGGAGGCGACGTGCGGCGTGGAGGGAGGGCCGGCGTGGAGCGTGGGCCGGCGTGCCCCGCAGGGCAGGGGCCGATGCCGCGCTGGGCAAGGGCCGGTGCGCCGCGTCGGCCGGTGGGTGGCGTGGGTGGTCATCGGGCCGCCGGCGCGTGCTGGGTGAGCCAGGCGGCGGCGCCCGTCAGGGCGGGCTGCGGCGCGACGATGAGCGAGGTGCCGATCTCCGCCAGGTATGCGGACATGTCGGGATTAGTGGCGAACCTGGCACGGAAGTTGCTGGCGCACACGCGCTCCACGATACGGGGAAGGACGCCTCCGCCCAGGTAGACACCACCCCGCGCGCCGAGAGTCAGCGCGACGTTCCCGGCGAAGCTCCCCAGCATCCCGCAGAACACCTCCACCGTCTCCGCGCACAGCGGGTCGCCGAGCCGCGCCACGATCTCCGAAGCGGCCAGGGACGGCGCCGCGACGCCGTTGACCCGGGCCAGCGCCCGGTGCAGGCGGGCCAGGCCGGGCCCCGACAGCACGTGCTCGGCCACCACCTGGTCCAGGCCCTCCGCACGGAGCGCGCGGACGATCTCCAGCTCCCTGTCGTCGGCCGCGGGCACCGTGACGTGACCGCCCTCGCCGGGGATCGGCACCCAGCCGTGATCGGTCGGCACCAGCCCGCCCACGCCGAGCCCGGTCCCGGGGCCGAGCACCGCCTTCACCCCGTACGAAGGCTCGGGGCCGCCCAGCGGCACCAGCTCGTCCGCGCGCAGGTGCGGCAGCGACACGGCCAGCGCCTCGAAGTCGTTGAGCAGTTTCACGTACGGGACGTCCAGGTCTCGCGTGGACCCGGCCCAGGGCGAGTTCGTCAGCCGGTAGCGGTCCCCGTCGATCGGCCCGGCCACGGCCAGGCACGCCGCACCCGGCCGCACCCCGCCCGCATGCTCGGAGAGATAGGCGGCCACGGCGTCGGGCAGCGTCGGGTAGACGGCCCCGGACAGCACCGCCACGTGTGACGGCGCGGCTCCTGGCGCCGTGACGAGACCGAACCGGGCGTTCGTCCCCCCGATGTCGGCGACCAGCCACGGCAGCTCCGGCGCCCTCATCGCGACCGTCCGGCGCGTGCAGAACAGCCGCAGGGCCGGGAGAAGCGCATGCCCTGCGAGAGCATGAGGCTCCCGCCGCCGAAGGCCCGGAGGACGGACCCGGCCAGGCGGTCGCCGCCGTGGATGCTTTCCGAGGGGTGGTGGCCGGGCGCGGCCGGGAGTTTCCCGCCGCGGGAGATGCCCTCCGAGGGCCGAAGGGCGGGCGTGCCCTCGGAGGGAGACCAGGAAGGAGTCACCGGGAGGCTCCCGAGGGAGCGGGCAGCGGGATGCCCGCCTCCAGGTGGGAGGCGCCCGACTCGGCGGGGAACGCCAGCCCGGGGCCGTGGTGCGGCGACTCGGCGCCGCTGACGCCGAAGATGCCGGCCCCCTGCTCGGCGTGGCCCGCCATGCGGCGGAAGGTGGCGAACAGCTCGCGGCCGGTGCCGACCCATTCGGCGTCGCTGAGCGCGCGGCCCGCGGGAGTACGGCGGGCCAGCTCCCCGGCCGGCACGAGCAGGTCCAGGGTGCCCCCGGCCGAGTCGAGGCGGACCACGTCGCCGTCGCGGACCAGCGCGATCGGCCCGCCGTCCGCCGCCTCGGGCGACAGGTGGATGGCGGCGGGCACCTTGCCGGAGGCGCCCGACATGCGGCCGTCGGTGACGATCGCCACCCGCTGTCCCCGGTCCAGCAGCACCGCCAGCGGCGGCGTGAGCTTGTGCAGCTCCGGCATGCCGTTGGCGCTCGGCCCCTGATAGCGGATGACCGCGACGAAGTCCTGCCCGTCCAGCTCGCCCGCCTCGAAGGCGCGCAGCAGGTCGAGCTGGTCGTCGAAGACCTTCGCCGGCGCCTCGATCACCAGGTGCTCCGGCTTGACCGCCGACACCTTGCTCACGGCCGTGCCCAGGTTGCCGGAGAGCATGTGGATGCCGCCGTCGGCCGCGAACGGGTCCGACACCGGGCGCAGCACGTCCAGGTCGGAGCTGCCGATGACCGGCTCCCATGCCAGCTCGCCGTCACGCAGCTCCGGCGCCGACCGGTAACGGTCCAGGCCGGGCCCGGCCACGGTCATCACGTCGGCGTGCAGCAGGCCCGCGTCCAGCAGCTCGCCGATCAGCACCTGCATGCCGCCCGCCTCGCGGAAGTGGTTCACGTCCGCCTGGCCGTTCGGGTAGATCCTGGTGAGTGACGGCACCACCTTGGACAGGCACGACAGGTCATCCCAGGTCAGCACGATCCCGGCGGCGGCCGCCATGGCCACCAGGTGCAGCGTGTGGTTGGTCGAGCCGCCCGTGGCCAGCAGCGCCACGCACGCGTTCACGATCGCCTTCTCGTCGACCAGTTCGCCGATCGGCGTGTACTCGGCGCCGTGCGCGGTGATCTCGACCGCGCGGCGGCCCGCCGCAGCCGTCAGCGCGTGCCGCAGCTCGGTGTGCGGGTTGACGAACGTCGAGCCCGGCAGGTGCAGGCCCATGACCTCCATCAGCGCCTGGTTGGAGTTGGCGGTGCCGTAGAAGGTGCACGTGCCGGGGGAGTGGTAGGACTTCGCCTCGGCGTCCAGCAGTTCGCCCCTGCCCAGTTTGCCCTCGGCGAAGAGCTGGCGGGTGCGGGCCTTGACCTTGTTCGGCAGGCCCGACGTCATCGGCCCGGCCGGCACGAAGATCGCGGGCAGGTGGCCGAAGTGCAGCGCGCCGATCAGCAGGCCCGGCACGATCTTGTCGCAGACGCCCAGCAGCAGGCTCGCGTCGAACATGTCGTGCGACAGCGCGATGGCCGTCGCCATCGCGATCACGTCGCGGCTATAGAGGGACAGCTCCATGCCGGCCCTGCCCTGCGTGATGCCGTCGCACATGGCGGGCACGCCGCCCGCCACCTGGGCCACGCCCCCGGCCGCGCGCACCGCCGCCTTCAGCTCCGGCGGGTACGTCTCGTACGGCTGATGGGCGGAGAGCATGTCGTTGTAGCTGGTGACGATCGCCACGCCCGGCTTGGCCGTGCCGCGCAGGGCGGGCTTGTCGGAGTCGGGCGCGGCGGCGAAGCCGTGCGCGAGGTTCGCGCAGCCCAGGTGCGCGCGGGCCGGGCCCTTCGCGCGGGCGTTCTCGCCGTCGCGGCGGATCCTGGCCAGGTACGCGGCCCGGCTGGTCGCGCTGCGTCCGGCGATGCGGTCGGTGATCTGCTGGATGACGGGGTGCATGGAAGTCATAGAAGTCACGCCTCCTCCTCGTGCCAGGCGCGGCCACTGCGGCCGAGGAGCTCGTGCGCGCCTGCGGGGCCGGTCGTCCCGGCGGGATACGGTTCGGGCAGTTCGGGGGAGGAGCGCCAGGCGTCCAGGATCGGGTCGATCCAGCGCCACGCGGCCTCCACCTCGTCACGGCGCATGAAGAGCGTCGGGTTGCCGGCCAGCACGTCGCTCAGCAGCCGCTCGTACGCCTCGGGAACGCGGGCGGGGAACGTCTCGCCGAAGTTCAGGCTGAGCGGCACCGGCTTGAGCGACACCTCGCCCGCGCCCGGCTCCTTGGCCATGATGTGCAGCTCGATGCCCTCCTCCGGCTGCAGCCGCAGCACCAGGCGGTTCGGCGAGCCGCCGGGGAAGATGGAGTGCGGCACGTCCTTGAACTGCACCACGATCTCCGAGCGCCGGTTCGGCAGCCGCTTGCCGGTGCGCAGGTAGAACGGCACCCCGGCCCAGCGCCAGTTGCGGATCTCGGCGCGGATCGCGGTGAACGTCTCCACCCGCTCCGACGACTCGGTCGGCGGCGTCGAGCCGGGCTCCTCCAGGTAGCCGGCCATGCCGTCGGCGGCGGTGTACTGGCCGCGCACGGTGAAGCGGCCGACCTCGCCGCCGGTGATCGGGCGCAGCGCCTGCAGCACCTTCACCTTCTCGTCGCGGATCGCCTCGCGGTCGTTGCGCGCGGGCGGCTCCATCGCGGTCAGCGTCAGCAGCTGCAGCAGGTGGTTCTGCACCATGTCGCGGAGCGCGCCGGCGTGGTCGTAGTAGCCGCGCCGGCCGGGCGTGCCGACGGTCTCGGCGGCGGTGATCTGTACGTGGTCGATCCAGAGCGAGTTCCAGATCGGCTCCAGGAACGCGTTGGCGAAGCGGAGCACGAGCAGGTTCTGCACCGTCTCCTTGCCCAGGTAGTGGTCGATGCGGAAGATCTGGTGCTCGTCGAAGATGGCACCGACCTCGTCGTTGATCCGCTGGGCGCTCGGCAGGTCGTGGCCGAGCGGCTTCTCCAGCACCACCCGGGAGCGCGGGGTCACCAGCCCCGCCCGGTCCACCTCCCGGCAGAACGGGCCGAACGTCCGGGGCGGGCTCGCCAGGTAGAACACGCGGTCGCGGTCCTCGGCCAGCGTCGCGCGCAGCGCGTCCCAGCCGGTGCGGTCCTGCCCGCCCACGTCCACCGTCAGATGGTGCAGGCGGCCCAGGAAGCGCTGCCACATGGCGTGGTCGTCGACCGGCACCACGTCGCGTACCTGGGCGTCCACCTTGCCGCGGAAGTCCGCGTCCGTCAGCCCGCCCCTGGACAGGGCGATGACGCGCGTCTCCGGCGAGAGCCGGCCGTCCCTGTCGCTGTGGTACAGCGCGGGGAGCAGCTTGCGCATGGACAGGTCACCCGTACCGCCGAAGACCACCAGGTCGGCGGTGTGGGCGGCCGGGGAGGGCGAGAGCGGGGACACGAACACGACTCCGATGATCTACCAATGCGGGGACAGAACGGACACTAGCTAGGGTTTCGGTCCTACACAAGCATAGTTTTGCTATTTGAGATGAAAAAGTAGCGACTTTTCATGACACAACTAGGTGTGGTTCACTTAGCCGATGTCTCGACGTACCGCAGCCACCCTCGCCACCAGCGGTGACGTACTGCAGCTGATCCGCACCGGTACGGCCGTGACGCGGACCGACATCGGCCGGGTCACCGGCCTGTCACGCCCCGCGGTGCAGCTCCGCGTCGACGAGCTGCTGGAACGCGGCCTGGTCGTCGAGCGCGCGGACGCTCCCTCGACCGGCGGGCGCCCGCCGGTGCGGCTGGAGTTCAACGCGTCCGGCGGCGTCGTCCTGGTCGCGGCGCTGGGCGCGAGCCGCACCCGCGTGTCCATCTGCGACCTGAGCGCCCGCGAGCTCGCCGGGCAGGACTTCGCGATCGACGTCGAGCAGGGCCCCGACGTGGTGCTGCCCCTCGTCATGGACACCTGGGACGAACTGCTCGGCGACCGGCCGCGCTCCATGGTCAAGGGCGTCGGGATGGGCATGCCCGCCACCGTCGAGTTCGCCGAGGGCCGCACCGAGAGCGCCAGGGTGATGGCGTCCTGGACGGGCGTGGTGATCCCGCCGCTGGTCCGGGCCCGCTTCCCGGTGCCCGTGCTGGTCGACAACGACGTGAACGTGCTGGCCATCGGCGAGCACCGGGGCGCCTACCCCGACCTGGACGACCTGATGTTCATCAAGGTGTCCACCCGGATCGGCGCCGGCATCATCGCCGGGGGCGGCATCCTGCGCGGCGCGCTCGGCGCGGCCGGCGAGATCGGCCACATCCCGGTACGCGACGGCGGCGGCGTGCTGTGCCGGTGCGGCAACGTCGACTGCGTCGACTCCGTCGCCAGCGGCACCGCGCTCCTGCGTGACCTGCGCGCCGCCGGCAAGGACGTCAAGAACATCGCCGACGTGACCCGCCTGGTGCGGGCCGGCGACGCCGAGACGATGGCGACCGTGCGCGAGGCCGGGCGCCGGATCGGCGAGGTCGTGGCCGGGGCGGTCAACATACTCAACCCGTCGGTCGTGGTGCTCGGCGGCGACATGGCTGAGGCGTTCGGGCCGCTGGTGTCCAGCATCCGCGAGGTCGTCTACCGCCGCTCCACCGCGCTGGCCACCAGACGGCTGCGCATCGAGCCGAGCCGGCTGGGGCCGGCCGCCGGCATCAGCGGCTGCGCCGTCATGGTCCTCGACCACGTCCTCTCACCCGAGGCCGTCGACGAATCCCTCGCCACCCGCCGCCCCCTGCACCCCACGAAACCCCTCTGACGACGGGCGTCGCACGCGTCAGGGAGAGAAATCTCTTCGGGGACTCTCGGGCTGGGCGTCGCACGTGCCGGGGAGGGAACCTCCGTGGGAACCCCCTCGGGCCGGGCGCCGCAGGCTGGATCTTTCTGCCGTCGGGAGAGCCCTCTCAGGGAAGTCCCTCAGGCTGGGCGTCGCACGTGTCGGGAGGGAAACCTTCGTGGGAACCCCCTCAGGCTGGGCGCCGCACGCGTCGCAGAGAGATACCTCTGTGGGGACTCCGGGCTGGGCGCCGCAGGCGTCGGGGAGGGAACCTTCGGGGGAACCCCCCTCCGGCTGGGCGCCGCAGGCTCGATCTCTCTGGCGTCGGGGGGAGAAAACTTTTTGGGAACCCCTCGGGCCGGGCGCCGTCGTGCGTGCCTTCGGCCCGCTCAGCTCGCCGTAGTGCCGGGTTGGGGAGGGGTGCTCTCCCGGGTGCTCAGCGGTGGCCGGGGATGCGGTTGGGGCGCGTGAGGCGCTTCTTCGTCTTGGTCTTGGTGGCCGTCGGGGTCGGGCGGGTGCCCGGGGCGGGGTGGGCCGTGGTGAGGGCCGGGCCGGCGGGGGCGAGGGCGCCCGCCCGGCTTTCCCTGTCCGTACGGGAGGACGGGGTGGCAAGGGAGGTCTCGCCCGGGGACGGCGCCACCGAGGACGGTGCGGACGACGGCGAGGGGCGGGGGGAGCTCCGGGCGGTGGGCCGGTCAGGGGTGCCCGTGGGGGACGGGCGCGCGTCACGGCGGGGCATTGACAGGTGACGCGGGTCGGCCCGGCCGGACGCCGACTCGATCGCCCCCCGCGGCTCGGCGAGACCCGGCACGCCCGGCTGGGGCATGCTGGCGGTGGAGAGCGACGTGCCCGGCGACCCGGCGGCGGCCAGGACGCCGGCGAGGACGAGCATGAGGGTGCCGGTCAGCGTGCCGGCGATCTGCAGGATCCGCCCGCGCCGTTCGGTCTCTCTCACAGAGGCAGATGATAGTCAGCCCTGGCGGTGCTCGAACGGCGAAGCGGAGAATCGTGATCAAGAAGGACGTCCCGGTTCAGGCCGCCGGGTGGTGGCCGCAGGTGCAGAGCAGGCCGTTCAGCGCCGCCTCCAGGTCGCTCCCGCTGCTCGTGGGCGCCGGGAAGAGGAAGCGGACGAGCGAGCCGTCCGCCCGCACCGTGACCCCCCGGCTGTCCAGCTCCCACAGCCACACCTCCCCGGCGGGCCTGCCGAGATGCCGGGACACCCCGTTGGCCAACTGCTCGCGGTGCGCGGCGTTGACGTGCGCCAGCACCCGCTCGGCAGGTTCGGCGAGCGGGTCGGGCTCGGCGTCCAGGTAGTCGTCGGCGTCCAGCACCCCGGACTCCTGCCCGGTCAGGTACACCACCTGGGCCACGTCCACCCGCAGCAGCCGGGGCGCGTCCGGCCGCCCGTAGCGCTCCAGGGCGTCGAACAGCGCCTCGTCGGCCGTGTTCGCCGCCACCGCGACCGCCGCCGCCCGCGCCTCGCCCGCCGGCACCGGCTGGGCCCAGCCCTGCACCTCCATCAGCCCGCGCGGGTGCTCGTCGTCCCCGAGCCTGCGCATCGCCGCCAGGTTGACCGCCACCACGGCGTCCTCGTGCAGCCGGTGCAGCCCGTGCAGCGGCTCGCCGGGCAGCGCCAGCAGCACCGGCCTGCCCCGCTCGTCGACCCCGCCCCTGGCGCGGGCAGGGACGCCGTCGACGGTCAGCTTGACCACCGAGGCGGTCGCGGCGAGAGTGCGGATCCGCTGCGGGATGGGCAGCATGGCGCCTCCTTGGCGTGTAGGTTAGCCTTACCTAAGTAAGCATTACCTAAGCACAATGAGGTGAACGTGCGCTACACCGGTCCCAAGGTGCGCCTGTCGCGCCGCGCGGGAGTGCCGCTGACCAGGAAAGCCGTCCGCTACTTCGAGCAGCGCCCGTACCCGCCGGGCGAGCACGGCCGCAAGACCAATCGCCGCAACACCGGCGACTACGGGGTCCGCCTGCTGGAGAAGCAGAAGCTGCGCTGGTACTACGACGTGTCGGAGCGGCAGCTGCGCCGCTACTGGGACCTGGCCGAGCGCCGGCCGGGGGCCTCCGGCGCCGAGCTGGTCTCCATCCTGGAGTCCCGGCTGGCCTCGCTGGTGATGCGCTCCGGGCTCGCGCCGTCGATCTACGCGGCCCGCCAGTACGTGGCGCACGGGCACATCGCGGTGGACGGCCGCAAGGTGGACATCCCCAGCTACCTGGTCAAGCCCGGCCAGGTCGTGTCGGTGCGGGAGCGGTCGCGCCGGATGCAGCCGTTCGTGGCCGCGGCCGAGGGGATCCACGCGGACGAGCGCACCGCCCCGTACCTGAGCGTGGACCTGCCCGCGCTGACCTTCACCCTGCTGGCCGTCCCGATGCGGGAGCAGGTGCCCGTGCCCGTGGACGAGCTGCTCGTGGTCGAGTTCTACTCCCGCTGACCCTCGCGGCGCGCGCGTGCCCGGCGGGCCGTCAGGCGCTGGTGCGCTTCTTGGCCCGCGGGGTGACGCGGCGCAGCGCCGCCACCTCCTTGCGCAGCTCCGCCAGCTCGTCCAGGATGCGCTGGGTCGAGGCGGCCGACAGGTCCTCCATCTCGGCCCGCTCCTCCTTCGCCTCCTCGTCCATGGCGCTCACCACCACCGCCATGAACAGGTTGAGCACCACGAACGTGCAGAGCAGTATGAAGATCGTGAAGAAGATCCAGGCCGACGGGTGGACCTCCATCACCTCACGCGCGATGTTGCCCCAGTCGTCGCCCGTCATCGTCTGGAACAGCGTGAACAACGACGTCGGCAGGCTGCCGAAGCGCTCCGGCGCCGTCTGCCCGTACAGCTTGGTCGCCAGCACCGCGGCCACGTAGAGCACCAGCGACAGCAGCACCACGATCGAGCTCATCCCCGGCATCGCGCGCAGCAGGGCCGAGACCACCTTGCGCAGGCTCGGCACCGCCGACAGCAGGCGCAGCGCGCGCAGGATGCGCAGCGAGCGCAGCACCGACAGGCTGCTCGCCGTGGCGGGCGCCACCGCGATCAGGACGATCACCGTGTCGAAGATGTTCCACGGGTCGCGGTGGAACCGTGAACGCTCCACGTAGATCTTGGCCGCCAGCTCGACCACGAAGATCGCCAGCGCGAGCTGGTCCAGCAGGGCCAGCAGGTCGCCGTAGCGGGACGCCACGGAGGGAACGGTCTCCAGACCGAGGACCGCGGCGTTGACCAGGATCACGGCGACGATGAACCGCTGGAAGTGCCGGTGCGCCAGGACGGCGCCGAGGCGTTCACGCACGGGGGAGGGCTCCTCCTCGAAAGGGATGGATTGCCCGACTATTTTGGCGTAAAAGGATCACTGCTCCGGTATCAGCCGGAAGACCCGCAGTTCCCGCCCGGACCTGGCCGTGTAGCGCTCGTAGAACGGCGAGCCCGCCACCAGCCCCGGCCACACCGCGGCCCGCTCGTCACCGGTCAGCAGGCGCGCGCTCACCGGGATCTCGCGCCCCTGGAAGGACACGGCCGCCTCCGGACGGGCCAGCAGATTGGCCGTCCACGCGGGGTGGCGCTCGGCGCCGAAGTTGCTGCCCACGACCAGCAGCGACCCGTCGGGCTCGCGGACGCACGCCAGCCGGGTGCGGCGCGGCTCCCCGGACCGGGCGCCGGTGGTCATCAGGACCAGGGAGCGGTCGCCGCCGACCGGCTTGCCGCCGGACATCTTGTCGATCAGCCGCTCGACCTTCGGCACCATCCTCGGACCGGCTCGCATGAACCACTCGGTACCGGCCAGCCACTGGAACGCGCCCTTGATCATTCAAGCAGTGTACAAGCGGCTGGCAATGAGGCTGCTGTGGTATAAAACCCACCTGATTGCCTGACAACCGAGGGGTCAAGTCACCCATGTCCTATCCCCACTACGGCCCCGGCTACTACGGCCCGCCACCGCAGACGCACCCCAACGGGACGACCATCCTGGTGATGGGCATCCTCAGCCTGGTCATCTGCCAGATCCTCGGGCCGTTCGCCTGGAACATGGGCACCAAGGCGCTGCGGGAGATCGACGCCAGCGGTTACGTGTACGAGAACCGCGGCATGGTGCAGGCCGGCCGGATCTGCGGCATCGTCAGCACCTGCATCATGGGCGGGATCATCCTCATCTACGGGGTGTTCATCGTGTTCGCCATCGTCATGGCGTCGGTCAGCTAGCGCCGCACGCAGTAGTCGCCGATGCCCGACTCCAGCAGGCCGAAAGCCGCCTCGGCCTGCGCCCGGAGGTCGGGCGCTATCGTCTCCCACGGCTCACCGGCCAGCGAACGCCGCACGGCGTAGTCCGACAGCAGCCGGGTCGCGGTGAGGATCTGGGCGGCCACCAGCCGCGGGGCCAGCTCGTCGGCGTCCGCGTCGAGCTCGTCGGCCAGCGCCTCCGCGAGCGCCTCTTCGCGTTGCTGATGGATCTCCCGCATCCGGGCCAGCAGTGACGGGCTCTCGCCCACCATCTTGGCGAACACGTCGGCCCCGTCCTGCAGGCCGTACTGCCACCCCCGGGTCTCGACCGCCGCCACGAAGTCGCGGCGGAACGCCCGCACCGCGCTCTCGCCCTTCTCCCGCGCGCGCAGCACCTCCACCGGCAGGCTCTCGACGAACTCCTGCCGGTCGGCGAACAGGTCCTCTTTCGTGCGGAAGTAGTTGAACACCGTGTTCACCGACACGTCGGCGGCCCGCGCCACCTCGGCCACGGTCACGTTGTCGAACCCGCGCGTCATGAACAGCCCCATCGCCATGTCCGCGATGCGCTCCCGGGTCTCGCGCTTCTTCCGCTCCCGCAGCCCTTCTTCCATGCCTCCATCGTATCAATATTGCAGTGACCCCAAAATTATGTCTACTCTAAGTTTGGAGGCGATGAAGTGATCGAGACATTAGGTCTGAGCAAGACCTTCACCGGCGGCGTCGAAGCCGTCAGGAACGTGACCATGTCCGTGCGGAGCGGCGAGATCGTCGGCTTCCTCGGCCCGAACGGCGCGGGCAAGACCACGACCATGCGCATGCTGACCACCCTGCTGCCGCCCACCGCGGGCACCGCGACCGTGGCCGGCCAAGACCTGCTGGCCGGCCCGAGAGAGGTGCGGCGCCGCATCGGCTACGTGTCCCAGTCCGGCTGGACGGACCCGACCGTCCCGATCGGCGGCGAACTGGAGCTGCAGGGCATGCTGTACGGGCTCTCCCGCGTCGAGGCGCGGGCCCGGGCCGCCGAGGTGCTGGCCATGCTCGGCCTCGACGGCGTGCGGGACAGGCCGGGCGGCGCGCTCTCCGGCGGGCAGCGGCGCCGCGCCGACATCGCGTTCGCGCTGCCGCACCGGCCGGCGCTGCTGTTCCTGGACGAGCCCACCACCGGGCTCGACCCGCAGACCCGGGCCCACCTGTGGGACCACATCCGCGCGCTGCGCGACGACCACGGAGTGACGATCTTCTTGACCACCCACTACCTGGACGAGGCCGACGCCCTCTGCGACCGGCTGCTGATCATCGACCACGGCGAGATCGCCGCCTCGGGCACCCCGGCCGAGCTCAAGGCCGGGCGCACCCTCGACGCGGCGTTCCTGGACATCACCGGCAGGAGCCTGCGTGAGGAGGCCGGCGTCCGATGATCCGCGACACCTGGGTGCTCTTCCGGCACAACCTGCGGATCACGCTCCGCCAGAAGGTCGGGATGATCTTCGGAGCCATCCAGCCGCTCTTCTTCCTCGTGCTGTTCGGCCCCATCTTCGCCACGTTCGGCACCTGGGAGGTGCTGGTGCCCGGGCTGATCATCCAGCTCAGCCTGCTGAGCACGGGCATGGCCGGGTTCGGCGTGGTCTTCGAGAGACGGACCGGCGTGCTGGAGCGGATGCGGGTCACCCCGGCCTCCCGCCTGGCGCTGCTGCTCGGCCGCGTGCTCACCAACGTGGTCACGCTGGTGGTCCAGGTCGTGCTGCTGGTCGCGGTCGGCTACGCCTTCGGGTTGCGCGCCCCCGCCGCGGGGCTGCTGGCCGGGCTCGCGCTGATCGTGGTGCTCGGCACCAGCATGGCCGCGCTCTCGTACGCGATCGCGCTCACCATGGACGAGCAGCTGTTCGCGCCCGTGATGAGCACCGCGGTGATCCCGCTGGCGCTGCTGTCGGGGTCGTTCCTGCCGATGTCGATGGCCCCCGGCTGGCTCGACGCGCTCTCGTACGTCAGCCCGTTCCGATATGCGGTGGAGGCGCTGCGCGAGCTGTTCGCCGGTCACTACCTGACGGGCACGGTGCTGGCCGGAGTGGTGGTGACGGCGCTGTTCGCCGTGGCCGGCCTGGCGGTCGGCACCCGCGTGTTCAACCGCCAGGCCGCGTAGCGACGGCTCAGGCCGCGCTCCTGGCCCGCCGCCCCAGCGCGGCCAGGATCGCGGCCGGGTCCACGATGCCGTAGCCGTAGTCGTAGTCGAAGCCCACCGTGCTGCGGTCCTCGGCGGTGCGGCGCAGCAGGGCGCGCAGCTGGGCCGGCGACAGCCGCGAGGCGGGCCAGCGCGTCCGCACCGCCGCCACCAGCCCGGCCGCGACCGGGGCCGCCGCCGACGTGCCGGAGTCGGGTTCGTCGCCGTACGCGCCGGAGCCGGCGAAGTGCGTGTACGCGCACACGTCCGGCTTGCGCTCGGCCAGCCGTCCCGGGCCCTGCGAGGAGTAGCCGACGCGCTCGCCGCGCACGTTCACCCCACCGATCGAGAGCACCCGCGGATGGGAGTTGGCGCCGGTGATCGGCCGCTCGGGGAAGGCGCAGCGCCCGTCGGGGCAGTCGCGCCCGCAGTTGCCCGCCGCGAACAGGATGTCCGCGCCCGCCTGGTCGAGGCTCGCCACCATCAGGTTGAACGGGTGCGCCCCGTTGTCGGAGTAGTTGCCCGGATGCCCCACCGGGAAGTCCCACTCCGGGGAGAACGACCCCCACGAGTTGTTGACCACCAGTGCCCGCGACTCCTCGGGCTGGGCGTCGAGCACGCCGCGCAGGTGCGCGAACGCGGCCACCGCGTCGGACAGCAGCCCGTCCATGACCGAGCCGCCCGGCCGGGTGGAGCGCAGCAGCGGCAGGTCGAGCAGGGTCGCCGCCGGGGCGCCGATGAGCGCGTCGAACGCGCACATCGTGCCGTGGTCGACCGGGAACTCTCCTGGCTTGCCCGGCACGGTCGGCGGCAGCCAGCTCCGCCCGGCGTCGAGGCGCACGTCGCGCCCCAGTTTGCCGCTCAGGTGGTCCAGGTTGACGCCGGTGTCGACCACGGCCACGTGCACGTCGGACCCGTCGAGGCCCTCGGCGCGCATCCGGGGCCCGTCCAGCAGCCGCTCCACGTCACGCCAGGTGCCGGCCGGCGGGTCGCCGCCACACGTCGGGCAGGTCTCGATGACCGGGTCGGAGAACACGCCCACCACGTCGGGACGCAGCCCGGGCAGCAGCGAGACCCTGGTGGCCACCTCGTCGTCGGAGATCGTGCCGCGGACCAGCACGGAGGCGTCCGTTGCGGCCATCGAGAACCGCAGCGGCTGGTTGAGCGAGAGCGGATCGCCGCCCGTGGCGGGCACCGGGCGCGGCAGCGCCACGGGCGCGAACCCGGTGTCGAGCTCGACACCGGGCAGGCCGTCCGCGACGTCGGCCGTGGTCACGGCGCGGCCGGGGTCGGCCACGGCCGCGACGAGGTCAGGGGAGGGGCGGAATTGGATGAGGACCCGCATGATCACCACCGAGCGTGTATGGATGGAGCGACTCCCTTACCGTGCGTCATCGCGCCGTCGCCGTCCAGGGCTTTGCCAAGCCTGTGACCTGCGGAAACGCCGCAAAATGCGACGAATGGGACGACATCCTCGCGTAATCGTGAGGCTTCCGTGCGGGCGATCTGTTGACTAGGTTGAGTCACCATGACGCTCCAGGCGCGCAAGCCCGTCGAAAGCGGTGGCACGGGCGGACACTGGCTGGCGGTGCGGCCCCGGCTGATCCTCGCCAGCGCGTTCATGCTCTTCCTGGAGCTGGCGCTGATCCGCTGGACCGGCTCCAACATCGTGCACCTGAGCTACTTCACCAACTTCGTGCTGCTCGGCTCGTTCCTCGGCATCGGGCTCGGGTTCCTGCGCGTCGGCCGCACCACCGCCCAGCCCTACTACTCGCCGGTCGTGCTGTTCGGGCTGGTCATGGTGGTGCTGGCGTTCCCGGTGACGGTCGACCGCGACACCGACGGGGTGCTCTACTGGACGAGCCTGTCCACGGTCGGGCCGCCCGCCTGGATCAGCCTGCCCATCGTCTTCTGCGCCGCCGCGCTCGTCCTCATGGGCCCCGCCGAGCTGGTCGGGCGCTGCTTCCCCGAGCTGCCCCGGCTGGAGGCCTACCGCTACGACCTCATCGGCAGCCTGACCGGCATCGCGGTGTTCACCGGGCTGTCGTTCCTCAGCGCGCCGCCCGTCTTCTGGGGCATCCTCGCCGCCGCCGCGTACGCGGTGCTGCTCGTGCCCCGGCCCCGCGCCGCCTACATCGGGCTGGTGGCCGTCCCCTCGCTCGCCGTGGTCGGCCTGCTGCTGGCCGAGACGCTCACCGCCGGGGCGCTCTGGTCGCCGTACTACAAGGTGACCCACCGCCAGTTCGAGCAGCTCGGCGTGCCGGTGACCGACATCTCCGTCAACGGCATCCCCCACCAGCAGGCCGTGCCCGCCCACGCCCGGCTCCAGTGGGAGGCCCAGTACGGGCTGCCCTACGAGCGGGCCGCCGCCCGGCCCGACGACGTGCTCATCATCGGCGCGGGCAGCGGCACCGACGTCTCCATCGCGCTGTCCAAGGGCGCCCGCCACGTCGACGCCGTCGAGATCGACCCCAAGCTGCGCGAGCTCGGCGGCTCCACCCACCCGGACAAGCCGTACGACGATCCCCGCGTGACCACGCACGTCACCGACGGCCGCGCCTTCCTGGAACAGACCGATCGCTCGTACGACCTGATCCTGTTCGCGCTGCCCGACTCGCTCACGCTCGTGTCGGGGGCCAGCTCGCTGCGGCTGGAGAGCTACCTGTTCACCGAGGAGGCCATGCGGGCCGCCCGCGAGCGCCTCAAGCCCGGCGGCGCGTTCTCCATGTACAACTACTACCGCGAGAGCTGGCTGGTGGACCGGCTCGCCACCACCGCCCAGCGCGCCTTCGGCCACGCCCCCTGCGTGGACGTGGTCAGCACCACCGGCCAGCAGGCCGTCATCACCGCCGGGGCGACCCCCGAGGCGCAGCGCTGCGGCGCCCCCTGGGCGGGCGCGGCCGCCGGCACCCCGCCGCCCGCCGACGACGACCGGCCCTTCCTCTACCTGAAGGACCGCACGATCCCGTCGCTCTACCTCGTCACGCTCGGCCTGATCCTCGCGGTCAGCCTGCTCGCCGTCCGCGTCGTGGCCGGCCCGTACCGCAGGATGCGCCCGTACGCCGACCTGTTCCTGCTCGGGGTGGCGTTCCTGCTGCTGGAGACCAAGAGCGTGACCGGGTTCGCGCTGCTGTTCGGCACCACCTGGGTGGTCAACGCCATCGTGTTCGCCGGGGTGCTCGTCGCCGTGCTCGCCGCCGTCGAGGTGACCCGCCGCTTCCGCACCCCGCCGCTGCCCGTCATGTACGGGGTGCTCTTCGCCGGACTGCTGCTGGCCTGGCTGGTGCCGAACGCGTGGCTGCTGTCGCTGCCCGTGCCGGTGCGCGCGGTGGCCGCCGTCATCGTCGCCTTCCTGCCGATCTTCGCCGCGAACGTGGTGTTCGCCAAGCGGTTCGCCGACACCGCCGACGCCACCACCTCCTTCGGCGCCAACCTGCTCGGCGCCATGGTCGGCGGCTGCCTGGAATACCTGGCGCTGGTCATCGGCTATCAAGGGCTGCTCGTCGTCGCCGGCGTGCTTTACCTCGGCGCGTTCCTGCTGTTGCCCCGGCGGGCGCTCGCGTAAGCCCCTGTTTGCCCGGCCATGTGAGGCTTTACCTGCGGTTTTGGAATGCCTGGGAAAGCCGCGCCGTTGTAACCAACATCTGAGCGCCCATCAATCTGACAGCGGCCGCTCCACTCCCAGCGCACCTCGCTCCGCAGCGTGTCCCGCAGAGGTGCTCACGTAGCTCTATGCGTACGAATGATCACTAATCGTGCGCGACTCTGGAGGAACACCATGACAATCACCCGTACCCTGCGCAAGTTCGGCGCCACCGCGGCCCTGGCCGTCGCCACCACCGTGGCGGCTCCCGCCTTCACCGCCCCCGCCCAGGCCGCCGAGCTCCCGTACGGCCAGGACGTCTCCAACTACCAGCCCACCCACGACTGGGGTGCCAGCGGCGCCGACTTCGGCATCGTCAAGGCCACCGAGGGCCTGGACTTCAAGGACAAGACCTTCGCCCGCCACTGGAAGGAACTCGACAAGCACGAGGTCGTGCGCGGCGCCTACCACTTCGGGCACCCGAAGAACGACCCCGTCGCCGAGGCCGACTTCTTCCTGTCCGTGGTGAACAGCCAGCCCGCCGAGAAGGGCGACCTGCTCGCCCTCGACCTGGAGACCAGCGACGGCAAGTCGGTCGAGCACGTGAACAAGTGGGCCAAGACGTTCCTGGAGCGGGTCAAGGCCAAGACCGGCGTCACCCCGCTGTTCTACAGCGGCTACGCCTTCGCCGACCAGTACGGCAAGGGCCTGGGCGAGTACCCGCTGTGGGTCGCCCACTACGACAAGGCCAAGGGCACGGTCGCCACGCCGGCCGACTGGAAGTCCTGGACCATCCACCAGTACTCCGACGCGCCGGTCGACCAGAACGTCTCCGCGCTGAGCATCGACCAGCTGCGCGCCCTCGGCCGCAGCTGACCCCCCGGGGTACGCCGACGCGCCTCGCCCCGCCTCCCGCCGACCGGCAGGAGGCGGGGCGAGGTCGTTTCATCCGCACAGCTCGTCGAGCGACTCGGCGCTGTCGTTCGCCTTCTGCGAGTTGCGGGTCGGCGTCTCGGTCGGCTGGGCCGCACGCACCTGCGTACGCGAGACCGAGGGGGAAGCCGACGCCGTCGGCGCGGCCTGCGTGGCGGCCTTGGCGCGACGCGGCTTGAGCGAGTCCTGGACAGCCTTGGCCGACGCCCGCCGGATCTTGACCCAGTCAGGGCTGCCCGGCCAGTACTTCGGCGGCACGAACTGCAGGCTGCTCATCTTCGCGTCCTTGACCTTGAGCGCCAGGTCCAGCAGCGGTTCCAGGAGTTCCTCGGGGATGTTCGTCTCGGCCAGCCGTTTGGTCGCCGTGGCGATGCTGTTGAAGTTCGCCAGGATCTTCTGCGGCGTCGCCTGCTGCGCGAACGCGCCGATGACGCAGCGCTGGCGGCTCATCCGGGAGAAGTCGTCGCTGCCCACCCGGGACCGGCCGTACCAGAGGGCCTCCTCGCCCGACAGCCGCCGGGTGCCCGCCCTGATCGTGCCCGCGGTCCCGTACAGGCCGCCCCACTTGACGTCCTGCTCCACGTGGATGGTCAGCCCGCCGATGGCGTCCACCAGGTCGGCGAACCCGTACATGTTCATCAGCACGTAGTAGTCGATGTCCAGGTTGAGCGTGTAGCTGATCGCGTCCATCAGCGCGCGCGGGCCCCGGTTCTTGCCGCCCGCCTGCTCCGGGTGGTCGTTGGCGTACTGCCACACCTCGTTCAGCAGGCCGCCGTTGGGCAGCTCCGCCATGAAGCCGTTCGGGAAGTGCCTGCGCAGCGGCGACGACGGCGGGAAGCGCACGTGCTGCAGGTTGCGGGGGAGGCTGAACAGCACCGTGGCGCCCGTCGGGATGTGCACGCTGGCCACGTTCATGCTGTCGGTGCGCACGCCGGTGCGGTTGCCCGCGGCGTCACCGCCGACCAGCAGGAAGTTGACCCGGTCCTTGCCGTTCCACGGGTCCTCCTCCTTGATCGGCGCGACGTCCGGGTTGTCCTCCGCGCTCTTGAAGACGTGCTTCTTCGCGTCCCACACCGCGTAGACCGACGTGGCCGACAGCGCGAACGGGGCCATCACCACCACGCACAGCAGGCCCACCCCGACGCCGGAGATGATCTGGCCCTGCTGGGTGAGCCGGCTCGGGCCGAGCGCGACGTACGAGGAGACCGCTAGCGCGAACCAGCTCAGCGCGCCCACGGAGGCCAGGACCACGACGGTCATCATCACGCTGTCGCGCGTGACGATCCCCGCGTTGTCCAGGTTGGCCAGCACGAACGCCAGCAGGCCGAGCAGCACGGCGACGAAGACGCCGACGAGGACCAGACCGGTGCGCCGGTGCCCGGCCCGCAGGTGCGCGGCGCCCGGAACGAAGATCGACAGCAGGGTCCAGCCGAGGATGGACGCCGGCGTGAGCGGCTTCGCGAACCGCGGCGCCGCGCTCCCGCCACCGACCCCGGCAAGCCTCCCCGCGATCCCCCCACTCCGGTTGCCGCCCGAACGTGCCCGCCCGTCATCGCCACGACCTGGCCCGGAGCCACCCCCGGCGCCAGAGCCACCGCTCCTGCCGGAACCGTCTCCGGCCCCTGAACCTCTGCCAGAGCCGCCACTGGCCCCTGAGCCTCTGCCAGAGCCCCTTCCCGCACCTGAGCCCCTGCCAGAGCCCCTTCCCGCACCTGAGCCTCTGCCAGAGCCGCCGCCGGCACCTGGGTCCCTTCCGGAGCCGCCGCCGGCACCTGGGCCGCTGCCGGAACCACCTCCGGCGCTAGGGCCTCTGCCGCCACCGGCACCGGTGCCCCTGCCGGAGCCGCTCCCGGCACCAGAGCCGCCGCTCCTGCTGGAGCCGCCTCCGACGCCAGAGCCTCTGCCGCTACCAGCACCGGCGCTCCTGCCGGAGCCGCCTCCAGTACCGGAGTCGCCGCCGGCACCGGCTCCGGCACCCATGCCGGGGCCTGCACCTGAGCCTCTGCTGGAGCCGCCGCTGGGGCCCCTGCCGGAACCGTCTCCGGCACCAGAGCCGCCGCTGTCGGCACCGGCGCTCCTGCCGGAGCCTCTGCCTGTGCCGGCGCCGGAAGCGGCGCCGCCGCTGAAGCCGGAGCCGCCCTCGCCGGAGACTCTGGCTGGTTCGGCGCTGGGGTGGACGCCCCTGGCTACGCCGCCGTGGCCAGAGCCGCCTGTGACGGGGCCTTCGCTCGCGCCTCTTCCGTTCCCGCTCGGGGTGGAGCCCGCGCCTCTCCCGGCCGCCTCTTCGCCGGGGCGGCCGCTTCCGCCGGAGGTCCCTCTCCCGGCAGGGCCGCTTCCGGCGGGGGTTCCTCTCCTGGCGGAGCCGTTGTCGCCGGAGGTTCCCCCTACCTGGTGGTCGCCTCTGCCGGAAGCTCCCCGTGCCAGATGGTCGCCTCTGCCGGAGGTCTCGCCCCGGGCGGAGGTTTCGCCTCGGGTGGGGGTGCCGGCGTGTCGGGCTTCGCGGGTGTCCGGGGTTTGGCCCGGCGCGTCCGCGGGGTCCCTGCGGGGGCGTGGGGTGCCTGACGCAGGGTCGCCGGAGCGCCGGGTCCTGCGGGTCCGCCCGCTCCGCGGCTCGCCGGCTCGCGGTTCGGCGGCCCTGGGGTCGACGGCGCCGGACGGGTCCGGATGGGGGGCGGCCGGGTCGGGCGAGGGGTCGGCGGAATTGCCCGGCGCGGGCCGGGGTCGGCGAGGGGGGCGCCGTTTCCGGCCTCCAGGCACGGCGTCCACCCCATCGCGTTTGCTCACACCGGCTCCTTCGCACGCCTACCAGGCATAACCCGCTGGGTTTGCCCCCCGATGGCACAAGATTGCCAGGATTCTAGTCGCCATATATGGACATCAAAGACATGTGCCCAACATGAGATGAACCTCAAGTAACCATCAGGAGGTGGTCGAAGACGGCGCGGCCCACGTGTTGCACTGGTAGGCCTTGTTCTTCTCCCAGCCCTGCCGGAACCACCGGTGGTTGTTCGCCGTCGACCCGTGGTCACGCGGGTATCCCGGATGGTCGCCCACCTGGCCGTAGAACCAGAACAACCGCTGCCGGCTGCTCGTGCTCACCGGGTACGAGGCCGCGACCGACCGCATCCACATCCCGCCGAAGCAGGTTGCCTGGAGCTCCAGCCGTCGGCTCAGCGCCAGCTTGCCGTTCTGGTTCGAGGTCTCCAGCGTCTGACCCCACCAGGAGTCCAGCAGCCCGGTCAGGTTCTGCACGTGGTGCCCGTACTCGTGGGCCATCATGCTGATGATGCCGCCGTGCCAGCTGATGATCTGGCCGTAGCCGCGCGAGTTGCCGTTCCCCCTGGCCATGGCCGAGGTGGAGGCGTAGATCGTGTTGTTGCGCGGGCAGTAGTACGGCACGATGCTGCCCCGCTGGGGGTAGTCGCCGCAGGCGCCCCTGCCGCTCCTGGCCGCGATGGCGTACCTCGGCGGGCTGAACGGGATGCCCTGCTTCTGCAGGATCGGGCCCCATGCCTGGTCCATGCACTTGCCGGTCTTGAGGATCAGCGACTTGAGCTGGGTGTGGCTGAAGATGCTCACGTTGCCCGCCCGGCAGGTGAGCCTGGGCAGCACGCCGGCCCGGTAGACGGTGTTGTTCTTCAGGCTGCGGTCGAGCGTCACCTGCCTCGGCGGGTCGTCGTCCGGCTCGTCGTCCTGCTTGGGCCGCTGGGTCGGACGCTCGGTGGGCACGTCGTCCCGGGTGGGGCTGCTCGTCGGCTCACCCCTCGACCGCGTCGGCTCGTCGTACGGGGAGTACGTCGGCTGCGCGATCGGCGTCGTCGTGTCCGAACCCGACGACGAGCCCAGGAACGCCGCCCCGACGATCACCAGCACGAACAGTCCCGCGATCGTCCCGCACACCAGCCCGAGCACGCCGACCACGCCCATGCCGGACTTGCGGCGCGGCCGGTGGTGCCACTGCCCGTGCGGCGGGAAGGACGGCTGCCCGCCCGGCCAGGGCCCCTGCGGGGGCGGAGGGCCGCCCGGGTACCCGCCGCCCGGCGGATAGCCGCCCCCCTGCCCGGGGTACGCCCCCTGCCCGTGCGGCGGGCCCTGGCCCGGGTACGGCCCTTGGCCGGGTGGAGTGCCCTGGCCCGGATAGGGCCCCTGGCCGGGATAGGGCCCCGCGCCCGGGGGTGCGCCCTGTCCGGGATACGGCCCCTGGTCCGGATAAGGTCCCTGGCCCGGGTACGGCCCCTGGCCGGGCGGTGGCTGGCCCGGGTAAGGGCCTTGCCCCGGCGGCGGTGCGCCCCCTCCGGGGTACGGTCCCTGACCCGGATGAGGTCCGCCAGGATTGGGAACGCCTTGACCGGGGTATGGGTTGCCCTGCGGCTGTGGCTGGCGGTGGCCAGGCGGCGGCCATGGTAGCGAGGGCGGCCTCTGGGGCTGTCCTGGCCCCTGTGGCACGGGTGGATATTGCCCGTTCCCTGTCACCGTGTCGCCCCTTTACTCGGTTGTCCGAGATGCGCGACCTCTCCTGTCACACATCGTGCCTTTGCCGAATATGGGGCAGAAGCATACTGATTTCCCACCCGTCACGGATGTAGCGGTACTCGGTTACGGTCCGAAATCATTCGAGGTGATCTCAGTCATGTTCCGGACCACGGACCTGCCGTTGTCCTAGCGTTCTTTGCCATGAACCTCCAGCAGCTCCGCTATGTGGTCGCGACTGCGGAGCACCGCACCATGACTGACGCGGCAAGGTCGCTCTATATCGCACAACCTGCGCTTTCGCGTGCGATCCGCGATCTGGAACGAGAGCTCGGAATGACGCTCTTCGCGCGTTCGGGGCGGGGGGTAGTGGTGACCTCGCAAGGTCGCCGCGTGGTGAAGCTGGCTCGGGAGGCGCTCGACGCCGTCCGCGAGATCGAAGGCCTCGCCAACCACGGCGGCGCCGGCGAAGCGGAGCTCCGCATCGCCTCCACCCCCAGCCTGGAGCCCGGTCTGGCGGGGCGGCTGTTGCCCGCCTACGCCTCCGAGCACCCCGGCGTCCGCGTGCACATCGTCCGCTGCGAGGGCCGCGAGGCCGTCGTCAGCGCCATCCGGGACCAGCGGGCCGACCTCGGCCTGACCGATCTGCCCGTCCCCGGCGACCTGATCACCCACCCGCTCGAGCGCCAGGAGATCGTGCTGATCTCCCCGCCCGGGCTCGAACTCCCCAACCCCGTTCCCATGGGCAGACTCCACGGCATGCGCCTGGCCCTGCCCGCGCGCGGCAGCGTCCGCCGCAGGGAGCTCGACGCGATGTTCGGCAAGTTCTCGGTGAGCCCCGTCGTGGTGCTCGAAACCGACGAACGCAACGGCTGGCTGAACGCGGTGCGCGCCGGGAAGGCGTCGCTGCTGTGGTACCGCGGGATGGCCGAACAGGCCGCCAGGGCGGGCCTCGTGGTCCGCTCGCTGGAGCCCGCCGTCAGACGCGTGATCGCCGTCGTGCACACGCG
This sequence comes from Nonomuraea ferruginea, assembly GCF_039540635.1. Taxonomy (NCBI): domain Bacteria; kingdom Bacillati; phylum Actinomycetota; class Actinomycetes; order Streptosporangiales; family Streptosporangiaceae; genus Nonomuraea; species Nonomuraea ferruginea. Next base: position 641,947 of record NZ_BAABFD010000002.1, on the reverse strand, counting down.
CCGCCGCCTCCCGCTGATCGCCCAGGACTTCCTGGCGACCGCCGAGAGGGGCACGACCGCCTAGCGCGGTCGGATTCTCAGCACCTCGCCGGTCGCCGGCCCGTGTGCCCCCGTGGACACGTGGCAGGCGCCGTCAGGCTCCACCGTCACACCGGTCGGCGTGCAGTCGTGCCGACGCGCTCCTGGTGAACGCCCAGGTGACGGACGTCCCGTTCAGAGGGACGGGGGGAGGGAGACGACGGCGCGGAGGCCGGGGGAGGCGTCCTTCAGGTGGACGGTGCCGCCGTGCGCGCGCACCGTCTCCCGGACGATGGCCAGCCCCAGCCCCGCACCGCCCTCGTCCCGGCTGCGCCCGGTGTCGAGCCGGGTGAACCGGTTGAACACCCGCTCCCTGTCCTCCTCCGGGATGCCCGGCCCGTCGTCGGTGACGGTGAGGATCCCGTCGGCGGTCAGCGCGACCTCGACCTTCGACGCGGTGTGCCGCACCGCGTTGTCGATCAGGTTGGTCAGCACCCGGCTGAGGTCCATGGCGTCGCCGCGCACCTCCACCGGGTCGCAGGCGGCCAGCCTCACCTCGGCGTACCGCTCGGCCGTCTGCCGCACGACCTCGTCCAGGTCGACGGGCTCGCGCCGGGCCGGGACGCCGCCGCGCTCGTCCAGCCTGGCCAGCGCCAGCAGGTCCTCGGCCAGCCGCGACAGCCGCAGGGTGTCCTCCAGCACGCCCTCGGCCGTCTCCGGCCAGTCCTGCCCCTGCGGGTGCCCGAGCGCCACCTCCAGCTGCAGCCGGATGCTGGCGAGCGGGCTGCGCAGCTCGTGCGCAGCGTCGGAGACCAGCGCCCGCTGCCGCTTCTCGGCCTCCTCCAGCCGCGCCAGCATGTCGTTGAGCGTGGTGGCCAGCGAGTGCACCTCGTCGCGCGACTCCGGCACCGGCAGCCGGCGCGACCGGGCGGTGTGCGTGATCTCGGCCGCGCCCCTGCGCAGCGCCGTGATGGGCCGCAGCGTACGCCCGACGATCATCCAGCTGGCGCCCGCGAGCAGCACCACCAGCAGCGGCGTGCCCACCAGCAGCACCCGCCCGGCCGTGCGGACGCTCGTCTGGATCTCCGACACCGACCGGGCCGCGATCACCGTCTGCCCGCGGTCGGCGCTCAGCACCACCACCCGCAGCTGCGCCGGGATCGCGTACGGATGACCGTCGACGAACGTGGCCCGCCCGTCCTCCAGCGCCCGCGCCCGGCCCCGCCCGTCCAGCAGCGGCACCAGCCGGTCCGCGCCGTAGGTGACGTGCGTGATCCGCCCGTCCGCGCCGATGACCTGCACGATCGTGCCGTCGTGGGTGGTGATCGGGGTGGTCAGCGTGCCGGCGTCGGCCTGCACCCGCACGGTGTGCGCCTGCCGGCTGACCGACTCGTCCACGGTGGCCAGGAGTGTCCGGTCCAGCACCGAGAGCAGCACCGACGCCGACACCGCCAGCGCCACCGCCAGCACGGCGACGGCCACCACCGTCAGCCGGAACCGCAACCCCTGCCGCCGCCACCAGGCCGACGGGCGCGCGGCCGGGAACTCAGCCACCGTCGCCGGCCAGCCGGTAGCCCGCGCCGCGCACGGTCTGCAGCGCGTTCCTGCCGAACGGGGCGTCGATCTTGCGCCGCAGGTAGCCCACGTACACCTCGACCACGTTCGGATCGGTGTCGAAGGTGTCCCAGACGTGCTCCAGGATCTCCGACTTGGACACCACCTCGTCGCGCCTGCGCAGCAGGTACTCCAGCAGCGCGAACTCGCGCGGCGTCAGCTCGACGTCGCGTTCGCCGCGCCGCACCCGCCGCCGCGCCGGGTCCAGCGACAGGTCGCCGGCGGCCAGCACGGCCGGCCGCCGCCCCGAGTCGCGCCGCAGCAGCGCCCGCAGCCTGGCCACCAGCACCACGTACGAGAACGGCTTGGTCAGGTAGTCGTCGGCGCCCAGGTCGAGGCCGTCGGCCATGTCGTACTCGCCGTCCTTGGCCGACAGCATGAGGATCGGCACCCAGTTCTCCTCCGCGCGCAACTGCTTGCACACGTTGTAGCCGGACAGCCTGGGCAGCATGATGTCGAGCACGACTACGTCGTAGTCGCCGTGTCTCGCCTCGTGGAGCCCCTGCTCGCCGTCGTGGGCGAGATCGACGGCGAACCCCTCCGCCTGCAGCCCGCGCTGGAGCGCGGCCGCCATCCGGCGTTCGTCCTCGACGACCAGTACCCGCATGTGCCGATTCTCCCGTCCGTGCGCTGAGAGCCCGCTGAGAACGCTGAGAGGGATCTCAGCCCGTCTCAGGTTCGCCTAAGGATGCATCACGCAGGCTGCGTGTATCGACATACCGTTGAGGAGTGACATGCGTAGAGGCACGTACGTGAGGTGGGGAGTGCCGATCGCGGCGGCGGCCGTGATCGGCGCGGCGATAGGCGCCGGGCCGGTGATCGCCGCGGTGAGCGGCGACCCCGTGCTTCCCGAACGATCGGCCCAGCAGCTGCTGGCCGACGCCGCCGCGGCGGCGGAGAAGAGCGAGGGCATGCCCCCCATGTCCGGCACCGTCCAGCAGACGGCCTCGCTCGGCCTGCCGGCGCTGCCCGACACGGGCGACGGCTCGCCGCTGTCGCTGCTGTCCGGCTCCCACGAGGTGAAGCTCTGGTACGGCGACGAGGACAAGATGCGGCTGGCGCTGCCCACCCAGTTCAACGAGACCAACGTGATCGTCAACGGCGACCAGGTGTGGTACTGGGACAGCGACAGCAACACCGCCACCAGGGTCAAGCTGCAGGGCGAGCACCCCCGGGAAGGCCTGCCCACGGCCGCCCCGACCGTCATGACGCCCGACCAGGCGGCGCAGCGGCTCCTGGAGCAGGTGGACGAGTCGACCACGATCTCGGTGAGCAACACCGCCGAGGTCGCGGGCCGCCCGGCCTACCAGCTCACGCTCACCCCGAAGGACCCCGCGTCCCTGGTCCAGGAGGTGCGCCTGGCCATCGACGGCGAGCACTACGTGCCGCTGCGGGTCCAGGTGTTCGCCAAGGGCTCGGCCGAGCCGGCCTTCCAGGTCGGGTTCACCCAGCTGACCTTCACCCCGCCCGCCGAGGAGAACTTCGCCTTCACCCCGCCGGCCGGGGCCAAGGTGGAGGAGAAGACGTTCGGGCCGTCCGACGCGCGACAGGAGCACGCCGAGGAGGCCAGGCGCACCGCCGGGGACCTGAAGGTGCGTGGCGAGGGCTGGACCGCGGTCGCGGTGCTGCCCGCCGACGCCGCGATGCCGCAGGGCGACGCGGACGGCGCTCCCGGCGCTCCCGGCGGCGAGGGCGCCGACGCGCGGGCGCTCTTCGACAACGTGCTGAAGACGGCCACCCCGGTGAGCGGCACCTGGGGCTCCGGCAAGATGATCAGGACGAAGCTCGTCACCGTGCTGCTGACCGACGACGGCCGCCTGCTGGTCGGCGCGGTCACCCCGGAGGAGATCATGAAGGCGGCGGGCGTCAGGTGACGACCGTCGCGCAGGAAGCGGGGGCGCCCACCGGGGCGGCCCCGCCCTCCGACCCCGGCGCCGCCATCGTGACGTCCGGGCTGACCAAGCGCTTCCGCGGCGGCCAGACGGCCGTCGACGCGCTCGACCTGACCGTGCCGCGCGGCTCCGTCTACGGCTTCCTGGGGCCGAACGGCTCGGGCAAGACCACCACGATCCGGATGCTGCTCGGCCTGATCACGCCCACCGGCGGCACCTGCTCCCTGCTCGGCCTGCCGCTCGCGCTGGCCCTGCCCCGGGTGGGCGCGCTGGTCGAGGGCCCGGCCTTCTACCCCTACCTGACGGGCGAGGCCAACCTGCGCCGGTTCGACGCCGCCGACCCCACCGCCTCCGGGGCGACCGTCCGGCGGCGCGTCGGCGAGGCGCTGGAACGCGTCGGCCTCACCGCCGCGGCGGGCAAGCGCTACCGCAACTACTCGCTCGGCATGCGCCAGCGGCTCGCCATCGCGGCCGCCCTGCTCGGGCCGCGCGAGCTGCTCATCCTGGACGAGCCCACCAACGGGCTCGACCCGCAGGGCACCCGCGAGGTGCGGGCGCTGGTCAAGGAGATCGCCGCCGGCGGCACCACCGTGTTCGTCTCCTCCCACCTGCTGGCCGAGGTCGAGCAGATGTGCACGCACGCTGCCATCATGCGCACCGGCCGCCTCGTCGCGGACGGCACGATCGCCTCGCTGAGCGGCGGCCTGGCCACCCGCGTCAGCGTCGAGACGCCCGACGCGGCCGACGCGGCGCGCGTGCTCGCGGCGCTCGGGCTGGCCGACGTGCGCTCCGCCGCCGGCGCCGTGACCGCCGAGCTGGGGGGTCACGCTCCCGAGCGGGTCAACGCCGCCCTCGTCGGCGAGGGCGTGGCCGTACGGGGGCTCGCCGTCGTGCGGCCGAGCCTGGAGGACGTGTTCGTCGGACTGACAGGAGAGGGATTCGATGTCGACGGCTGACACGGGCACCCGCACCCGTCGCACCCCCGGGCTGGTGCCCGTGACCGAGACCCTGAGCACCGTCGAACGCCGCCCGGAGGAGCCCTCCGACCGGCCCGCCCCGCCCACGCCGCAGGCCGGGCGCCGCGCGGGCGCGTTCTGGCGGCTGCTCGTCTCCGAGCTGAGCCTCACCTTCCACCGGCCGCGCAACCTGGCCATGCTGGCCGCGCTCGCGACGGTGCCCGTGATCATGGGCGTGTCCCTGCGGCTGTTCGCCGGGGACGACCAGGTCGGCGGCATGATCGCCGCCGTGGCCGGCAACAGCCTCATGCTGACGTTCCTCGCGCTCTCGGCCCTGGTGCTGCTGATGATGCCGATCGCGGTCAGCGTGGTGGCCGGCGACGCGCTCGCCGGCGAGGCCGGCGGCGGCACGCTGCGCTACCTGCTCGCCGCGCCCGCCGGGCGCACCCGGCTGCTGGCCGTCAAGTACCTGAACGCGGTCGTGTACGCGTACGCGGTCACCGCGGTCGTGGCGCTGTCGGCGCTGGTGACCGGGCTCGTGCTGTTCCCCGCCGGTGACGTGGTCCTGCTGTCGGGCACCACCGTCACCATGACCGACGGGCTGCTGCGCATCGCGCTCACCGTCGGCTACGTCGGCTTCGCCCTGTCGGCGGTCGCGGCGGTGGCGCTGGCCATCTCGGCGTTCACCGAGGTGCCCATCGGGGCGATCGCGGGCACCGTCGTGCTGATCATCGCCTGCCAGGTGCTGCGGGCCATCCCCGCGCTCGAAGCGATCGCGCCCTACCTGCTGCCGACCAGGTTCACCGGCTTCGACGCGGTCCTGCGCAGCCCGATCGACACCGGGGCGCTGACGGAGGGCCTGCTGACGTTCGGCGCCTACATCGTGATGTCCCTGTCGATCGCCTGGGCCCACTTCACCGGCAAGGACGTCACGTCCTGACCCACATGGGGCCGGTGCGGGGGTGAGGGCTTCGCCCCGTACGGGTCGCGTACGGGGCGAAGGTGGTGATCAGGAAGGGCGGCGGCGGCGGAGGGCCAGGGCGGCGATCACCACGCCGGCGACGCCGACGGCGAGGCCGGCGCCGCCCAGCAGGCGGGCCGTCCCGTCCGAGGAGGCGGGGGCCGCGCCGGACGCGGCCGGCGCCGCGGTGGGGCCGGCGGCCGGGGAGGCGTACGCCGTGGGGGAGGCTTCGGCGGGCGGGGTCAGCTTGAGCACGGGCGCCGGGTGCTCGGGCTCGGACCCGTCGGCCGCCGGGGCGTCGGCCCAGGAGACGACCTCGCCGCTGGAGTACGTCTGCTTGGTCGGGAACACCAGCTGGTCGACCCCGGTCGGCAGCCGTCCCATCGACACCTCGAACTCCTGGAACTCGCCCTGGCCGATCTCACCTCCCGACCAGGCGATCGTGGTGACGGCCTCGGTGAGCTCACCGTGCTCGGTGGTGACGGGCTTGGGCAGCTTGCCCTCGGTGACCTTGACGGTCCAGCCGGGCACCGGCCTGACGGAGACGAACGCCAGCGGATGATCGGTGGGGAAGGTCACCTCGATCTTGGTCGTCCTGGCGTCGTCGCGCTCGTTCGGCACCCGGAAGGCGACCTTGGTGAACCCGCCCGCCACGGCGGTGCCGGGGTTGATCGTGACGTGCGCCAGCGCGGGCAGGGCGAGCGCGGCGGTGAGAGCGGTGGTGGCGGCGAGCACGGTCGCCGCACGTCTGAAGAAGGACATGGCGATAACTCCACTTGGTGGGCATAGGGGATGAGAGGTGTCAGCAGGTCAGGCGGGAAGTGGAGGACCTCGCCTGGTGACGCTGTGGCGGACCGCCGGGTCCGGCGGCACGTCGCGCACCCGTACGACGGGCACGGGCGGCCGGGCGGCGGGACGCGCGGGGACGGGCCGGGGGAGCAGGAGGCGGCGGGCCAGGCGGCGCAGCAGCGCCCAGAGCGCGGCCTCGCCGCGCGACAGCCACCAGCCGGTGAGGAGCGTGGCCGTCAGGTGGGCCACCAGCATGCCGAGCGCCTCGCCCAGCCCCTGCCCGTGGATGTGGGCGGCGACGTAGCCCGTGCCGTCGCCGCCGAACAGCTCGTGCAGCCCGAGCTGGGCCGCGACCAGCAGCCAGCCGACCTGGGCCGGTGAGCGCTCCTTGCCGCCCAGCGCGGCGGCGAGCCCGAACACCGCGCCGCCCCCGGCCAGCAGGGTCCACGGCGGGGGCCGCGATCCGCCGCTCAGCCAGTGGGCCAGGGCCGCGAGGAGCACACAGACGGCGGCGAAGGCCGCCGTCCGGATGAGCCGGAAAGGCAGGTGCGCTCGCATGAGTGTGCTCATGGTGCCACGGGCAGAAGACGTGCGAAAGCGCAAGCGGGAAGCCGCGTGATGACCGGGTGATTCGCGGCGTTTGTTCGCTAGGGTCGTGCCGACCACGTCGACATGAGGTGAGAACGTTGCGGCACTTAGGTGGTTTGCTCCTCGGGCTTGTGGTGACCGCGGCCGTGCTGGGAGGTGGCGGCTGGGCGGTGCGGCAGACGATGGCGGACGTCCAGGCCGCACCGCCGGTCGGCCCGTCGCTCTGGATCGCGCTGGGCTCCATGGCCGCCGTCGGCCTCGTCGTGGGGCTCGTGGTGGCGGGCCGGGTGTCACCGGTCGCCACCTTCATCCCGTCGATGGTCCTGCTGGCCTGGACCGTGGTGTACGCGCTGGACGCGAACCGGGCGCTGACCCTGCTGCCCGACGGCCCGGCGGTGAACGGCATCGTCAGGGAGATCGTCTCCGGCGCCCACATCCTGCTCCGCGGCGGCGTGCTCGCGCTGCTGGGCGTCGCGCTGTTCATCCCCGTGCTGATGCCCTCGCGCTGGGCGCGCCGCTACGACGAGGACGACGACGACTACGAGGAGCAGACCCGGGAGGGCAGCTACTACTAGCGCCCGGCGGTGTAGAGGTGGGTGACCACCTCCTCGATGGAGGAGAGGCCGGGAGCGCTCGCCATCAGGTCGTCCAGCGTCCCGTCGAAGGCCAGCCGGCCGTGGTCGATCAGCATCACGCGGCGGCACAGCCGCTCGATGTCGCCCAGGTCGTGGGTGGTCAGCAGCACGGTCGTGCCGCGCTCGGCGTTGATCCTGGCCAGGAACTCGCGGATGCCGGCCTTGCTCACCACGTCGAGCCCGATCGTGGGCTCGTCGAGCACGAGCACCTCCGGCGCGTGCAGCAGCGCCGCGGCCAGGTCGCCGCGCATCCGCTGGCCGAGGCTGAGCTGGCGCACCGGCGTGCTCATGAACGGGCCGAGGTCCAGCGTCGCCGTCAGCTCCGCCAGCCGTTCCGCGAACACTTTACGATCTACTTTGTAAAGGAGCCGGATCAGTTCGAAGCTGTCCTTGAGCGGCAGGTCCCACCAGAGCGTGGTGCGCTGGCCGAAGACCACGCCGATGTGCCGGGCCAGGGTGGTGCGCCGGCGCGACGGGTCGAGACCCGCCACCCGCACGGTGCCGGAGCTGGGCGTCAGGATGCCGCACAGCATCTTGATCGTGGTGGACTTGCCGGCGCCGTTCGGGCCGAGGTAGCCGACGAACTCCCCGGGCGCGACGGTGAAGGTCAGGTCGCGTACGGCGTGCACGGTCCGCCGCTTCACCTTGAAGGTGCGGCCCGCCTGGTTCAGCTCGATCATGGTCATGGTCAACTCCCTGTCGATCGGTAACGGCGCAGCCCTTGGCGCCAGGCGAGCGCGGCCAGCAGGGCGAGGACGAGGGCCGCGACGGGCCCGAGGAAGCGCATGAAGCCGGGCGTGCCGAACGGGTCGTCGCGGCCCAGCGCGTACAGGCCCGGCTGCCAGTTGATGAAGGCCAGCGGGAGCACGTACGTGACGCCGCGGACGAGTTCGCGGCCGTAGACGCTGAACGGGTACTGGGCGAGCTGCGCGCTGCCGTAGGTGAAGGCGTTGCTCACCTCCGGTGCGTCGACCAGCGCGAACTGGAGAGCTGCGGCCAGCGTCCAGAGCGAGGTGAAGATCACCACGCCGGAGAGGATCATGACGGGCACCATCCAGAGCCGCCGCGGGTCCAGGTCGAGCGCGGCGAGGGCGTAGCCGAGGGCGGCGGCGGCCTGCAGGACGCGGCCGATCCTGGCGGGCACGAACCGGTCGGTGGCGATCTGGATCCAGGCGTTCACGGGCCGGATCAGGAACGTGTCGAGCGTGCCGTCCCTGATGTGCGCGCTGACCCGGTCGAGGTTGCTGAACAGCAGGTCGGTGAGGGTGAAGGCGATCCCGGCGGTCCCGTACAGGAAGAGGACCTCCTCGCGGGTGAACCCGCCGAGCGAGGTGGTGTTGGCGAAGACGATCAGGATGGCGGCGAGGTCGAGCGCGGCGGTGGCGCAGCCGAGCACCAGGAGCAGCGCGAACGAGGCGGGGTAGGCGGCGGCGGCGCGGGTCCAGGTCCAGGCGAGGAGAAGGTAGGTCCTAACCACCCTGGATCACCACCTTGTGGCGGATGGCGCGGGTGCCGAGCGCGCCCAGGGCGAGCAGCGCGGCGGCCCAGAACGCCTGGAAGGCGAGGGTGTCGAGGACGGGGGCGGTGCCGAGGTAGAGGTCGGCGGGGGCCTGCGCCATGGCGGCCCAGGGCAGCACCCTGGCGACGTCGCCGAGCCAGCCGGGGAAGATCGTCAGGGGCAGGACCAGGCCGCTGAGGAAGGTGGTGAGCACGGTGGAGGCGATGTTGACGCCCCGGTCGTCGGCGAGCCAGCAGGCCGACAGCGCCACCAGGTAGCGCCAGCCGAAGCTGGTGACGACGCCGAGGAGCAGGCCGGCGAGCAGCCCCGCCCAGCGGCCCGGTCCGTCGGGCACGACGATGCCGAACAGGGCGGCGCCGACGAGCATCGGCGGGATGCCGCGGACGAGCAGGAGGTAGCCGGCGCGGCCGAGGTCCTCGGCCAGTGTCCAGAGCTGGAGCGGGGCGGGGCGGACCAGGTCGAGCGCGATGTCGCCGCTGCGGATGCGCTGGGGGATGGCGAGGCCGCCGCCGAACAGCTGCATCGGCCCGATGAAGGCCTGGGTGACGAAGCAGAAGGTGACGGCCTGGGCGACGTCGTAGCCGGCCAGGCCGGGCCTGGCCTGCCAGAGGGCGATGAGGATGTAGGCGCGCAGGATGCCGAACACGGTGTTGGTGAAGGCGCCGGCGAGCGCGGCCCAGACGTAGGTGGCGTGCTTGCGGAAGCCGTACCGGGCGAGCCGCAGGTAGAGGGGTATGGTTTGGCACCTCCGGAGGGTGAGGGCACGGTGACGGCGCGTGCCCGGGACCGTGCGCGCGCACGGGCCGGTCGGATGGAAGGCCTGGAATTATCCAACCGGCGGTCAGCGGTTGGCAACGGGATAGATGGCGCCCCGGCGTCGGCGGGCATAACCCTCTAGCAGGCAGCATTGCCGAAATGTCCGGGAAAAGCGATGAGATACTTACCGACGGGTAGAGCGATGTTCTGGCGGGGAATCAACATGCCGGAGGCCCGAAATGCACCTGGACAGGGATGTCGCTCCCGAGTATCCACTGAGCTGGCAGGCCCGCGCTCTCACCGGCCTCATGCGTCACACCCTCAAGCCGGCCTCCCACCTGTTCCTGCGCCACGCCCTGGCGCTGACCGCCGCGTCCCAGCTGGGAGAGCTGGTCAGGCTGCTCCCCGCGGCGACGCCCGACCACGTCTCGCTGGTTCCCGCCGCGTTCTCCGCGTGCGGCGGCGAGTGGGTGCGCGGGCGTGACACGCTGGACGAGCACAAGGTGGTGCTGTATCTGCACGGCGGCGGCTACTTCTCGTGCTCACCCCGCACGCACCGGCCGATCACCTGGCGCCTGTCGGCGGTGGCGGGCCGCCCGGTGCTGGCGCTGGACTACCGCCAGGGTCCGGTGCACAAGCTGGCCGACTCGCTGAGCGACTCCCTCGAAGCCTACGACTGCCTGCTGGGGCGCGGGTACGAGCCGGAAGACATGATCATCGCGGGCGACTCCGCGGGCGGGCACCTGACCCTGGCGACGCTGCTGGCGCTGCGTGACCGCGGCCTGCCGCTGCCGTCGGCGGCCCTGTGCCTGTCGCCCTGGGCCGACCTGACCGACTTCCCCCGGCGCGCGAACCGCTGGCAGGACCCGATGCTGCCGGCCGGGCGGGTGCGCTGGCTGGCCCGCCGCTGGACCGACGGGCTGGACCCGCGCGACCCGCTGGTCTCCCCGGTGCTCGGCGACTTCACCGGGCTGCCGCCGCTGATGATCGTCACCGGGTCGACCGAGGTGCTCAGGGACGAGGCCCGCCGCGTCGCCGAGCGGGCCAGGGACGGCGGCGTGCCGGTGACCTACGAGGAGTGGCCGCGCATGCCGCACGTGTTCCCGATCCTGGCGGACGTGCTGCCGGAGGCGCGGCTGGCGTTCCGGCACATGGCGATGTTCCTGGCGGCCGTGGCCGGTCTGGAGGAGCTGGCGGCGGAGGACGAGGCCGCCGCCTGATCCACGGGGTGAATCGGCTGACGGGACAGGGGCAGGGGCAGAAGTGACATTCCGCATCGCGCTGACGCCGCGCGGGGAGCAGAGTGTAGGTTAGGCACCCCTAAGCAAGGAGCTGTTCCGCATGACCGGTAAGCCGAGGGATCACCACCGAGGCGTCGTGCTGCGTACCGAGCGCATCGCGCCGCACATGATCCGGGTCATCGTCGGAGGTGACGGACTCCGCGACTTCGAGACGTCCGGCCACACCGACACTTACGTGAAGATCGTGTTCCCGCACGAGGGGGTCGACTACCCCCAGCCGTTCAGCGTCAAGCAGGTACGGGAGACCATGCCGCGCGAGTTCTGGCCGCGGCTGCGCACCTACACCGTGCGCGCCTGGGACCCCGACACCCGCGAGCTGACGCTCGACTTCGTCTACCACGGCGACGAGGGCCTGGCCGGCCCGTGGGCGGCCAACGCCGGACCGGGTGACGAGCTGCTCATGATCGGACCCGGCGGCGGCTACGCGCCCGGCCCGGAGGCCGACTGGCACCTGTTCGCCGGTGACGAGAGCGCGCTGCCCGCCATCGCCGCGTCCCTGGAGGCGCTGCCCGAGGGGGCGCGGGCGTTCGCGTTCATCGAGGTGGCGGGGCCGGAGGAGGAGATCAAGCTGAGCACCCCCGGCGACGTCGAGGTGGTCTGGCTGTACCGGGGCGACCGCCCGGTCGGGCAGGCCCTGGTGGAGGCGGTGTGCTCCTTCGGCTTCCCGGCCGGGCGGGTGCAGGCGTTCGTGCACGGCGAGGCCGGGTTCGTCAAGCAGCTCCGCCGCCACCTGCGGGTCGGCCTGGGCATCCCGATGGCGCACCTGTCGATCTCCGGTTACTGGCGGGCCGGAGCGGACGACGAGTCGTGGCGCGCGGTCAAGAAGGACTGGAACAAGCAGGTCGAGGCCGAGGAAGCCGCCATCCTCACTTGATCTTCGTGACGTCGATCACGCGCAGGGTGTCCCCGGCCGGGTAGGCGAGGAGCCTGCCGTCGTCGTCGAAGCCGGGACTCATGACGCTGACGCCGCCGTCCGTCCGCTTCGACGGGACGCCGAGGTCGGCGGAAGCACCGGTGCGCAGGTCGAAGAGGACGACGCCGACCGAGTCCTCGCCGTAGGGGATCGTGGCGACGTGGAAGCGGTCCAGGGCGGGCGGCGTCCAGGCCATGCCGCCGGGCAACTCCTGCTGCCGGGAGCCGTCGCGCAGCCGGTGGAAGGCGGTAGCCCCGGAGCTGCCGACGCAGAGTGTCACGCCGCAGGCATGCACCTGCTCGCCGTCCCTTGCCAGGGCCCGGTCGGTCTCGCCGGTCCGCAGGTTGCGGATCAGGCCGTAGCGTGTGCCTTCGCCCGCGCCGTACGGGCCGGGAGTGCCGATCCACGGCCAGGACAGCAGGTGCATGCCCGCCCCGTTCTCGAGCGGCTCCACCTCGCCGCCGCCGAGCGGGACCGTGAACACTCCCCCGGAGCGGGCCGAGAACGCGACCCGGTCGCCGACGATCTCGACCTTGTCCAGGCCGCGCTCGTCGAGCCGGCTCCCGATCAGCCGCGCCTCGCCGCCCGCGAGGGGAGCCGCCCAGATCTGGGCGGTGCCGTCCTTGAGCTGCGTCCACCAGGCGACGTGCCCGCCGGCGGCGTCGAAGCCCGACGCGAACAGCGCGGTCCCCTTGGGGGTCACCACGTGGGTGATCTCGCGCAGGGCGAGCGTGTCCAGGTCGTAGGCGTACAGGGCGTCGGTCTTCTCGAACGAGGCCCAGGTGGAGACGAGCAGGGTCCGGTCGTCGAGGAGGAGGATCGGCTGGATCTTCTTGCCGTCGGGCGTCTTGGCGGGAACCTCGCGCAGCGCCTCCGGCCACACCGATCCGATCGGCTCCGGCTTGACGTCGTAGGACGGGGCGTGGGACTGGGCCGGCGACACGGGCGGCGACACTGCCGCCGTCGCCGTCGCGTCCGGGGTGACGGTGGCGGCCCTGTCGGCGGCCCTGTCGGCGGCTCTGTCTGCGGCGCGCAGGCCGCCCGCGACCCCGCCCGCGATCACCACGACCGCCGCGCCGGCGAGCAGCGCCTGCCTGCGCTGCCTGCGCCGCCGGTAGCGGGCCTCCACCTGGGAGGCGGCCGCCTCGGCGGGCAGTCCGGGCGCCTGGCCTGCGGCCTGCCGCAGCGTCCTGCGCAGGGTGTCCTCCACGTCGGGCGTCCGGTTCATCGCGCTCCCTCCCCGACCGCGCTCCACTCGACGGGGACGGCGGCGCGCAGCTTGTCCAGCGCCCGCGACGCCTGGCTGCGCACGGTGCCGCGGGAGACGCCGAGCACCTTGGCGATCTCGGCGTCGTCGAGCTGCTCGTAGTAGCGCAGCACCAGGACGGCGCGCTGCTTGCGGGGCAGGCCGGACAGCGCCAGCCACATGGCGCGCTCGTCGCCGCTGGGCAGCGCGTCGCGGTGCTCCCTGTCAGGTGGCTCCCAGGTGAGCTGTTCGCGTCTGCGCCGCCGCCAGGCCGCGATGTGCAGCCGTGCCATCGTGGTGCGCGCGTAGCTCTCGGGGTTGTCCTTGGAGCGCAGCCGCGGCCAGGCGGCCCGCACCTTGAGCAGCGCCTCCTGCACCAGGTCGGCGGCGTCGTGCGGGTTGCCCGCGAGCACGTAGCCGTAGCGCATCAGCGCCTCACCCCGCTCGGCGACAAACTCCGCGAATCGGGCGTCTCCATCCACCTGCTCCAGCCTTCCGTCGATTCCTTCCACCTCTCAGAGAAGGAACGCGGCCGATCCGTTGCACGGGCTGGCGGACATGGGTCGGCCGCGCCAGGCCGGGGAAGGTCTGGCGCGGCCGTTCGCCGGGGGGAACCACCCATGCCCTGGAGGTAACCGGCGAGCTCATGCGGTCAGTGGGCGAACTGCTCCTCCTCGGTCGACCCCTTGAGCGCGGTGGTCGAGGAGTCGGGCGAGATGGCCGTGCTGACCAGGTCGAAGTAGCCGGTGCCGACCTCGCGCTGGTGGCGGGTGGCGGTGTATCCGTGCGCCTCCGCGGCGAACTCCGCCTCCTGCAGGTCCACGTACGCGGTCATGCCGTCGGTCGCGTACCCCTGGGCGAGGTGGAACATCGAGTAGTTCAGCGAGTGGAACCCGGCGAGGGTGATGAACTGGAACTTGTACCCCATGTGCCCCAGCTCGCGCTGGAACTTGGCGATGGTGGAGTCGTCCAGGTGCTGCTTCCAGTTGAAGGAAGGCGAGCAGTTGTAGGCCAGCATCTGGTCCGGATACCGGGCCTTGATCGCCTCGGCGAACTCGCGGGCCACGTCCAGGTCGGGCGTGCCGGTCTCCATCCAGAGCAGGTCGGAGTGCGGGGCGTAGGCGAGGCCGCGGGCGATGCACGCCTCGATGCCGTTGCGCACCCGGTAGAAGCCTTCGGCGGTGCGCTCGCCGGTGCAGAACTCCTGGTCGCGCGGGTCCACGTCGCTGGTCAGGAGCGTCGCGGCCTGGGCGTCGGTCCGCGCGATGACCAGGGAGGGGACTCCCGCGACGTCCGCGGCGAGGCGGGCGGCGTTGAGGGTCTTGATGTGCTGGCCGGTCGGGATGAGCACCTTCCCGCCGAGGTGGCCGCACTTCTTCTCGGAGGCGAGCTGGTCCTCCCAGTGCACGCCGGCGGCGCCGGCGGCGATCATGCCCTTCATCAGCTCGAAGGCGTTGAGTACGCCGCCGAACCCGGCCTCGGCGTCGGCCACGATGGGCGCCAGCCAGTGCGGCGCGTCCTCCCGGCCCTCCGACCAGGTGATCTGGTCGGCGCGCAGCAGCGCGTTGTTGATGCGGCGCACCACGGCCGGCACGGAGTTGGCCGGGTAGAGGCTCTGGTCGGGGTAGGTCTGCGCCCCCAGGTTGGCGTCGGCGGCGACCTGCCAGCCGGACAGGTAGATGGCCTTCAGCCCGGCCTTCACCTGCTGCACGGCCTGGTTGCCGGTCAGCGCGCCGAGCGAGTGCACGTACTCCTCGGTGTGCAACAGGCTCCACAGCCGTTCGGCGCCGAGCCGGGCGAGCGTGTGCTCCTCCTGGACGCTGCCACGCAACCGGATCACGTCCTCGGCGCTGTAGGTGCGCTCGATGCCGGCCCAGCGCGGGTCGTTCTCCCACTCGTCCCGCAGCTGCTCGGCGGCTCCCTTGAGGCGATCGTTCATCGTTCACTCCTTTGTCGTCCCCTGGGGCGTATGCCGAGTCTGTGCCCCCGTGACCCCCGGCAACAGCCAGAACGGGAGAGAAAAACCTGCGAATTTCCGCCACACGCAACTACTGGCCGGTCTTCAGGGGAGAAAAAATCGAGAGTTTTCTCTATGGACTAGACCACTGGTCAGAGGTGGTGTGCCCGGCCTCACAGGGCCTGCGGGCGCCTCCCGTACGTCTAGAAGATGAGCGGAATTTCCGACTAAGATGCGTGCATGGCGTCCTTGCTGGGTGAAGAACCGCTGACTTTGACGCATGAGCTCGATCTCATCGCGTTCGGGCAACGCCTGCGCCACCTCCGCAAGCAGCGCGGGCTCACCCTCTCCGACCTGGGCGAACGGGTCAGCAGGGCGCCCAGCCAGCTCTCCCTGCTGGAGAACGGCAAGCGCGAGCCCAAGCTCTCCCTGCTCAAGTCGCTCGCCTCGGCGCTGAACGTGCCGGTCGAGGAGCTGCTGCGCCGCCAGCCGCCCAACCGCCGCGCCCAGCTGGAGATCGCCCTCGAAGAGGCCCAGCGCGACCCCATCTACGCCGACCTCGGGCTGCCGCGTCTCAAGGTCTCCGCCCGCGTGCCCAACGACGTGCTGGAACACATCCTCGGCCTCTACGGCGAGCTGCGCTCCCGCGAGGCGCGCGGCACCGCCACCCCCGAGGAGGCCAGGGCTGCCAACGCCGAGCTGCGCCGCCGCCAGCGCGAGCTGGGCAACTACTTCCCCGAGATCGAGCAGGCCGCCGCCGAGGCGCTCGGCTCCGTCGGCTACCGCGCCGGCGCCCTCTCGCAGAGCATGATCCAGAGCCTGGTGACGCACTTCGGCTACACCGTGCACACCGCCCAGGACCTGCCCCGGTCGGTGCGTTCCATCACCGACATGCGCAACCGCCGCATCTACGTCAAGCACGAGCAGCTCGGCATGCACACCCCGCGCACCATCCTGCTCCAGACGCTCGGCCACCTCGCGCTCGGCCACAACAAGCCCCGCGACTTCGCCGACTTCCTGCGCCAGCGCACCGAGGCCAACTACTTCGCCGCCGCCGTGCTCGTGCCGGAGAAGGCCGCCGCCGTCTACCTGCAGGAGGCCAAGGCCGACCGGGCGCTGTCGGTGGAGGACCTGCGCGACGTGTTCGCGGTCTCGTACGAGATGGCCGCCCACCGCTTCACCAACCTCGCCACCCACCACCTCGACCTGGTCTGCCACTTCGTCCGCAACGACGCCGGCGGCATCATCTACAAGGCGTACGAGAACGACGGCATCGTCTTCCCCGCCGACGAGCAGGGCGCCATCGAGGGGCAGCGGATGTGCCTGCAGTGGTCGGGCCGCCAGGTGTTCGCCTCGCCCGACCGCTTCTCCGTCTACTACCAGTACTCCGACTCGCCCACGGGCACCTACTTCTGCGTCGCGCACGTCGACCCGTCACGGGAGCGCGACTTCGCCATCACGCTCGGGGTGCCGTTCAAGGAGTCGCGCTGGTTCCGCGGCCGCGAGACCACCAACCGCACCAAGTCCACCTGCCCCAACGGCGACTGCTGCCGCCGCCCGCCCACCGCGCTGGCCGAGCGCTGGGAGGGCTACGCCTGGCCGTCGGCCCGCGCCAACTCGCACGTGCTCGCCGCCCTGCCGCCCGGTTCCTTCCCCGGCGTCGACGAGGCGGATGTTTACACATTCTTGGAGCGCCACGCCGTCACGGGTTGACCCCCGGAGGGCAGAACTCAGGGGATGAACGGGGGTGGTCGCATGCTGCCTGAAGTTCGGACCTGGTTGCGGCGCCGCACCACACGCACGACCGACTGGCCGGTGCGCGAGCTGGCCGAGGCGAAGGGCCGCACGTCTGTCAGCGTGGTTCTACCCGCGCGTGACGAACGCGACACCGTGGGTCACATCGTCGGCGTCATCCTCGACGAGCTGGGCGGCCTCGTGGACGAGGTCGTGGTCATCGACTCCTGCTCCACCGACGACACCGCCGCCGTCGCCGCCCGCGCCGGCGCCGAGGTGCACGCCCAGGACGCCATCCTGCCCGAGCTGGGCCCGCTCGACGGCAAGGGCGAGGCGCTGTGGAAGTCCCTCGCCGTCACCAGCGGCGACATCGTGGCGTTCGTCGACGCCGACATCCGCGGCTTCCAGTCGTCCCTGGTGAGCGGACTGCTCGGCCCGCTGCTCACCGACCGCAGCGTCGCCTACGCCAAGGGCTGCTACGACCGGCCGCTCGACGGCGCACCCAACGGCGGCGGACGCGTCACCGAACTGGTCGCCCGCCCGCTCATCAACCTCCACTGGCCCCAGCTCGCCGGGTTCGTCCAGCCGCTCGCCGGCGAGTACGCCGGCCGCCGCTCCGCGCTGGAGCGGGTGCCGTTCCTCACCCGGTACGGGGTCGAGCTCGGGCTGCTCGTCGACCTGCTCGACCTGGCGGGGCTGGACGCGTTCGCCCAGGTCGACCTGGGCTCCCGCGAGCACGCGCCGCAGTCGACCGAGGCCCTGGGCAACATGGCGGCCCAGATCATGCTGGCCGCCTACTCGCGGCTGCTCCGCCAGGGCAAGCTCGGCCGCTGCCACGACCTGTCGTCCTGCCTCGACCAGTTCCGCCGCTGCGCGGGCGGCCACCGGGTGGTCAGCAGCGACGTCTCCATCGCCGAACGACCCCCGATGCTGACACTGCGGTGAGGCAGGACGACGCCGGGTCCTACGTTCCGAAGGCCTTCACCTCCAGCAGGCCCACGGAGGACGAGCCGTTGCCGGTGAGCAGCACCCGCAGGCGGGTGGTGTTCACCGAGGAGAAGGTGACGGTGTTGTACTGGTTCTTGGCCAGCCCGTAGGCGCTCGCGCCCGGGACGTCCGCGTACGCGCTGCCGTTCCAGTACTGCAGCTTCCACGACGCCGGCATGTCGATGCCCTGCTCGTCGTCGAAGAAGTACACGTCGGCACGGTTGAGCGCCTGCGCCGACGACCAGGTGAGCTCCGCCCAGTGCTGGCCCGTCTCGGGCCAGGTGCCCCAGCGGGTGCCCTGGTTGGGGCCGGGGATGTTGGAGCTGGCCGGCTCGCCGCCGTCGTTGACGGCGGCGCAGCTCTCCCACGCCGAGGTGTAGGAGCAGGACGCGGTGGCCGACAGCGCCCGGTTGGCCGGAGGCTGGACGCCGCCCCGGTTGACCACCTTGAACTCGGTCAGGCCCACCTTGGACCCGGAGGCGTTCGCGGCCAGCATCCGCACCCGCTGGGCCGTGACCGGGGTGAACGTGACCTTGTTGAGGTTCGCCCGCGGGCTGCCGGGCGACTTGACCTGGCTGCTCACGGTCACCCAGGAGCTGCCGTTCCAGTACTGGATGTCGTAGGACGCGGGCGCCCGGTAGGTGCCACTGGCCGGCCGGCTGTCACGGAAGTGGAGCCAGACCTCGTTGAAGGTCTGCGGCGACCCGAAGTCGACCTCGTACCAGTCCTGGCTGTTGGGCGAGCCGCCCGCGCCCCAGAACGGCTCGTTGGTCGGCAGGCCGTCGCGCGCCCCGGCCACGCTGGTGCCGGACCCGGTGTGGGAGGCGGTGGCCGAGCCCATGGCGGCCAGGTTGGTGAGGCCGGCCGTCAGGTCGACGCCCGCCTTGGCGAGCATGTCCACCATGCGGGCGCCGGTGTGCGAGACCTGCGCGGGCGCCTGCATGCCGGACGCGGCGCTGCTGTAGAGGACGTTCGCCGAGGTGGTGACCGCGCCGGTGGCCGGGTTGTAGGTCAGCGGCGCCAGCCGGTCGATCGTCGCCCGGCGGACCCCGTTGACGTAGATGGAGTAGCCCTGGGGGATCCCGGCGTAGCGCACCACGCCGTCGGCCGGATCGTCCCAGACGATGGTCAGGTCGCTGTTGCGGTAGCGCAGGTTGTTGACGGTGAAGTGGGACCAGCCGATGTCGATCGGGCTCAGCTCCACCTGCGCGTCCGAACGCGGGCGCAGGCCCGCGACGTCCTCGATCACGGTCCAGTTGCTGCTGCCCAGGATGTTGTGGTGGATCCAGGAGCGGTACTGGATGCTGCTGCCGTTCCAGTCGGCCCAGAACTCGTTGGCGTCGGGCCACTGGGTGTTGCCGCCGACGTACTGCGCCCAGGCGTTCCAGTAGAGCAGCTTCTTGTACCAGGTGGCGTCGATCCACTCGTTGGGGTAGTTGCGCAGCACCGAGGAGAGCAGCCGGAACTGCACGGTCGAGTTGATCGTGGAGAAGTTGTTGCTGCCCGTGCCCGAGGCCGCCTTGTCACGCTGGTTGGCGGTGTAGAACGGGAAGATCGGATACTCGGCCGGGTCGTCGAACAGGCGCAGCGCCTGCCGGTAGGTGGCGGTGTTGGGCACGGCGCCCACCGCGAACGGGTAGTAGTTGTTGATCTCCTTCCACGGCACCCACTCGTTGGAGGAGACGTGCCGGTGCTCGAACAGCTGCCGGTTCGGGTTCCACAGCACGTTGACCAGCGCGTTGCCGATGTCGGTGGCCAGGGTGTTCATCTCGTTGGCCTTGGCGGTGTTGCCCAGCAGCGCGTACGCCTGCGCCGCGGCCTTCGCCCCGCTGTACTGGTAGGCGCCCTCGGCCCGGTCCAGCCAGCCGGAACGCCAGTGGAAGGAGACGGCGTCGGCGTCGTTGCCGGTCAGCGCGCCCCAGTCGTACTCGATGACCTTGTCGTTGTCGTGGTCGTAGAAGGACAGCTGCCCCTTGACGTCCTGCTCGGCGTAGCGGGCCAGGTTGCCCACGATGCCCGGCTGGCCGCCGTGGATCTGGTAGCTCTTCCACGCCGCCTCGGCGACGTACTGGGTGTAGCTGTTGGACCAGTTCTCCGGGTCGCCGGGGTTGTCGACGAACCGGCCGCTCTTCGAGGTCTGCCCGATCGACAGCCACGGCCCGTACGACCACACCGGGTCGCGCAGGTACTTCAGGTCGTCGATGTGCATCGGCTGGGTGAGCACGATCGCGTTGTTGTAGCCCAGCACCCCCTCCATGGACGTGGGGAACTGGAAGGTCTGCCCGGGGATGTCGGCGTCGAGGTGGTTGTAGCGCATCAGCCACCAGCGGTAGTAGACGTTCTTCTTGATCGCCGGCTCGGGCACGTCGATGTAGGGCACGTTGTCGGCCCACCACCGGTTGTACTCCCGCACGTGGGTGGCGAACGCGGTGGCGGGGGAGTGGCCGCGGTAGGCGTTGTACTCGGTGAGCGACCCCGGCAGCTCGTTGGTGACGAACCCCATCTGCACCTTGACCGTCACCGTCTGCCCGGCGGCCACGGTGACCGACCGGTTCAGCCCGCCGGAGCTGACGGTGAACCCGTCCCCGGACAGCCGCGGGTGGATCGTGGTCAGGTTGTTGTAGGCGTTGACCTGCCCGGTCAGCTCGCTGCCGCTGCCGGAGGTGGCGTAGGGCGAGGTGGCGCGCAGGTTCAGCGTCGCCGACGAGCCGCCGTTGTTGGTGACGGCCACGTTGGTGACCGCGACGTTCTCGTTGGTGATGAACTTGGTGACGTTGGCGACCAGCGAGCCGCTGGTGTGCACGCTCTTCCAGTGGCTGGGCGCCTGCCAGCGCTGGCCGGGCTGCTCGGTCCAGCTGCCGGAGCCCAGCGCGATGCTGTAGGCGCTCTGGTTGCTGATGCTCTCCCAGTACGCGACCTGCCCGCCGAACCCGATGACCGACGGGGTGTGCGTCTTCATGAACAGGGCGCGGCCCCGCGTCATCAGCCAGGTGCCCGCCGGGTCGTTGCCGGGCCTGGCCAGCAGCCGGTCCATCCAGAAGTCGGTGCCGGAGCTCTCGGCGTCGTAGATGGCCCGCATCATGTCGCCCGCGGTGTACGCGGCCGGCACGGCGGGGATCGCCGGGCCGCCGAAGGTCGGATAGCCGATGGTCTGGTCGGCCTGCGCCGGTGCGCCGGCCACGAGCGTCGCCGCGACCAGCAGCAGGGCGGTGAGGATCCGTCTCATGACAGCGCCCTCCATTCCAGGACACCGGTCGAGTAGCCGCTCTTCGAGGTGATGTTCAGCCGCAGCCGGGTGGTGGTGACCGCGTTGAATGTGGTGACGTTGAAGGTGTGCGGGGCGACGCCGCACGCCGACTGGCCGGGCACGTTCACGTACGCGCTGCCGTTCCAGTACTGCACCTGGCAGGAGGCGGGCAGGTCGATGCCCAGGTCGTCGTCGAACCAGTACGTCTCCACCCTGCTGACGCTCTGGGCGGTCGGCCACTGGTACTCGACCCACTGGGTGCCCTGCTGCGGCCAGTTGCCGTAGGCGCCGTGGCTGTGGTCGGCCGAACCGGTGGGCGCGTACCCGTCCTTGACGGCGCCGAGCGTCTCCCACGGGGAGACGTAAGAGGTGGACGGCGTCGCCGACAGGGCCAGGTTCTGCGAGCCTCCCGGCCCGGTCGTCTGGACGACCTTCTGCATGGTGCCGTCGGCGTTCCAGTAGAGCTTGTCGAGGGTGACGGAGCGGCGGAAGTTCCCGCCGCCGGGCGCGCCGGCGTTGTGGTACACCATGTACCACTGGCCCTTGAACTCGATGATCGCCGGGTGGTTCGTCGTCGAGCTGACCTGGTCGAGCACGACCCCGCGGTGCGTCCACGGCCCGAGCGGGTTGCTCGCGGTGGCGTACCGGATGCACGCGTAGTTCGGCGCCGAGCACCCGGAGTCGTTGGCGGCGTAGGCGAGGTAGTAGGTCCCGTTGCGCTTGAACATCCAGGGCGCCTCCCAGAAGTTCGACACGCCCTGCGGGGTGACGACGGGGCCGTCCAGGGTGACCATGTCCGGCCTGAGCTTGGCCGCGCGCAGCCCGTAGTACGAGCCCCAGTACATGTAGACCTGGCCGTCGTCGTCGGTGAACACGGTCGGGTCGATGTTCAGCGGGGACGAGTTCGGGGTGCTGTCGCTGATCAGCGGCCCGCCCTTGGCATCGGTGAACGGGCCGAGAGGGCTGTCGCCGACGGCCACGCCGATGTTCATCCAGCCGGGTCCGTTGCCGTTGACGGAGACGTACCAGTAGTAGCGGCCGTCGGCGCCGCGCTCGACCTCGCTGGCCCAGGCGTCCGCGCCGGCCCAGGGGAAGCTGGAGACCGAGAGGCGGGCGCCGTGGCCGGTGAAGGACGTGCCGTCGGTGGAGCTGAAGACGTGCCAGTCGCGCATGACGAAGTTGGTGCCGCCGGCCTGGGCCTCGTCACGCCCGGTGTAGAGGTACAGGGTGTCGCCCGCGACGAGGGCGGCCGGGTCGGCGGTGTAGATCGAGGTGGTGATCGGGGCCGCCGCGGAGGCGGGCGCGGCGAGGGCGGGGAGCAGGGCGACCGCGAACAGCGCGGCCAGGGCTCTTAATCGGGACATGGACGGGTCCTCCTACCTGGGGGGTTCTTGAGACGATCGTGTTAGCGCTAACATCACGGTTCGCCTCGTGGAGGGCAGGTGCGTTCTTGGTTCACCCGAGTGTTCGCGGCACCGCAGAAACCGTCAAGGCCCAAGTTTCGAGAAGTCATGTTCGAGCAGGTCAGAGGCTAGTGAAAGGTTTTCGAAGCTGCCTTCTTTCCAGGGCTGGCCCCTCTGCCGGAGGAAGCAATCAAGGGGGCTCAACAGCGGCTGGTGGACCGAAAACCTTTCACCGCGTTCAGGAGAAGGCCTTCACTTCCAGCAGCCCGACCGACGCCGGGCCGCTCTGCAGCGCGACCCTGAGCCTGGTCGTGCTGACAGGGTCGAACGTGACCCGGTTGTAGGCGTTAGGCGCCACCGGGTAGGTGCCGGGGATGTCGGCGTACCCGCTGCCCGTCCAGCGCTGGAGCTTCCAGGAGGTCGGCAGCCGCACGCCCCCGCCGTCGTCGAAGAAGTAGACCTCGGCGGAGCGGATCGTCTGGCTGCCTGGCCAGGTCAGCTCGGCCCACTGGGCGCCGGTCTGCGGCCAGGTGCCCCAGCGCGGGTTGGCGGTGTCGTTCGAGCGCGGCGGGTCGATCCCGTCGTTGATCGCCGCCACGCTCTCCCAGGGCGAGGTGTACGAGGCCGTCGGCGTGGCGGTGCCGGCCAGGTTCGCCGCGCCGCCACCGCCCACGGTGATCGTGAACGTCCTGGTCACCGGTGTGCTGAGCCGGTCGTAGTCGCGGAGCCTGACGGTGAACGTGGACGTGCCGGCCGTGGTGGGGGTGCCGGTGATGGCGCCGGTGAACCGGTCCAGGCTGAGTCCGGCCGGCAGCGTGCCGCCGTCGATCTGCCAGTCGTAGAACGGCACGCCGCCCTTGGCGGTCAGCCGCTGCTGGTAGGCCGCGCCAGGGGTGGCCTGGGGGAGCGAGGTGGTGACGATGGACGGCGGCAGGAA
Organism: Nonomuraea ferruginea; assembly: GCF_039540635.1. NCBI lineage: Bacteria > Bacillati > Actinomycetota > Actinomycetes > Streptosporangiales > Streptosporangiaceae > Nonomuraea > Nonomuraea ferruginea. Next base: position 618,494 of record NZ_BAABFD010000002.1, on the reverse strand, counting down.
CGGGGTGAGCTCGCGGTTGAGCCGCCAGCCCGCGTTCTCGGCCACCAGCAGCGCGAGCTTCGTCAGCATCCACCGGCGGGTGGGGAACAGATGGGTCCAGCCGCCGCTCTGGCCGCTGAGCCGGTCCCAGTACCGCTGCTCGCCGGGGATGTGGTAGCTCGAATCGAGGGGCACGGGGTAGCCCTGGTAGGCGGAGACGTCCGGGTCGTTCCCGCCGCCCTGGACGTAGGCGCGCATGCCCGCCCAGTCGCTGTGGAAGGCGACGGCGTGACCGTACTCGTGCATGACCAGGCCGTGCACGTCGAGTACGTCGCCCTGGATCTCCGTCCGGTACCAGTCCTCGTCGGCGAGCGAGGTGAACAGCCGCTTCCCGGCCTCGTCGTACTCGAAGATCATCGACGTGGAGCGGTGGAGCGGGCCGGGGAGCCGCTGCCCGTTCCTGGCGCTGTAGCGGCCGTTGGCCGCGGGGTAGCCGGTCGAGTACGGGGTCTGGATGCCTCTGAAGAACACGTACATGCCGTTGTAGGCGGTCTGGTTGGTGACCGTGATCGTGTTCTGCCAGTCGTCGCCCGGCAGGTGGTTGGTCTCCGCGCCGGCGGCCACGGTGTCGAACGGCGCCATGTCGAAGAACCGGAACCAGTCCTTGACCGCTTCCTCCGACGCCGTCCTGAACGCGGTGTCCGAGAAGTAACCGGTGATCGTGTCGTACCGGTAGTCGAACGTGACCGGCAGCGTCGGCTCCAGCGGCGTCTTCTCGTCCTGCTGCACCCGGATCGGCATCGACTGCTGGGACGTCGCGCCGCCCGCCTCCCTGACGGACAGCCGCAGCGTGTGGGTCTCGTCCTGGCCGGGGCCGCGCCTGGAGTGGATCGCGAGCTTGAACGTCTTCCGCTCGGCCGCGCCGGCGAAGGTGAGCGTCTTGGTGGCGCCGGTCGCGGTGAGCCGGCTCGGCAGGTCCATCATCAGCCGCGAGGTGCCCTCGGCCTTCAGGTCCACGGTGACGGGGTAGCGGGCGTCGGCCGGGGGCTTGACGGTGAGCTCGACGTACGGGTTGGCCAGGTAGCCCTGCCAGTCGACCAGCTGGACGCCGTGGCCGTTGACGGTCCTGCCGAACAGGTCGATGACTTCGGCGGGGGAGGCGGCATGCGCGGGTGTCGTCACACCGCCGGTGAGTAAGGAGCTGAGCAACAGCGCCGCCACGGCCGAACGCGTGCGGCGGGATCCACGGTCCATACTGGACTCCTCGTGAGTTGGGAATAGGTTTTCCCAACCGGGACCGTAAGATGTCCCACAGCGCCCGTCAACCGTCAGCCCGTCCGCCGGGTCGACTCGCGGATCACCAGGCTCGCCGGGACGACCGTCACCCCGCCCGCCGCCGGGCGCCCGTCGATCGCGTCCATGATGTGCCGGGCGGCCAACCGGCCGATCTCGCCCAGGTTCATGTCGACCGTGGTCAGCGGCGGGCGGCAGCCCAGCGCCATCGGCTCCCAGTTGTCGAACCCCACGAGCGCCACGTCGTCGGGCACCCGCCGGCCCCGCTCGCGCAGCGTCTCGGCCACGCCTCTGGCGATCTGGTCACTGCCGCAGAAGACGGCGTCGACGTCGGGCGCGGCGTGCAGCAGCACGTCGGCGGCCTGCCTGCCCCACTCCTCGCTCCACTGCCCGAACAGCACCTCCCCGGCCGGCCGCAGCCCGGCCTCGGCCAGCGCGGCGGTGAGCCCCTGGGCGCGCCGCCGCGCCGCCTGGAACCGACGCGGCCCGGTGATGTGGCCGACGTGGGTGCGGCCGGTGGCCAGCAGGTGGCGCGCGGCCAGCGCGGCGCCGCCCTCGTCGTCGGGGACGAGCGACACGTCGCCCTCGTCGGTGGACTGCGTCATCGCGTAGACGACGGGGACGGGCAGCCGCCCGATGCCGGGCCTCGGCTCGGTGCGCCGGCCGGTGACGATGATCGCCTCGACCCGCCTGGCCAGCAGCCGCTCGACGTAGTGGCGCTCCCTGATGGGGTCGTCGCGGGTGTCGCACATGAACACCGAGATCTGGCCCGCGTCCAGCGCGTCCTCGGCGCCGAGCATCACCGGGATGCTGAAGCGCCCGAAGCTGTCGCCGGTGACCAGGCCGACCGTGTAGGTGCGCCCGGCCAGCAGGCCCTGGGCCAGCGGGTTGGGGCGGAAGCTGAGCCGCCGGGCGGCGGTGAGGACCCGGTCGCGGGTCTCGGCGCGCATGCGGCCGCGGCCGTTGAGCGCCTTGGACGCGGTGCCGATCGACACTTGCGCGGCCGCGGCGACGTCTCTGATCGTGACGGTCTTCGCCGTCCGCTCGGATGGGCTGGCCAACCGACTCCCCCTTCGCGGTCACACCTTAGCGTGGCCGTCCACCTCTTGACCCGTGGTGTATCACACCTTACCCTCCGGGTTGAGAAAACCTATTCCCACCGTTTTCTCTCTCCCGGTGAGGAGCTCGATGGATCAGATCCCCGGTCCCGCCGTCCCTTCCGCCCGCGCCGTCCTGCGGCCGATCGGCCTCCGCGACGCCCGCGTCACCGGCGGGCCGCTCGCCCGGTGGCAGCGGGTGAACCGTGAGACGAGCATCCCGCTCGGCCTGGAGCGGATGGAACGATCGGGCGCGCTGCCCAACCTCCGCCGCGCGGCGGGGGAGCGCGACGGCCAGTTCCAGGGATACCGGTTCCAGGACTCCGACCTCTACAAGCAACTGGAGGCCGTCGCCTGGGAGCACGCCCGCGCTCCCGATCCCCGGTACACGGCGTTCATCGAGCGGGCCGCGGCCGTGCTGGCCGCCGCGCAGCGGCCCGACGGCTACCTCAACTCCCACTACCAGGTCGTCAAGCCCGAGAAGATCTACGCCGAGCTGGAGTACAGCCACGAGATGTACTGCGCCGGACACCTGCTCCAGGCGGCGGTGGCGGCCAGCCGCGCGGGCGCCGGGGACACGCTGCTCCCGGTCGCCCGCCGCCTGGCCGACCACCTCGTCCAGGTGTTCCTCACCGGTGGGAACGACGGCATCGACGGCCACGCCGAGGTCGAGACCGCGCTGATCGAGCTGCACCGGCTGACCGGCGATCCCGCCTACCTCGACCTGGCGGCCAAGCTGGTCGACAACCGCGGCAAGGGGCTGATCCGCGACAGCGGCATGGGCCCGCTCTACGCCCAGGACCATCTGCCGGTACGGGAGGCGGACACGCCGGTCGGGCACGCCGTACGCCAGCTCTACCTGGAGGCCGGCGTCGTCGACCTCTACCTGGAGACGGGCGACGAGTCGCTGCTGGAGTGCTCGGTGCGCCGGTGGGAGGACATGGTCGCCACCAAGACCTACGTCACCGGCGGCAACGGGTCGCGGCACGACGGCGAGGCGTTCGGCGAGCGCTACGAACTGCCGCCCGACCGCGCCTACAGCGAGAGCTGTGCGGCCGTCGCGAGCATCCACTGGAACTGGCGGCTGCTGCTGGCCACCGGCCACGGCCGCTACGCCGACCTGCTCGAACGGGTGCTGTTCAACGCCTTCGCGGCGAGCACCTCGGCCGACGGCCGGCGGTTCTGCTACGTCAACCCCCTGCAGCGCAGGAACGACCTGGTCGAGGACGCCTACCTCGGGCGGCGCAGGGAGTGGTTCGCGTGCGCCTGCTGCCCGCCGAACATCATGCGGCTGGTGGCCTCGCTCGGCGGCTACCTCGCCACGTGGAGCGAGGCCGGGCTGCAACTCCACCAGTACGCCGAGGGCGTCGTGAGCGGAGGCGGCGGACGGGTGCGGGTGGACACCGACTACCCGTGGGACGGCCTGGTCCGCGTGACGGTCGAGGAGGCGCCGGCGGGGGAGTGGGAGCTGGCGCTCCGGATCCCGTCCTGGAGCGAGACCACGTACGTCGACAACCACCTCGCCCAGCCCCACGAAGACGGATATTTCAGGATTCGTCGCTCGGGCTGGCGGGCCGGCGACACCGTTGAGCTGAACCTCGACCTGACCCCCAGGCTCCTGCGCCCGCACCACCGCGTCGACGCCGTCAGGGGCAGCGCCGTGCTGCAGCGCGGCCCTCTCGTCTACTGCTTCGAGCAGGCCGACCAGCCCGGCCGCGTCGAGGTGGACGACCTGGCCATCGCCCGTGACGCCGTGCCCCGCCCGGTCCCCAGGGACGACCTGCCGGGCGTCGGCCGCACCGTCCTGCTCGACGTCGACGCGGTCGTGGTGCACGAGCCGCGCGACGGTCTCCCGTACACCAGCAAGTCCCTCGCGACCAGCACCCGCGTGACCGCGACGGCAGTCCCCTACTTCCAGTGGGACAACCGCGACGGTGGCGCGATGCGGGTCTGGATCCCCCTCGCGTAAGGAACACGCCGATGAGAAGACGCGACCTGTTGAAGCTCGGCGGCCTCGCCGCTCTCGGGACCACGGCCGCGGCCTGCGGCGGTGACCAGGAGCGGGCCGGCAGAACACAGTTGCAGTTCATGTTCTGGGGCTCGACGTTCGAGAAGAAGGCCGTCGAGAACATGCTCAAGCAGTACGAGCAGAAGAACCCGGGCGTCACGGTCAAACCGCTCTACACCCCCGACGAGTACGACGTGAAGCTCAACACCCTGGTGGCGGGCGACCGCCTGCCGGACGCCGGCTACGTCCCGATGGCGATGTCGTTCCGGCTCGGCGAGCAGGGCAAGCTGGTCAACCTGTTCCCGTACCTGAAGAAGTATCCGCAGCTGGCCGGCTACCTCCCCGACGCCTACCTGTGGAGCGGCCGGGACGACCTGCACGGTCTCGCCACCGCGAACGAGTCCATGCTGCTGTGGTTCAGCAGGTCCGCCGTGGCCGCGGCCGGCGTCACCCCGCCGGCCGCCGCCGCCTCGGCCTGGACGTGGGACCAGCTCGTCGAGAACGCCTACAAGCTCACCGTCGACCAGAACGGCAGGCACCCGGACGAGTCCGGCTTCGACCCCGGGCAGGTCAGGCAGTTCGGCATCTCCAGCAGCATCACCTACGGCGCGGCCTGGTACGGCTACCTGCGCTCCAACGGCGGCGACATCGCCGACGAGACCGGCAGGACCTGCCGGCTGGACACACCCGAGGCGATCGAGGTGTTCCAGAACCTGCAGGACCTCATCTACGAGCACCGCGTCGCGCCCGGCCCCGGCCAGCTCGCCGCCACCGGCGACGACGTGCCCGGCACCAACATCCTGCTCAAGACCAAGCGGGTGGCGATGGTCGTGGACGGCCACTGGAGCCTGCTCGACATGAACGAGAGCGCGGTCGACTACGGCATCGGCGTGCTGCCGAAGTACGCCGAGCCGTACACCGCCACCCAGGTCGCCGGGGCGTCGGCGGTGTTCGCCGGCACCGCGCACGAGCAGGAGGCGGTCGAGCTGTTCGCCTTCCACAACGACCCCCGCTACGTCGACCTGTACGCGCGAGGCCTGTGGATGCCGCAGGAGAAGAAGTACTACGAGGACCAGGCGGCGATCGACGCCTGGACCAAGAACGACCAGCACCCGCCGGAGTTCCGCACCGCCGTCGTCGACTACACCCGGGAGCACGGCGTGCCCGACTTCCGCAACCGGCTCAGGAACCTGTCGGCCATCGCCGGCGACGTGCTCACCCCCGCCCTGCAGGAGATCGAGACCGGCAAGCGTCCGGCCGGCGAGATCCTCAAGGCCGCCACCCCCAAGATCACCGGCATGCTGCAGGGCTGGCACCACACCCAGGAGGTGTGATGCGCCGCCTTGAGACGCGCTGGGGCATCCTCATGGCGCTGCCCGCCATCCTCGGATTCCTGATCTTCACGATCGGCCCGATGGCGGCCTCGGCGTTCTTCAGCCTCACCGACTGGCGGATCGGCGCCGCCCCGGTGTACGTCGGGCTCGGCAACTACGCGGCCATGGCCGGCGACGAGCTGTTCTGGAAGTCGCTGACCACCACCACGTACTACACGCTCGGCTCGGTCCCGCTGGTGCTCATCGTCAGCTTCGCCGTGGCCATGCTGCTGAACCAGCGCGTCCGCGGCCTGTCGGTGTGGCGGACGATCTTCTACCTCCCGACGCTGGTGCCCGCGATCGCCAACGTCGTGCTCTGGATCTGGATCTTCAACCCGGACTTCGGGCTGCTCAACTCCCTGCTGCGGCAGGGCGGGCTGCCCACCTCCCAGTGGATCTACGCCGAGTCCACCGCAGTGCCGTCGCTGATCATCATGAGCACCTGGGCCTTCGGCAACACCATGGTGATCTTCCTGGCCGGGTTGCAGGGCGTGCCGCGGCACCTGTACGAGGCCGTCTCGATCGACGGCGGCGGGCCGTTGCGGCGCTTCTGGCACGTGACGCTGCCGATGATGACGCCGACCATCTTCTACAACCTGGTGGTCGGCGTGGTCGGCACCTTCCAGGTGTTCAACCAGGCGTACGTGATGACCGAGGGCGGACCCAACCACGCCACCCTCTTCTACGTCTACTACCTGTTCCGCAAGGCGTTCAACGAGAGCGAGATGGGCTACGCCAGCGCGCTCGCCTGGACCCTTTTCATGATCATCATGGTGGTGACGTTCCTCCTGTTCAGGAACGCGCGCCGCTGGGTCTACTACGAGATGGCAGGCGCCCGGTGACTCGCGGGCCGCGCCGGCTCCTGCTCTACCTGGCACTGCTGGCCGGCGCCGTACCGACGCTGCTCCCGTTCGTGTGGCTGGTGCGCAGCGCGCTCATGCGGGACGCCCAGATGTTCGTCGCCCCGCCGGAGTGGATCCCCTCGCCGTTCCAGTGGTCGAACTTCAGCGAGGCGCTCACCACCCAGCCTTTCGGCCGCTACTTCGTCAACACGCTGGTCATCGCCGTCGTCAGCGTGGTCGGCACGGTGCTGACCTGCTCGGTGGCCGCCTTCAGCTTCTCCCGGCTGCGCTGGCGTGGCCGCGACGTGGTCTTCGCGCTGCTGCTGACCGGCGTCATGCTGCCGTACGCGGTCACGCTCATCCCGACGTTCGTGATGTGGCAGCGGCTCGGCGCGCTGGACACGATCGCGCCGCTCACCGTCCCGAGCTGGTTCGCCGGGGCGGGCGGGGGCGTGTTCAACGTCTTCCTGCTGCGGCAGTTCTTCCTGACGATCCCCTTCGAGCTGGACGAGGCCGCCTACATCGACGGCGCCTCGCCCTGGCGGGTGTTCTGGACCGTCGTCATGCCGCTGTCCAGGCCCGCCATCATCGTGGTCACCATCTTCGCGTTCATCGGCACCTGGAACGACTTCCTCGGGCCGCTGCTCTACCTGCAGAGCGAGGAGAACTACACGCTGTCCCTGGGCCTGGCGTCGTTCCAGAGCATCTACCTGACGCAGTGGGGCTACCTCATGGCCGCCTCGGCGGCGGTGATCGCGCCGATCATCGCGCTGTTCTTCCTCCTGCAGCGGTACTTCATCGAGGGGGTCACGCTGACCGGGATCAAGAACTGAAGACGGTCGCGCGCCGCGGCCCGTCACGCCGGCCTGCGACTACTGGCCGGTAGCATACTGGCGTCGGGCCAGGCCTCACCGGAAGATCTCAGGGAGCGACCACATGAGCGGCTTCAGTCTGGACCTCAACCAGGACGTGATCGAGGTCCGGGACTGGGTGCACACCTTCGCCCGCGACGTGGTCCGCCCCGCCGGCGCCGAATGGGACGAGCGCGAGGAGACCCCCTGGCCGGTCATCCAGGAGGCGGCCAAGATCGGCCTCTACTCGCTCGACTTCTTCGCCACCCAGTGGTTCGAGGAAAGCGGCCTCGCGCTGCCCGTGGTGTTCGAGGAGCTGTTCTGGGGCGACGCCGGCATCGGCCTGTCGATCGTCGGCAGCTGCCTCGCCGCCGCGGCGCTGTCCGGCAGCGGCACGCCCGAGCAGGCGGGCCAGTGGCTGCCGGAGATGTTCGGCACGGAGAACGACGTCAAGCTGGGCGCCTTCTGCGCCTCCGAGCCCGACGCCGGCTCCGACGTCGGCGCCATCCGCACCAGAGCCGTGTACGACAACGGCGACTGGGTCATCAACGGCGTCAAGACCTGGGCCACCAACGGCGGCATCGCCGACGTGCACATCGTCGTCGCCTCCGTGGACCCCGGCCTCGGCACCCGCGGCCAGGCCTCCTTCATCATCCCGCCCGGCACCCCGGGCCTGTCCATGGGCCAGAAGTTCAGGAAGCACGGCATCCGCGCCTCCCACACGGCCGAGGTCGTCCTCGACGGCGTCCGCGTACCCGGCTCGTGCCTGCTGGGCGGCAAGGAGAAACTGGACGCCCGCCTGGCCCGCGTCCGCAACGGCGAGCGCGCCGGCGAGCAGGCGGCGATGGGCACCTTCGAGACCACCCGCCCCACGGTCGCCGCCATGGCCGTCGGCATCGCCCGGGCCGCCTACGAGTACGCCCGCGACTACGCCCGCGAACGCGAGCAGTTCGGCCGCAAGATCGGCGAGAACCAGGCCATCGCCTTCCTGCTGGCGGACATGGCCACCCGGGTCGACATCGCCCGCCTGATGACCTGGCGCGCGGCCTGGATGGCCCGGCAGGGCAAGCGCTTCGAACAGGCCGAGGGCTCGATGTCGAAACTGGTCGCGGGGGAGACGGCGGTGTGGGTGACCGAGCAGGCCATCCAGATCCTGGGCGGCGCGGGGTACACCCGCGAGCACCCGGTGGAGCGCTTCCACCGCGACGCCAAGATCTACACCATCTTCGAGGGGACGTCGGAGATCCAGCGGCTGATCATCGGGCGCGCGGTGACGGGCCTGCAGGTTCGCTGAACCCCGGCGTCTGCAGTCTTCACACCGTCACTGGTTCGATCCCCGTATCGCCCACCACATCGCAGCAGGTCAGAGGCCGGTTCTCCAACGGGGTGACCGGCCTTCTCGCTGTCTGGACCGTCGTTGGACCGTGGCCCGGGTGGACCGTCACGGGATGGCAGGTCCCGGCACCCTCGCCGCGGTCCGGACGGTCCGCGATGTTCAACTGCCGGTCTTCGCTCGGGGCCTCAGCCGTGGGGCGAGCTGTTCGTTCCTCCCTCTGCACGGCTCCTCAATGGCTTCGACCTGCATCTCGGGGCGCCCACCACGAACGCGGGCAGCACCTGCAGTGATCCACAACTGATCCTCAAGATCGGCCAGCGAGCATGGCTCGTGTACGACGATCAAAGAGAGGGTCACATGAACAAAAAGCGCACGGCTGTAATGATCATGGCTGCGTTCTTCACCATCGGGGCAGCACAGGTCATCGGCGCCGGGTCTGCCACAGCCGCGCCCCTGAACGGCGCAGGAGTGTCGTCGATCTACCCCGACCAAGACCCCATCGACTGCGATACCCATCCGCACCACTGCCGCTGATCCGGCGCTCGTCGGGCTCGACTAGGCACTGTCTCAAATTCGAGCACCGACGTGTTGGTGCCGTAGGACCGGCCGGGGGTTCTGCCAGCGGATTCTGACCCACCTGAGCGAGCCCCGCTCCGCTTCCGCGAGCCGGAACCGGGGCAGGGCTCTCGGCTGTAGGCGGCCGGGGGAGCCGACTGCATGATCGTGCGGGACCACCGGAAACCCGGCATGGGAGCAGCAAGCGTCGCGGGCCCTCCGCCGCTCGATCGTGCGGGCGGTAACGTCCAGCTCCACTGCCTTGGCCTGCTTCCGCTCGGCCGAGCTCCGCCGTGACGGATCGAACTCCTCCCGTGGGACCGCCTCGGTCGGAGCGTCCGGCGGCAGCCTGGTCTCCACCTCGACGATGGTCCGCCCCGGCAGTAGGTGGCGATGCCGACCACCTGCGGGTCGTAGTCCAACATCAGGTGATCGCGTTCTAGCCAGGACTCGTAACCGACGTGCCGGCCCATCGTCGCTGACCACCACCGGTCCGAAAGTGCTTCCGCCCCTTGTAGGAAGGGAAGCGCCGGACCGGCCGGCCGTCCTCGAAAATGCCAGACCGGCCGGTAGGGAGGCCGGACCCCGCCAGTACCGGCTGGTCCAGCAGCGTGGCCAACCGCAGCACCGAGAACCCGCCGTCCGGCCGCCGAGCCGGTTGAAGGTCGGCAAGTCCCCCAACCGCTTCGAGGATTCCGGCCGGCTCAAAGGTGTCGCGCATGCCATCGACGCCGCGCAGCGCCCCGGTTGGCCCTCAGGGGCGGGTACGGATCACGCGTCGTCGTTGCGAGGCGCGTCGAGGTGGGTGACGAGGTTGATGCCGCCGTCGACGTGGATCACCTCACCGGTGACGAAGGGGGCCTTGGTGAGCGCCAGGACCATCGCTGCGACGTCGGATGGCTGCCCGAGCCGGCCCAGCGGTGTCATGGCCACGGTGCGCGCCGCCCGCGTGGTGAGGCTGTCCGAGGTCAGTCGGGTCTGGAGCGGCCCCGGGGCGATCGCGTTCACCCGGACGTCCGGACCCACGGCCTTGGCCAGCAGCCTCGTCAGGTGGTCGAGCGCGGCCTTGCTGACGGAGTACGGGATCGAGCTGCCGAGGGGGCGCGAGCCGCCCACCGAGGTGATGTTGATGATCTGGCTGCCGGGCTCCATGACCTTCACGGCGGCGACGGAGACCTGCCACGTCCCGACGACGTTGACGCCGAGGATCCGGTGCCAGTCGTCAGCGGTGATCGCATCCAGGTCGGCGTGGGGGACGGGTCGAGACACTCCGGCGTTGTTCACCAGCAGGTCGAGCCGGCCGTGCCGCTCCACGGTCGTCTCCACCAAGCGCACGGCGTCGGAGGGATCGGCGATGTCGGCCTGGACGTAGCTCGCCCCCGGGAGCCGGGCCGCGAGCCGCTCACCGGCGTCGACCGAGGTGGCCGAGTTCACCACGACGGTGAAGCCGTCTGCCGCGAGCGCATGGGCGATCCCTTCTCCGACCCCGGAGCTCGAGCCCGTCACGATGGCGACCCGTGGCGCGCTCACCGGGCGACTCGCTCGGCGACGGGCGCTTTCAGCGCGTTCACGATCGCCCGGCTTCCGCTGGCGAGGATCGAGGTGTCGTTGCTGACCACCACGTAGTCGTAGCCGCGGGCCAGCGCGGTCCGGGCCTCCTCACTCGTGGCGGAGGCGGTGCCGATGGGAACACCTGCCGCGGCGGCGGCCTTCAGCGCGGACGTGGCGAGCCGGTCCACCTCGTCGCGTCCCGCCGCGACGCCCATCGACATCGAGAGGTCGGCCGTCCCGACGAGCGCGGCACCGATGCCGTCGAGGGCCAGGATCTCCCTCGCGTTCCTGATCGCCGCCTCGCTCTCGAGCTGGACGACGCACAGAACCTGCTCGTTGCCGTACTCGAGGTAGTCCGCCCGTGGCAGCAGCCCCCAGCGACCCGCTCGGCTGGTGCCGCCGGACCCGCGGTCGCCGCGCGGCGGGAAGCGGGTGGCCCGTACGACCGCCCGGGCCTGCTGAGCCGTGTCCACGTGCGGCACGATCACACCGGCCGCGCCGGCGTCCAGGACCCGCTGGATCACGCTGAGGCCGTGGTCAGGCACCCTGACGAGCGGGTCCACGCCGAGGGCGCGGGCCGTCGCGATGTGGGTCGAGGCGGCGCCCAGGTCCAGTGTCGTGTGCTCGAGGTCGATGACCACGAAGTCGAAGCCCGCGTAGGCCATGATCTCGACGCTCTCGGGGCTGGCGAGCTTGATCCAGGTCCCGAGCGTGCCGTCGTTGATCCCGTTGCGTACTCGTGTCATGGCTCAGATCCCGCTGGTGGTGTCGGTGGGGGCGGCGGTCCAGAAGACCAGCCACTTGCCGAGCTGCACGACGACCGCGTGCAGTGCGATGCCGACGGCCGACAGCACGACGATCACCGCGAAGGTCCTGGCCACGTCCAGGGTGAAGTTGCTCGCCTGGATCAGGTAGCCCAGACCTGCGGAGCTGCCCACGAACTCCGCGACCACGGCGCCGGTCACGGAAAGGATGACGGCGACCTCCAGTCCCGCGAAGATGTGCGGAAGCGCCGACGGGATCTGCAGGTGCCGCATGACCTGCATGCGGGACGCGCCGAAGGACCTGAGCATCTCGACCTGCTCGTAGGCGGCGGACCGGAATCCCAAGATGGCGTTGATGAGGAGGGGGAAGAACGCGATCAGGGCCACGGTCAGCACCTTCGAGCTGATCCCGATGCCGAACCAGACGATCAGCAGAGGCGCCATGGCGACCTTCGGGATGGTCTGGGTCAGGATGAGCAGCGGGAAGAGCACGCGCTCCACCGTCCGGAACTGGGTGATGAGCACCGCGGAGACCAGTGCCGAGCCGACCGCGATGCCGAACCCGATCAGGATCTCCTTCAGGGTGACGATCGAGTGGGTCATCAGGCTGCCGTCCTGGAAGCCGTCGACCAGGGAGCCGGCGACGGCCGTGGGCGCGGGGACGAGGATGTCGGAGACGTCGAAAATCTCCACGACGGCCTGCCAGACCACCAAGAGCCCGATGAACACCAGCACGCTGTAGGTGATCTCCGGTACTCGGCGGCGTCGGGATCGGACCGGGGTGTCCGAGCTCGTGGGTGCCTCCACCGGCGCGGTCCCGCCGTCCGGGGCGGCGAGTGCCTCGCCGCCGGCTGCGTGGCGCTTGGTGTTGGTGGACATCAGGACTCCTAGTGGGCGCTGTGCTCGGAGTCGAGCAGCTTGCGGATCTTCAGGACGATCTCCCCGAACTCGGGCGTGTTGATGTTCTCGAGCCGCCGCGGTCGAGGGAGCGCGACCTCGACGACGTCCGCCAACCGGCCGGGTCGCGGTGTCATGACCACGACGCGGTCGGCGAGGAGCACCGCCTCGGGGATGCTGTGCGTCACGAACAGCACGGTCTTGCGGTCCTGGTCCCAGATCTTCAGCAGGTCCAGTCCCATCTGGTCGCGGGTCATCGCGTCGAGGGCGCCGAACGGCTCGTCCATGAGCAGGATGCGCGGGTCGTGCATCAGGGCGCGGCCGATCCCGACCCGCTGCTGCATCCCGCCGGACAGCTCGTTGGGGTACCGATCGCCGAACTCCTCCAGGCCGAGCATCACCAGCAGCTCGTCGGCCTTCGCGTGGGTCGCGGCGTCCCGGGCGCCGTGAAGGTCCGGCGACGTCAGCAGGTTCTTCCGCACGGTGCGCCATGGCAGCAGCAGCGGCTGCTGGAAGACCATCCCGAGCTGGTTGCGGTGGGTGTCCTCCGACGGCCCGAAGGTGACCTGTCCGGAGGTCTGGCGGGACAGGCCCATGATGATCCGCAGCAGCGTGCTCTTGCCGCAGCCGCTGGGGCCGACGATGGAGATGAACTCACCGGCTCGGACGCTGAGGGAGACGTCGTCGAGAGCCTGGACGGTCCCGCCGGACTTCGTCGGGTAGAGCATGGACAGCGAGTCCAGGCGGATCACGCAGTCGGTGTCGGTGCTGGTCGGCATGTCTGTCATTCCTCACCTGGTTCGAGCGCAGGCTGCCCGCGCCTTGGTCGTCGTGCGGGCAGCGATCAGTCGGCCGCCTCGGGCCACGTGCCGCCCATCTCCTTGGTCAGTCGCTTGCAGGCGGCCTTCAACGCCGTGGCCTCTCGGGAGTCCAGCGCCTCCGGCAGCATCCGCTCGGTGCCGACGGCCGCGATCGTGGCGCAGATCCCGGTCGCCGCGAACACCGGCGCCGCGACGACGCAGATGCCGCGGTGGTTGACGTGGCTGCTCATGCCGGCCTGCTGGATCGCCTCGATACGACGGCGAGTCTCGGTGCGCTGGGGCTCGGGGAGGCTGCCGGTGAGCCGGTCGGCGTGGAACTGGTCGGGGAGGAAGGCCAGGAAGACCTTGGCCTGCGAGGAGTCCAGGGCGAGCTGTGAGCCTACGCGCACTGTCACCAGGGTGGGATGCTCGGCCTCCTCCACCAGCGAGACCACCGGGCCGGAGGTGCCCCACAGCGACAGCACGGTGCTGACCTTGATCTCGAGCACGAGCTCGCGCATGTAGGCCGGCGCCTTCTGCATGATGCGCTGCTGTCCCAGCATGAAGCTGCCGAGCTGCAGGATCGACCGTCCGGGACGAACGAGTGCGGAGTCCTCCACACGCTCGAGCAGGCCGGAGCCGATCATCGAGCTGAAGTAGCGATGCACCGTGGTCCGGTTCAGACCGAGCCGGCGGGTGGCCTCCGCGACGGAGAGCTCCGGAGTCTCCGGACCGAACAGTCCGAGGATCTGCGCGGTCCGGCTCACCGCCTGGATGTCCTGCTCGCGAGCAGTCACTGGCTTGTCGACCTGGCGCTTCGTCATCGGCCCCCGCCTCGTTGAGTGTCCATAAAGAGTGCCCGTAGTTCGCAGTACGGACAGAGAGTAAGCGTGTCCCACGTCTTGCTGCAAGATTTCCCTGCGAATTCGCGGAAGCCTTCCTCGAACGCACCCTATTGACAGACCGAATAGCGAACTCTCAGTCTGTGATGCGAACACCGCCGACGCCTGGAGACTTCGTGACTGCCACACCCGCCATCATCAAGCTGCTGAACGGCTGCGTTGACCTGCACTGCCATTCCGGCCCGAACCCGTTCCCCCGACGCATCGACCATGCCGAGGCCGGCAAGGACGGCGAGCGGCTCGGCATGCGGGGCGTGCTGGTGAAGTCCCACCACCACAACACGGTCATGGACCTGCTCTCGATGAGCGACCGGCTGGCCAAGATCAAGACCCCGGTCTTCGGCGGCATCACCCTGAACAGCATGGTCGGCGGCATCAACCCCCAGGCGGTGGCCATGTGCCTGCGCATGGGGGGCAAAGCGGTGTGGTTCCCGACGTTCTCGGCCGGCCGGCACATCGAGTGCCATCCGGAGGGCGTCGGCTTCCCCACGGCGAGCGTCGAGGTGCCGTCGTCCAGGGTCGACATCCACCAGGAGAACGGCGAGCTGATCCCCGAGGTCCACGAGGTGCTCGACCTGGTCAAGGAGACCGGCGCGATGGTGACCGGCGGGCACATGGAGACCGAGTCGATCACCCAGGTGTTCGCCGCGGCCAAGGACAAGGGTGTCACCCGGATGCTGCTCAACCATCCCGACTACGTCATCGGCGCGGACGAGGCGAAGTGCCGTGAGCTCGTCGGCTACGGAGCGTTCGTCGAGCACGAGACCGGCTTCTACGACCCCGAGGGGACCAAGAAGTGGGACCCGAAGATCCTCATGGACTGGATCGAGAGGATCGGCCCGGAGCACACCGTGATCGCCTCCGACCTCGGTCAGAAGGACCGGCCGCTGCCGGTGGACTCCTACATCCGCGTCGCGACGGCGCTGCTGGACCTCGGCCTGGACGAGAGGTCGCTGCGGCAGATCTTCTGCGACAACCCGGCCTTCCTGCTCGGCCTGGACGACTGAACGACCACCCCCCACGACAGATGAGGACAGACGATGACCACCTTGGCCACCCCACCCGACGTGGAGTTCTCCGACCTCGGTACGGGCGATCCCGACGAGACGACCCCTGGTGGATCGTCGACGTGGTACTTCCGCGGACACAACTTCGTGCTCGCCTACACCACGCTGGTCGCCGGCGACGTGCTGGAGCGGGATGACCAGCCGGACGAGTACGTCGCGATCCTCCCGTACGAGGAGTGCGGCGTCGTCATCCGTGCGTCGCGGGAGTCCGAGCCGGTCTCGGGCAAGGCCGTGGTGATGGTCCCGCCGGGCAGCAGCGCGATCGCCGGCGTCGACGACTGCACCGTCGTACGGCTGTTCAGCTCCCGGTCCACCGACCTGCTGGACAAGGCGCGCAACCGGGACTCGTACGCCGATCCGCACCCGAACACCAAGCCGTTCGAGCCGTGGCCCGACCCGCCCGGGGGTTACCGCATCAGGGCCTACCGGCTGGCCGACCTGCGGGTGACGCAGGACGCCGTCCGCCCGGGCCAGATCGTGCGGTGCAGCACCTTCATGGTCAACTTCCTGGCGCCCAGGATCGGCCCGCGCGATCCGGACACCCTCTCGCCGCACGACCACGACGACTTCGAGCAGTGCTCGCTCGCCGTGGAGGGTGAGTACGTCCACCACCTGCGGACCCCGTGGTCCAGGCGGCGCAGCGAGTGGCGCGAGGACCGGCACCTGAAGTGCGGCAGTCCTTCCGTGGCCGTGATCCCGCCGCCCATGATCCACACCAGCGAGGCCGTCGGTCCGGGGACCAACCAGCTGATCGACATCTTCTGCCCGCCGCGTCTGGACTTCTCCCTGACGCCGGGCCGAGTGCTCAACGAAGACACCTACCCCCTCCCCAACCAGTAAGAGGCAGGTTCCATCGTGAAGACCGGACGAGCGGTGAAAGTCGTCAGTGGTGCGGTCGCGGTCTTGTGCGCGGTCGTGACGCTGAGCGCGTGCGGTTCCGGCAGCGGATCCGACGCCTCGGCCAAGTCCGGCGGGCTGACGCCGGTGACGTTCGCGATGGCGTCCCCGAGCTGGAACGCCGGCTACGCGGTCATGGCCGTCGTGGAGGCCGAGGGCTTCTACGAGCAGGAGGGTCTGAAGGTCACGACCAACCTGTTCCCGTCGGCCACCCAGGCAGCGCAGCAGGTCGCCGGCGGCGGGGCCGACCTCGGCCTCATGACGGTCGAGCCCGTGGCCATCGGGCACGACAAGGACCTGGACCTGGCCTACTTCAGCTCCTACTGGGCGAAGTGGATCTACAGCCTGCAGTTGCCGGACGGTTCGGACGTGAAGAGCATCGCCGACCTGAACGGCAAGAAGATCGGCGTCTCCGCGGTCGCGAGCTCCGGCGCGACGTTCGCCCGTACCGCGATGGAGCTCAACGGGCTGGGCCAGAACGGAGCCACGCTGGTGCCGATCGGCGCCGGCGCCCAGCAGATCAACGCCATCAAGAGCGGCCAGGTCGATGCGCTGGCGCTCTGGGACATCCAGTACCAGATCGTCAAGAACGCCGGCGTCACCTTGACGCCGCTTCCCGTCAAGGAGACGGCGGACGCGTGGGGCGGCGGCTTCGCGACGACCCGGAAGAACCTCGAGGCCAAGAAGGACGTCCTCGAACGGTTCGGCCGCGCGGTGGCGAAGGCGTTCGTCTTCGCCAAGGCCAACCCCGAGGCCGCGATCCGCGACCTGTGGAAGCTCTATCCGGAGACCCGCGGGTCGGAACCGGAGGAGAAGGCGCTGGCCGACGGGGTCAAGGTCCTCGAGGTACGCCTGGACGGACAGGGCTTCGACGACAAGACGCTGGGCCGGATCGACGAGGCTGCGTTCACCCGTTCGCTCGACTTCATGGCCTCGGCCGGACTCATCAAGAAGTTCCCGGCGAAGGAGATCTACACCGACGCGATGTTCAAGGCGTTCAACGACTTCTCCTACGACGAGGTCGTCAAGCAAGCAGAGAGCGCCGGCTGAATGCGGCTGGGGGTCGCGCTCGACCTGAGCTCCCAGGAGCCGGTCCGCCCGCAGGTGGATCGCGCGGTCACGCTGCTCGCCCGCGCGGAGCGGCACGGTTTCGACTCCGCGTGGGTGGGTGAGAGCTATCACGCGGCGGCTCAGCCGTTCCACCTTCCGTCCGTCCTGATGGTCCTGGGGCATCTGGCCGGGCGGACGTCCCTGGCGCTGGGGTCGGCGGTGCTGCTCCTGCGCGCGTACAGTCCGGAGAAGCTGGCGTACGAGGCCGCGCTGCTCGACCAGCTGTGCGGCGGGAAGCTCACCCTCGGCCTCGGGCTCGGCGGCCCGGAGGTCGCCCAACGGGCCGGGCTGCCCGCGTCAGGTCCGGCTGGCGCGGCCTTCGACGCCACGCTGAAGTCGCTGCGCGACGCCTGGTCCGCCGACGCGCCGGTGGCGGTCCCGCCTCCGGTGCGGCGCGGCGGGCCGCGGATCCTGGTGGGCGGCAAGGTGGCTGCCTCGGCCCGTCGTGCCGCGACGCTCGCCGACGGATTCTACGGCGCGACGAACTACTGCGACGACCTGTTGACCAAGCAGTCGGCCGCCTACTGGTCGTGTCGCGGCGGACGGCCGGACGGGACGGAGGGAGTGGTCGCCACCACCAGGTTCTGCGTCGTCCACGAGGATGCCGCCACTGCCCGCGAGCTCGCCGCGCGCCACCTGAAGGCCGCGACCGGCTACTACACCGAGCGGGGCTTGTGGATGGGTGCGGACGGCCCTGCCGAGATCGAGCTCCCCATGGTGGGCACGCCCGACCAGATCGACGCGACGATCGCCCGGTACGTCCGGGCGGGGGTCACGTCCGTCCAGCTGCGGGTCGCCCCGTTCGGCATGCCGCCGGAGGTCGCCCGCCACACACTCGACCTCGTCGGGCGGCACGTCCTCCCGCACTGGCACGACACGACATCCGCAAGCAAGCGAAGGACGCCTCCTGAGATGGGGCAGGAAGTGGAGACGCTCCGATGAGCAGCTCATTCGTGTACGCGTCGGTCCGGACCCCGTTCGGCCGGTTCAACGGAGCCTTGGCCGACACGAGGGCCGACGATCTGGCCGCGACTGCGTTGAAGGGACTTCTCGACCACTCGCCGGGCCTGGATCCCGGCCTGGTCGACGACGTGTTCTGGGGCAACGCCAACGGCGCCGGCGAGGACAATCGCAACGTCGGCCGGATGGCCGTGCTGCTGGCGGGCATGCCCGTCTCGGTGACCGCCACCACGGTGAACCGGCTCTGCGGCTCGTCGCTGGACGCCGCCATGATGGCCGCACGCATGATCGAGGCCGGCGACGCGGAGATCGCGATCGCCGGAGGCGTGGAGTCGATGACGCGGGCGCCGTGGGTCCTGCCGAAGCCGTCGCGCCGGTTCCCGGCAGGCGACGTCACCGCCGTCTCCACGACGCTGGGCTGGCGTCTGGTGAACGAGCGGATGCCCGCCGAGTGGACGGCCTCGCTGGGCGAGTGCAACGAGCAGCTGCGGGAGAAGTTCTCGATCTCGCGTGAGCGGCAGGACGAGTTCGGCGCCCGCTCGCACCGCCTCGCGGCGGAGGCGTGGGCGAAGGGCTTCTACGACGACCTCGTGGTGCCCGTCCCCGGCGCCGACCTGGCCCAGGACGAGAGCATCCGTCCCGGCACCTCGCTCGAGGCGCTGGCGAAGCTGAAGCCGGCGTTCCGGCCCGACGGGACGATCACCGCCGGCAACTGCTCACCGTTGAACGACGGCGCGAGCGCGGTCCTGCTGGGCTCGGCGAGCGCGGCCGCGACCATCGGTCGTGACCCGGTCGCGCGGATCGCCGGTCGCGGCTGGGCGGCGCTGGAGCCGCAGCAGTTCGGCTACGCCCCGGTCGAGGCCGCGGGAGACGCGCTCGAGCGGGCGGGCATCACCTGGGACGACATCGGCGCCGTCGAGCTGAACGAGGCGTTCGCCGTCCAGTCGATCGCCTGTGTCGACGCCTGGCTGAAGCTCGGGCTGCGGGACGCCGAGGTCGTGAACGCCAAGGGCGGGGCGATCGCCATCGGGCACCCGCTGGGCGCCTCGGGCGGGCGCATTCTCGGGACCCTCGCGGCGCGGCTCGTGGAGTCCGGTAAACGATGGGGCGTGGCGGCCATCTGCATCGGTGTGGGTCAGGGCTTGGCGGTCGTGCTGGAGAACGTCGCATGACGCTGCTCTGCACCTCTGCCGACGAGGCGGTCAGCGGCATCGCCGACGGCTCGACGGTGCTGGTCGGCGGCTTCGGCACGACCGGCATGCCGTTCGACCTGATCGACGCGTTGATCCGGCAGGGAGCGCGAGACCTCACCGTCGTGTCGAACAACGCGGGCAACGGGGACACCGGGCTCGCGGCGCTGCTCGCGGCCGGGCGGGTGCGCAAGATCGTGTGCTCGTTCCCCCGGCAGACGGACTCCTGGGTCTTCGACGAGCTGTACCGCAGCGGGAAGATCGAGCTCGAGGTCGCGCCGCAGGGGAACCTGGCCGAGCGCATGCGCGCCGCCGGAGCCGGGATCGGCGGGTTCTACACCCGCACCGGAGCCGGGACCCTCCTCGCGGAGGGAAAGGAGACCCGCGAGATCGACGGCCGGACGTACGTCCTGGAACTGCCCATCGCCGCCGACGTCGCGCTCATCAGCGCCCACACCGCGGACGCCTTCGGGAACCTCGTCTACCGCAAGACGGCACGCAACTTCGCTCCCGTCATGGCGACGGCCGCGACGACCACCGTCGTGCAGGTGCGGCACGTCGTCGAGCCGGGAGTGCTGGATCCTGAGGCCGTGGTCACCCCAGGCATCTACGTCGACCGGATCGTGCAGGTGTCGTCATGATCGCTCAGCACTCTGACCGCAGCCCTCTCGGGCGGGACGAGATGGCCCGGGTGCTCGCGCGCGACATTCCCCGCGGGGCGTACGTCAACCTCGGCATAGGTCAGCCCACGACCGTCGGCGATCACCTCCCCCCGGAGTCGGGGGTCATCCTCCACACCGAGAACGGCATGCTCGGCATGGGGCCGGCGGCGACGGGCGACGCGATCGATCCCGACCTGATCAATGCCGGCAAGTTCCCGGTGACCGAGCTGCCCGGCGCCTCGTACTTCCACCACGCCGACTCGTTCGCCATGATGCGAGGCGGCCACCTCGACCTGTGCGTCCTCGGCGCCTACCAGGTCTCGGCATCGGGGGATCTCGCCAACTGGCACACCGGCGAGCCCGACGCGATCCCGGCGGTCGGCGGGGCGATGGACCTCGCCGTGGGCGCCAAGCAGGTCTTCGTGCTGATGTCGCTGTTCACCAGGACCGGCGAGCCGAAGCTCGTCAGGGAATGCACGTATCCGCTCACCGCGCTGCGGTGCGTGGACCGGATTTATACGGACGTCGCCATATTCGAGATCACCGGAGGGGACCAGGTCCTCGTCCGGGAGACGTGGGGGATCTCGTTCCATGAGCTCCGCTCGCGACTCGACGTCCCGCTCGCCGCGGCGACACCATGAGGAGGTTGGAGAGCGACATGTCCACCAGACACCAGTTCTACATCGGGGGTGCGTGGGTCGATCCGGCCGCGCCGCGCACCTTGGGCGTCCTCGACCCCGCGACCGAGGAGACGTTCGCGGAGATCAGCCTCGGGACGGCCGAGGACGTCGACCGCGCGGTGGTGGCGGCGCGCGCGGCCTTCGCCGCGTACGCGCACGTCAGCGTGGAGCAACGGCTGGAGTACCTCGAGCGGATCATCTCCGGCTTCCGGGCTCGGCTGCCCGAGATCGCCCGGACGATGACGCGTGAGATGGGGGCGCCGATCACGTTCTCGACGGAACGCCAGGCCACGGTGGCGCTGTTCCACTTCGAGGAGGCGGCCCGCGTGCTCGCGGGCTACCGCTTCGAGGAGAAGATGGGAGCCGGGATCGTGCGGCGCGAGCCGATCGGCGTCTGCGGTCTCATCACGCCGTGGAACTGGCCGCTGAACCAGGTCGCGTCGAAGGTGGCCCCGGCCCTCGCCACGGGATGCACCGTGGTGCTCAAGCCGAGCGAGATCGCGCCGCTCAGCGCCATGGTGCTCGCCGAGGTCATCCACGACGCCGGGCTGCCGCCCGGCGTGTTCAACCTCGTCAACGGTGACGGTCCCACGGTGGGTGAGGCCATCGCGGCGCACCCCGGCATCGACATGGTCTCGCTCACCGGCTCGACCGGTGCCGGCATCAGGGTCTCCAAGCTCGCGGCCGACACGGTGAAGCGCGTCGCGCTCGAGCTCGGCGGCAAGTCGGCCAACATCATCCTGCCCGACGCGGACCTGGAGTCCGCGGTCGTCGCCGGGGTGCACTCGTGCTACACCAACGGCGGCCAGAACTGTCAGTCGCCCACGCGGATGCTCGTGCACCGCTCGCAGCGCGACGAGGCGTACGCCGCTGCGCGACGGGCGGTCGAGGAGGTCCGTCTCGGGGACCCGTTCGATCCGTCGACCACGATGGGGCCCGTGGTGAGCCAGGCGCAGCTGGAGAAGATCACCGCGCTCGTGCAGTCGGGGATCGACGAGGGCGCGACGCTCGTGGCCGGCGGCCCGGGACGCCCCGACGGGCTCGACAAGGGGTTCTACGTCCGCCCGACCGTGTTCGGCGACGTCACGCCGCAGATGCGGATCGCGCGCGAGGAGATCTTCGGCCCCGTGCTCTCGATCCTGCTCTACGAGACCGAGGACGAGGCCGTCGAGATCGCGAACGACACGCCGTACGGGCTGGCGGGCTTCGTGCAGTCGAAGGACCCCGACCGCGCCCGCAGGGTCGCCAACCGCATCCGTGCGGGCCGCGTCTACCTCAACGGCGCTCCGTTCGACCGCAGCCTGCCGTTCGGCGGCTACAAGCAGTCCGGGAACGGACGGGAGTTCGGGCGGTTCGGCTTCGAGGAGTACCTCGAGGTGAAGGCCGTGCTCGGCTATCCGCGGTGAACGAGAGGACGACATGGTGAACCCTGACCACAGCCGGCGGCTGGCAGCCCTCCTGGACCGCGAGGAGCTCTTCGACCTGGTGAGGCGGGAACGCTTCGCCCGCGACCAGCGACTCTTCGACATGATGCGTGACTGCTTCCACGACGACGCCTACGTCCGGACCACGTGGTACGAGGGACGCGGCGGCGAGGCCTACGTCGAGGCGACGAAGACGTGGATGGCGCGGACCGGGAACAGCAAGCACTGGGTCTTCCCCGCCTACGCGCGGGTCGAGGGCGACCGGGCGACCGTCGAGAGCCCGGCGAAGATCTTCAACCGGACCACGGTGAAGGGAGTGGAGGTCGATTTCCACGCCTACTGCCGCTTCTTCTCACGTGCGGTTCGGGACGAAGGACGGTGGAGGCTGATGACCTTCGAGGTCCTGATGGAGCGCGACGAGCTGCGCCCCGTCCACGCGGGTGAGGCGCTTCCGGTGGACGGGGCCCAGCTTGCCGGGCTTCGGCCGTCCTACCGGTTCCTCACCTGGATTCAGTCGACCCGCGGCGTGACGGTGAGCCAAGACCTGCTCGGCGACGACCGGCCGGCCGAGCTCGACGCGTTCCACCAGGGCGAGACCGCCTGGCTCGCCGGCACGGGCTAGCGGTCAGCGCCGCGGGCCCCGCTGCGACGGGCCCGGGCGTGCACGAGCCTGGGCGGGTCGAGCCGTAAATTCGCCCTGCACCTGCACCGCCGGCGTCGGCCAGGACGACGAGCCCGACATCGTCTCGGTCCCCGGCCGCGCGACCGCGGACCGAGCAGCCCGGCGTGTTCGGCCAGGTTCCAGCAGTTCTCGCGGTCGGTGTCGGCCGGCAGCCCGCGCACGTACGCATGCGCGGCGCGACGTGGTTCGATGCGGCCGAACCGACCGGCGGTCCGCGGCCACTGCACGATCTTCGGTTGTCTTCACCGACTCCGGACGATCTCGCGGTGGCCGTCGCCAGGTGACCCCTACGCCTCAGTACTAAGGCCCGTTCATACCCGACACGTGACGGTGACGGTCTCCTGGTCGGCGCAGGGGCATGCGGAGGGCATGGACGCGGAGACGGCGCGGCGGAACGGACCAGTGATCTGCGGCGCCCGCGCGACATCGGCGACAACCCCGGAGGTCGCGCTGCCGGCCGGCCGTTACGAGGACGACTGGACCCGGCTGTGGTGGGTGCGGGCTGACGGGAGTGCGGTGGTGGCGGTGGACGGCCGGGACCGGGCCGCCGTGCTGGACGCGCTCGTGCGTGAGTACGAGCAGTACCGCGAGCGCCGCCCCGCCGGGCCGGTGATCATCGTCCGGGTCACCCGCTGGTCGGGGTGGCGGTACCGGGACGAGCCTGAGCAGCCCGTGACGCCGGCTCGCCGCAGGCCGTCGCCCGACGGTGACCGTGCGAGGTGACCCGGGTGTCGTACGGCGCGCTCAGGAGACCTTGGCGGCGACGGCGCGGAAGGCGGCCAGCACCTCCTCCTGGTCGTGCGCGCCGGTCGACGTGGTCGACTTGACGATCACCACGTCGTGCTCCGGCGAGACGTAGATGTACTGTCCGCCGAACCCCGCCGCCATGAAGTCACGCTCGCCGCCCAGCCACCAGTGCAGCCCGTACTTCGGGTTGACCTCGGACGGGCTGGTGGACGACTTCACCCACGACGCCGGGACCACCTGCTTGCCGTGAGCCTTGCCCTGGCGCAGGTAGAGGAGGCCGAAGCGGGCGTAGTCGCGGTCGGTGGCCTGGAAGCAGCAGTAGCCGAGGCTCTCGCCCTTGCCGTCACTGGAGATCTGGGCCGCGCCCGCCATGCCCGCGGGCTGCCAGATCTTCTTCTCGACGTAGCGGTGGTAGGGGGTGCCGGTCGCCTCGGTGATCACGCGGGCCAGGACGTACGAGTTCATGCTGTTGTACTCGAACTGGCTTCCTGGGGTCCAGTCGGGCTGCTGACGGGCGGCCATCCGGGTGAGCGACTGGCCCTGGTTCGCGGCGATCTGCATCCGGGGGACGTCCTCGCGCTCGTCCCAGTCGGTGCCGGACGACATCCACAGCAGGTGCCGGATGGACACGTTGTTGTAGCCGGACTTGCGCAGTTCGGGCAGGTACTTGGTGACGGGCTCGTCGAGCGACCGGATGTGCCCCTCCCGCAGCGCGATGCCGAGTGCCGCCGAGGTGAAGGACTTGGCCATCGACCACGACTGGAAGCGGGTGTTCCGGTTCGCGTCGGTGTACCGCTCGTGGACGATCTTCTGACCGCGCAGGACGAGGAATCCGTTGGTCTTCGTACGGGTGAGGAAGTCGTCGAGGGTGCGCCGCTCGCCCTGGTAGGTGTACGTGGCCGAGAGCGGCCGGTTGGCGTCGACCAGCTTGACCGGGTCGGCCGAAGGCCGGATGACGTCGGCGGACGGGGCCGCGGGCGCGGCCAGGGTGAGCGCGATGAGGATGCTGCGCACGTCGCCTCCTGGAGTGGGTGATGGGACAGGGGCGATGATGGCGGGCGTCCTTGGCAAATCTCTGGCAGTCACTCCAGCCACGAGCGGGCGCGGCCGGTCCCGCCTGCCGTGGGCAGCCGGATCTCGAAGCGGGAGCCGGTCACGGTGGCGGCGCCGCCGTGCAGCTCGGCCTGCTGACGGACGAGCGTCAGGCCGAGGCCGGAGCCGGGACTGCCCGGACGGCGGCGGAACCGGGCGAACACGGCTTCACGCTCCCCGGCGGTGACGCCGGGGCCGCCGTCGGCGACGGTGAGGACCGCGGTCGCCCCGTCGAGGGCGAGTTCCACGGTGATCGGGGGCTCGCCGTGCCTGGCGGCGTTGTCGAGCAGGTTGCCGGCGATCAGCCGGAGCCCCTCGGCCCAGCCGCGCACGGTCACGCCGTCCGCCACGGACTCGGTGATCGTCGCGCCGGGGTGGCGGCGGCGGGCCGAGGCCGCGGCTTCGCGCACGATGCCGCTCAGGTCGGCGGGGGCGGAGGTCGCGGGGTCGAGCAGCTCTCCGGCGGCGAGCTGGCGGAGCACGGTGATGAGCCGCTGGACGCGGGCGTGCTCGGCGGTCAGGTCGGCGACGAGTTCGTCGCGGTCGGCGGGGGTGAGGCCGGGGTGGTCGAGCTGGGCGAGGTTGGCGCCCATGCTGGTGAGCGGGGTGCGCAGCTCGTGCGCGGCGGTGGCGGCGAAGGCGCGGGCGGTGTCGAGCGCCTCGGCGGTGCGGGTCACCGCCGCGTCGCGCCGGTCCAGCAGGTCGTTGAGCACCCCGGCCAGGTGGTCGATCTCACCGACGCGGGACCCGGTGTCCAGCCGGACCCCCGTGCGGGCGGACGGCTCCGGCGGGGTGTCGAGGGCCGCGGCCTGCCGGCCGAGCCGGACGAGCGGTCGTACCGCGTACCGCCCGAGCGCCAGCCCGGCCGCCGCGCCCGCCGCGGCGCCGGCCAGCGTGACCGTCCACACCCGCCGGCGCAGCAGCGAGAGCTGGGCGTCGAGCCGTTCCCGCGGCTCGAACAGCCATAACCGGCTGCCCCGCCGCCCCAGGTCGGTGGCCACGTACCGCCACTCGCCCGCCCTTTCGGCGTGGTCGGCGGGGCCGTCGCCGGCGGGCGGACGCGCGGGCACGTCGCCGATCGTCAGCGGTTCCGCGCCGTGGACGTGCACGTACGCGCCCGTACCGACCGCGGCGGCCAGCCGCCGCTCCATGAAGTCCGGCGGCACGGCGGGCGCGACGCGGGCCCGCCAGGCGTACGAGGTGGCCATCGGCCGGAGCGCGTTCAGCCGCGCCAGCAGCCGTTCGTCGCGCTCGGCACGCAGATCGGCGGAGACCAGGGCCAGCACCAGCAGCCCGGCCAGCGACACCATGAGCGGGACGAGCACGGCCAGGCAGAGCGCGAAGCGGGTGGACAGCTTCACGCCGCCGGCGCCCGCAGGACGAAGCCGACACCGCGGACGGTGTGCACCATGCGGGGCTCACCCAGCTTGCGCCGGAGGTAGCCGACGAAGGTGTCGACGGCGTTCTCGGTGACGTCGAAGTCGTAGCCCCAGACCCGCTCCAGCAGCACCTCGCGAGATAGCACCAGGCCGGCGTTGAGCGCCAGCACCTCCAGCAGGTCGAACTCGCGCCGGGTCACCTCGACCTCGCGGCCGTGCATCGTCACCCTGCGCGCGGCCGGCTCGACGACCAGCGGCCCGACCCGTACCGCGGCGCCGGGGACGCGGCCGGCCCGGCGCAGCAGCGCGCGCAGCCGCAGCACCAGCTCGCCGAGGTCGAACGGCTTGACCACGTAGTCGTCGGCGCCCGCGGCGAGCCCGGCGACCCGGTCGGCCACGTCGTCCATGGCGGACAGCATGAGCACCGGCACGTCGGCCCCGCCGGACCGCAGGCGGGCGCACACATCGATGCCGGACAGGCCGGGCATGGACACGTCGAGCACGACCGCGTCCGGCCTGCGGACGGCGACGAGCTCCAGCGCCCGCTGCCCGGAGCCGGCGGTGTCGACGCCGAACCCTTCCAGCCGCAGCCCGCGCCGCAGCGCCCGCAGGATCGCCGGGTCGTCATCGACCGCGAGGATCTGGTGACCGGCCAACGACACCTCCAGGGGGAACAGCCGAGGGGCCCAGATCCTACTTCGTCAGGTCTGGAGCACGAACAGGATGTTGGCCGCCGGGCCGGCGCCGCAACTCAGGTCGCCTGCGTGCACGACGCCCCGATCGTCGCCGTCGAAGCGAGCGTCACCCCAGGCCGTCAGAGCCGGACGGCGACAACTCCTGCGGCCGGCCGGCTTCTCCGGCCTCGAACCGGCTGGGGTCGATCAGCGGCGGGGTTGTCCACGTGGACCACACCCTATGAGGCGGCTACACGGCCGCCTTCGCGGCTGTCGCGTCCGGTGCGGCGGCCAGGCGGTGCTTGCGCCTGGGCATGCCGAAGGTCGGGTGCGAGGTGGCCCACAGCGCCATCCTGAGAATGACCGACTTGATCTGTGCGGACTTCCGGCCGCCCTGGTACTTCGCCCTCGCTCGCCCTTCGTCGTCGACCGCCTGCCGGATCCCATCCCGCCGCCCGAGGCTGATCTGGTTGTACGTGTAGACCAGCTTGGTGTGTGGGATCTTGCGGCCGGTCAGGCGTCCCACGATCGCCTCGATGGCCTGCCGGCTGGTGTAGCCGGCCGAGGCGCAGGACATCGGCAGCGGCCGGCCGTTGTCGCCGACGGCGCGGGCGCTGTCGCCGATGGCGTAGACGTCGGGGTGCGAGATCGACCGCATGGTGCGGTCGACGACGATCTGACCGGTCCCGGTGACCTTCAGCCCGGCGGCGGCGGCGACGGGGCTGACCGCGAACCCGGCCGTCCACACGGTCGCGTCGGAGGTCAGGGCGGTGCCGCCGGCACACAGCACCCGCTCCGCTTCGACGGCTTCGACGCTGGTGTGCTCCAGGACGGTGATGCCCAGCCGGTCGCAGGCCTGCCGCAGGTGGCCGCGGGCTCCGGCCGAAAGCCGGGCGCCCAGCTGTCCGCGGGCGATGAGCGTCACCGACAGGCCGGGCCGGGATTCGGCGAGCTCGGTGGCGGTCTCGATGCCGGTCAGCCCGTCGCCGACGACCACCACGTTCCCGCCTCCGCCCCGCGTGACCAGGCTGTCCAGGCGTTCGCGCAGGCGCAGCGCCGAGGGCCGGGCGGCGACGTCGAAGGCGTGCTCGGCCACGCCCGGCGCGCCTTCGACGTCACCGTGGCTGCCGAGCGCGTAGACAAGCGTGTCGTAGCCGAGTTCGCCGCCGGCGTCGGCCAGGGCGACGACCCGGCGCTCGGGGTCGACGGCGGTGACACGGGCCAGGCGCAGCCGTATCCCCGTGCCGGCGAAGACGTCGGCGAGGTTCGGAGTGTCGATCTCCTGACCGGCCGCCAACTGGGGCAGCCGCATGCGCTGGACGAATTCCGGCTCGGCGTTGACCACGGTGATCTCGAAGTCCGCCGGGGACAACCGACGGGCCAGGATCCCGGCCCCGTAGGCCCCGGCGTAGCCGGCGCCGAGGACGACGATGCGGTGCTTCATGTGGTGCTCCTGTCGGTTCGCTTGCTTGCGATGAGTTGGCTCGGCCCCGGGTCACCGATCTTCTTGATCGAGGTTGCCGTGAGCCCGCGCCGAAAGGTCCTGCCAGTCGGCCCAGGTCTTGAGCCGGTCGGCGTAGACCTGCTGGAGGATCGGGTAGAAGCCCTGGCCGAAGAGCACCCGCAGGGGCGGGTCGTCGGAGTCGACGATCTCGAGGAGGGCCTGGGCCGCGGCGGCCGGGTCGCCGGCGGGCTGCTTTCCCGCGAACGCGGCGATGCGCCGGCGAAGGCCGTCGTAGATCGGGTCGGGCTCGGCCAGGTGGCCGTTGTCGAGGGGATCGGGGTTCTTGCCGCCCCTGGTGGCGAAACCGCCGGGCTCGATGACGGTCACCTTGATACCGAAGTCGGCGACCTCCTGGGCGAGGGATTCGTTCACGGCTTCCAGAGCCCACTTGGAGGCGCTGTAGGCGGCGCTGAGCGGCATGGCCATGAGCCCGGCGGCCGAGGACAGCTGGATGATGTGTCCCGAGCCCTGCTCGCGCAGGTAGGGCAGTGCGGCCTGGATCACCCACACTGCGCCGAACAGGTTGGTCTCCATCTGGTCGCGCAACTGCTGTTCGGTGATCTCCTCGACCGCGCCGACCTGGGCGTACCCGGCGTTGTTGATGATGACGTCGAGACGGCCGAAGTGCTCGGCGGCCCGCTTCACACCGTCGAGGACGACGGCCTTGTCGGTCACGTCCATCTCCAGCGGAAGCACCGCGTCGCCGTAGCCGGCGACCAGCTCGTCAAGGCTTGCGGCGGTACGGGCGGTCGCGGCCACTTTGTCGCCGCGCGACAGGGCGGCCTCGACGAAGTTGCGGCCCAGGCCGCGAGACGAACCGGTGACGAACCAGACCTTGCTCATGATGTCTTTCCGTTCCTTGTGAGATGGCGGTTGCGCGGTCACCCCGCAGCGGGGCCAAGGTGATCGCTCAGGGAGTCGGCACCCTGACGACCATGCGGCGTTCGCGCCCCGGACTTTGTGACAGTGCGGTGACGTGAGGTGTGTCACCCATCACGGGTGTCACACATCGGCAGGCGCCGGCGCCTTATGCATAGAGCAGCAGTCGCGAATGAGCGGGCAGGAGCCAGGTATGCGGGAGCGCAGGGACGCGACGACGGGCGCAGCCGAGCCGATGGCCGGTGGCGGTCAGATGGGCCCGGCCACCGAGGTGTTCCTCGCCCATCGCAACCTGCTGTTCACCGTCGCCTACGAGATGCTCGGCTCGGCGGCCGACGCCGAAGACGCCCTGCAGGAGACCTGGCTTCGGTGGGTCAAGGTCGACCTGGGACAGGTGTCCGACCAGCGCGCCTACCTGATACGGATCGCCACCCGGCGCTCGCTGGATCGGCTGCGCACCATGAGGCGTCTCAAGGAGGACTACGTCGGCTCCTGGTTGCCCGAGCCGCTGCTCACCGCGCCGGACGTGGCCGAGGACGTCGAACTGGCCGAGAGTGTGTCGATGGCGCTGATGCTCGTCCTGGAGACGCTGTCGCCGACCGAGCGGGCCGTCTTCGTGCTGCGCGAGGTCTTCGCCATCGGCTACGAGGAGATCGCGGCCGCCGTCGGCAAGACGCCGGGGACCGTACGCCAGATCGCGCACCGGGCCCGCCGGCACGTCGACGCCCGGCGTCCTCGCGAGGTGGTCTCCCCGGGCCAGGCCCGGGCGGCTCTGGAGTCGTTCCGGCGCGCGTTGGAGACCAGGGACCTGCAGGGCCTGCTCGACGTGCTCGCCCCTGAGGTCGTTCTGGTGAGCGACGGCGGCGGCGTCAAGCAGGCCGCGCCGCAGCCGATCATCGGCGCGGGCAAGGTGGCCCGCATGATCGTCAGCGGCCTCGGCAAGGCCCAGGTCACGCTCACCAGCGAGCCCACCGTGGTCAACGGCAACCCGGCGCTCCTCCTGCGCGTGGACGGCGAGATCGACGGCGTCATAGCAGCCCGGGTCGAGGACGCCCGCATCACCGGCCTCTACTACGTCCGCAACCCCGACAAGCTGACCCGCATCGCATCCGAGACCCCACTCACCCTGCGATGAACATCGGCGGAACAGCCCACACCGCCTCCGGCTTCATCCCGGACTTTTTACCAGGAGGTTCTTCATGACGAACAGCGTCGCCGGCGAACGCGCCGACCTGGAAGTGCCTGTCGAGCGTGGCTGCCCCTTCGCCCCGCCCGCCGCCTACGAACGGCTGCGCGAGCGGGCACCGATCAGCAGGGTCCGCCTGACCAGCGGCGGCGAGGCGTGGTGGGTGTCCGGGCACGAGGAAGGCCGTGCCGTCCTCGCCGACCCCCGCTTCTCCTGCGACAAGCGCAAGGACGGCTTCCCGCTCTTCACCCTCGATGCGGCGACCTTGCGGCAACTCCGCAGCCAGCCGCCGTTGATGCTCGGCATGGACGGCGCGGAACACGCCGCTGCCCGCCGCCCGGTGATCGGCGAATTCACCGTCAGGCGGCTGGCCATGCTGCGCCCACGGATCCAGGACATCGTCGACCGCTTCATCGACGACCTGCTCGCCACCGACCAGCAGCCGGTCGACCTGGTACAGGCGCTGTCCCTGCCGGTGCCCTCCCTGGTGATCTGCGAACTGCTCGGCGTCCCCTACAGCGACCACGACTTCTTCCAAAGCCGCACCACCATGATGGTGAGCCGGACCTCCCTGGAGGACCGGCAGCGAGCCTTCGCCGAACTGCGCGCCTACATCGACGACCTGGTCACCCGCAAGGAGTCCGAACCCGGCGACGACCTGTTCAGCCGGCAGATCGCCCGGCAACGCCGGCAAGGCGCCCTCGACCACGCGGGCCTGGTGAGCCTGGCCTTCCTGCTGCTGACCGCCGGACACGAGACCACAGCGAACATGATCTCGCTCGGCGTGGTCGCACTGCTCACCCACCCGCAGCAACTCGCCCTGATCACCGCCAATCCGGACAAGACGCCCATGGCCGTGGAGGAACTGCTGCGCTACTTCACCATCGCCGACGGAGTCACCTCCCGGGTGGCCACCGAAGACGTGGAGATCGGCGGGGCGCGTATCAAGGCCGGCGAGGGCGTCATCGTCTCGGCCCTGTCGGCCAACTGGGACCCGGCGGCGTTCAAGGACCCGGCCGAACTGGACGTCGAACGCGGGGCCCGCCACCACCTCGCCTTCGGCTTCGGCCCGCACCAGTGCCTCGGCCAGAACCTGGCCCGGATGGAACTGCAGATCGTCTTCGACACGCTGTTCCGCCGCGTCCCCACCCTGCGGCTCGCCACACCGGCCGAGCACCTGCCGTTCAAGAGCGACGCCGTCGTCTACGGCGTCCACGAACTCCCGGTCACCTGGTGAGCAGGACACGGTGCGGATCACAGCCGGCACCGGACTCCGCGTCGGCTCCGGCCCATGCGTCCTGACCCAGCCGGGGCACCGTCCGGAACGCAGCCTCCACTCGCCCGGACTTGCCGAACAGGAGCGGGACGAAGGTGTCCGCTCCTGGGCCACACCCAGGAGCCGACACGCTCCTGGGTGTGGCCCAGGCAGAGCTCTGCAGGACGTACCCGCTGGCGGAGATGTGGTGGGTGCGGGCGTCGATGATGCGGTCGGTGGAGGTGAGCGGGGGGCGGTGACTCGCCCCGGCGATGGCGCCTTCGCGGACCGTCAGGCGCGGGTCCACTTCTGGTTGGCGCCGCCGTGGCAGGTCCAGATCTGCGTCCTGGTGCCGTTGGCGGTGCCGGCGCCGCTGACGTCCAGGCACTTGTTCGCGCCGACCGCGGTGATGCTGCCGTCGGCGTTGAGGCGCCACTTCTGGTTGTTCTGGCCGTTGCAGTCCCAGATGATCACCGCGCTGCCGTCGGCCGTCGCGGCCCCGTTCACGTCCAGGCACTTGCCGCCGTAGACCCGCAGCTCACCGGCGCTGGTCACGGTCCACTGCTGATTGGGCTGGCCGTTGCAGTCCCAGATCAGCGCCTGCGCGCCGTTCGCCTGGGAAGCGCCGTTGACGTCCAGGCAGCGGTTCGACCCGACACCCCGCAGCGCGCTCGTGTCGGGCGGATTCGGGTCGCCGCCTCCCAGTTGCGTGAAGAAGTTCCAGACCACGGGCCTGGTCCAGGAGTTCTCGCCGGGTTCGAAGTCGCCAGGCCTCCCGTCCACGGGACCGGGGGTGTGGCCCGCGTCGAACGCGGCCCACGCCACCGGATACCCGGTCCGGCATCCCGAGTAGTAGGTGACGATGTGCGTCAGGCTGCCCTGCGCGGGCTCCTGCGGGTTCTGGGGTGTGCAGCCGTTGTTCCCGACGAACCTGTCACGTAGCGACCGGCCCGCGGAGATGTTGAGCACCGAATCCCTGAGGCCGTGCAGCCCGATGTACGCGACGGGCTCCGTGCCGCCGCTGCAGCCGCTGAGCTGCGCGCCGGCGTAGACCGCCACCGCGCGGAAGACCGTCGCCCGGGCGCACGCGAGCGCGTAGCTCATGCCGCCGCCGTAGCTGAAGCCCAGGGCGAAGCGCTGTGCGGTGTCCACGCAGAGGTCCGCCTCGATCCTCCGGATCATGTCGTCGACGAAGGTGACGTCCTCACCGCCCGAGTTGGCCCAGCCGTTGTTGAGTCCCTGAGGCGCGACGAAGATCGCGGTGCCGTTCGACAGCGCCCTGAGCCCGTAATAGGACCACGGATAACCACTGGTTCCGCCCGAGTCGACGTCGTTGGCGGTGCCGCCGTTCCAGTGGAATCCGAAAATCAACCGGTAGGGGGTGGTGTTGTTGTAGCCGTCTGGAATTCTCAGGACGAAGCTTCGATTTCTGCCGCTCGTGGTAATCGATTGGGCGCCGCTTCTGAGGGTCGGGGTCTTGCCGCATCCCGCGGTGGGCGCGAGGGCGCTCTGTTGCGCGCGCGACGGGGTCGCGCTGTCGCCCAGCGCCGTCTGCCCCGTGGTCGGAACGACGAGCAGTGCCGCCGACGCGATGGCGGTGAGGAGGAGCCTGAACCTCGACATCACGCGATTTCCTTTGCCGTTGTGGTGGTGCCACACGTGAATGGGAAGTATGTGCCTCGCCTTGCGGGCGCCGGTGATATCAGGGTCGACGCCGCCACGTTCCGCCGATCGAAACCCGCCGACCGGCGCGCATCGGTCAGCTGGTCGGTAATTTCAGGTGTTAGCGCTAACGCAATAGCGCCGTAATCGGTCCCCCTTTCTTTCGGGCGGCTGATGGCGATGGTGCAGCGGAGCAAATATGACCGTGACAAGACCTGTCAAGGCCCGGCCCGCCCGACGTCGCGGGCCCTCGCCCGGGGAGATCCCGCCGCTCCTCCGCCTGACCAGGACAAGCCGCCGCGGCCACCGCTGATCTGCCGCGATGAAACTTTCAGATCGTCCGGGTGCCCGAGCGGGGTGTCCGTGCTAGCGCTGCAGCCGTACGGGATCGGCCGTCCCGCTGCGGCGGACGATCCAGGCGTCGGTGATGTGGCGGAACATCGCCTCGGCGGCGCCTTCGGGATCGTGCGCGGCGATGCGTTCGTAGATGCGGCGGTGGCCGAGGTTCGACGCCACGCACAGGGCCCGCTCGGTCCTGCCCAGGTAGCGGGCGGTGTTGACGACCTGGCCTTCGAGTGACCGTACGACGCCACGAGCGATGCGGTTGCCCGAGGCCCGCATGATGGTGTCGTGGAAGGCGCGGTCGCTCTCGGCGTACGTGACCGGGTCGTCCACGAGCTCGTCCATGTGATCCACCAGCGCTCGTAGCTGATCTACGGTGTCCGGCCCGGCCAGGCGGGCGGCGACGTTGGCCATGTCGGACTCCAGCACGCGCCGGGTGACGACGAGGTCGTCGAGGATCGCCAGGCTCTCGTCCTCGGCGATGGTCGCGGTGAGGACGAGCTCGTCGAGCATGTCCCAGGTCGCCGGGGGAGTGACCATGGTGCCGGAGCCCTGGCGGACCTGCACCAGCCCTTTCTCCTGCAGGATCTTCACCGCCTCCCGCACGACGGTGCGGCTCACGGAGAAGGTCTCGCACAGCGCGGGCTCGGGGGGCAACGGTGTCCCCGGCGGGTGCACACCGCGCACGATGCGCTCCACCAGCTCGGCGGTAACCGCTCTGGCGAGACTCGCCGGGCGGCGTACCCAGGCCGGTGGCGCCGGGTCACTGCCGGCCGTTTCCCGCGATGCCGTCATGTCGCCTCCGGTGGCCTGGCAGGTGACAGCGTCACCGCGGTCAGTATACGCACGATCCCTTGCCGTGAGACGTCATACGAATTACGTTTGACCGCAGACGGCCTGATCCGGCGGCCGCTCCCGGAAAGCGGGCAGCGATGAAGCACCGAGCGTTATGGTCGGCCCTGATGGTCGCGGCACTGGCCGTGGCCGGCTGTGGAAGCGCGACCCGGACGGGCACCCCGTCCGGGGACTCGCAGCGGAAGCTCGTGGTCTGGGACTGGAAGTCCGGTGAACCGGCCGCCGCGGCCTACGTCGAGAAGGCGAAGGCGGACTTCGCCAAGCGGCATCCGGGGGTCGCCGTCGAGTTCGTCGCCCAGCCGTACGACC
Organism: Nonomuraea ferruginea; assembly: GCF_039540635.1. NCBI lineage: Bacteria > Bacillati > Actinomycetota > Actinomycetes > Streptosporangiales > Streptosporangiaceae > Nonomuraea > Nonomuraea ferruginea. The sequence continues at coordinate 583,690 of NZ_BAABFD010000002.1, read as the reverse complement.
AGTACTACACCCTGCTCGGCACGGCGAGCCAGTCGAACAAGGCGCCCGACGTCATGCTCTTCAACGGGGGTGGGCAGATCCGTGACCGAGCCGGCACGCTCCTTCCGCTGGACCGGTACGTGGCCGAGGACAGGAGCCGGCTGGCGGGCTGGGAAGCGTTCAGCGAGGACGGCAAGGTCTACGCCGCACCGGTGACCCTGCAGGGGCACCCGATCTACTACAACAAGACGCTCTACGAAGCGGCCGGCCTCGACCCGGCTGACCCGCCCAAGACCTGGAACGAGTTCGTCAGCGGCTGCGCCGCCATCAAGAAGACGACCGGGGCCGCCTGCTTCGCGCTCGGGAACAAGGAAGGCTTCGGCATCCAGTTCTTCCTGTCGGGCCTCGGATCCGGGATCCTCACGCCCCGGGAGTACGACGACTGGATCGCCGGAAAGCGCGACTGGACCTCTCCCCACGTACGGCGGATCTTCGAGCTGTGGAAGGACGCCGGCGACAAAGGGCTGAACAACCGCGGCGCCAACTCCACCGCGATGTTCACCGACATCTTCACAGTCTTCGAGACCGGAAAGGCCGCTCACATCATCGGACTGATGTCGGATATCGGGCACTGGAAGGACTTCGGAGAGTTCCTGCCGCCCGAGAAGATCGGCGTCATGCGGGCCCCGGTCGTCACCGACGGAGCCACCCCGAGCCTTCCGTATGACGGCGGCATCGGCTACGCGGTCGCGAAGGGGACGAAGGACCCCGCACTGGCCGCCGATCTGGTGCGAGCCCTGACCTCGACCGACGCCTTGACGGCGTTCTACGCCGAGGCCGGCGCGATCACGTCCGACACCACGATCGACGTCTCGCAGGCCGGCCCGGCCGCCACCGCGATCGTCTCTGAGATCAGGACCGGCAGGCCCGCCCTGCACGTTGCGCTGTCGTCCAAGACCCTGGATCTGATGGGAAGGCTGTCCCAGCAGCTCCTGAGCGGGTCGGCCACCGTGGACGAGGCCGTGGAGCAGCTGGCCGCCTCCGACCGGACGGGCTGACCGCGTGCCGATCGGAGGCCCGTCGCCGCCGGCCCGGCCGGCCGGTGGAGCGGCCGTGAAGCGACGAGCCCGTACGGCAGCCGGCACGGTGCGCGCCGAGCGCCTCGCGCCCTACGTCCTGGTGGCCCCGGCCGTACTGATCATCGTGGCGCTGCGGCTGTGGCCGCTGGCCCTGGGGGTCAACTTCTCCTTCACGGGCGATGGCGAGTTCAACGGAACCTTCGTCGGGGCGGGCAACTACCTGGAGCTGGCCGGCGACCCGCTGTTCCACCTCTCGCTGCGCAACGTCGGGCTGCTGGTGCTGCTGCTTCCCCTGGCGGTGGCGATTCCGGGTCTGCTCGCGACCTTCATCTATCTGCGCGTGCCGGGCCACCGGGTCTACCGCAGCGTCTACTTCTTCCCGGCCGTGCTCTCACCGGTGATCGTCGGCGCGATCTTCAACCTGATGCTCGGGTACGAGGGCCCGTTGAACTCCGCCCTCGCGGCGATCGGCGCCGGCCCCGTCGACTGGCTGGGCGATCCGGGCATCGCCATGTTCACGGTGGTCGGCGTGCACATCTGGGCGACGTTCGGGATGGCCCTGGTGGTGTTCCTCGCGGGATTCAGCACCCTGGACGCCTCGCTGCTGGACGCCGCCCGCGTGGACGGCGCGTCACTCCGCCGGACCATCTGGCACGTGATCATCCCGAGCCTGACCCGCACCATTCAGTTCGTCTTCGTGACGACGATGATCGGAATGCTGACGTCCATGTTCGGCCTGCTCTTCGTCATGACCAGCGGGGGCCCGGAGGGGTCCACCTACCTGCCGGAGTATTACATCTGGCACCAGCAGGGACAGATGAACCGGCCGGCGCTCGCCTCGGCCGCCTCGACGGTTCTCTTCGTCGTCATGCTCGTGGTGGGGCTCCTGCAGATCACCCTGCTCCGTCGCGCCGGGAGGCAGGACTGATGCCCAGGACGCGTCCGGCCAGGTGGGTGGCCGCCGTTCCGATGGCCGCTCTCGCGCTGGCGACGATCTATCCTCTCGTGTTCACCGCCAACGTCGCGATGAAGACCCGCCGGGAGTACGTCCTCGACCGGTTCTCCCCGGCGGGTTCCCCGCGGTGGGACAACCTCGCCGAGGCGTGGGCCGGCGCCGGAATGGCGGGGTACTTCGTCAACTCGTTCATCGTCGTGGCGTGCGCCGTGGCCCTGCTGCTGCTGTTGGGGTCGATGGCGGGCTTCGCGCTGGCTCGGCTCCGGTTCCGCGGTTCCTCGATGATCTTCCTGGGTTGTCTCGCGGGACTGTTCGTCCCGTTCCAGGTGATCATGGTCCCGCTCACCAGGGTCATGGCCGACAGCGGGCTCGTCGACACCTATCCGGGGCTGATCCTGGCCTACGTCGCCCAGTTCCTCCCGTTCACCGTCTTCCTGATGACGAGTCACTACAGGACCATTCCGGCGGAGATCGTCGACGCGGCCAGGATCGACGGCAACACGGTGTACGGCGTGTACCTTCGGATCATGCTCCCGCTGGGCGCTCCGGCGCTGCTGTCGGTCGGCATTCTCGACGCCCTGTTCTGCTGGAACGACGTGCTCATCGCCCTGCTCATGATGCCGTCGCCGGAGAACCGCACCCTCATGATCGGGGTCAACGCCCTGCGCGGGCAGTATTCCGGCGACATCCCCGTCTTCGCCTCGGGTGTCCTGATCGCCGCGGTGCCCGTGCTGATGATCTACCTGTTCCTCCAGCGCCAGATCACCGACGGGATCACCGCCGGCTCCACGAAAGGCTGACATGCGGATCACTGGCTATCGCACCATGACGACGGTCCAGGAATGGGGTCGTCCCGTCGGTGACGTCAACGGTGTCTTCGCCGACGGAGTCGTCCCGGTGCCGCTCGTCATGGTGGACACCGACGAGGGGATCACCGGCGTCGGCCTCGGGCCGCATGTGGAGATCGAGACGGTCTTCGCCGCGATCGAGGGTGAGGATCCGCGCGGCGTGACGGCGCTCTACGATCGCATGCTGCGGCGGACCTTCAAGGCGGGCCACGCCGGGGCCGTGTTCGGCACGATCGGCGCACTCGACACCGCCCTGTGGGACATCAAGGCGCGGGCGGCCGGTGAGCCGCTCTGGCGCCTGCTCGGCGGGCGCGACCGGGGGGTGCCCGCCTACGCCTCCGGCCTCGACATCGGCCTGTCCGACGACGAACTCGTCTCCGTCTACCAGGTCTACGCAGGGCACGGTCTGCGCGCGGCCAAGATCAAGGGTGGCCTCGACATCGAACGCGACCGGCACCGCCTCACGCTCGTACGGGAGGTCCTGACCGAGGCGGGGCGCGGAGCGCGGCCGGGCCTGATGCTCGACGTGAACGAGGCATGGAACCGCAAGCAGGCGGTCCGGCACGTCTGCGAGCTCGAACGCACGCTGGATCTCACGTGGATCGAGGAGCCGGTGCGGCGGTGGGACGCCGACGGCCTGGCCGCGGTCGGCCGCGGGATCCGCGCCTCCGTCGCCACGGGGGAGAACCTCACCGGCCTTGAGCAGTTCCGCCCGCTGCTGGCCGCGGGCGCCGTGGACATCGTCCAGACGGCCGTCGTCTGGGGGGTGTCCCACTTTCTCCGGGTGTCCGCGCTGGCGCACGCCCACGACCTGCCGGTCAGCCCGATCGGCGCCACACCCGTCGCGCTGCTGCACGCCGCGACGTCGGTGCCGAACCACCTGGCCAGCGAGCTGCAGGATCTGCACCCGCCGCTCGGGCTGTCGCTCGACCTGTACGTCGAGGACGGCGCGTTCGTCCTCGGCGACTCGCCGGGTCTGGGCATCACGGTCGATGAGCAGGCGATCAACGCGTTCGCCCGCCGTCCGGACACCAGGGCGGCCGAGGGCCCCCACATCCGGCCGGAGCACGCCGGGCGGCGGCTGCTGGCGGTCGACAACTCCGCACCCGCGACGCGGTCTCCGGGATGAACCGGAGCCGGGCGGCCCGCCCGGATCAGGGGGACGAGAAGAGACGCTGCTGGATCTCCTTGCGGTAGTCGTCGAGCGTGTTGTCGATGTGCAGGGCCGCGGACTGGGCGGCCGCTTCGGGGTCGCCGGCGCGGATGGCCTGGTAGATGGCGTCGTGCTCCTCCACGGCCTTGGCGGCGTGCCCGCCCACCGAGCCGCGCAGGCCGATGAGGCTCGACTGCGCCTGCAGCCTGCGGGCCTCCCGCACGCCGACCTGGAGGAACATGTTGTGCGAGGCGGCGGCGACAGCGGTGTGGAAGGCGTCGTCGCCCTCGTTGAACAGCTCCTCGCGTCCGGTCTCGTAGCCGCGGCGGCACAGTCCGGCCGCTTCTTCGATGGCCCTCAGCTCGGCGGGGGTGGCGCGCCGGGCGGCCAGCCGGCTGGTCTCCATCTCCTGCGTCCGGCGGAACTCGAACAGCATGTAGACGTGGTCGAGGTCGGTCGGGAGGAAGAAGGCCCCCCAGCGCCCGGTGCCGAACATCCCCTCGTCGTCGGCCACGTACAGGCCGCGGCCCTTCTGGGCGCGTACGCGGCCGAGCGCGGAGAGGATCTTCACCGCCTCGCGCACCACGGTGCGGCTGGTGCCCAGTTGCCGGGCCAGCTCGTTCTCGGTCGGCATGCGGTCACCCGGACGCAGGCCGAGCCTGACGATCAGTTCGAGCACCTGCTCGGCGGCTACCTCGTAGCCCGGCCGGTATCCGCTCTCGCGCGGGGCCTCAGTCACCGTGCTTCCTCCTCGGCGTTCCCTGAAGAGTATGACGGAAGAGCCGACCCTCCACGCCTCCGGCGCCGCCCAATAAGTACGACACATATGAACGGTTCATCCGAGAGTCACGGGCGCAGACAAGCATGGTCACCGGTGTTACCACTGGTGAAAGCGTAGAGCGGCGCCCCATGGACGCACTCTCAGTGCGCATATCGGGAAATAAGAAGGCTTAAGGGGTTGACGGGTATCCCTACTCCAAAGGTAATTAGGAGCGAGACCGGCGGTCCACGCCCGCTCGGCCCCGCAACGGCGTCACCTGCCTGGCGAACAGGGCGTGACCTGGCCAAACGCCTACCCCCCGAAGGAACGACTGTGCACTTACCGCCACCCGTCACGATGCTCAGACCGGTCCTGATCGGCGTCGTCACCGCCGTGCTGGCCGCGGCGTTCGCCCTCGTCGCCCCCGCCACCCCGGCCCGCGCGGCCACCACGACCCTGTACGCGTCACCCGCCGGCACCGGCACCGGCTGCACCTCCAGCCAGCCGTGCTCGCTGGCCGCGGCGCAGACGGCGGTACGTTCGCTGAACGCCGGGATGTCCGGTGACATCGTCGTGGAGCTGGCCGGCGGCGTGTATCGGCTGTCCTCGCCGCTCCGCCTGACCGCCGCCGACTCCGGCGACAACGGCTACGTCGTCAGATGGCAGGCCGCGGCGGGGGCCGTCCCGGTCATCAGCGGAGCCAGGGCGGTCACCGGATGGACCGTGGCCGACTCGGCGAGGAACATCTGGCGCGCCAACGTCGGGGCCGGGATCGACACCCGGCAGTTGTACGTCGACGGCGCGCTCGCCACCCGGGCGCGCACCGCCGTCAACCGGTCCGACTTCACCGCGAGCAGCACCGGGATGAGGTTCACCAGCAGCGCGCTGAGCTACCTGAACAACCTCGCCGACCCGGGCCGGGTGGAGATGGAGAGCGTCGGCTCCTTCACCGACCGGTACGCGCCGGTGCAGAGCATCAGCGGAAACCTCATCACGATGCGGCAGCCCGCCTGGAACAACAACAACTTCGGGTACGACACCTTCACCAGCCCGCACCGGGCGGGGCCGCTCCACCTGACCAACGCCTACGAGTTCCTCGACTCGCCGGGGGAGTGGTACCTCGCCCCTGGGACCGGCGCCCTGTCCTACATCCCGCTCCCCGGGCAGAACATGAGCCAGGTCAGCGTGGAGCTGCCGGTGCTCCAGTCGCTGGTGCACGTGGGGGGAACCTACGACGCGCCGGCGCACCACATCACCTTCAGCGGGATCACCTTCACCGGCACGAGCTGGCTCGGCCCCGGCGTCAACCAGGGCTACGCGGACCAGCAGACCGGCGCCTACATAGCGGGCAACTGGAGCTGGCCCGCCTTCACCTCCTGCCACCAGGGCTGCCGGCAGTTCGAGGCGACCCGGCCGAACTGGTACCAGATGCCGGCCGCCGTGCAGGTCTCCGCCGCCAACACCGTCACCTTCACCGACTCGCGCTTCGTCAACCTGGGACAGACGGCCATCGGCATAGGCAACGACGCCAACGCGCACGCCAGCGGTGTCGGCCTGGGCGCCGCCGGCATCACGGTCACCCGGTCGGAGATCGCCCGCAGCTCGGCCGGCGGCATCGTGGTCGGCGGCGTGCGCGCGGACGCGCACCACCCGAGTGACCAGCGGATGGTCAACCGGGACATCACCGTCAGCCACAACCGCATCCACGACCTCGGCCTGGACCACCGGGGCGTCGTCTCGGTCCTGTCCACCTACGTCACCGGCACCGACGTGTCCCACAACGAGGTCTACAACATGCCGTACACCGGCATGTCGATCGGGTACGGCTGGGGCGCCAACGAGCCGGGCGGCAGCACCCACTACGCCGACCGCGGCCTGTACGACTTCCAGCCGCGCTACACCACCCCCACCACCGCCTCCGGCAACCGGCTCGTCGGCAACTACGTGCACGACGTCATGCAGCAGATGACCGACGGCGGCTGCATCTACACGCTGTCGTGGAACCCGGGCGCGGTGATCAGCGACAACCACTGCCTGCGCACCAACGGCTGGTTCGGCATCTACTTCGACGAGGGCTCGCGGTACTACACCGTCAGGAACAACGTGCTGGCGAACACCGGCACCTGGGCCACCGCCAACTACTGGTACGGCGAGAACATGGGCGACTTCACCGTCACCGGCAACTGGTCGACCAACGGCAGCACCAACATCACCAACGGCGACCGCGGCAACGTGGTGAACAACAACGTCACCGTGACCAACGGCGCCTGGCCGGCCGGCGCCCAGGCCGTGATCGCGTCCGCCGGGCCCGGTGGGCAGCCCTCGGGGGACACGGGCGCGTTCAGGGGAGTCGCGTCGAACCGGTGCCTGGACGTCAACGGCGCTTCCCAGGCGAACGGCGCGCAGGTGCTGATCTGGGACTGCAACGGGCAGCCCAACCAGCAGTGGACCGTGACCAGCGCCGGTGAGTTGCGGGTGTACGGCGGCAAGTGCCTGGACGTGAACGGGGCGGGGACGGCTGACGGCAGCGCGGTGATCATCTGGAACTGCAACGGCCAGAACAACCAGAAGTGGCGCCTCAACGCCGACGGCACGATCACCGCGGTCGGCGCGAACAAGTGCCTGGACGTCAGCGGCGCCGGCACCGCCAACGGCACCAGGACGCAGATCTGGACCTGCCACGGCGGCGCCAACCAGAAGTGGACCCGCGCCTGACGGGCCCCGTCTCCACCGCGGCCCGAGGCGGAATCCCGGGCGCCTTGCCCTGACTGGTCTTCCTGTCGCAGGAGGGAACACCCATGTCCCGACGTCCGTGGCTCACCTTGCTGACCACGATGGCACTCGTCACTTCCGGAGCGCTCGCGCTCGACGCCTCCCCGGCGATCGCCCTCGACATCCCGCCGTCCGACTACCAGCAGGTGTCCCTCGCGTCAGGTGGCGCCGAACTGGGTGAGGCGATGTCGCTGGCCGTGATGCCGAACCGGTCGGTGGTGCACACGGCGCGCGACGGCACGCTGCGTGTCACCGACGCCACCGGCGCCACGAAGGTGGCCGGCAGGCTCAACGTCTACACCCACGACGAGGAGGGCCTGCAGGGAGTGGCGGTCGACCCCGGCTTCGCGTCGAACCGGCACCTGTGGATCTACTACTCCCCGAGGCTGAGCACCCCGAACGGCGACGCGCCGAGCACCGGCACGCAGGCCCAGTTCGACCAGTGGAAGGGCGAGCTGTACCTGTCCCGGTTCACCCTCAAGGCGGACGACACCCTCGACATGGCCAGCGAGAAGGTGGTCCTCCGGGTCCAGAACGACCGCGGCCAGTGCTGTCATGTGGGCGGGGACATCGACTTCGACGCCGCCGGCAACCTGTATCTGACCACCGGCGACGACACCAACCCGTTCGAGTCGAGCGGCTACTCCCCGCTGGACGAGCGGACCAACCGCAACCCGCAGTTCGACGCCCAGCGCTCGTCCGCCAACACCAACGACCTGCGTGGCAAGCTCCTGCGCATCAAACCGCAGCCCGACGGCACCTACACGATCCCCGCCGGCAACCTGTTCCCGCCGGGCACGGCGAGGACCCGGCCGGAGATCTACGCGATGGGCTTCCGTAACCCGTTCCGGATGAGCGTGGACAAGGCGACCGGCATCGTCTACCTCGGCGACTACGGGCCGGACGCGGGCGTGACCTCCTCCAACCGCGGCCCGAGCGGGCAGGTGGAGTTCGACCGCATCACCGGTCCGGGCAACTACGGCTGGCCGTACTGCACGGGCACGAACACCACGAGCGAGACCTACAACGAATGGAACTTCGCCACCAACAGCACCGGTCCGAAGTACGACTGCGCGGGCGGCCCGGCCAACAACTCCTTCCGCAACACCGGCCTGGCCACGCTGCCTCCGGCCAAGCCGGCGTGGATCCGGTACGCGGGAGACGCCGGAAGCCCGCCGGAGTTCGGCTCCGGATCGGAGTCGCCGATGGGCGGCCCGGTCTACCGTTACGATCCAGGCCTGAACTCGGCCGTCAAGTTCCCCCAGGCGCTCGACGGACGGTACTTCGCCGGTGAATACGGCCGGCGCTGGATCAAGGCGATCGAGGTGAAGCAGGACGGCGCGTACGGCGAGATCTCGGCGTTCCCCTGGACAGGGACGCAGGTGATGGACATGGCCTTCGGTCCTGACGGAGCCCTTTACGTGCTCGACTACGGCACCGGGAACAACAACCAGGCGCTGTATCGCATCGAGTACATCGGCGGCGCCAACCGCAACCCGATCGCCAGGGCGTCCGCCGACAGGACGTCGGGACCGGCTCCGCTCGCGGTGAACTTCTCCTCGGCGGGCAGCTCGGATCCGGAGGGCGGCGCGCTGACCTACTCGTGGAACTTCGGCGACGGCACCACCTCCACGGCGGCGAACCCGGGCAAGACCTACACCACGAACGGCGCCTACACGGTGACGCTCACGGTCCGGGATCCGCAGGGTCTCACCGGCACGGCGAGCGTGATCGTGACCGTCGGCAACACCGCGCCGACGGTCAGCCTCACCACCCCCGCCCACGGGCAACCGTTCTCCTTCGGGGACACCGTGCCCTTCCAGGTCACCGTCAGCGACCCGGAGGACGGCACGATCGACTGCGACGGCGTCACCGTCGCCTACTTCCTCGGCCATGACAGCCACCGCCACCAGATCACCTCCACGACCGGCTGTTCGGGCTCCATCACGGTGCCGGTCGACGGCGAGCACGACGCCGCGGCCAACATCTACGGCGTCTTCGAGGCCTCCTACACCGACCGGGGCGGTCTGACCTCCACCAGCGCCCGTACGCTCCAGCCGCGGCACCGGCAGGCGGAGCACTTCGGCGCCCAGCAGGGCGTCCAGACGGCCGACCACGCCACCGCGGAAGGCGGCAAGACGGTCGGCTTCACCGACGACGGCGACTGGATCTCCTTCCAGCCGTACAGCCTGGGCGACGCGACCCGGATCACCGCCCGGGTGTCGTCGGCCGGCGCGGGCGGCAGGATCGAGGTGCGGGCGGGCTCGGCGACCGGCACGCTGCTGGGAACGGCGAACGTGGCGAGCACCGGCGGCTGGGACACCTTCACCGACGTCTCGGCGAACCTCAGCGGCGCGCCGGCCGGCACGACGACGTTGTACCTGGTCTTCCGCGGCCCGACCGGACAGGGCTACCTGTTCGACGTGGACGCCTTCACCCTCGACACCGGCACCCCGCCCTCGGGGAGCACGAGCGCGTTCAAGGGCGTGGGGTCGAACCGGTGCCTGGACGTCAACGGCGCCTCCCAGGCGAACGGCGCCCTGGCGCAGCTCTGGGACTGCAACGGCCAGGCGAACCAGCAGTGGACCGTCACCAGCGCCGGTGAGCTGCGGGTCTACGGCGGCAAGTGCCTGGACGTGAACGGGGCCGGGACCGCCGACGGCACCGCGGTGATCATCTGGGACTGCAACGGCCAGAACAACCAGAAGTGGCGCCTCAACACCGACGGCAGCATCACCGCCGTCGGCGCGAACAAGTGCCTGGACGTCAACGGCACCGCCAACGGCACCAAGGCCCGCATCTGGACCTGCACCGGAGGAACCAACCAGCGCTGGACCCGCGTCTGAAAGGGACATCCCATGTTGCGACATCTGACCCCAGCCGCACCCGGGGGCGGCCGCAAGACCTCTGTACTGCGGCGCCTGTCAGTGGCGGTGGCCGCGATCGCCGCCGCGACGTTGATCCCCGCCATCCCCGCCCAGGCCGCCGCCTTCAAGGTGCTGGTGTTCTCCAAGACGGCCGGGTTCCGGCACGACTCGATCCCCGCCGGCATCCAGGCCATCCGCGAGCTGGGGGCGGCCAACGACTTCACCGTCGACGCCACCGAGGACTCGACCGCCTTCAACGCGGCCAACCTGGCCCAGTACCAGGCGGTGGTGTTCCTCAACACGACCGGTGACGTGCTCAACGACAACCAGCAGGCCGCCTTCCAGACGTACGTGGACGGCGGGGGCGGTTCCGTGGGCGTGCATTCGGCCGCGGACACCGAGTACAACTGGCCGTACTACGGGCAGCTCATGGGCGCCTGGTTCGCCAGCCACCCGGCCATCCAGCAGGCCACCGTACGGAACGAGGACCGGGCGCACGCCGCGACCGCTCACCTCGGGGCGACCTGGTCACGCACCGACGAGTGGTACAACTACCGCGCCAACCCCCGCCCGAACGTCCGGGTGCTGCAGAGCCTGGACGAGGGCAGCTACAGCGGCGGCAGCATGGGCGACCACCCCATCACCTGGTGCCACCCGCAGTCCGCCGGCCGCGCGTTCTACACCGGCCTGGGGCACACCCAGGAGTCGTACGCCGATCCGGCCTTCCGCACGCTGCTGCTCGGCGGGATCCGGTACGCGGCCAGGGCCGCCAACGCCGACTGCCGCCCCGAGACCGGGTACACGACGTTGTACAACGGCTCGACCACGGGCTGGTCGCAGGCGGGGCCGGGGTCGTTCACCGGCGGCGACGCCACGCTGACCTCCCAGGGCGGCATGGGGATGCTGTGGTACAACGCCAAGGAGTTCCGCTCCTACTCACTCAAGCTCGACTGGAAGCTGACCGGCGACTCCAACTCCGGCGTGATCGTCGGGTTCCCGGCCACCAGTGACCCCGGCGCGGCGCTCGACACCGGATACGAGGTGCAGATCGACGCGACCGACACCCCGGACAGGACCACCGGGGCGATCTACGGGTTCAAGGCCGCCGACCTCGCCGCCCGCGACGCGGCGCTGAACCCGCCGGGGCAGTGGAACACCTATGAGCTGCTGGTGGAGGGCGAGCGGCTGCAGGTGTTCCTGAACGGCAGCAGGATCAACGATTTCACCAACGCGGATCCGGCCCGCTCGCTCCAGCAGGGCCACATCGGCATCCAGAACCATGGGCCCGGCGACGTGGTGTCCTTCCGCAACATCCGCGTCAAGGAACTGACCAGCACACCGGGCGGTACGAGCGCGCTGCGGGGCGTGGCGTCGAACCGGTGCCTGGACGTCAGCGGCGCCTCGCAGGCCAACGGGGCGCAGGCGCAGCTCTGGGACTGTCACGGGCAGGCCAACCAGCAGTGGACCGCCACGAGCGCCGGTGAGCTGCGGGTCTACGGCGGCAAGTGCCTGGACGTGAACGGGGCGGGGAGCGCGGACGGCACCGCGGTGATCATCTGGAACTGCAACGGCCAGAACAACCAGAAGTGGCGCCTCAACGCCGACGGCACGATCACCGCCGTCGGGGCGAACAAGTGCCTGGACGTCAACGGCACCGCCAACGGCACCAGGGCGCGTATCTGGACCTGCACCGGAGGAACCAACCAGCGCTGGACCCGCGTCTGATCGGTCACCCGCCGGCGCGGCGATCCGCGCCGGCGGGCCGGTGCGCGGTCAGCGGCTCGTCCGGGCCAGGGCGGCCAGGAGTCCCTTGACCTCGGTCGCCTCGTAGAAGTCACGGTCGAAGGGGCCGATGATCAGCGGTCCGTCGTCGGGGAGATCGGGCAGCCGGCCGTGACTGCCCCGCACCGGCGCCGGGTCGAGCGGCACCACCCGCATCGTGTACCGGAAGCCCAGCTTCTTCCTGGCGAGCGCCGCCGCCGCGCGCAGCTTGACGAACGGATCGCCCGGGTCCATGAACAGCTCGGCGGGGTCGTAGCCGGGTTTGCGGTGGATGTCCACGATCCTGGCGAAATCCGGGGCGTGGTCGTCGGAGAGCCAGTAGTAATAGGTGAACCAGGCGTCCGGCTCCGCCACCGCGACGAGCTCGCCGGCGCGTTCGTGGTCGAGCCCGTACTTCGCCTTCCCCGCCTGGTCGAGCACCTCGTCGACGCCGGAAAGTTCGGCGATGACGGCGCGGGTGCGGTCGAGGTCGCCGGGGTCGCGCACGTACACGTGGGCCACCTGGTGGTCGGCGACGGCGAAGGCCCGGGACGCCCACGGGTCGAGATACTCCATCCCGGCCTGGACGTAGACCTCCAGGAGGCCCGCGGCGCGCAGCGCCCGGTTGATGTCCACCGGGCGGGACACCGGGGTGATGCCGTATTCGGAGAGCACGACGACCTCGGCGTCCTCGGCCAGGAGCGGGGCCAGCGCGGCGTCGACGGCCCGGGCGGCCGCGATCGCCTCGGGACCGGCGGGGCCGTACCGCTGGAGGTCGTAGTCGAGGTGGGGCACGTAGACCAGCAGCAGATCCGGCCGTTCGCGGGCCAGGATGCGGCGGGCCGCGGCGATGATCCATTCGCTGGAGGCGATCCCCGCGTTGGGTCCCCAGTAGGTGAACAGGGGGAACGGCCCCAGCGCGGCCTCCAGGTCGTCGTGGAGTGAGGGCGGGCGGGTGTAGCAGTCGGGCGACTTGCGGCCGTCGGCGTGGTAGACGGGACGCGGGGTGACGAGCAGGTCGGCCGGCGCGCCCATCGCGTACCACCAGCAGACATTGGCGGTGCGCAGGCCGGGCGCGGCGGTCCACAGCTGGTCGCCCTGGATGAGCGCGTTGTGCTGGCGCCACAGCAGCACCTCGCCGAGATCCCGGAAATACCACCCGTTTCCCACGATGCCGTGGTCGCGGGGCATCGAACCGGTCAGCAGGGTGGCCTGCATCGAGCAGGTGACGGCGGGCAGCACGGGCCGCAGCGCGGCCGCCGAGCCCGCTTTCGCCACGTTCGGCATGTGCGCGAGCAGGCGCGGGGTGAGCCCGACGACATTGATCACGATCAGCGGTGCCATCACGTCTCCTTCAGCCCGAGGGCGGCCAGTTGCCCCCGCATCCAGTCGAGCTCGGCGGCTATGCCCTGCGGGACGTCGGCCGGCGCGCCGGGAAGCACGTGCCACGTGTAGGTCTCCACCTCGACGTGCCTGGTGAGCGGACGCTCCCCGCCGAGCAGCGTCTCCAGCAGGCGCCGCAGGTAGGGGGCGCTGGTGGTGAGCGGAGGGGGCGGCGCGCCGTGCAGCGGGACGTGGAAGTGCACGCGCCAGCTCTCGTCCGCGGGCAGGCCGCCGGCCAGGGCCTCGCCCAGGTCGTCGGCGTATCCGGTGGCGGAGCGCGTCTGGTGGAGGAACCGGGCCTCGTCGAACGCCGCCAGCGCCCGCTGTGCCCCAGGCGGCGCCACCAGGGCGCACGAGGCCTGGAGCTTCACGATCGGCAACCCGGTGGCCGCGCCCGCGTCAGGGTCCTCGAAACCCACGGCCATGTGGCAGGCGTCCAGACAGAGGCCGAGGTGGTCGTGGTCCACGTCACTCAGCAGGGCGCGCGCCTGCGACGTCGTCTCGACGACGCAGCCGGGCTCCGGCTCGAAGCCCAGCCGGATCACCTTGCCGGTACGGCTCGCCAGCGCGCGCAGGCCCTGGGCGACCACGTCGAGATGGGCCGTCACCGCCGCCGCCTTCGCCCTCGTCCACCCGGTCCGCCAGGCGAGGGGAAGGGTCGAGATGGTGCCCTCGGTGACGTCGTCCGGCAGCAGCGCGGTGAGGATCTCGGCGAGCCCGAGCGTGTAGCGCAGCCGGTCCGCGTCGGCCCAGTCAGGGGTGTAGACGCGGTACTTCAGGACCTCGTCGTGGAAGCCGCGGTAGGGGAACCCGTTGAGGGTCACGACCTCCAGCCCGAGCGCGGTCAGCCGCTCGCGCAGCGCCGCGAGCTCCCCGGGCCGGGCGGTGAGGTCCGCGGCGGCGTGCTGGGACAGCCACAGCCCGAGCCCGAGCCGTTCGACGCCGAGCAGGCGCCTGACCCGCGCCGCGACGCCGGACAGCTGAGCGTGGATGCCGGGGAGATCCTCGGCGGCGTGGACGTTGGTGCAGTAGGACAGATGCACCGTCGAGCCGTCCGGATGGCGCAGCCGCATGGTCAGCCCCGCTTGATCGTGTTGCCGGCGTAGTCAGATCCGGATTCCGAGCCGGAACTGAGGTCGAGCCGGCCGCTCTGCCCGTAGAAGCCGACCGGGTTGCGCCACAGCACCCGATCGACGTCGTCCTCGCCGAAGCCGGCCGCGAGCATGGCGTCGGCGACCTCGCGCGTCTTGAGCGGATCGCTCCGCCCCCAGTCGGCGGCCGAGTTCACCAGCATCCTGTCCGTGCCGTACTGCTTGAGCAGGGTCACCATCCGGTCCGGGTCCATCTTGGTGTCCGGGTAGATCGAGAACCCCATCCAGCAGCCCGAGTCCGCGACCATGCCGACGGTCAACTCGTTGAGGTGGTCGACGAGCACCCGCCCGGGGGGAATCCCGGCGGCCCGCACCACGTCGAGCGTCCGGCGGGTGCCCTCAGCCTTGTCCCGGTGCGGAGTGTGCACGAGCACCGGAAGATCATTTTCCTGGGCGAGCGCCAGCTGGGCCTCGAACGCCCGTTCCTCCTCTGCCGTCATCGAGTCGTAGCCGACCTCGCCGACCGCCACGACGGAGTCCTTCAGCAGGTATCGCGGCAACTCGGCCAGCACCGGCGCGCAGCGCGGATCGTTGGCCTCCTTGGGGTTGAGCGCGAGCGCGCAGTGGTGGCGGATGCCGTGCTGCGCGGCGCGGTAGGGCTCCCAGCCGAGCAGCGCGTCGAAGTAGTCGAGGAAGCTGCCCACGTTGGTCCGGGGCTGCCCCAGCCAGAAGGCGGGTTCGACGACGGCCCGGACCCCCGCGTCGTGCATGCGCCGGTAGTCGTCGGTGGTCCGGGAGGTCATGTGGACGTGCGGGTCGAAGATGCGCATTCAGATCCTCTCCAGGACGTCACGAGGGACGGGGCGGCCGGCCGCCCGTAGCTCGGCCGCGTAGTCCGACAACATCCGGGCCAGCTCGGCGTCGAAGCGGCGGTCCAGCCCGGCCACCTCGTCCAGGGGGATCGACATGAAGACGCACTTGAGCACCCCTTGCCGGAAGGAGTGGTCGCCCAGCCACGCCGAGCCGTACGGGCCGAGGGCCGCGGCGACCAGCCGCGCGTCATTGGTGCGAAGCGCGTCCTCCACCAGCGCGACCGCCGTGCCGTCCAGGTCGAGCTCGTGCAGGACGGTCAGGATCGCCAGCCGCTCGCCGCTGTCGCCGGCCTCGTACAGGCTTCGGATCACCGCGGGGTCGCCGCGCAGCGCGCCGAGCAGCGCGCGCCGGGCGTCTGGACCGCCCCGCCGTCCGGCCTGCGGGAAGAGCCGGTGGATCGCGTGCGGGTCAGCCTCGACCTGCCGGACGGCCGAGGCCTGCCACTCCTGTGCGGGCTCCTTCATGTGCCCTCCTCAAGAAGTCGATCGATCGGCGGGCGACCTGCGGGGCCGCATGGCTGTGCCGGGCCAGTTCCACGGCCACCAGGCCCCGGTAGCCGCGCAGAGCGGCGAGCGCCGGCACGAAGTCGATCTCACCCTCGCCGAACTCCAGGTGCTCGTGGACTCCCCGGCGCATGTCCTCGATCTGCACGTGCACGGTGTACGGCAGCGCCCGCCGGACACACGTGTCCAGGTCCTCCCGCTCCACGCAGTGACAGTGCCCGATGTCGAGGGTGAGACCGAACCGGGGATGGCCGCCGAGCATCGCCCGCAGCCGCTCGTAGCCGTCCAGGTCGGCGACCAGCATCCCGGGTTCGGGTTCGAATCCCAGCGTGACGCCCACCCGATCGGCCTCGTCGAGCAGCCGCGCGCACTGGCGGGCCAGTCGCGTGTACGCCTCCGCCTCCGGCATGCCGTCGGGCCGGACGCCGCTCCACAGATGCACCACGGGAGCGCCCAGGTCGGCGGCGACGCCCATCGCCATGACCAGGAACTCCACTCTGCGTCCGGCGTCCTCGCTGATAAGGGTCGGATGGTGTTTGCGCAAGGGATCGAGGGTGTAGCGCCCGCCCGTCTCGACCACGGTGCCGAGGCCGAGGCGAGCGCAGATCCCGGCGATCCTGGACACCTCCGCGGCCAGCCCGGGGGAGAAGGGGTCGAGATGACCGTGGTCGAGCGTGATGGCCGCACCCGTGTACCCCAGATCGGCCAGGACCGCGAGCGCCTCGGGGAGCCGGTGGCCGGCGAATCCGTTGGTGCAGTAGGCCCACTTCACGATGTCGCCAGCCGGGATGAGAGCCACCGCCCCACGGGGAGCGAACACAGCAGCGCGCCCGCCGTCGCGAACCGGCCGCCGCCCGCGACCGCCGCCGCCTGGAGCGGGATCAGGCCGAGGATGCTCAGGCGGACGGCCCGCCGTACGTTCTCGGGGTCGGGAAGGGTCCGTAACCCGGCCTGGACCGGGAGGGTGGAGGCGAGATAGCCGGCGATGAGGACGCCCGCCCCGGCCCGCGCGGCGGCCCCGCCGCGCGCGCAGGAGGCGGCCGCGAGCCCGGCCGCCACGGTGCTGGCCGCGACCGCGCGGCCGGCGGTCCCGGGCGCCGCCCCCGTCACCTCGGCGCGGCCCAGGACGCTGATCCCGTAGGTGTGCGCGCCTATCGCCAGCGCCGCCGGCAGGGCGGCCCTGGTCTGCTCGCCCGCGCCGAGAAGCACGTCGAGCACGCGGCAGGCCGCCATCGACGCCGGTCCCGCCGCCGTCCGTTTGAGACGCAGGTCGTAGGCCCACACCGCGCCGGCCAGCAGGCCGGCGACGGTGAGACCGCGACGGCCGCCGGCGAGGGCGGCGGTGGCCAGGCCCGCGCCGGTCAGGGCGGTCGCGAGCCCGAGCGCGGCGCCCGGGCGGACCCGGCCCGACGGGATCGGACGCTCGGGACGCTCGACGGCGTCCGCCTCACGGTCCGCCCAGTCGTTGAGCGCCATTCCGGACCAGTACACGAGCACCGACGCCAGGGCCAGGCCGGGTGCCGGACGCCGTCCCGCGGCGGCGGCCCCCGCGATGGTGTCCCCCGGCACCGACAGCGCGGCAGGTGCGCGGACCAGTTCGAGCAGCGCCCTCATGACAGCTCCTCGGCGAAGGCGCGCAGCCGGGCGTACTGGGCGGCCAGGGCGTGCTCGTCCGTCCCCAGCGGGCTCTTGAAGAAGTACCCGAGCTCGGGCAGGACGCCGTGCCGCCCTTTCTCGTGCGCGCGGGCGACCAGCCGGGCCAGGTCCAGGACGAGCGGAGCGGCGAGCGCCGAATCGCAGCCCTGCCAGGTGAACTGCAGCGTCATCCGGACGCCGAGAAAGCCCTCGAAGCTCACGTGGTCCCAGGCGGTCTTCCACTCCCCGAGATCCGGGACGTAGTCGATGTGCGTCTCACCCTCCACGGGTTCTCCCAGGACCTTCGTGACGACCTGGTCCTTGGAGAGCTGTTTGCTGGACCTGGCGGCCGGATCGGCGAGTGTCGCCCCGTCGCCGCCGCCGAGCAGGTTGAGCCCGGACCAGGAGCGGACCCGGAGCGCCCGGTCCGCGAACATGGGCGCCAGGGCGCTCTTCACCAGGGTCTCGCCGGTCTTGCCGTCGCGCCCCGCGTACGGCACGCCCCGCCGGGCGGCGAGTTCCGCCAGGGCGGGCAGGGTCGGCCCGGTGGAGGGGGTGAACTCCACATAGCCGCATCCCGCGTGGAACGCCGCGTAGGCGTACAGCGAGCTCGGCGGCAGGACGTCGTCGCCCGCGGCGAGCCGCTCCTCGAGGTCGGCCAGCCTCTCGAACTCCGGGCGCGGATCCACCGGGGGCTCGGTCGACGACACGTTGATGACGACCACCCGGGCCAGCCCGTGCCGGGCGCGGAAGCCGGTGATGTCGTCGATCAGTCGCGTCGCGGCCGGTCCGCCGCCGGGGACGTGGCCCGGCCGGATCTCGGCGTCGGCGGCTTCCAGGTCGGACGCGAGCAACCCCGGGAGGTCCGGTGAGATGACCTCCGCTCTGCCCAGCTGTTCGGCGCGCTTGCGTAAGGAGGTCTCGGCGATGTCATGTCCGCCGAAGACCAGGTCGGTCAGCGGAACCAGCTGCCCGGGAAAGCCGGCGGACTCGCTCACGCATCCACGGGGGGAGGCCGCTCCTGCCTTGATGGCCGCGGCGCCCACGATGGCAGTGGTCGCCACGGATCCTCGTGCCCCGATAAGCCACACACCGAGCTTGTCCATGAAAGCTCCATCGTGTCCGGGACTACCCCGCATGCGAAGGCATCCGGTAGGTGAGTCTTCGCGATGGTAAAAGGTATTTTCGTCGATGGTCAAGCATAAGTAGGCTCATCGTTGTCTTATGGTCTGCCGTCTATGGCCATCGCCGGCCGTTCATCACGTCCTAAACCCGGGCAATTAAGGCGTACTGGCGACCATCTTTTGCTTGACCGTCGATATAAGCCCGCTTAACATCCCGCACCATGAGCCATAGGCCTGAAAGTCGGCGGGGACGGTTGACCGGATGCTGAGCCTGCGCGGCATCGGCAAGAGCTTCCTGGGCGTGCGGGTGCTGTCCGGGGTGGACCTGGCCGTGACGGCCGGCGAGGTCCACGCCGTCGTCGGCGAGAACGGCGCCGGCAAATCCACTCTCATGAAGATCATCTGCGGGGTGCACGCGCCGGACGAGGGCACGATCGAGCTCGACGGCCGGCCCGTCTCCTTCGGCCATCCGCTCGACGCGCGGCGTTCCGGCATCGCGATCATCTACCAGGAGTTCAACCTGCTGCCCGAGCGCACCGTCGCCGAGAACGTGTTCCTCGGGCGCGAGCCCGTCAGACGCGGCCTGGTCGACCGGGCCGCCATGGAGCAGGCGACCGCGCGGCTCCTCCACGAGCTGGGAGAGGAGGCCTTCGGCCCGCGCGACGCCGTCAAGCGCCTGCCGGTGGCCCAGCAGCAGATCGTCGAGATCGTCAAGGCGTTGTCGGTGAACGCGCGGCTCATCGTCATGGACGAGCCTACGGCGGCGCTCGCCGAGCACGAGGTCGAGTCGCTCTACCGGCTCATCGGGCGGCTGAGGGAACGCGGCGTCGCCGTCGTGTACATCTCCCACCGATTACGCGAGGTGTTCGATCTCGCCGACCGGGTCACCGTGCTCAAGGACGGCTCGCGCGTCACCACCCTCCCGATCGGTGAGGTGACCCCCGGCGAGCTGATCCGCCTGATGGTGGGCCGCGACCTCGGGACCTACTTCCCGCCCCGCTCGGCGGGCGCCGGCGAGGTACGCCTCAGCCTGCGAGCGGCCGGCAATCACCGACTCCATGACATCGACCTGGAACTGCGCGCCGGGGAGATCGTCGGCATCGCGGGCCTGCAGGGATCCGGCAGATCGGAGCTCGCCAGAGCGATCTTCGGCGCGGAGCCCTTCACCACGGGCGAGATGACCCCGTCGCGCCCGCGCTCGGTCCGGGAAGGCGTGGCCCTGGGCATCGGACTCGTGACCGAGGACCGCAAGGCCGAAGGGCTCGCGCTGCGCCAGTCCGTGCGCGACAACGTCCTGCTCGTCGCCCGCGCGGTGGGCGCCGGCGACCGCGCCGGCGTCCGTGACCTGCTCGAACGGGTACGCCTCTCGCCTGTGCGCCGGGAACAGGAGGTCCGTTACCTGTCCGGCGGCAACCAGCAGAAGGTCGTGCTGGTCAAGTGGCTGACGATGGCGCCGCGGGTGCTGCTGTTCGACGAGCCGACCCGAGGGGTCGACGTCGGGGCCAAGGCCACGATCCACGACCTGATGCGCGAACTGGCGAACGGCGGCATGGCCATCATGATGATCTCCTCCGAGCTGCCCGAGCTCATCGGCATGAGCGATCGCGTCGTCGTCCTGCGCGACGGCCGCGTCGCGGGCACGCTGCCCGCCGGTGCCTCCGAGGAGGCCGTCATGCGTCTGGCCGCGGGAGAGGCGGCCTGAATGCCCCTGCTCACGCGGCTGCGCGAACCCACGCAGGTGGTGTTCCTCGCGCTGCTCGGCCTGGTCGCGGCCGGCTGGGCCCTCGTCGCGCTCGACGGCGGCCAGTTCCTCACCCTGGAGAGCGTCGTCGGGATCCAGCAGCGTTCCGCGGCCCTCGGCATCGTGGCGATCGGGCAGACGCTGGCGATCCTGGCCGGGTCGCTCGACCTGTCGGTGGCGTACCTGATCAGCCTGGCCTCGCTGGTCGCGGCGGAGATCATGGCGGGCCAGGACGGGAACATCGGGCCGGCGGTCGCCGCGGTGCTGGCCATCAGCGCTCTGGTGGGGCTGGTCAACGGGCTGGTCATCACCGGGCTCCGGGTGCACGCCTTCATCGCCACGCTCGGAGTCGCTCTGATCATCAAAGGCGTCGTCGACCACCTGTACGACGGGCCCGCGGGCAAGGTGCCCGAGTCGTTCCAGGTCCTCGGCTACTCCCGGATCGGGCCGATCCCCGTCTCCGCGCTGCTCTGGGCGGGCGTGGCCGTGCTGGCCTGGTTCCTGCTGAGCAGGACCCGGCTCGGATACCGCATCTACGCGGTCGGCGGGAACGAGGAGGTCGCCCGCCTGTCCGGCATCCGCACCGGCCGGGTCATCGTGCTCACCCACGTGCTGTGCTCCGTCTGCGCTGGCATCGCGGGCCTGCTGCTGGCCAGCAGGCTCGGCGCCGGGGCCCCCACGGTGGGCACCGACGGCGGCTACGACCTCGAGTCCATCGCCGCCGTCGTGCTCGGCGGGACCGCGCTGGCCGGCGGCAAGGGTGGCGTCGCCGGAACCGTGGGCGGAGTCCTGCTGCTGGCCGTCCTGGACACCGTCTTCAACCAGCTCGAGGTCAACTCCTTCGTCAAGGACGTGGTCCGCGGCGTGGTCATCGTCGTCGCGGTGGCCGTCTACGCCCGGCGTACCGTGGGACGGCCCGCATGAGGCGGGCCCTTCCCATCCTCGCGGTCCTCGTGGCGCTGCTCACCGCGATCGCCCTGGTCAACCCCCACTTCCTGGAGCCTGCCGGATTCCTGGCGTTCCTCAAACGGGCCGCGCCGCTGGTGATCCTCGCCGCGGGGCAGTATTTCGTCATCGTCTCCGGCGAGTTCGACCTGTCGGTCGGCTCACTGGTGACGGCCGAGGTGGTGATCGCCGCACGCCTCATCGACGGCGACGAGTCCGCCACCTGGCCGGTCCTCGCCCTGCTGATCGTCATCGGGCTGCTCGTCGGGCTGGTCAACGGCGTGGCCACCACCAAGCTGCGGGTGCCGTCGTTCATCGTGACGCTCGGCATGCTGCTCATCCTGTCCGGGGCGGTGTTCCTGTGGACCGGCGGCGCGCCGCGTGGCGCGCTGTCGGAGGGCTTCCGCGTCTTCGGCCGCGGCGGCCTCGGGCCGGTGCCGTGGTCGGTGCTGATCCTCGTGGCCATGGGCGCGGCGGCGATCCGGCTCATGCGCGCCGACTTCGGCAAGACGCTGATGGCCGCCGGCGACAACGAGCGTGCCGCGGCGCTGTCCGGGGTCCGGGTTGACCGGGTCAAGATCTTCGCTTTCATGCTCTCCGGCCTGGCGGCGGCCGTCGCGGCGATCCTGCTCGGCGGTTTCGCCGGCGTCTCGGCCCAGGTCGGTCAGGGGCTGGAGTTCTCCGCCATCACCGCCGTCGTCCTCGGCGGCGTGGCGCTCGGCGGCGGCCGCGGCTCCGTGCCGGCCGCCATGGCCGGGGCCGTCACGCTGGAGGCGCTGTTCACCCTGCTCAACCTGTACGGAATCTCCGGGGCGCTGGAGTTCACCGTGCAGGGCGTCATCATCATCGCCGCGGTCGCGGCAGGAGCCATCCGGCTTCCCCGGAAGCCCACCCCCCGAAGAGGAGACGCACATGCCGCGTCCTGAGGCCGCAATCGCAGTGCTGGCCGCGCTGGTTCTCGCCGGCTGTACCACCGACAGGCCGACGGCCACCACCCAACCCGCCGCACCCGCCACGAGCGCTCAGGGCTCCGGCACGGGCACGCAGTCGAAGTTCTTCGTACAGGCGGATTTCGACGCCCAGCTGGCCATGCGCTCCCAGACACCTCAGGGCCCCGCGGCCAAGCCCTGGGAGCAGGCCATCGACCCGAAGATGATCGACACGGCACAGTACAAGAAGGACGGGCCGTACCACCTGTGCTTCTCCAACGCGGCGGTCAACAACCCCTGGCGCCAGGTCGGATGGAAGACGATGCAGGCCGAGGTGGGCCTGCACGAGGAGATCGGGGAGTTCACCGCGCTGGACGCCGAGGGCAAGGACGACAAGCAGATCTCCGACATCGCCGAGCTGCAGGCCAAGGGCTGCGACGCGCTGATCGTCTCGCCGAACACCACGGCGACGCTCACCCCCGCCGTGACGGCCGCCTGCGCGAAGGTGCCCGTCATCGTGTTCGACCGGGGCGTGGAAACGGACTGCCCGGTGACGTTCATCAAGCCCATCGGCGGCTACGCCTTCGGCGCCGACGCCGCCGAGTTCCTGACCGAGAAGGTGCCGGAGGGCGGGAAGGTGCTGGCGCTGCGCATACTGCCTGGCGTCGACGTGCTGGAGACCCGCTGGTCGGCGGCGAAGGTGGTCTTCGACAGGAGCCGCCTCCAGGTGGTGGGGGTGGAGTTCACCGACGGTGACGCCGCCAAGACCAAGAGCATCGTCAGCGACTACATCCAGCGGCACGGCACGATCGACGGTGTCTGGATGGACGCGGGCGCCACGGCGGTTGCCGCGATCGAGGCGTTCGAGGACGCCGGCCTGCCGGTGCCGCCGATCAACGGCGAGGACCAGCAGGACTTCCTGCAGAAGTGGAAGGACGCCGGTCTCACCGCCGTCGCGCCCACGTACCCGACCTACCAGTGGCGCACCCCGATCATCGCCGCTCTGAAGATCCTCAAGGGCGAGGAGGTGCCGGAGAGGTGGAACCTGCCGCAGCCCAAGGTCACCGGCGACAACCTGGCGGACTACCTCCAGCCCGACATGCCGCCGCTGCACTACGCGCTCTGCGGTTGTGAGGACCTGCCCGGGTTCCCGGAGGCCTGGGGCGGGAAGAAGGGCTGATCGGCCCCCTCCCGAGCCGACGACGAAGAGGGACGCCATGTTCTCCATCGGAGTGAACACCTGGGTCTGGGTCTCCCCGCTGACCGACGACGAACTGGCGCGGCTCGCGCCCCGCATCGCCCGGTGGGGCTTCGACGTCATCGAGCTGCCCGTCGAGCGGCCCGGCGACTGGAACCCGGACAAGGCCGCGGTTGTGCTGGCCGAGCACGGGCTGGCCGCGTCCGTGGTGCTCGTCATGCCGCCGGGGCGCGAGCTCGTGGCCGCGTCCCCGGGGACCGTCCGCGACACCCAGGACTATCTGCGGCACTGCGTCGACGTGGCCGTGACCGTCGGCTCCCCGGTGATCGGGGGGCCGGCGTACGCCTCGGTCGGCCGTACGTGGCGGCTCTCGCCGGACGAACGCCGAGGGGTCTACGCCGAGTTGCGCGAGCATCTGCGGCCTGTCCTGGACCATGCGGCCGAGCGCGGGGTGAAGCTCGCCGTCGAGCCGCTCAACAGGTACGAGACCAGCCTCGTCAACACGGTCGAGCAGGCGCTCGAGGCGCTGCCCGAGGACTGCCACCTGGCGCTCGACGTCTACCACATGAACATCGAGGAGAAGGATCCCGCCCAGGCGGTGCGGCTGGCGGCGGATCGCATCGCGCACGTGCAGGTGTGCGGCACCGATCGCGGCACGCCGGGAGCCGACCGCTTCGACTGGCCGGGCTTCTCCCGGGCCCTGCGCGACACCGGCTATCGGGGGCCGCTCGTCATCGAGTCGTTCACCGCGCACAACCGGACCATCGCCACCGCGGCCTCCGTCTGGCGGCCCCTCGCGGAGAGCCAGGACAGGCTGGCCGTGGACGGCCTCGCCTACCTTCGGACCCTGTGATTGAAAGTTTCATACTTATCCTGCTGAGTGGAAGCGGGTGCGGTAGCGACCTTCGGCGCGTTGACCTGCTGTTATCGATGGGCACTCGCCGGATAGGTGGACAGGGCCGGTTTCCCAACTCTGAATAAGCAGGCTTAATGGGTCTGTGGCGAGGCGAGACGCCTCACGTCCTCCCTCCGACTCCGACCCGTTGCCGGCACCCCCCAGGAGATCCTTCATGCGAAGATCACGCCTGTTCCCCGCCTTGGTCGCAGCCCTGTCAGGGCTGTTGATGTCCTTGTCGCCGCAGGTGGCGCAGGCGGCCGCGCCGTTCAGGGTGCTGCTGTTCACCGAGACGGCGAGCGGCGCCTACCGGCACGACTCCATCCCCGCGGGTGTCGCGATGTTCCAGCAGCTGGCGGCCGACCACGACTTCCAGCTCGACCACAGCGAGAACTCCGCCGTCTTCACGCCCGCGACCCTGAACACCTACGACGCGGTGATCATGCTCCAGACCAGCGGCATGGTGTGGGACAACGACGCCCAGCGTCAGGCCTTCCAGGCCTACGTGCGCGCCGGCCACGGCGTCGTCGCGATCCACAACGCCACCGACATGAACATCGAGACGCAGTTCCCCTGGTGGGACCAGGTCGTCCTGGCGGGCGCCCACATGACCGCGCACTCGTCGATCCTCCAGGGCACCGCCAAGGTGGCCGACAAGGCCCACCCCTCCACGGCCGGGCTGCCCGACCGGTGGGTGCGGGCGGAGGAGTGGTACAACTTCGACAAGAACATGCGGGGCTCGGTGCACGTGCTGGTGACCGCGGACGAGACCACGTATGACGCGGGGCCGAGCAAGATGGGCGTCGACCACCCGATCTCCTGGTGTCACAACCCGGAGGGCGGCCGGGTGTGGGCCACCGCGATGGGCCACCAGGCCTCCTCCTACGCGGAGCCCCTGTTCCGGCAGCACCTGCTGGGCGGCGTGCGGTGGGCGGCGGGCGAGGCGCCGGGTGACTGCGGCGGCACGGTCGCGGCCCGGTTCCAGAAGGTGACCCTCGACGGCGCACCGGACCAGCCGATGGAGCTCGACGTGGCCGCCGACGGCAGGGTCTTCTACATCTCGCGCTCCGGCAAGGTGAACATGATCCCCGCCAACGGCGGGGGCACGCGCGTCATCGGCACCCTGCCGGTGTACGACGGCGGCGAGGACGGCGGCATCGGGCTGGCGCTGGATCCGAGCTTCGCCACCAACGGCTGGATCTACGTCAACTACTCGCCGTTGAACGGCGGTGAGGTGAACCGGGTGTCGAGGTTCACCTTCAACGGGACCAGCCTCGACCTGGCCAGCGAGAAGAAGATCATCGAGGTTCCGGCGTACCGCAACGTCGACGAGCCCGGCCACACGGGCGGCTACCTCGCGTTCGGGCCGGGCGGGAACCTGTACATCGGCCCGGGTGACGACACCAATCCCAACGGGTCCAGCGGGTACGCCCCGATCGACGAGCGGCCCGGCCGGGAGCACTACGACGCTCAGCGGTCCTCCGCCAACACCAACGACCTGCGCGGCAAGATCCTGCGCATCCACCCCGAGCCCGGCGGCACCTACACGATCCCGTCCGGCAACCTGTTCGCGCCCGGCACCGCCAAGACCCGGCCGGAGATCTACGCGATGGGCTTCCGCAACCCGTTCCGCTTCTCGGTCGACAAGGTGACGGGCTGGATCTCGGTGGGCGACTACGGACCGGACGCGGGCGCCGCGAACCCCGGCCGCGGTCCCGAGGGCACCGTCGAGTGGAACCTGATCAAGCAGCCCGGCTTCTACGGCTGGCCGTACTGCGTCGGCGACAACCTCCCGTTCAACGACTACAACTTCGCCACCAACACCTCCGGCCCGAAGTTCACCTGCTCGGCACCGGTCAACGACTCGCCCAACAACACCGGCCTGACCAACCTGCCCGCGGCCAAGCCCGCGACCGTGTGGTACGACTACCACGCCTCGGCCCAGTTCCCCGAGATCAACTGCTGCGGCGGCGCCGCCCCGATGGGCGGCCCGTTCTACCGCCATGACCCGGCCAGCGGTTCGGACCGGAAGTTCCCCGCGTACTTCGACGGCACGCCGTTCTTCTACGAATGGAGCCGCAACTTCGTCAAGGAGTTCCGCCTCGACTCCTCGGGCAACCTCCTGAAGATCAACCCGTTCGTGGCGCAGATCGCCCCGCGCGCGCCGATCGACATGAAGTTCGGGCCGGACGGCGCCCTGTACATGGCCGACTGGGGCAACGGCTTCGGCCACGCGAACACCGATGACAGCATCTACCGGGTCGACTACGTGGCCGGGAACCGCGCGCCCCTGGCCAAGGCGAGCGCCGACCCCGACTCGGGCACGGCACCGCTGGTGGTGGCGTTCTCCTCGGCCGGCTCAACCGACCCCGACGGCGACCCGATCACCTACGCGTGGGACTTCGGCGACGGCGGGACCTCCACCGGCGCCAACCCCTCTCACACCTACACCGCCAACGGCACCTTCACGGCCAGGCTGACCGTACGGGACTCCGGCGGGAAGACGGGCAGCGTCACGGTGCCCATCGTCGTCGGCAACACCCGTCCCGGGGTGACCTTCTCGGCCCCGCCCGACGGCGGGTTCATCGACTTCGGCGACCAGGTGGACTACACGGTGAACGTCACCGACGCCGAGGACGGCGCCGCCGACTGCACCAAGGTCAACGTGATCACGGCGCTCGGCCATGACCAGCACGCCCACGACACCGGCCAGTACACCGGTTGCTCCGGAACGGTCACGACCACCGCCTCCGGCCATGACGAGGCCTCCAACGTCTACTACGTCCTGTCCGCCGACTACACCGACAGCGGCGGCCTGAAGGGATCCGCCGGCCTCACCCTGCAACCGAAACACAAGCAGGCCGAGCACTTCACCGGCTCGTCCGGCATCCGCGTCATCGACGAGTCCGGAGCCGAAGGCGGCAGGCGCATCGGCGACATCTCCAACAACGACTGGATCTCCTTCAGCCCGATCAACCTGTCCGGGATCGACACGGTGTCCTTCCGCGTCTCGGCGCCGTCCAGCACCGGCGCGTCCATCGAACTGCGCGCCGACTCGCCGACCGGGGCCCTCCTCGCCTCCAGCCCCGTGCCGGCGACCGGGGGATGGAACACCTACGTGTCGCTGTCCCCGGTGCGGGTCACCGACCCCGGTGGCACCCGCAATGTCCACGTGGTGTTCAAGGCGCCGTCCGCGAACGCGTTCGACCTGGACTCCGTCACCTTCAACGGCACGGGCGTCGGGCAGGGCGACGGCCCGCCCCCGGGCGGCACGAGCGCGCTGCGGGGCGTGGCGTCGAACCGGTGCCTGGACGTCAACGGCGCTTCCCAGGCGAACGGCGCCCTGGCGCAGCTCTGGGACTGCAACGGCCAGGCGAACCAGCAGTGGACCGCCACCAGTGCGGGTGAGCTGCGGGTGTACGGCGGCAAGTGCCTGGACGTGAACGGGGCCGGGACGGCCGACGGGACCGCGGTGATCATCTGGGACTGCAACGGCCAGAACAACCAGAAGTGGCGCCTCAACGCCGACGGCAGCATCACCGCGGTCGGCGCGAACAAATGCCTGGACGTCAACGGCACCGCCAACGGCACCAGGGCACGCATCTGGACCTGCACCGGCGGCGCCAACCAGAAGTGGACCCGCGTCTGATCTCCGCGCGACACCCGCGTAAGCCGGGGACCGACCACCACTCCGTAGGAAACGGGATGCGAGATGTCTGATCTATCACGAAGGCAAGTCCTCAGATTCGGCGCGGCCGGAGCCGGAGCCTTCATGCTGCCGCCGGCATGGACCGCCGCCGCCCGGGCCGCCTCGGCGCCCCCTCCGGAGGTGAGCGCCGCGAACGATCTGGCCCTCTGGTACGACGAGAGCGCCGGCACGGACTGGCTGCGGGCGCTCCCGATCGGCAACGGCCGCCTGGGCGCCATGGTGTTCGGCAACGTCGACACCGAGCGGTTGCAGCTCAACGAGGACACCGTCTGGGCCGGCGGACCGTACGACCAGAGCAACCCCCGAGGGGCGGCGGCGCTGGGCCAGATCCGGCAACTGGTCTTCCAGAACCAGTGGAGCCAGGCCCAGACGATGATCGACCAGAACATGCGGGGAAACCCGGTGGGACAGCTGGCCTACCAGACCGTCGGTGATCTGCGGCTCGGCCTCGGCAGCGCCTCCGGGGTCGCGGAGTACAACCGTCATCTGGATCTCACCACGGCCACCACCGCCGTGTCCTATCTGCAGAACGGCGTCAGGTACCGGCGCGAGGTGCTCGCGAGCGCGCCCGATCAGGTGATCGCCGTCCGCCTGACCGCCGACAGGCCGGGCTCGATCACGTTCTCCGCGACCTTCGGCAGCCCGCAACGGGCGACGCGCTCCAGCCCGGACGGGACCACGGTCGCGCTCGACGGCATCTCGGGCGACATGGAGGGAGTGGCCGGCTCGGTCCGCTATCTGGCGCTGGCGCGGGCCGTCGCCGAGGGCGGCAGCGTCAGCAGCTCCGGCGGCACCCTGCAGGTCAGGTCCGCCAACAGCGTGACGCTGCTGGTCTCCATCGGCACCAGTTACCGTAACTTCCGCGACGTCGGCGGCGACTACCAGGGCATCGCCCGGCGCCATCTCGACGCCGCCACCGGCAGGACCTACGACGACCTGCGCGGCCGGCACGTCGCCGACTACCAGCGGTTGTTCGGGCGCACCACGCTCGACCTGGGCCGCACCGCGGCAGCCGACCAGCCGACCGACGTGCGGATCGCGCAGCACGCGAACACCGACGACCCGCAGTTCTCCGCGCTGCTGTTCCAGTACGGCCGATATCTGCTGATCTCCTCCTCCCGGCCGGGCACGCAGCCGGCCAACCTCCAGGGCATCTGGAACGACTCGCTCACCCCGGCCTGGGACTCGAAATACACCATCAACGCGAACCTGCCGATGAACTACTGGCCGGCCGACACGACGAACCTGTCCGAGTGCTACGAACCGGTGTTCGCCATGCTCGACGAGCTCGCGGTCAGCGGCGCCCGGACGGCCCGCGTCCAGTACGACGCCGGCGGCTGGGTGACCCATCACAACACCGACGCGTGGCGGGGGACGTCGGTCGTCGACGGCGCGTTCTGGGGCATGTGGCAGACCGGCGGAGCGTGGCTGGCCACCCTCGTCTGGGACCACTACGGTTTCACCGGCGACCTGGAGTTCCTCCGTCGCTACTACCCCGCGATGAAAGGCGCCGCGCAGTTCTTCCTGGAGACCCTCGTACAGGAACCTCAGCTCGGGTATCTGGTCACCAACCCGTCGAACTCTCCCGAACTGGCCCACCACGCGGGCGTCAGCGTCTGCGCCGGCCCCACCATGGACAACCAGATCCTGCGCGACCTGTTCGACGGCTGCGCCCAGGCCTCCCAGACGCTCGGCGTCGACGCCGACTTCCGGGCGCGGGTCCTGGCCGCCCGGGACCGGCTACCGCCGATGAAGATCGGCTCGCGCGGCAACATCCAGGAGTGGCTGTACGACTGGATCGAGACCGAGCCCGCCCACCGGCACATCTCCCACCTCTACGGCCTGCATCCCGGCAACCAGATCACCAAGCGCGGCACCCCGGCGCTGTACAGCGCCGCGCGGCGCACCCTCGAACTCCGCGGGGACGACGGGACCGGCTGGTCCCTGGCCTGGAAGATCAACTACTGGGCGCGGATGGAGGAGGGCGCTCGTGCGCACGCGCTGCTCCGCCTCCTGGTGACGACGGCCCGGCTGGCGCCGAACATGTTCGACCTGCACCCGCCGTTCCAGATCGACGGCAACTTCGGCGCCACGTCCGGCATCGCCGAGATGCTGCTGCAGAGCCACAACGGCGAGCTGCACGTGCTGCCGGCCCTGCCGCCGGCCTGGCCGAACGGCACGGTACGGGGTCTCCGAGGGCGCGGCGGCCACACCGTGGACGCGACCTGGAGCTCCGGCGGGGCCACCGAGATCCTCCTGAGGTTCGACCGTGGCGGGACGGTCAACGTGCGCGCCCGGATCTTCGCCGGGACCTACCAGGTGGTCGACACCACGACCGGCGATGCCGTCAGCGTCGCCAAACCTGAGAACGACGTCATCAGACTGACCGGTCAAGCCGGTCGTACGTACCGCATGACCGGGTCCGGCCCCGCGCCCGCGAGCCACGTGCGGATCACCAACGCGACCACCGGCCTGGTGCTGGACAGCGGCGGGAACGTCGCCTCCGGGTCGAACCTCAAGCAGTGGAACTGGGACGGCAGCACCAACCTGCAGTGGCAGCTCGTGGACCTGGGCGGCGGCTGGTACCGCATCGTCAACCGCACCAACGCCATGGTCATCGACAGCTGGGGCAACACCGCCAACGGCGCCAACGCCCGGCAGGCGGCCTGGAACGGCGGCGCCAACCAGCAGTGGCGACTCAACAGCACGGGCAACGGCCGCCACCAGATCATCAACCGGGGCACCGGCACCGCCCTGGACGGCATGGGCAACAGCACCGCCGGCTCCACCGTCGCCCTGTGGACGCCGAACAGCAGCACCAACAACCAGTGGACGATCATGAGCACCTGACCGTCCATACCCGTCCGTGGCACGGTGCGCGGTTGGCGGCTATGCCGTGCTGCGCTACGGTATGCGCGGAGTGCCGGGAAGCCTGGTCGGCGGCGTCTTCAGCCGTACGACTCCACGGGGGCTCCCTGATGCGTGGCTCATGGCCTGCTGCCCAGCAGCCGGCGAGGGCGGGTAACCGGAAGGCACGGCGCCGGCCCGCGGTGCCGGGCCGCGGCCGGCACCCGGCGGTGATGATCTCGGTGGGATTCGGGACCGCTGTGCTGATCGGCACGCTGCTGCTCGGCCTCCCGCTGGCCACCACCGAGGGCGACTCCTCCCACTGGCTCACCGCGCTGTTCACCGCCACCTCGGCCGTCTGCGTGACCGGCCTGATCGTGGTGGACACCGAAACGCACTGGTCGGTGTTCGGCGAGGTGGTGATCGTCTTTCTCATCCAGGTTGGCGGTCTGGGCATCATGACACTGGCCACGCTGATCATCGTGATGATCTCGGGCCGGATCGGCCTGCGCGCCCGCCTGTCGGCCCAGTTGGAGACCAAATCGGTGGTCGCCGCCGACCTTCGCCGGGTTCTGCGGAAGGTGGTGATGTTCAGCATCGTCTGCGAGGCCGCCGTCGCGGTGGTCCTCACGGTCCGCTTCGTCACCGGATACGGCGAGCCGCTCGGCCGGGCAGCCTACCTGGGCCTCTTTCACTCGGTGTCGGCCTTCAACAATGCCGGCTTCGCCCTGTGGCCCGACAG
The DNA here is from genome assembly GCF_039540635.1 of Nonomuraea ferruginea. NCBI lineage: Bacteria > Bacillati > Actinomycetota > Actinomycetes > Streptosporangiales > Streptosporangiaceae > Nonomuraea > Nonomuraea ferruginea. The sequence continues at coordinate 551,901 of NZ_BAABFD010000002.1, read as the reverse complement.
TCTGATGCGCTTCGTCGCGGATCCGTGGATCTGCCTGCCCGTGGCACTGGCTGTCGTCGTCGGCGGGCTCGGCTACCCCGTGGTCTTCGAACTCCTGCGGACCTGGCGGCATCCGGGCCGCTGGTCGATCCTGACCCGGGTCACCGTCGGCTTGAGCGTGGTCCTCCTCGGCGGCGGTACGTTGACGTTCCTGGCGATCGAGTGGCACAACCCCGCCACGATGGGCCCGCTGGATGATTCCGGCAAGCTGCTGGCGGCCTTCTTCGCCGCCGTCATGCCACGCTCCGGGGGCTTCAACTCCATCGACATCGGCCAGATGAACCCCTCCTCCTGGCTGCTCACCGACGTGCTGATGTTCATCGGCGGCGGCAGCGCCGGCACCGCGGGCGGGATCAAGGTCACCACGTTCGGGTTCCTGGTGTTCGCCATCTGGTCGGAGCTGCGCGGCGAGCACCAGGTCAACATCGGCCACCGCCGCCTGCCGTCCACCACCCAGCGTCAGGCGCTGTCCATCAGCTTGATCGGCGCCATCCTGGTCACGTTCTCCACCTGGCTCATGCTGATGATCTCTCCGCACAGTCTCGACCAGGTGCTGTTCGAGGTGATCTCGGCCTTCTCCACCAACGGCCTGTCCACCGGCATCACCGCCGACACCACGCTGGCCGGGCATGTGCTGCTCAGCGTGCTGATGTTCGTCGGGCGCATCGGCCCGCTGACGCTGGGCTCCGCGCTCGCCCTGAAGCAGCGCACTCGTCGTTACGAGCTGCCGGAGGAGAAGGTGATCGTCGGCTGACACCGGCACCGGTCACAGCAGGTTCACAGGGTCAGATCGCGGCGGCGGAGCCCGTACAGACCCACCGCGGCCAAGCCTGCCGCCACGACGGTGAGCCCGGCCAGCGTGCCCGGTCCGGGGCTGGCCAGCGTGGAGTAATGGACGTGGGCGAACGGGGAGATCATGAAGAGCGAGTCGTTCACCAGGCCGACCTCCCAGGCGACTTCGAGGGCGATGGTCAGGACCAGGGCGGTCCACCCCACGACCGCTCCGGCCCGCCGGAACAGCCCGAACGCCGCCACGGCGATCCCGGCCATCACCCAGATGCCGGGCAGGATGACCGTGGTGAGGGCCAACCCGCCGGCGAAGTCGCCGCTGCCGAGGCCCAGCCCGAGGCCGGCGATCACCAGCATGGCGACGGGGACCGTCACCGCGAACAGGAGATGGGCAGCCGCCCACCGGGTCCGGCTCACCGGGCCGGACAGGAAAAGCTCGGTGGCCTCGTCGCCGCGCAGGCGCAGCACCGTCATGATCGCGTACAGGGAGACGGAGAACACCGCCAGCTCGTACACGACGAGCTTGAAGAAGATCCGCGCGGGATCGTCCTCTCCCGTGCGCCCGGCCCAGTAGTCCAGCGCTCCGCTCTGACCGAACGTCTCGACGGCGGTCTGCCCGCCGAGCCCGAGCCCCGCGCCGATGAAGGCGGCGCCCACGATCCACACCAGTGCCGCCCCCCGGTGCGTCCGCCAGGCCAGCCCGAGCGGTCCGCGCAGGCCGGCCGGCGCGCGGGCGGGGCCGAGGCGGGGCGGCAGGAGGCCGGCGCCGAGGTCGCGGCGGGCCGACAGCGCGTAGGCCGCCCACGCCATGGCCGCGACGAACGCCGCGACCAGCGCGAACACCCACCACTGCTCGCCGCCGAAGGCGCGCGCCCGCAGGAACCAGCCGTTCGGTACGAGCCAGCCCAGCCATTCCATCCCGGGGCCGCCCAGGTCGCTGACGCCCCGGAGGAGGTAAGCCGCGAAGAACACGGTGAAGGCCGCGGCTCCGGCCACGCGGGCGCTCTGGGTGAGCTGCACGGTCACCGCGGCCAGCGCGGCCCCGACCCAGCCACCCGACGCGGCGGTCAGGCCCCAGGCGAGGGAGCCGGCCGGAGGGAGCCCGGCGCTCACGCCGACCACCGCGATCAGTGCGGCGAGCACCAGGTTCGCGCCCAGCACGACGGTGAGGGCGGCGGTCAGCGGGGCGCGCCGTCCCACGGCGGCCGAGCCGACGAGCTCCCGCCGCCCTTGCTCCTCGTCGGAGCGGGTGTGCTTGACCAGGAGGACGATGCTGGCCAGGGCGGCGAAGATGGTGGTGGCGGCGGCCCGCTGCTGGGCGGCGGCGGCGCCCACGCTGTCGCCGTACGCGGGTCCCTGCAGCAGGAGGATCACGGGGTTCCGCGCGATCTCCTCGACGTAGTGCAGGACCGCGTCCCGGGTGGGGAGCAGTTGCCGGATGGTGGTCACCGTGGTGGCGACGAAGAGGGCGACGGACAGGATCCACAGCGGCTGCCAGACGCGGTCGCGACGCAGGATCAGCCGGATCAGCGCTGTCGTGTTCATCGGTAGTGCCTCATGAACAGCTCTTCGAGAGTGGGCGGCTGGGCGGTGATGTCGCGCACGCCGTACTGCGCCAGGTGGGCCAGCACGTCGCCGATGTGGTCGGTGTCGGCCTGGAAACGCACCCGGCCGCCGTCCGTGCTCAGGTCGTGGACATGGGGGAGCCCGCCGGCCGGGACCCTGGCGAGTTCGGCCGTGACGGAGACGCGTGTGAGATGGCGCAGCTGCGCGAGGGTGCCGGCCTCCACGATGCGGCCGTCGCGGATGATGCTCACCCGGTCGCAGAGCGCCTCGACCTCGGCGAGGATGTGGCTGGAGAGCAGGACCGTGCGGCCCTTGCGCCGTTCTTCCGCGACGACCTCGCGGAAGATCGCCTCCATCAGCGGATCGAGGCCGGAGGTCGGCTCGTCCAGCAGGAGCAGCTCCACCTCGGAGGCGAGCGCGGCGATCAGCGCGACCTTCTGCCGGTTGCCCTTGGAGTAGGTCCGGGCCTTCTTACGGGGATCCAGGGCGAAACGTTCGATCAGCTCGTCGCGCCGCTTGGCGTCGGCGCGGCCGCGCAGCCGGCCGAGCAGGTCGATCACCTCGCCGCCGGACAGGCTCGGCCAGAGGGTGACGTCGCCGGGGACGTAGGCGAGCCGCCGGTGCAGCTCGACGGCGTCGGCCCAGGGGTCGCCGCCGAGCAGCCGGACCTGGCCGCCGTCCTTGCGCAGCAGGCCGAGGAGGATGCGCAGGGTCGTGGTCTTGCCGGCGCCGTTGGGGCCGAGGAAGCCGTGCACCTCTCCTTCCCGCACGGTCATGTCCAGGCCGTCCAGCGCGCGGACCCGGCCGAACTCCTTGGTCAGCCCGTGGATCTCGATCACGTCAGTCACGGGGGTGCTCCTTCATGTGGTGATCGGTGACGGCCTGGCGGACCTGGTCTCCGGGTCCCGAGGTGATCCACTGCCCCAGGTGCGCGTAGACGTCGGCCATGGCGATGCCGAGCCGGGGCAGATTCGTCCTGCTCAGCGTGTCGACGCCCATCCGACGGGACAGGTGCGCGTGGAGCACGATCGTGCTGAGGTGCATCGCCGCCATCACGGCGGCGCGTTCGCGCACCTTGGACTCGTGCGGGGGGAAGTCGTCCGGCCAGTTCTCCATGAGGAACCGCTCGGCGGCGTCGGCGCCTTCGTCGAACAACACCGCCGCCACGCCCCAGCCCTCGGCCAGGGCCCGGGCGAGGTAGCGGACGCTGAGCTCGTTGGCCTCGTACATGCCCTGGATGACGTCGGGGGTGACCTCGACGCCGTCCTGGACCTGGCCCGCGGCGCCCATCATGGCGGCACGGACGTGCGCGTCGCAGGCCTCCCGCAGCCCTTCTTTGGAGCCGAAATGATGCTGCACCAGGCCGACCGAGACACCGGCGGCATCGGCGACGGCCTTCAGCGTCGCCCCCTTGAAACCGCGCTCGGCGAACTCCGCCAGAGCCGCGTCGCGGATCCGCGCGCGAGCGGTCAGATCCTCGGGCGGTCGATCATAGGCTGAACATGTCCTGAAGCCGGCGGGCCGATCTGGTCAGCCGATGATCATCCTTTCCTCCGGCAGTTCGTAGCGGCGTGTGCGTTCCTTCAGCGCCAGCGCGGAGCCGAGCGTCACCGGGCCGATGCGGCCGACGAACATGAGCACGGTCAGCAGCAGGTGCCCGGCGGGTGTGACGGCAGCGGTGATGCCGGTGGACAGCCCGACCGTGCCGAACGCGGAGACGACCTCGAACAGCACCTGATCCAGGGTGTGCGGGGTGAGCACGAGCAGCACGTAGGTGGACACGGCGACCAGGCCCATGCTCATCGCGGCGATGGTGATCGCCTGGCGTTGCGTCGCCGACGTCAGCTGCCGGTGGCCGATGGTGACCCGCGGCTCGCCGCGCATCTCGGCCCAGACGACGAACGCCAGCACGCCGAAGGTGGTGACCTTGATGCCGCCGGCCGTGCCGGCGGTGCCTCCGCCGATGAACATCAGCACGTCGGTGACCAGCAAGCTGGAGGGGGTCATGGAAGCGATGTCGAGACTGTTGAAGCCGGCGGTACGAGGCATCACGGCGGTGAAGAAGCCGGCCAGCACCTTGTCGTCATCGCTCAACGCCCCCAGCGTCCTGGGGTTGCTCCACTCGGCGGCCAGGAAGACCAGGGTGCCGATCAGGAGCAGGATGACGGTCATGCCGACGGTGATGCGGGTCAGAAGCGACCACCGGCCGGGGTGCCGCCACGAGCGGCGCAGCTCGAACAGCACCGGGAAGCCGAGCCCGCCCACGACGACCGCGGCGGCGATGGTCAGGCAGATCCACGGATCGGTGGCGAAGCGGGTCAGACTGTCCGGCCACAGCGCGAATCCGGCGTTGTTGAAGGCCGACACGGCGTGGAAGACGCCCAGGTAGAGCGCCCGGCCGAACGGCTCGCCGTACCCGAGAAGAAACCGCAGGGTGAGGATGACGGCGACGACCGCCTCACTGAACAGGCTGAACAGCACCACGTTCCGCACGATGCGCCGCAGATCGCCGGCGGTGAGTGACTTGGTCTCGGCCTGGGCGAACAGCCGGGCGCGCAGCCCCAGCCGCCCGGAGATCAACAGGGTGAACACGGTGGCCAGGGTCATGATGCCCAGACCGCCCACCTGGATCAGCAGGGCGATCACCGCCTCGCCGAACGCCGACCAATGTCCGCCCGTGTCGACGATCACCAGGCCGGTCACGCACACCGCCGAGGTCGCGGTGAACAGCGCAGTGATCCAGTCGGTGGGTTCCGCCGAGGCGCTGGCCAGGGGAGAGGACAACAGTACGGTGCCGACGAGCACCGCGGCCGCGAAACCAGTCGTGATCACCTGTGCCGGGTGCTGGAACCGGCCCAGCAGAGCCGCGACCGGTCCGCCGCGCCTCACCACGTTTCCCGGCGCAGGTAGCGGACCGTCCCGGATTTCCTCTCCCGTTTCGTGGTCATCACGTTCACCGCTCCAGACTTCACCTTGAGAACAGCGGAATCACGTCGAACGCTGAGGAAGGCTCGGCCCGCGTTCGTCGTGTCGCTGTGTACCTGGCCTCTATGGCGGCGATCGGGTTCGGTTCCGGACGCCAGGGGCATACCGACCAACGGAATCCCCACATCGCCGCTCCCCGACAAGCGGTGCAGGAAGGACCTTCATGATCGGCTTTATTGTCGCAGGGCTCATCATCGGCGCTCTCGCGCGGCTCATCAAGCCGGGCAAGCAGAACCTCGGCCTGCTGGCGACCCTGCTGCTGGGCCTGGTGGGCTCGTTGATCGGCGGCACCGTGGCCAGCCTGCTCGGCACCGGCGACATCTTCGAGCTCAATGTGCTCGGTTTCGTCGTGGCTGTGATCGCCGCGGTGGCCTTGGTAGGCACCGCGGAGGCCATCGTCGGCTCAAGGCGCCGGCGAGAGGTGCGATGATCGCAGCAGGCTCTCCGCCGCGTTCGGCGATCGCGCATGCGTTGCCTCGTCGACCGCCGTCGTGCGCGGAGCTTCTTCGACCGGTCTGTACGAGCGCGGCCATGATGCCGTAGCGCCGGCCCGATCGACCCGTGGCCGGCTCAGCCGCGGCAGGCGGTCAGCGCGGCCAGGATGACCTCCACCAGCCGCGCCAGGACACCGGGATCCAGCGGCTCCGAGGGCTGCCACGGCGTCCGCGGGCGCAGGTAGGCCAGGCCGATCAGGCAGTCGGTGGCCAGGTCGAGATCGAGGTCGGCGGGCAGCTCGCCGCGGTCGACGGCGCGCTGCAGCAGCTCTGTGGCGGCGGCGCGGCGGGGCAGCTCGGCCGTGGTGTGCATGGCCGTCGCCAGTCGCGGGTTGCGGGTCGCCTCGGCGGTCAGGTCGGTGAGGATCCGCATGGCGCGGTCGTCGGCGCGCAGCGCCGAGGTGTGGCGGACGAAGCCGGCGACGTCCTCGTGCAGGGTGCCCGTGTCGGGAAGGGGCACGGCCTGGTCGGCGAGTTCGGTGAGAAGGTCCAGCACCAGGGGCTCCTTGGAAGACCAGCGCCGGTAGATGGCCGCCTTGCCGACGCCGGCCCGGCGGGCGACGGCGTCCATGGACATGCGGGCGTATCCGTGGTCGGTCAGCTCGGCCAGGGCGGCCTCGATGATCGCGCCGGTGACCTCTTGGCGCAGGACGGCCGCGCCGGCGGGCCTGCGGCTGGAGTCGGACATGCGCGACATTCTCCCATGAGACGGAACGGTTGCGTTCCATTGTAGGCGGGCCGTACCGTGGAAGGGCCGGAACGGAATCGTTCCGTTCTAAGGGAGATGTCATGAACGAATCCACGGATGTCCTGGTCGTCGGCGCCGGGCCGGCCGGGCTGGCGCTGGCCTGCGGCCTGCTGCTGCACGGCGTGCGGGTGCGCGTGGTGGACCAGGCGGCGGGGCCGGCGACCACGTCGCGGGCCAACCTCCTGCACGCCAGGGGCGTCGAGGTGCTCGACCGGCTGGGCGCGCTCGGTGATCTGCCCGAACGCTCGGCCCAGGGGTTGGTGCTCACCACCTACATCGGGGGCCGGCCGGTGATGCGGATCCGCTTCGGCGACCCGATCCTCGGCACTCCCCGGCCCGCGCTGGTGCTGCCCCAGACCGAGATCGAGGCCGCGCTCCGCCGCAGGTTCGCCGAGCTGGGCGGCGGCGTGGAATGGGGGACCGGACTGGTCGACGCACGCCAGGACGGGGACGGCGTGACGGCCGTGCTCGGCGGCGGGCGGACCGTACGCGCGAGCTGGCTGGCCGGCTGCGACGGCGTGCACAGCACGGTACGCAAGCTGGCCGGCATCGGATTTCCCGGCGCGCCCCTGACCGACCAGTGGCTGCTGGCCGACGGTCACGCCGGCTTCGGCCTCGGCCGCGAGGGCGGGCACGGCTGGGCTCATCCCGACGGGCCGCTGTTCGTCATGCCGATGCCCTCGCCCGGCGGCACGGGCGACGACCTGTGGCGGCTGATGGCCTACCTGCCGGGCGCCACCGACGAGAAGCTGGACGAGGCCGAGATCCTGGAGGCGTTCCGGCGCGTCGTGGGCGAGCGCGCGGGGCTCGCGGGTGAACAGCTCAAGGACCTCGTCTGGGCCTCGATGTTCCGCGTCCACCGGCGGCTGGCGACCGGCTACCGGCAAGGGCGCGTCCTGCTGGCCGGTGACGCGGCCCACATCCACAGCCCGATGGGCGGCCAGGGCATGGTCACCGGGATGGGCGACGCCGAGAACCTCGCCTGGAAGCTCGCGCTGGTCGTCCACGGCCGCGCCAGCCACCGGCTGCTGGACACCTACCAGGCCGAGCGCCGCCCGCTCGCCGCCGAGGTGCTCCGCTCCACCAGCGCGACCGCCCGGTTGCAGATCGGCGACAGCCCGCTGCTGCGTCTGCTGATCAGGTGGGTGCTGGTGCCTCTGTTCAACCGGCCGGCGGTGCAGCGCCGGGGAACCATGGCCGCCTCCCAGCTCGGGGTGACCTACCGTCGCGGCCCGCTGGCCGGTCGCGGATCGCGGCTGGGACGCCGGCCGCGGCCGGGTGACCGGGTCGCCGATCTCGCGTGCGCCGGCACGCGGCTGCACGCCGAGCTGGGCGGACGCTGGGCCCTGCTGGCCACCGGCCCGGGCGCGCGGCTCTGCGAGCCGCAGGTGAGCGCCGCGCTGGGTGACCGCGTCGTCACTCTCACGCCGGACGGCTGGCGCGATGACGAGGTGTGGCTGGTGCGCCCGGACGCCCACCTGGCCTGGCGCGGCCGTCCCGGCTCGGACGGCCTCGGACGCTGGCTGCGGCGCGCGTCGATACACCCCGAGCCATAGGTCGTCGCCGTGGTGCCGCCGAAGACATCGCGCGGTTGTCGCGGATCGTGGCGAGGCGTTCCTGGCGGCAGGCCGAGGCCGGGCGCTCGCGCCGGCCGGCGGGCTTGGGTCAGGCGCCCTGCTGGTGCCAGCGGTGCAGCAGGGCGGGGAGCTCGCCGAGCAGGAACGCGTAGAAGTCGCGCATCTGGGTCAGGCGCTGATGGGCGGGATTGCCGCTTTCGGTGGCGGCGATCCCGGCGGCCGCGGCCTGGAGCATGGCCTGAATGACGGTGTTCTGGCTGGTGAACAGGGTCGCCCAGGCGTCGTCGCGGAGCCGGTAGTGCTCGCGGCGGCTGCCCGGCGCGGGCAGGCGTTCGATCAGGCCGACCGTCAGCAGGGATTTGATCGCGCCGGAGACCGAGCCCGCGCTGGCCTCCAGCCGGTCGGCGATCTCGCCGGCGGTGACGCTTTCCTGGTCGGTGAACAGGAAGACCGCGAGGGTGCGCGCGGACATGCGTTGCATCCCGCCTTCGATCAGGGTCAGGGCCAGCCGTTCGGCCGCCTGCCACTGCTCATGCCTGTCGTTCACGTGTGCCTCCTTGCGGAAGCAGGATATCGAACACACCATGTCTTCAGAAATTTCTGAAAAGTCGGTATAGTGTTGGCATCGGCCTCCGCGGGAGGTTCGATGGTGTGCCGGGAAGCCTGGTCGGCGATGTGACATCCAGTTCAACGTCGATAGGGAGTTGACCGGCTATGACCCTGCTCAGTCGTGTGTACGGCGTGCGGCCCGCCCTGCGTCACCGGGTGCGGGTGCGGCGGAACGTGGAGATCCCGGCCGCCGACGGTGTGCGGCTGCTCGCCACGCACTACTATCCGGCCGGTCAGCGCCAGGCTCCCTTGGTGCTGCTGCGCGGCCCGTACGGCCGCGGCAACGTCCTGGACCGGCTTCCTGCGCTGCTGGCCGAGCGCGGTTACCAGGTGCTGTTCCAGAGCCTGCGCGGCACGGCCGGATCCGGCGGCCGCTTCGACGGCTTCGTCATCGATCCGGCCGACGGCGACGGCACGCTGAGCTGGCTGCGCGCCCAGCCGTGGTTCGGCGGCCAACTGGCCACCTGGGGCGCCAGCTACCTCGGCTTCACGCAGTGGGAACTGGCCGCCCGCGACATCCCGGAGTGGAAGATCGCGCTCATCCAGGACGCGCCGTCGTCGCTGGCCGAAGGCTTCATGTACCCCGGCGGGGCCTTCGCGACCGGGAACGCGCTGGGCTGGGTGCAGCTGGTGGAGCGGATGTTCACCGGCGGCATCGCCCGCCAGATGGCCGGCATGGTGGGCGCCGCCCGGCGGCTGTCGAGGGCCACGCTCGCCCTCCCGTTGCAGGAGGCCGACCAGGCCCTGACCGGTCACCCCGCGCCATGGTTCCGGGACTGGGTCCGGCACGAGGCGAGCCAGGACTACTGGGCGAGCACCGACCACCGCGCCAACACCCCGCGCATGCCGCCGGTGGTGCACTTGCAGGGCGGCTGGCACGACTGCTTCCTGCCGGGGATGCTTGCGGACTACGCCGCCCTGGTGGCCGCCGGGCGCCAGGTGCGGCTCCTGGTCGGCCCATGGGGGCACGGCCGCGGGCTCTACACGCGCCAGGGGCTGGCCGACGCGCTGGCCTCGCTGGACGCCGTGCTGCTCGGACGGCAGGCGCCCACCGGTGTACGCCTGTTCGTCACCGGGGCGGACCACTGGCGGGACATGGCCGCGTGGCCGCCCCCGCACGAGCCGACCCCCTGGTTCCTGCATCCAGCCGGCGGGCTCAGCCGTACCCCGCACGAAGGTCAGGTCGCACCCAGCCGCTACCGCTACGACCCCGCCGACCCGACCCCGACCGTCGGCGGCACGCAGGCGGGCATGTCGGTCGGGACGCAGGACAACCGCGCCGTCGAGGCCAGAGCCGACGTGCTGACCTTCACGACCGCGCCCCTGCCCGACCACGTCGAGGCGATCGGCCCGGTCCGCGTGCGGTTGCACGCGCGCTCGGCCAACCCGAACGTCGACTACTTCGCCCGCCTGTGTGACGTGGACGAGCGCGGCCGGTCGATGAACGTGTGCGACGGGATCGTGCGCCTGCGCGAGCCGGGCGACATCCGTACGGTCGAGGTCACCCTGTGGCCGATGGCCCACCGGTTCAAGCGCGGCCATCGCATCCGGCTGCAGGTCTCCAGCGGCGCACACCCGCGCTTCGGCCGGAACCCCGGCACCGGCGAGCCGCTCGCGACCGGGACGGGCCTGCGCGCGTCCGAGCACGAGATCTTCCACGACCACCTGCGCCCATCAGCCCTTTTCCTGCCCCTCACCCCAGGAGCGTCGTGAAACTGCTTGTTCTCGGCGGCACCCACCACGTGGGCCGCGCCGTCGTGGAGACGGCACTGGAGCGCGGTGACGATGTGAGCACGCTCAACCGCGGTCTCAGCCGTGACCCCGCGCCCGGCGTGCGGGCGCTGCTCGCCGACCGCACCGACCCCGAGGCTGTCCGGCGGGCGCTGGGCGGCCAGGAGTGGGACGCGGTCATCGACACCTGGGCCTGGGCGCCCAGAGTGGTGCGCGACGCCGCCCGCCTGCTGTCCGGCAGAGCAGGGCACTACGGTTACGTCTCCAGTCGCGGCGTGCACCGCTGGCCCTGGCCCGCGGGCGCCGACGAGCAGGCGCCCCTGGTCGACGGCGACCCCGCCGGCACCGACGATGCCGACTACGCCGCGGCCAAGCGCGGCGGCGAACTCGCCGTCCTCGAATCCTTCCCCGAGACGGCGCTGCTGGCCAGAGCCGGGATGATCCTCGGCCCGTACGAGGACGTCGGCCGCATCCCGTGGTGGCTGCGCCGCCTGGAGAAGGGCGGCAAGGTCCTCGCGCCCGCCCCCGCCCGGACGCCCCTGCAGTACATCGACGTCCGGGACCTGGCCACCTGGCTGCTCCAGTCCGCCGAACGCGGCCTGAGCGGCGCCTTCACCGCGACCGGCCCGCCAGGCGCGATCACCCTCGGCGACCTGCTCACCACGGCCCTGGACGTCACCGGGTTCGACACCGAGCTGGTGTGGGCGGAGCCGGACCTGCTCCTGCGGCACGGCCTGCCGCTCGGCATGGAGTTCGGGCTACGGCTGCCCGACGGCAGCGTGCCGAGCGGCATGCACGACGCCGACGTCAGCGCTGCCCTGGCCGAAGGTCTCACCACCCGCCCGCTGCGCGAGACCCTCGCCGACACCTGGACCTGGCTGCGGGCCGAAGGCGATCCGACCCCCCGCGCGGACGCCCCTTCTCCCGGCACCTGGCTGGACGCCACCGCCGAACAGCGGCTACTCGACCATCTCGCCTCCTGAGGAAGCACACCTTTCATGCGCGCCATCATCATCGGAGCCGGCATCGCCGGCCTGGCCACTGCCCTGCGCCTGCACCAGATCGGCTGGGACACCCTCATCGTCGAACGCGCTCCCGCCCGCCGCGGCGGGGGCTACGCCGTCACCTTCGGCGGCATCGGCTACGACGCCGCCGAACGCATGGGCATCCTGCCCGGCCTGCTCGGCAAGGGCTTCATCACCGACGAACTCGTCTACCACAAGCCGAACGGCGACCGCCGCTTCTCCCTCGACCGTGCCACCATCGCCGCCACCACCGGCCGCCGCTCGATCACCATCCTGCGCGGCGACCTCGAAGCCGTCCTGTACGAGAAGGTCGAGGGCGGTGAGGGTGGCGCCGAAATCCGCTTCGGCGCCACCCTCACCGCCGTCGACCAGGACGAGCACACCGTACGCGTGACCTTGACCGACGGCACCGAGGAGGAAGGCGATCTGCTGATCGGCGCCGACGGCCTGCACTCGGCCACCCGCGCCCTGCTGTTCGGCCCGGAAGAGGACTTCCTGCTCGACCTGGAGCACAAGGTCGCCGTCTACATGCTCGACAAGCGCCCTGCCTCCATCGCCACCGGCGCCACCGGCACCCTGTCCTCCGGCGGCCGCACCGCCGCGGTCATCAGCATCCCCGACGGCCGCAACGTCGCCTTCTTCGGCTACCGCGCCGACCACGCCCGCCCCGGCGAGGACGTGACCACCGAACTGCGGCGCGTCTACGGCGACCTCGGCTGGGTCATCCCCGAAGCCCTGGCCGGACTTCAGCGGGCCGAGTCGGTCTACTTCGACACCATCAGCCAGGTCGTCGCGCCGTCCTGGAGCAAGGGCCGGGTGGTCCTGCTCGGCGACGCCGCCTGGTGCGTCACCCTGTTCGCCGGATACGGCTCCTCCCTGGCCGTCGGCGGCGCCGACCGCCTCGGCACCGAACTGGCGGCCCACCCCGGCGACGTCCCCGCCGCGCTGGCCGCGTGGGAGGCCGCCATCCGGCCCGAAGCCGAGCGCAAGCAGAAGCTCGGCCGCCGCGTCAAAGGCGTCTACGCCCCCACCAGCCCGCTGCTGCTGTGGCTGAGCTTGCTGCCCCTGCGGCTGGCCTCCCTGCCCCTGGTCCGCCGCTACATGATCCGCCGCTTCATCGAAGGCTGACCATCGGTCCATCTGGCCGACGGAAGATCACACCGCTTGCGGCCGGCGCTCGCGTGGGACCGCTCGTCTCAAGGCCGGGGCCAAGCCGGCGGAGGCGGTGAACTGACGGCCGGTATCGCCGCGTCCATGGTGTCGAAGATCGGCAGGTGAGCTTCCAGGCCAGTGATGCGCAGCCATCGTGTGACCGGTGCGCCGGGATGCAGGAAGGCCATGGCCACACCTGCTCGCTGCAGGCGTTGGTGGGCTGTGATCAGGCCGGCAAGCCCGGAGGAGTCGAGGAAGGCCAGAGCCGACAGATCGATCAGCACCGGCGTTTTCGCGTCGGTTGCCAGGTGCGTGTCCAGCCACGATCGCCATCTGGTCATGTTGTCCCAGCTCAAGTCTCCGGCGAGCCTGACGACGAGCACGCCGTGCTCTTCAACGACGCCCACGATGAGCGCGCTGTCGTTCATGCCGAATCCTCGCGTCGGCCGCCCGGCGGACGCGAAACGTCCTGTGAGGGCCCGGCGGAACACCGGACGACACCGCGGCTTCCTGATGGCGATACGGGCGGGTGGAGCCTGCTCGGATGGGCCGCCGCCGGCGGCAGAGCATCCACAGGGATCCCGGGGAAGGGGATGAACCAATCCCGTGTGCGCATATCGAGGGCCTCTGATTTCGGTCGGCGACAACAATTGCCGACCAGGCTTCCCGGCGCACCAATTTTGAGCGTAGCAAACGGTTACAGTCGGCAGAAGTGATGCCGTTATCGGACCAGCATCAAGCCCCACCGCGAGCGGTTCAGGTGCGCTTTCGCAGGGTGTCGAGGAGCGCGGGCAGGAGGGTCGCGTCCTCGTGCGGACCGAGATGACCCACGCCCGGCACATTCACCACGTTGGTATCCAGCAGGGCGAGCGCAGGCCCGTGAAGGCGGGCGGGCGGATAGAAACAATCCTCCTGACCGGTGGCCACCACCACCGGGGTGCCCCGCCAGCGGCTCACGAGGGGTGCGGGGAGCGGCGACGGAGCCAAGCTGGTGCGACTGTGCCGGGCGACCAGGGTCATCCACTCCGCCAGCCGGTGATCCGAGCCGTCCGTCTCGTGCGCTCGGCCGCTCATGTGACGCAGCAGCGACTGACTGCGCTCGACGGTCGGAACGGTCAGCCAGGGCAGCGTGACCCTGATCAGCGCGGGAGTCAGGCGGGCCCGGCTCAGACCGGCCGCGGACACCAGCACCAGGCCGCTGATGTGCGGCCCCGGGCGCGCCGCCAGGGCTACCGCCGCTCCCAGCGAGTGACCCACGACCACGACGGGTCCGCTGTCCAACTGGTCGACTATCTCTCCGACCCAGCGGCCGTAGCCGGCCAGGCGACCCCGCCCAGGCCGACGTGCCGTGCTCAGGCCCGGCTGGCCCGGCAGGTCCACCATGATCACCTGGTGGCCGGGGAGCAGAGCCTCGGCCACCTCCAGCGAGGTCGCGGCACAGAAGTTGGTGCCCGGCAGCAACACCACGCCGCGGCCCTGGCCGGCGCTGACGACCGCCGTGGTGCCCAAACTGGTCTCCAGGGTGTCGAGCCGGTGTCGCACCTTCCAAGAGCGCAGCCGCTCACGGCACCAGTCGCGCACTTCCCGCTCGCCCGCGGGTGAGGTGTAAATGGTGGGGGAGGCCAAAGGGGAGCCCTTCCTCGCAGGTGGGTCGATCATCTGCCGACCAGGCTTCCCGGCTCACCAACCCCGAGCCTCCGTGAGCGAGGCCAAGGCACGATGTCACCCTGGCAAAGATCCACGCCACCCGCAACAAGCATGCTGTGAGTTGCGAGATTGATCCGAACAAGTGGACCATGAGGGAGAACAGGCAGGGCTGGTGGAGCGGTTCCGGGTGCGCGGCGAGCGGCGCGACCGCTACCGGCTCGCCGAGGACGTCTCCGCCCGCGCGTTCCGCGCCCAGATGGCCGAGTTCGCGAGCTTCCACGCACTGGCGGAGCAAGGGCTCGAAGCGGTGGGCGGCGACCCGGAACGGCGCGGCGGCTGGAACTCATGCGCGACATGGCCGCAGGTCGCCGGGCACCGGCCGCAGCATCGTCGACGTCGAGGCCATCACCGACGCAGGCCTGCGACGCCGGCCGTTCGACCACGACCTCCGCCACGGCCAATCCAGGCGACCGGTTGCGAGGTCGGCGCGAACCCAAGAACAAGCGTCACCAGCGCCACGCGAGTCATCCGTCCGACGGAGGGACGGTGACACGTTGGACATCACGGTGGGCAGCGCGGCGGTTGGCGTGCAGGCTCGTGATCGTGACGGTCGTCAGGGCCACGACGATGACGCCGAGTGAGACCAGGGTGGGGATGTCCGGGACTGCGGGCCAGACGCTGTGCGCCCAGTTGAGGACGAGTTTGACGCCGATGAACCCCAGGATGACGCTGAGCCCGTGATTGAGGTGCCGCAGCTTCTCCAGCACGCCCAGCAGCACGAAGTACAGCGCCCGCAGGCCCAGCAGGGCGAAGGCGTTGGTGACGAAGACGAGGAACGGGTCTTCGGTGACGCCGTACACCGCGGGCACCGAGTCGACCGCGAAGACGATGTCGGTAGCGAAGACGGCCACGATGGCAAGCGCCAGCGGCGTCAGGGCCAACCGGCCGCCCTGGCGGACCATCAGGCGCGAGCCGCGGTACTCGGCGGTGACCGGCATGAAGTGCCGCAGCACATGGATGGTGCGCATGGAGGAGATGTCGACCTGCTGCTGAGTGCCGTGCAGCGCGTCTCTGAGGATCTTCGCTGCGGTGATGATCAGGATCACGCCGAACAGCAGGAACGCCCAGGTGCCGCTGGCCAGCGCGGCCGCGCCCAGGGCGATGAAGATCGCGCGCAGCGCCAATGCCCCGATGATCCCGTACAGCAGGACCCGCTGGGCCAGCTCACCAGGCACCGCGAAGGCCGACAGCAGCAGCATGAACACGAAGAGGTTGTCCACTGACAACGACTTCTCCACCAGGTAACCGGTGTAGAACCCCACCGAGGCCTGCAGCCCGAACGCGCGCCACACGTAGACGCCGAACAGCAGGGGCAGCGTCAGGTAGAAGACCGACCAGCCGACCGCCTCACGCATCCGTACCTCGTGCGGGCGCCGGGTCAGCACGAAATCCGCGCCCAGCAGCAGCGCAAGGCCGCCAACGGTGGTCGCCCACAGCTGCGGCGAGCCGATCGATTCCAGAGGGGCAGCCGTCATCAGCCCTATGGGGACGGGCATGGAACCTCCTCGGACCGGTCGGGCCTTTCGAGGTCTCCTTCGCCCACGACCGTGCGGGCGGCCGCCCGGGGACGAAGTCACGCCCGTACTGACCGGGCCGGCTCTTGGGAAGTACTCCCCTCGCCCTTCCAGGCTAGGCACACCGGTCCGGTCTGTTCCACTTCGGCGGCTCCCGCGATGATCGTCAAGCGTTTGACCGGCGCCGCAAGCTGGGCCGATAGTGGAAGAAAGGGGAGTACCCGTCGGACATCCCGGTCTGCACGCCTGGACAGGCCCGGCGGGATGGCCCTCCGGCCGACGCGGCTGCCGGGGCGGAGGGTGCGGGAAGACCTTCGTCCTCGTGGCGACACCTCCAGGCGAGGCCCAAGAGGAGTCCTCATGTCGATCACCGTGCTGCTGGAGATCCTGGCGGGCGTCCTGCTGATCTTCTCCGCGCTCGTGGCTGCCGCTGCGCTCTGGGTTCCACCGCCGCGGTCCCGCGCCGCCGTTCGCCGCCGTGCCGCCTCTCGCACGCCGCCTGTCGAGGACCGCCCGGAGCGGCCGGGGGCGCGGCTATGACGGGTAGCGGCACGTACCCTCAGTACGACGCGCGACCAAACTTGGCTACGAGGTGTCGACACTGATCGCCGCCCGGAGTGCGGCGAGGACATCACCTCAGCGGTGGATCAGCGCACCATTGCAGTACGCCTCTCAGGCTGCGGATCACTGCGCACCCACCGCTTCACCAGGTGACGTGGAGAGCCTTCGGGCCGGCGTCGACCCCGTCGCGGACCCACTCGACGCTCTCGGCCGGGCCCGCCAGGCACAACCCGGGCAGTTGCCGGGCCAGCGCTCCGATCACGGCCGCGACCTCGAGGCGGGCCAGCGGCGCGCCGAGGCAGTAGTGCACGCCGTGCCCGAACACCAGTGACGGGCTCGATCTCCGTTCCGGTACGAAGGCGTCGGGATCGGCGAAGTGCCGGGGATCGCGGTGTGCGGCCTCGAGGCGTACCAACACCAGGTCACCGGCTCGGATCCGGGTCCCGGCCAGCTCGACGTCGGTCTGGGCGAAGCGGGGGAAGGGCTCGCCTGTCTGTCCGGACTGCAGGCGCAGCACCTCCTCGACGGTCGCGCCCAGCCGCTCGGAGGCCGTGGCCAGGCGTCCCTCGCGCAGCAGCCTGAGCACGGCCGCGGAGATGGCGTTGCGGGCCGACAGGTATCCGGCGGAGACGATGGTGGCGGTCATGGCGACGAGCTCGCTGTCGCTGAGCCTGCCGTCCTCGGCGTCCCGTACGTTGATCAGCAAGCTGAGCAGGTCACCGCCGAGGTCCTCGCGCCGCGCCTCGACCAGGGTCGCGGCGTACGCCGACAGGCTCTCCCACGCCTGCGCGCCCTGGGCCATCTCCTCCTCGCCGCCGAAGACGAAGTCGACGCCGCCGGCGGCCCCGGCGACGGCCTGGAAGTGCTCGCGGTCGGCGATCTCCACCCCGAGCAGCTCGCTGATCGCCGCGATGGACACGGGCCCGGCCACGTCCGCGACGAGTTCGGCGGGCGGCCCGCCCCGGGCGATCGCGGCCACGTGGTCGTCCGCGAGCCGCTCGATCCGATCACGCAGCGCCTCGATCCCGCGCGGCCCGAACGCCTTCGACACCAGCCGCCTCAGCCGCCCGTGCGCCTCGCCGTCCTGGAAGAGCGTGTCGTTCCCGGGATGCGCGGTCCCGGGAGGGGCGAGCCCGAACCTCCGGTCCGCCAGGACGGCGGCGACGGCGTCGTAGGAGGTGACGAGCCAGGCGGGGCCGCCGCTGGGTGTCTTCACCTGGGCGATGGGGGTGGTCTCGCGCATGGCCGCGTACTCGGGAGGGGGTGTGAAGGGGTCGGGGCGGTCGTACGGGAGGGTCATCGCCTTCGGCGCCTTTCTTCGACGGGCAGCGGGTGTTCGCTCGCCTGGTGCCAGTCAAGATGTTGACGTCGCGTCAAGGTCAAGCCGATGGGATTCCGGGCTCTCCCGACGAACCCGCCACAGGCGCCGAATCACCGCGATCACGGCGATGACGGCGTTGCTGGCCGTAGGGTTGATCGGCTTCTTCGCCGACCCGCTGCACCTGCCGTCGGGGGGCGTCACCAAAATGCGGCTCGGCCGTCACGGAACCGGGGGGCGATCCCGGCGTCGAGCAGCATGAGCACCCCCGGCGTGTCACCGTGCTGGGCGCGGGCGTACAGCTTCCGCCGCGGCAGCCGAGCGGCCCGTTGAAAGCTGCACATACCGTGCCTCTTCTCGTGTGCGCCTCCTTTATCTAACGTCGCGTTGTCGGTGTAGATCACTGCTGCGAAGGACACACGATGGCGCAACCCCCCGCATCCGTCGGCTTACCCGCCGACACCGGCCTGGCCCGTGACGACTACGCACTCGAACGCGTCCCCGCCTCCGCCCGCTACGGCTGGACCACCATCGCCGTGCAACGGTTCGGTCTGCTGTCGGCGCTGTCGCAGTTCCTGCTCGGCGCCACCCTCGGCATGGGCATGACCTTCTGGCAGGCCGTCCTGGCCGTCACCCTCGGCGCCGTCATCCTCGAGGTCGTCGCGATCGCGCTGGGCATCGCCGGCATGCGCGAGGGCCTGTCCACCAGCCTGCTGGCCCGCTGGGCCGGGTTCGGCCGCTACGGCTCCGGCCTGGTCGGCCTGGTGATCGCGGTCAGCCTGCTCGGCTGGTTCGGCGTGCAGACCGCCGTGCTCGCCCAGGGCGTCTCCTCCCTGCTCGGCGGCTCACCGGCGTGGATCTGGGCGATCGCCGGCGGCCTGGCGATCACCGCGATCGTCGTGCACGGCTTCGCCGGGATGGCCTGGACCGCGTGGATCACCGTCCCGGCCTTCCTGGCGCTGGCGGGCTGGGCCATCGGCGTGGAGCTCGCCGAACGGCCGCTCGGCGAGCTGATCGCCTCCCAGCCCGCGGGGCCGGCGATGAGCCTCGCCCAGGGCGCCACCCTGGTCGCCGGCGGGTTCATCGTCGGCGCCGTCATCTCGCCCGACATGTGCCGCTTCAACCGCAACGCCGCCGACGTCGTCAAGCAGACCGTCCTCGGCATCTCGCTCGGCGAGTACGTGCTCGCCCTGGTCGGCGTCCTGCTCGCGCACGCGCTGCGCACCGGCGACGTGGTCACCATCGTCACCACCACCTCCGGCACCGTCGGCGTGCTCGTGCTGATCACCGCCACCGCCAAGGTCAACGACTGGAACCTGTACGCCGCCAGCCTGGGCGTCACCAACACCCTGCACACCGCGTTCGGGGTGAAGGCCGGGCGCGCCGCCGTCACCGTGGTGCTGGGGATCGTCGGCACCGCGCTGGCCGCCCTCGGCATGGCCGACCACCTGGTGGACTTCCTGGTCCTGCTGGGGGTGGCCATCCCGCCCATCGCCGGCATCATGGTCGCCGAGTACTTCGTGGTGCGCACCTGGCGCGCCGACCTCGACAGCTCGCGCGAGCGCGGAGAGCTGCCCGCCCACGCGCCCGGGTGGATCCCGGCCGCGCTGGTCGCCTGGGTGGCCGCCGCGCTGATCGGCCACTTCGTCACCGCGGGCATCCCGGCGCTCAACGCCCTGCTGGCGGCCTTCGTCCTGTACGCGGTCGCCGGCCGGCTCGGCCTGACCGGCGCGGCCCGGCCGTCGACGTCATGACCCGGATTCCCGGGAAGGAGCACGCGGCTGTGCGCATAGGGATCGACGTGGGCGGCACCCACACCGACGCCGTCCTCCTGGACCAGGACATGACCGTCGTGGCCGGCATCAAGACGGCCACCACGGCCGACGTCACCGGCGGCGTCGTCACGGCGCTGTCCACGCTGCTGGAAGGCAGCCGTCTCGATCGCGGCCGGATCTCCGCCGTCATGATCGGCACCACCCACTTCACCAACGCCCTCGTCACCCGCCGCCGGCTGGCCCGTACCGGCGTGGTCCGGCTCGCGCTGCCCGCCACCGCCGCGCTGCCGCCCACCTCCGCCTGGCCGGCCGAGCTGGTCGACGCCGTCCGCCCGGTGGTGCGTCTGTGTCACGGCGGCCACGAGTTCGACGGCCGGCCCATCTCCCCGCTCGATCCCGACGAGCTCAAGCGGGTCGCCGCCGACCTGGCCGCCCACGACATCACCACCGTGGCGATCAGCTCCGTGTTCTCCCCGGTCACCGCCGAGGCCGAGCTGGCCGCCGCGGACATCCTGCGCGCCGAGCTGCCGCACCTGCGCGTCAGCCTCTCCCACCAGATCGGCCGCATCCGCATGCTGGAACGGGAGAACGCCACCGTCGTCAACGCCTGCCTGCTCGACCTGGCCGACGAGATCGTCGACGCGTTCGCCGCCGCCCTGGCCGCCGTCGGCGTGTGCGCGCCGCTGTTCCTGTCGCAGAACGACGGCACGCTCATGGACGCCGAGTACACCCGCCGCTACCCGGTCAGGACGTTCGCCAGCGGCCCCACCAACAGCATGCGCGGCGCCGCGTTCCTGGCCGGGCTGGCCGACGCCGCGGTGGTCGACATCGGCGGCACCACCACCGACGTCGGCGTGCTGACCGGCGGCTACCCCCGCCAGGCCGGCACCGACGTCGACATCGCCGGGGTGCGCACCAACTTCCGCATGCCGGACGTGGTCTCCGTCGGCCTGGGCGGCGGCAGCCGCGTCACCCGGCGGCCGGAGCTGCGGATCGGCCCCGACTCGGTCGGCTACCAGCTGACCGAGCAGGCGCTGGTCTTCGGCGGCCGTACCCTGACCGCCACGGATCTCGCCGTCGCCGCCGGGCTGGCCGAGGTCGGCGATCGCTCGCTGGTGCGCGGCCTGGACCGTGACCTCGTCCGGCGCGGCGCCGCCTGGATGGCGGACCGGGTGGCCGGACTGGTGGATCAGATGCGGCTGAGCGCCGAGCCGCTGCCGGTCGTCATCGTCGGCGGCGGCGCCGTCCTCATGCCCGCCGAGCTCCCCGGCGTGCCCGAGGTGCGCATCCCCGGCCACCACGGCGTCGCGAACGCCATCGGCGCCGCCATCGGACAGATCGGCGGCGAGGTCGACCGGCTGTTCCTCATCGGCTCCCAGCTCACCCGCGACGACGTGCTGGACCAGGCCCGCGCCGAGGCGACCGGCCTGGCCGTCTCGGCCGGGGCGGTGCCCTCCAGCGTCGAGATCGTCCACGTCGACGAGATCCATGTGAACTACCTGCCGGGCAACGCCGTCCGTGTCATCGTGCGCGCCGTCGGCGACCTGGACCTCGGCCGCGCCCGTACTCCCGAGGAGGATCCGCAGTGGGCTACGACCTGACCCCGCAAGGGCTGCACGACCTGGCCGAAGGCGCCGCGGTGCTGGGCACAGGAGGCGGCGGCGACCCGTACATCGGCCGGCTCCTGGTGGAGCGGGAGATGGCCGCCGGCCGCCGAGTACGCGTCATCGGCGCCGACGAGCTGCCCGACGACGCGCTGGTGCTGCCGTCGTCGATGATGGGGGCGCCGACCGTGTTCGTGGAGAAGCTGCCCTCCGGCGGCGGCAACGTGGCCGCCTTCCGCGCTCTGGAAGAGCACCTCGGCCGCCGGGCGCACGCCGTCATGCCGACCGAGTGCGGCGGGCTCAACAGCATGATCCCGCTGATGCTCGGCGCCCAGCTCGACCTGCCCGTCGTCGACGCCGACGGCATGGGCCGCGCCTTCCCCGAACTGCAGATGCAGACCTTCGGCGTGCTGGGCGTGTCCGGCTCGCCCATGGCCATCGCCTCCGACCACGGCGATGTCTGCGTCATCACCGCCGGCGACAACAAGCGCATGGAACAGCTGGCCAGGGCGCTGACCATCCAGATGGGCGGCGCCTCCTACATCAGCGACTACCCCATGGACACCGCCGAGGTCCGCCGTACCTCCGTGCACGGCACGCTGTCGCTGTGCCGCGACATCGGCCGCACGCTGCGCGAGGCCCGCGCCGCGCACGCCGACCCCTTCGACGCGCTCACCGCCATGCTCGCCGGCACCATCTACAGCCTGGGCGTCGTGCTGTTCCGCGGCAAGGTCGTGGACGTCGAGCGCCGCACCGTCGACGGCTTCGCCCGCGGCAGGGCCCGCCTGCAGGCCGCGGACGATCCCGGCGACGTCCTGGAGATCACCTTCCAGAACGAGCACCTCGTCGCCCGCCGGGACGGTCGCGTCCTCGCCATCGTCCCCGACTTGATCTGCACCCTGGCCACCGAGACCGGCGCGCCCGTCCCCACCGAGTCGCTCGCCTACGGCCAGCGGCTGACCGTGTTCGCCATCTCCACGCCGCCGATCATGCGTACGCCTGACGCGCTGGCCTGCTTCGGCCCGGCAGGCTTCGGCCTGACCGACCCGTACGTCCCGCTGGAGAACCTCCTGCCCGGAAGCCTCGCGAAGACCCCAGCACCCTAGGCGCCTTCCTGCTGGGTCGCGCGGGCACGCAGGCCCAGCAGGACATCGACGGCCAGGAAGGCGAGCAGGGACAGGCCCATCAGGGGCAGGAACCAGCCCACAGCCGTGACGAGGAGGATCAGCGGTACGAGGACCGCCCAGCCCAGCCGGTGCCAGCCGCCGCGCGGGTACGGCTCGCCGAAACCGCGCGTGGGACGACGCTGCCACCACATCCGGTACCCGAGCACGATGAGCGTGATCGCCCCGGCGGCGAGCAGCATCAGCACGATCTGGTTGGCCAGGCCGAACAGCAGGCCCATGTGCCCGTCGATGCCCCACTGCGTGAGCTTGGCGGCGAGGTTGTAGTCGCTGAAGCGCAGCACGGCGGTGACCTGACCGGAGCCGGCGTCGACGGCGACCTGGTCGAGGCGCTGCGGAACCGTCTTGTCGATCTCCTTGATCACGTAGGGTGCGCCCGGCTCGGCGGGCCACACGATCTCCAGCGGGCCCGACAGGCCTTTACCCGCCCCGGCCCGGGCGACCTGATCGACGCTCACGGCCGTGCCGCCGTGCTGGTGGACTCCCTCACCGGCATGGGCGGCGTGGTCACCGGAGGACGTGGTGACCGCTGGCGTGGTCCAGCCGAGCGCGGTACGCACCTCGCCGACGTTCTCCCCGGCGTACGTGGACCAGGTCAGGCCGGTCGCCGACAGGAAGAGCAGACCCAGCACCGCCCACAGGCCGACGGAGCCGTGCCAGGACAGGCGCCGGCGCGCTCCCGGCAACGACCGGTCGGGCGCGAGCAGGCCGCGCAGGCGGCGGGTGCCGCGGCGCCTGGTGACCCAGAGCGTCAGGCCGCCCAGGGCGACGACCCACAGCCAACTGGCCGCCAGCTCGCTGTAGAGCCGCCCCGGCTCGCCCAGGTGCAGGTGACGGTGAAGGTTGGAGATCCAGGCGCGGACCGGGAGCGCGCCCGAGCCGCCGTAGCTGTCCAGGGTGCCGCGCACCTGACCCGTGTACGGATCGACGAAGACGGCCAGCTGAGTGCTTTCCGGCAGGCCGGGCACGTCCATCAGGACGCGGGTGCTCGCGTCCGCCGCTTCCGGGGTGCGCACCGCGGTGACCTTCCCGTCAGGTCGCGCGGCCTGCGCGGCGGCGACCTGCTGGCTCAGCGGCAGACGCTGCTCGCCGACGGGAACGGTCAGCTCGTGGCGGTGCGCGACCTGCTCGATCTGGAAGGAGGCGGCGTACAGCAGGCCGGTGGAGGCGGCGACGAGCAGGAAGGGAGCGATGAGGATCCCGGCGTAGAAGTGCAGGCGAAGGATCAGCGGCTTGAGCGCGGTCCAGGCCGACGCCCGGCGGGGGGACGGGTCGGGGCCGGCGGTGGGGCGGGTGTCAGTAGAGGTCACGAGAGTCTCCGTTACGGGCGCGCGCCACGACAGGTGCGTGCCGCCGCGAGATGAGGTGTTCGTCCGCGCGTCGGCGCGGCAGGGAGACGGGGGTGGCGGCAGCGGCCGGCCACGACCGTGAAGCGGGCTACGGCCCGATCAGAGAGCGGCAGCCAACAAGGGAGGCCCGCGGCGGCGCAGGCTGGAGGCGAGCAGGAGCCGCAGCCGGGCATGCTCGTGATGCGCCAGAGGGCGGCGCGGCAGGCGTGCGGTGACCGGCGAGACGGCGAGCAGCAGGCCGGCCCAGAGCACGCTCAGCGACGTGACGGCCAGGTGCGCGATCATGGCCAGGGCGGTCTCGCCGCGTTCCAGCCACCACGACGACAGCAGAGCCACCGCCACATGGACCAGGACCATACCCACCCCGGTGCCGCCGTGGGCGTGGGCGAGGGGGACGGCGGACGCCTCGGCGCCGGCGCTGAACAGGTGGTGCACGCAGTACTGGGCGGCGAAGCACGCGGCGAGCAGCGCGCCCCGGCCGTGCTGGCGGGCACCGATGGCGTAGGCTCCGCCCCAGGTCAGCCCCACCGCCGCGGCCAGGAACCCGGGCCGTACGGCCGCGCCCCCGGCCAGCACGTGCACGACGGCCGACACCAGCACGCAGACCACGGCGAACACCGTGGCACGCGACGCACGCAGGAAGGGCCGGCCGACATGCACCCGCACATCGTTCCCTGGGGGCACACCGCCGACACCCCGGAACCCGTCCGGCGTGGTGCTCGGCGAGGATGCCGCAGGCCGCGGGATCGCCTGCCGTGAACCTTTCACCCGCGGCGAGAGGACTCCGTACCGAGACGCGCGTCCTCAGTCTTGGGGCGGAGTGCGGCGCAGGAGGTACGTGTCCATGATCCAGCCCTTGCGGGCCCGGGCCTCCGCGCGGAGCCCGCGGATGCGTTCGCCCACTTAAGTCACCGGCCCGGACACGAGGATCTCGTCGGGCGTGCCCAGGTAGGCGCCCCAATAGACGGTGAAGTCGTCGAGGCCGGTGAAGGAGCAGTGGGCGTCCAGCATGACGACCGTGTCGTCGGCGGTGGGGCCCTCCGCGGCCAGGCGGCGTAGCCGCTTCACCCGTAGGGGTGTAGGCACTGGTGAGCGGATGAACGCGACCGGACCATGCCAGAAGCGTCGATATACGATGTTGGTCGCCATCGCCTGAGGAGGGTCGTGAATCTGGTCGAGCAGGGGGACGGCTTCGCCGCGTTCTGGCAGGAGCGGCATCTGTGCACGCTCGCCACCGCGCGTCCCGGCGGGCCCCCGCACGTGGTGCCGGTGGGCGCGACCCTGGATCTGGAGACCGCCACCGCCCGGGTGATCACCTCGGGGTCCTCGTACAAGGCCCGGCTCATCGGCGAGGCCGGCGCGCTGGTGGCGCTGTGTCAGGTGGACGGCCGCCGCTGGTCCACGCTGGAGGGCCGGGCCGTGGTGCGGGCCGAGCCGGAGCGGGTGGCCGACGCCGAACGCCGCTACGCCGCCCGTTACAAGCCGCCTCGCCCGAACCCGTCCAGGGTCGTCCTGGAGATCGAGGTCACCCGCGTGCTGGGCAACGTGTGATCACCGTCGTCGGCGTCGGCGCGGACGGCCGGGACGGACTGCCCGCCGACTCGCGGCGCGCGGTGGAGGCGGTGGAGGTGCTCATGGGCGCCCCCAGGCAGCTCGATCTCGTCCCCGCCTCCGCGGCTGAGCGGGTGGCCTGGCCGTCGCCGCTGCTCCCCGCGCTGCCGGGGGCCGAGCGGCCGGCTCGGCGGCGACCTGGTCAGGCTGTCGGTGCAACGGGCCTCACCCGTCGGCGGGTTCACCGGATGGCGGGCCGCGATGCCGGTGACCGTGTGGTCGGTCATCAGGAAGGATGAGCCGTGACCGTCTACTTCATCGGGGCAGGCCCGGGGGCCGCCGACCTGATCACGCTGCGCGGCCTGCGGCGGCTCCAGACGTCGCCGGTGTGCCTGTACGCGGGCTCGCTGGTGCCGCGCGAGCTGCTCGACTCGTGCCCGGTCGGCGCGCGGCTGGTGAACACGGCGGACCTGACGCTCGACGAGATCGTCGCGGAGCTGGTCGCCGCGCACCGGGCCGGACTCGACGTGGCGCGGCTGCACTCCGGCGATCCGTCGGTGTTCAGCGCCGTGGCCGAGCAGATGCGCCGCCTGGACGCGCTCGACGTGCCGTACGACGTGGTGCCGGGGGTGCCGGCCTTCGCCGCGGCGGCCGCCGCGCTGGGCAGGGAGCTCACCGTCCCCGGCGTCGGCCAGACGATCATCCTGACCCGCACGTCGGCCAGGGCGACGCCGATGCCCGACGGCGAGGACCTGTCCACGCTCGGGGCGAGCGGGGCGACGATGGTGCTCCATCTGGCCGTGCAGCGGATCGACGCCGTGGTGGCGGAGCTGCTGCCCTCGTACGGGCCGGACTGCCCGGTGGCGGTGGTGGCGCGGGCGAGCAGGGCGGACGAGGTGATCCTGCGCGGGACGCTGGCGGACATCGCCGGGCAGGTGCACGAGGCCGGGATCCGCCGCACGGCGGTGATCGTCGTCGGGCGGGTGCTGTCGGCGTCGGAGTTCCCCGACAGCCACCTCTACAGCGCGAAGCGGGCCAGGACGTGAGGCGGATCCTCATCCTGGGCGGCACGGCGGAGGCGCGGACCCGCGACAGAGGACACGGGCACCGGCCCGACCTGCCGGAAGAGCTGGTGGCGCGGGTGCCTACTACGCCTTCGCCTGGGACATGCTGCCCAGGAAGCTGGACGAGCAGAGCGCGGCGCTGCTGGACAACCTCGACGCCGCGAAGGTCTTCGGCGGCACCCCGGTGAGTGCGCGCTGATCAACCCTTGAGGTGGTCGTGCTCACCATCGAGGCTTCACGCCTGCCTCACCGACGTCAGAAGGCCTGGGAAGCGGGAACGTGGCCTCCACCTGCGTCCCCGGCCCGGTCAGGGGCGCCTGGGTGATCCGGCAGGTGCCGCCCAGCTCCGCGGCGCGCTCGCGCATCGAGGCGAAGCCGACGCCGGAGCGCTGGTGGCCGGTCAGCCCCTTGCCGTCGTCGCGGACCCGTACGACCAGCGCGTGCTCCGAGCAGGCCAGCGTGACGACGATCCGGGTGGCGTCGGCGTGCTTGCGCACGTTGGTCAGCGCCTCCTGCGCGATCCGATACGCCGCCACCTCCACGGCCGCCGGCAGATCGCGGGTCTCGCCCTCCACCTCGACCTGGACGGGCGGGCCCGGCTCAGCGGCGAGCGCGCGCACCGCCCCGAGCAGGCCCAGGTCGTCCAGGCTGGGCGGGCGCAGGCCGTAGACCAGCTCGCGGACCTCCTGGCTGACCGAGTCCATGCTGCCGCGCAGGTCCCGCAGCATCCGGTCGGCGGTGGACGGCACCTCGCGCAGGCGCAGCTGGGCCATGGTCAGGGACATCGACATGTTGGTGAGCGCCTGGCCGAGGCCGTCGTGCAGGTCGCGGCGGAGTCTGCGCCGCTCCTCCTCACGGGCGTTCAGGATGTGCTCCCTGGAGCGTTGCAGGTCGGCCGTCATCAGTACGGCGTGCGCGACGTCGGCGACGTGGACGGTCGCCGTGCTGATCAGCCGCTCGGTGTAGGCGGCGGAGAAGCGGCGCGGCCCTGGCGGCCCGATCAGCATCCGGCCGACCGGCTCGCCGTGCCACACCAGCGGCACGGCACGCGGGTCCGGACCGATCGTCCCCAGCTCCACCCGCATGCCCGCGGTGCCGGCCTCGGTGCCGGCCTCTGTGCCGACCTCAACGACGACCCCGGTCACGCCCAGGCCGTCGTGCACCACCGCCGTGACGGCGGCCAGCGCGTTCACCGGCTCGGTCTCGCCGACCTCGCGCGCCAGTCTCCTGGCCAGTTCCTCCGGCTGGCCGTGCCTGCCGTACAGCATCACGTCGGTGAGGCGGCGCAGACGCGTGCGCAGCGGCTGGAAGAACACGCCCGTCACCAGCGCGGCGGCCAGCCCCGCCACCTGGTCGTAGCCCGAGACCAGCAGCGCGGCCAGGGCGCCGGTGCCGAAGTAGGCCCCGCCGACCGCGGCGATCAGGCCGGTCGCGATGACGGTCCGGCTGATGACGGTGTCGATGCCGTACAGGCGGTACTGCAGCACCGCGAACGCGATCGTCACCGGAAGCAGCCCGGTCCAGATCGTCGCCGGCAGCCAGTAGGCCTCGCCGAGCAGCACGAACACCGTGTAGACGACGAACGCGCTCAGCGGCCAGGCGATCTGCCTGCGCGCCGCCGAGGTCGCGTGCCGCAGCCGTACCAGCAGGGAGATCAGGGCGAGCACCACACACGCGTTGATCAGCAGAGTCAGCGAGCGCGTCAGCACCCCCTGGTAGGGAGCCAGGGGCTCGATCGCCAGCGGATTCGGGATGACCTCCGGCCAGCGGTAGGTGCTCGCGGGCGGCGTCGGCCGCACGATGATGCGCACGCCCTCGACGACGGTCGCGGCCACCCCGGTGATCGCCACCGGCAGCCAGCGGCGGGAGGGCAGGCGATCGTCCGGTGAGAGCAGCGGCGTCAGGATCCCCAGCGCGCAGGCCCCGACGATCCAGCCCACGACGGCCAGGATGCGCAGCCATCCGGCGCTCTCCAGGTCGCCGGCCGACGCCTGCGCGAACTGCAGCCCGGTCACCATCACGTTGACCGCGCAGCCGAGGCCGCCGACACACATCAGCCAGGCGAGCTTCAGGCGAGGACGGTGCGCGATCAGGAAGGCGCCGATCAGCGGGAACATCAGGCCCGCGCCGTGGTCGGGCGCCAGGGGCGGCCACGGCGACCACTCCTCGGGCACCGATAACTGGATCGCGGTGCCGGCCACGGTCAGCGACACCGACAGCACGGCCAGCACGACGGACACCCACGCCCGCACCCGGCCCGCGCCCGGCGCGCCGCCCCCGTCTGCCTTCACTGCTCGCATCCCCTGCCCCGCGGAACTCTCAGCGCCCGTCGGCGAACCGACCAGGCGTCCGCGAGCATCAGCGTAGAACGCTATCCGGCGCGCATGGCCGCTGACCAGGCACGTGCCCGGTGGTTCAGCCGAAGGCGGCGTGCGGTGCGCTGGTGCCCTCCGGCACGCGGACCGGCCCGGACGCGCTGGGCCGTACGTCGACGTCGAAGATCGCGGTCGGCAGGTAGACCGTGGCGCAGGAGTTGGGGATGTCCACCACTCCCGACAGCCGGCCCTCGATCGGGGCGGCGCCGAGCAGCAGGTATGCCTGCTCGGGGTTGTAGCCGAACGTCGTCAGGTAGTCGATCGCGTGCAGGCAGGCCCGCTGGTAGGCCAGTTGCGAGTCGAGGTAGCGCTGCTCGCCGTCCAGCGTGACGGAGATCCCGGAGAACGCGAGCCACTCGCTGTACTGGGGGGCGGTGCGGCCCGGCATGAAGATGGTGTTCTCGCCGACGCGGTACGTCCGCATGCCGCCCTTGATGAGGTCGACGTGCAGGTCGACGAAGCCGCCCATCTCGATGGCGCCGCAGAAGGTGATCTCGCCGTCGCCCTGGGAGAAGTGCAGGTCGCCGAGCGACAGGTTCGCCCCGGGCACGAACACCGGATAGAAGACGCGGGAGCCCTGGGTGAGGTTCTTGATGTCCTGGTTGCCGCCGTTCTCCCGGGGCGGCGCGGTGCGGGCGGCCTCGCCGGCGATCCTGTCGAACGCGGACGAGGACACCGACCCGAGGATGGCGTCCTGAGGCTCCGGGGGCAGGGCCAGCGCCGGCACTCTCGCCGGGTCGGTGGCGATCAGCGCGCCCTCCCGCTGGTTCCACTTCGCCAGCAGTTCCGCCGACGGCGCGGTGCCCATGAGCCCGATGTGGGTGATGCCGGTGAACGACACCGCCGGGATGTGGCGCGAGGTGGCTTCCTGTCCGCGGAAGTCCCAGATCGCCTTGTAGGCGTCGGGGAACTGGTCGGTGAGGAACGAGCCGCCGTTCTTCTTGGCGAAGATGCCGGTGTAACCCCAGCCCTGGCCGGCCAGGGGGCCGCTGTCCTCCTGGGGGATGGGACCCACGTCGAGGATGTCCACGATCAGCAGGTCGCCCGGCTCGGCCCCCTCCACCGCGAACGGGCCGCTGAGCGCGTGCACCTTCGTCAGCGGGGCGTCACGGATGTCCTCGGCGGAGTCGTCGTTGTGGATCGCGCCGTCGAACCACTCCCGGCAGTGGACCCGGAAGCTGTCGCCCGGCTTGACCCGCGCCACCGGCGGGATCTCGGGATGCCAGCGGTTGTGACCGATCTTGGCCTGGTCGGTGAACTTCTTGGTCGAGTCGAGCGGGAAGATCAGCTCTGGCACGGCTGGATCCTTTCGGCACAGGGACGGTCACGGGCGCGGCAGGCGACCGGTGGCGGGATGGACGGGCACCGCGGCCGGGGCGCGGCGCGGCGGCAGGGACGTGACGACCTCGGGCTCGGAGGCGCTGCGCTCCGCCCGCCGCAACCGGGCCGACAGGGCGGCCGGAGTGCGCGCCAGCATCGGCGCCGAGAACCTCCGCGTCGAGGTCGCGCCGCAGTCCGGGCACCGCACCGCGGCGGGTGCGGTGCCGATCGGAAAGGCGACCTCGATGTCGCGACAATGCGGACAGCGATAGCCGTATGTCGCCATAGAAGGTGCCTCCCGCGCGTGTTCGAACAAAAGCCCCAGGCCACGACGTCTTATCGACGTGACCTGGGGAAACATCCTCAGAAACGGATATACGCAACTTAACGTGTGAATGAGCTGCAATCGATCGCACTTCTGCCAAGCTTGCTCGCGGAGTAAGGCAGGTCGCCGAATACCTAGGCAAAACCCATGCCACGGACATCCCGTATGTTCATGGCTGATCGACGGGAGTACGTTGCGGAGTCACGCCTGGTCAGAGCAAGATCGGTACGTGAGCGAGAACGACGGGGCCCAGGCGCATCCCGCGCTGGCCGGTGGCGCGCTGTACCTGGACTACAACGCCACCACCCCGGTCGATCCCGAGGCGCTGCGGGCCGCGCTGCCCTACCTGACGACGCACTTCGGCAACCCCTCCAGCGGCCATTCCTATGCCGGTGAGCCGCGCCGGGCCGTGGAGCGCGCCCGCGGCCAGGTGGCCGGACTGCTCGGCGCCCGACCCGGTGAGATCGTGTTCACGAGCGGCGGGTCCGAAGCCGACACGCTGGCCGTCCGCGGTGCCGCCCTCGGCTCCCCGGGGCGGCAGGTCGTCACCCTGGCCACCGAGCATCCGGCGGTGCTGCGCTCCTGCGAGAGCCTGCGCGCGGACGGGTTCACCGTGACGCGGGTGCCGGTGGACCCGCACGGCCGCGTCGACCCGGACGTGCTCCACGCCGCCGTCCGGGAGCGGCAGACCGCCCTGGTCTCGATCGCCTACGGCAACAGCGAGACCGGCACCCTGCAGCCGATCGCCGAGCTGGCCGCCGTCGCGCACGAGTCGGGGGCCCTGTTCCACACGGACGCCGCGCAGGCCGCCGGGAAGGTGCCCCTCGACGTGTCCGCCCTCGGCGTGGACCTGCTGACGATGGTCGGCCACAAGATGTACGCGCCCAAGGGCGTGGGCGCCCTCTACGTGCGCTCCGGCACCCGGCTCCATCCGCTCATCCACGGCGGCGGCCAGGAGGGCGGGCTGCGGGCCGGTACGGAGAACGTCGCCCTGGTCGCCGCCCTCGGCAAGGCCGCCGAGCTGGCCCGGCTCGAACTGCCCGGCAGCGCCGTACGGCTGGCCG
This sequence comes from Nonomuraea ferruginea, assembly GCF_039540635.1. Lineage (NCBI taxonomy): Bacteria > Bacillati > Actinomycetota > Actinomycetes > Streptosporangiales > Streptosporangiaceae > Nonomuraea > Nonomuraea ferruginea. Next base: position 520,475 of record NZ_BAABFD010000002.1, on the reverse strand, counting down.
CCCTGCGCGACCTGCTGCACGCCGAACTGGAGGCCCGGTTGCCCGGCCGGGTCCATCTCAACGGTCACCCGGCCGAACGGCTGCCGGGGACGCTGAACGTGAGCATCGACGGCGTCGGAGGCCGGGCCCTGCTGGCCGCGGTCCCCGGCATCGCCGCCGCCACCGGATCGGCCTGCCACGAGGGCGTCGACGCCCCCTCGCCCGTACTGCTCGCCATGGGCCTGCCGGCCGGGCGGGCGTCCGAGGCGGTGCGGCTGTCCCTGGGCCGGTGGAGCACCGAGCGGGAGGTGCGGCAGGCGGCGAGGCTGATCGCCGAAGCGGCCGCCTGAAACGTCACGTCCACGGACGTGACCAGTCCGCCCGCGAGTCGCCGGAATATGCCCTCCGAAACCGGGCATGGATCGCACCATGGCAGGAAGGGGATGGCCGGCCCGCTGGCCGGTGATCCGGCAGCTCAGAGGCCAGGACGGCAGGGGCGACGCGGCACGGTCGCGCCGCACCGACGCCCTGCGCCCGCGCACCGAGGACGCCGCCTCGGTGGCCCGGTCCATCTGCCCCTACTGCGCGGTCGGCTGCGGCCAGCTCGTCTACGTCGAGGGCGGCAAGGTCACCCAGATCGAGGGCGACCCCGACTCCCCGATCTCCCGGGGACGGCTCTGCCCCAAGGGGGCGGCCAGCAAGCAGCTCGTCACCCATCCGGGACGCCAGACCCAGGTGCTCTACCGCAGGCCGTACGGCACCGGCTGGGAGCGGCTCGACCTGGACACCGCGATGGAGATGATCGCCGACCGGGTGGTGCGCACCCGGCGGGAGACCTGGGAGGACACCCACGAGGGCAAGGTCGTGCGCCGCACGATGGGCATCGCCAGTCTGGGCGGGGCGACGCTCGACAACGAAGAGAACTACCTGATGAAGAAGCTGTACACCGCCCTCGGCGCCATCCAGGTGGAGAACCAGGCGCGTATTTGACACTCCTCCACCGTCCCCGGTCTGGGGACCAGCTTCGGGCGTGGCGGCGCGACGACCTTCCAGCAGGATCTGGCGGAGGCGGACTGCATCGTCATCCAGGGCTCCAACATGGCCGAGTGCCACCCCGTCGGGTTCCAGTGGGTGATGGAGGCCAAGGCGCGCGGGGCGAAGGTCTTCCACGTGGACCCGCGGTTCACGCGCACCAGCGCGCTGGCCGACCGGCACCTGCCGATCCGCGCGGGCAGCGACATCGTGCTGCTCGGCGCGCTGATCAACCACGTGATGGCGAACGAGCTGGACTTCAGGGAGTACGTGCTGGCGTACACCAACGCCGCCTCCCTCGTGTCCGAGGACTTCCGCGACACCGAGGACCTCGACGGCCTGTTCTCCGGCTGGGACCCGGAGACGGCCACGTACGACCCGAGGAGCTGGGCGTACGAGTCCACGCCTGAGGGCCACCCTTCCGAGCAGGCGGAGGGCGGAGCCCGGCACGCCAAGACGGCGGGGCCGGACACCTACGGCGCGCGCGGGGCCGCCGTGCACCCCAGCCCGCCCACGGACCCGACGCTGACCCACCCGCGCTGCGTCTACCAGATCGTGAAACGGCACTTCGCCCGCTACACCCCGGAGCTGGTCGAACAGCTCTGCGGCATCCCGCGTGACGACTTCGCCGAGCTGGCCGAGGCGATCACCGCGAACTCCGGCCGCGAGCGCACCACCGCCTGGGTCTACTCCGTCGGCTGGACCCAGCACAGCGTCGGCGCGCAGTACATCCGCACCGCCTCGATCCTGCAGCTCCTGCTGGGCAACATGGGACGGCCCGGCGGCGGCATCCTGGCGCTGCGCGGCCACGCCAGCATCCAGGGCTCGACCGACATCCCGACGCTGTTCAACATCCTGCCGGGCTACCTGGACATGCCGGACGCCGGACGGCACGAAGGCCTGGACCACTACCTGGAGCTGGAGGGCGGCAGCACGGGCTTCTGGGGCAACCGGCGCGCCTACCTGGTGAGCCTGCTCAAGGCGTGGTGGGGCGAGGCCGCCACCGAGGAGAACGACTTCTGCTTCGGCCACCTGCCGCGCATGACCGGCGACCACGGCCACTACACCACCGTGATGAACCAGATCGACGGCATCGTGAAGGGCTACTTCGTGGTGGGGGAGAACCCCGTGGTCGGCTCCTCCGGCGGCCGGGCGCAGCGCCTCGGCCTGGCGAACCTCGACTGGCTCGTCGTCCGTGACCTGGCCCTGGTGGAGACCGCCACGTTCTGGCTGGACGGCCCGGAGCTGGAGACGGGCGAACTGCGCACCGAGGACATCGGCACCGAGGTGTTCTTCCTGCCCGCCGCGAGCCACGTGGAGAAGGAGGGCACGTTCACCAACACCCAGCGGCTCCTCCAGTGGCGGGAGAAGGCGGTCGACCCGTCCGGCGACTGCCGCAGCGAGCTGTGGTTCTACTACCACCTCGGCAAGCTCATCAGGCGGCGGCTGACCGACGACGAGATCGACCGGCCGGTGCGCGAGCTGACCTGGGACTATCCGGAGCTCGGCGTGCACGGCGAGCCCTCGGCCGAGGCCGTGCTCCGCGAGATCAACGGGGTCGGCCCCGACGGGCGGGCGCTGTCGTCCACCAGCCAGCTCCGCGCCGACGGCTCCACGGCCTGCGGCTGCTGGATCTACTGCGGGGTGTACGCCGACGAGGTCAACCAGGCCGCCCGCCGCCGCCCCCGCCGGGAGCAGACCGCGGTGGCGCCCGAATGGGGCTGGGCGTGGCCGGCCAACCGGCGCATCCTGTACAACCGGGCCTCCGCCGATCCCGAGGGCCGCCCGTGGAGCGAGCGCAAGGCGTACGTGTGGTGGGACGCCGAGCGCGGCGAGTGGACCGGCCACGACGTGCCCGACTGCGAGATCGGCAAGCCGCCCGGTTACGTGCCGCCCGAGGGCGCCTTCGCCGAGGACGCGCTCGCCGGGACCGACCCGTTCATCATGCAGTCCGACGGCAAGGGCTGGCTGTACGTGCCGCTCGGGCTCGTCGACGGCCCGCTGCCCGCCCACTACGAGCCGCACGAGTCTCCGGTCGCCAACCCCCTTTACGCCCAGCAGGCCAACCCGGCACGCCACACCTACAACCGGCCGGAGAGCCCGTACAACGCGCCGGACGGACGTTTCCCCTACGTGCTGACGACGTACAGGCTGACCGAGCACCACACGGCGGGCGCGATGAGCCGGCCGCTGGCCTACCTCGCCGAGCTGCAGCCCGAGCTGTTCTGCGAGGTGTCGCCGCGGCTCGCCGCCGAAGCGGGGCTGACCAACGGCGGCTGGGCCACGATCGTGACCAGCCGCGCCGTGGTGGAGGCCAGGGTGCTGGTCACCGGGCGGATGCGGCCGCTGCGCCTCGGGGGCGTGATCGTCCACCAGGTCGGCCTGCCGTACCACTGGGGGTGGGGCGGAGGAGGCCTGGTCACCGGTGACGTCACCAACGACCTGACGCCGCTGGTCCTCGATCCGAACGTCTACATCCAGGAAGGCAAGGCGATGACCTGTGACGTGCGGCCGGGGCGCCGGCCGAGGGGCCCGGCGGCGCTCGACCTGCTGGAGAGGTACCGCCGTGGCTGAGCGGATGGGGTTCTTCACCGACACGAGCGTGTGCATCGGCTGCAAGGCGTGCGAGGTGGCTTGCAAGGAGTGGAACCAGATCCCCGACGACGGCTTCGTCTTCGAGGCCACCTCCTACGACAACACCGGCATGCTGGGGGCGAGCACCTGGCGGCACGTCGCGTTCATCGAGCAGTCACGACCGGTGGCCGTCGGCGGTGACGAGGGCGTGGACCGGTGGCTGATGTCCTCCGACGTGTGCAAGCACTGCACGCGCGCCGCCTGCCTGGACGTGTGCCCGACCGGGGCGCTGTTCCGGACCGAGTTCGACACGGTGGTGGTGCAGGCCGACATCTGCAACGGGTGCGGCTACTGCGTGCCCGCCTGCCCGTACGGCGTGATCGACCGGCGGGAGGGCGACGGGCGGGCCTGGAAGTGCACGATGTGCTACGACCGCCAGCGCGGCGGCCTCGAACCCGCCTGTTCCAAGGCGTGCCCCACCGACTCGATCCAGTTCGGCCCGCTCGACGAGCTGCGGGAGCGCGCCGAGCAGCGGGTGGCCCGGCTGCGCGCCGACGGGAACGAGCAGGCCCGCCTGTACGGGGAGAGCCCCGATGACGGGGTGGGCGGGACTGGGGCGTTCTTCCTGCTGCTGGACGAGCCCGAGGTGTACGGCCTGCCGCCGGACCCGGTGGTGACCACCCGCGACCTGCCCGCCATGTGGGGCTGGGCGGGCGCGGCCGCGCTGTCGGCGGCCGGTGCCGTGGCTCTGGCGTTCCTGCGTACGGGGGAGCGGCGGTGAAGCGGGAAAGGGCCGTGGCGCGGGAGGTGGTGCCGGAGGCGGAGTTCCGGTCCTACTACGGCCGCCCGGTGATCAAGCCGCCCATCTGGCACGAACCCCACATGCCGACATATCTGTATTTGGGAGGTGTGTCGGGAGTCTCGTCCTCGATGGCCGTGATGGCCCGGCTGACCGGCCGGACCCGCCTCGACCGCACCGCCCGCGTCGCGGCGGCGGCGGGGGCGGCCCTGGGCGCCGGGCTGCTCTCCGCCGAGCTGGGCAGGCCCGAACGGTTCCTCAACATGTTCCGCGTCTTCAAGCTCACCTCGCCGATGAGCGTCGGCTCGTGGATCCTCGCCGCGCACGGCGGGCTGTCGGCCGCCGCCCTGGCCGGTGACCTGACCGGCATCCTGCCGGCCGCCGGTGACGCGGCGCTGCTGGCCACCGCGGTGACCGGGCCGCTGACCGCCACCTACACCGCCGTCCTGGTCGCCGACACCGCCGTGCCCGCCTGGCACGAGGCGTACCGGGAGCTGCCGTTCCTGTTCGCGGGCAGCGCGATGGCCGCTGCGGGGGCGGCCGGGATGCTGGGCACGCCGCCGGCCCACGCCGGTCCCGCCCGCGCGGTGGCCGCGCTCGGGGCGGGCGTGGAGACGGTCGCGGGGCAGCTGATGGAGCGCCGGCTCGGGTTCCTGGGGGAGCCGTACCAGGTGGGACGGGCGGGCCGGCTCATGCGCGCCGCGCGCGTCCTGACGGCCGGCGGCGGGCTGCTCGCCGTGGTCGCCGGACGCAGCCGCGCACTCAACGCCGTGTCCGGCCTCGCCCTCACGGCGGGCTCGCTGTGCACCCGCTTCGGCATCCTCGCGGCGGGCCGCGCCTCCGCCGCCGACCCCAAGTACACCGTCGTCCCCCAGCGCCGGCGCCTCGACGAAGCCTCCTGAAGCCGGATCCCGCCCGGGCGCGCCGGGCCCCGACTTTTCAGGAGGCCGAGGTCCTCGGCCCGGCGGGTTCGATTCCCGCCCGCCTCCGCTTATGTTCGGGAATATGGATCGACGCAGGCGGGTGCCACGCACCGACGCCGTGCTCGCCGACTCGCGCCTGGTGGAGGCGGGCGGGCGGCTGGGCCGGTCGGTGGTCAAGGCCGCGGTGGCGGCGGCGCAGGAGCGGGCCCGGCAGGGCGAGATCGCCCCCGAGGAGGTGGCCGACGCGGCGGTGACGGCGCTCCCGGCCCGCGCGGCGAGCCTGCGTCCGGTCGTCAACGCCACCGGCGTGCTGATCCACACCAACCTCGGCCGGGCCCCGCTGTCGGCGGCGGCCGTCGAGGCGATGACCGCCGCCGCCGGGTCCGCCGACGTGGAGTTCGACCTGGCGACGGGCGCCCGGTCGCGGCGGGGCCGGGGCACGCTGGAGGCGCTCGCCGGCGCCGTGCCGGTGGCGCAGGACGTGCACGTCGTGAACAACAACGCCGCCGCCCTCGTCCTGGTCGCCACCGCGCTCGCCGCCGGGCGGGAGATCGTGATCAGCCGGGGCGAGCTGGTCGAGATCGGCGACGGGTTCCGCATCCCCGACCTGCTCGCCTCCACCGGGGCGCGGTTGCGTGAGGTGGGCACCACCAACCGCACCTCCGTCCGCGACTACGCCGACGCGGTGGGGCCGGCGACGGGGTTCGTGCTCAAGGTCCACCCGTCGAACTTCCGGATCGAGGGCTTCACCGGCTCGGCCGAGGTGCCGGAGCTGACCGGGCTCGGCGTGCCCGTCGTGGTGGACATCGGCTCCGGCCTGCTGGCCCGTGAGCCGCTGCTGCCCGCAGAACCCGACGCCGCCACCATGATCGAGGCGGGCGCTGACCTGGTGACGGCCAGCGGCGACAAACTGCTCGGCGGGCCGCAGGCGGGCCTCCTCCTGGGCCGGTGCGACCTGGTCGAACGCTGCCGCCGGCACCCGCTCGCCCGCGCGCTGCGGGTCGACAAGCTCACGCTCGCCGCGCTGGAGGCGACGCTGCGCGGTCCCGTCCCGCCGGTCCGGCAGGCGCTGCACGCCGATCCGGCCGTGCTGGAGAGGCGCGCCGCCGCCCTGGCCGGTCGCCTGGCCGGCGCCGGGATCGACGCCTCGGGGGTGCCGAGCGAGGCCGCCGTCGGCGGCGGCGGCGCTCCCGGCGTGCTGCTGCCGAGCGCGGCCGTGAGCCTGCCCGAACGGTTCGCCGTCCCGCTGCGGACGGGCGATCCGCCGGTCGTCGGCCGGATCGAGGGCGCCCAGCTGCTGCTGGACCTGCGAGCCGTCCCGCCCGAACGCGACGACGACGTGGCGCGCGCGGTGCTGGCGGCCGCGGAGGTGGTGGGCTGATGCACGTCGTGGCCACCGCGGGTCACGTCGACCACGGCAAGTCCACCCTGGTACGGGCACTCACCGGCATGGAGCCCGACCGGCTGGACGAGGAACGCCGGCGCGGCCTCACCATCGAGCTCGGGTACGCGTGGACGTCCCTCCCGTCGGGGGAGCCGCTCGCGTTCGTCGACGTGCCAGGTCATGAGCGGTTCCTCGGCACGATGCTCGCGGGGGTCGGGCCCGTACCGGCCGTGGTGTTCGTGGTGGCGGCCGACGAGGGGTGGATGCCGCAGTCGGAGGAGCACCTGGTGGCCCTGGAGGCCCTCGGGGTACGGCACTGCCTGCTGGTGGTGACCCGCTCGGACCTCGCCGACCCGGGCCCGGCGATCGAGCGGTCCCGCGCCCGCCTGGACGAGGCTCTCGGGAAGCCGGGCGGTGGGGTGGCGGCGGTCGCCGTGAGCGGGCGCACCGGTCAGGGGCTGGACGAACTGCGGCGGGCGCTGGACCGGCTGGTGGCCGGGCTGCCCCGGCCGGATCCGGGGGCGGCGGTCCGGTTGTGGATCGACCGGACGTTCAGCGTGACCGGCAGCGGGACGGTGGTGACCGGCACGCTGCCCGCCGGGACGGTGTCGGTGGGCGACGAGCTGCTGCTCGACGGCGAGCCGGTGCGGGTCAGGGGCCTGGAGTCGTTGAAGCGGGCGCGGGACACGGTGTCCGGGGTCGCCCGGGTGGCGGTCAACCTGCGCGGGCACGACCTCCCCTGGCGCGGGCAGGCGCTCGTCACGCCGGGCGGGTGGACGTACACGGAGTCGGTGGACGTACGCGTCGCGTCTGTCGGGAAACAGCCGCAGGAGGATCCCGGCCTGCCTCGGCGGCTGACCGTCCACGTGGGGTCGGCGGCCGTGACGGCCGAGGCGCGGCACCTCGGCGGCCGCTTCGTACGGCTGCGCCTGGACCGGCCGGTGCCGCTGCATCTCGGCGACGTGCTGCTGCTGCGCGACCCCGGGCGCGACCGGTCCGAGGTGCGGGTGCTCGCCGGGGCGGCCGTCCTCGACGTGCGCCCCCGGGCCCTGCGCGGCCGGGGCGCCGGCAGAGAGCGAGCCGCCCAGCTGGAAAAGGCCCTCCCGAAGCCCGACCCCGCCGGGCTCGACGCGGCGTTCGCGTTGCGGGTGCATCGGCTGCTGCGGGCCGCCGACCTGCGGGCCATGGGGGCGGCGCCCGAGGTTCCCGGGGTGGCGGGGGAGTGGCACGCCGATCCGGACTACTGGGAGGAGTCGCGGAGGCGGCTGGGCGAGGCGGCGCGGCGGTACGCGGAGCGCAATCCCCTGGAGCCGGCCATGCCGGTCGAGGCGGCCCGGCGCGCGCTGGGGCTGCCGGACCGGCGGCTGGTCGCGGCGCTGGTGGGGCCGCCGCTCACGCTCGCCGGCGGGCGCGTCGTGGCGAGGCCGGCGGGGCTGCCGGGGCCCGTGGCGCTGGCGGTGGAGCGGGTGCAGCGGGAGCTGGCGGCGCGGCCGTTCCAGGCGCCGGAGGCGGGGCGGCTGGCCGAGCTGGGGCTGGGCCCGAAGGAGCTGGCGGCGGCCGTGCGGGCGGGGAGCCTGCTGCGGGTGGGCGAGGGGATCGTGCTGCTGCCGGGAGCCGACGGGCGGGCGGCCGAGGTGCTCAGCCGGCTGCCGCAGCCGTTCACGGTCAGCCAGGCCAGACGCGCGCTCGGCACCACCCGCCGGGTCGCCGTGCCGCTGCTCGAACACCTCGACAGGGCCGGTCTCACCGAGCGGCTGGACGAGGTGCGCCGCCGCTGCGGATGACTCCGCTTAGGGGCCTGGACCTGGGTATATATATTGGGAAATCAGGGGGATTGTGAACCATCGTCATCTGGGGGTTGCGATGGTCGGAGACCTTCCACGGCGGCTCGTCGCGGAAGCCATCGGGACAATGCTGCTGGTGATCTTCGGTCCGGGATCCGTGGTGGCCGCGTTGCTCATGGGCAACGGTGAGCTTTCCTACGCCGCGCTCGGCTTCATCTCGTTGTCGTTCGCCGTGGTCGTCGCGCTGGTCATCTACGCCTTCGGCAGCACGTCGGGCGCGCACATCAACCCGGCCGTCACCCTCGCCCTGGCGGCGGGCCGCAGATTCCCGTGGGCGGAGGTGCCACCGTACATCGTGGCGCAGCTCATCGGGGCGTTCGCCGGCGGTCTGCTCATCGTGGGCGGCTTCGGCCGCCGGGCCGCCGACCTGGGCACCGGGCTCACCGCTCTCGGCGAGGGCGTGAGCTATGGGCAGGGCATCCTGCTGGAGGTGATGGGCACGTTCCTGCTGATGCTCACCATCATGGCGATGGCCGTGGACCGCCGGGCGCCGAGCGGCTGGGCGGGGTGGATCATCGGCATGGCCGTCGCCTGCGAGATCTTCGTGATCGGCCCCATGACGGGCGGCTCCGTCAACCCCGCCCGCACCTTCGGCCCGTACCTGACGACGAGCGTGTTCGGCGGTGACACGCCATGGTCGGAGTTCGGCGTCTACATCATCGGCCCGGTCGTCGGAGCCGTACTCGCCGTGCTCGTGTACGACCAGGTGGCGCGCCCGGCGCGCGAGCTGCCCGAGGCGGCCGAGCAGGGCACCGCCGGGGAGATCACCGGCACCCGGCGGCCGGGTGACGAGGAGGACCTCGCGCGGGACGTCCCGGTGGCCCGGAGCTCTCGCGACGACCTGGTACGCGACCGCCCGGCGCACGGCCCACGCCGCCGCCCCGGCCCCGGGGGTGATCGATGACCACGTGACCACCCGCCATTCGCACCCGTACAAGGGAGAGGGCACGTCATGTCAGGTAACAGAGGAGTCTCCTACGAGGGCCCCGGCAAGGTCGAGGTACGCGTGACCGACTATCCCGACTACGAACTCAAGGACGGTCCGGGCGTCAACCCGGCCAACGTGGGCCGCAAACTGCCCCACGCGGCGATACTCAAGTCGGTCGCGACCAACATCTGCGGAAGCGACCAGCACATGGTCCGAGGCCGTACCACGGCCCCGACGGGCCTCATCCTCGGTCACGAGATCACCGGCGAGGTGGTCGACACCGGCCCCGACGTCGAGTACGTCAAGAACGGCGACCTCGTGTCCGTGCCGTTCAACATCTCCTGCGGCCGCTGCCGCAACTGTAAGGAACGCAAGACCGGCATCTGCGAGAACGTCAACCCGGACCGGCCCGGCTCCGCCTACGGCTACGTCGACATGGGCGGCTGGGTGGGCGGCCAGGCGGAGTACGTCCTGGTGCCGTACGCCGACTGGAACCTGCTGAAGTTCCCGGACAAGGACCAGGCGATGGAGAAGATGCTCGACCTGGCCATGCTCTCGGACATCTTCCCGACGGGGTTCCACGGCTGTGTGAGCGCCGGGGTGGGGCCGGGCTCGACCGTCTACATCGCCGGGGCCGGACCGGTCGGGCTCGCCGCGGCGAGTTCGGCGTTCCTGCTCGGCGCCGCCGTCGTCATCGTCGGCGACCTGAACAAGGACCGTCTGGAGCAGGCCAGGAGCTTCGGCTGCGAGACCGTCAACGTGGCCGAGGGCGAGCCGAAGGACCAGATCGAGCAGATCCTCGGCGAGCCCGAGGTGGACTGCGCCGTGGACGCCGTCGGCTTCGAGGCCCGCGGCCACGGCAAGGAGGCGGAGAAGGAGCAGCCCGCGACCGTGCTCAACACGGTGATGGACGTCACCCGGGCGGGTGGCGCGCTCGGCATCCCGGGACTCTACGTGACCGGTGACCCCGGCGCGGCGGACGAGGCGGCCAAGCAGGGCTCGCTGTCGATCCAGATCGGTCTCGGCTGGGCCAAGTCGCTCAGTTTCGTCACCGGCCAGTGCCCGGTCATGCGGTACAACCGCCAGCTCATGCAGGCGATCCTGCATGACCGCGTGCAGATCGCCAAGGCGGTCAACGCCACCCCGATCTCGCTGGACGACGCCCCGCGCGGCTACCACGAGTTCGACGAGGGCGCGGCGCGCAAGTACGTGATCGACCCGCACGGCATGCTCGCGTCCAGGTGACCATGCGCCGCGAGCGGCGCGAGCCGTCGCTCGCGGTCCCCCGGGCCGTCACCAGGCCGGGTCCATCACCGTCTCGGGCGCGATGGGCAGGCCGCGGACCCGGCGGCCGGTCGCGTGGAAGACGGCGTTGGCGATGGCGGCGGCCACCCCGACCTGACCGATCTCCCCGACCCCCTTGACGCCGAGCGGGCCGACGACCTCGTCGCGCACCTCGACGAGGTCGACCGTGACCTCGGGCGCGTCGGCGTTGACCGGCACGAGGTACTCGCCCAGGTTCGCCGCGGCCCAGCGGCCCGTGCGCGGGTCCGCGTGGTTGCCTTCCAGGAGAGCCTGACCCAGGCCCCAGAGCATGCCGCCCATCAGCTGGCTGCGGGCCAGGAGCGGGTTGAGGACCCGTCCGGGCGCGAACGCGCCGCTCAGCCGGCGGACGCGGACGAGGCCGAACTCCGGGTCCACGGCGACCTCGGCGAACTGGGCGCCGAAGGTGAGCAGGCCGTGCGGCGTGTCCAGCGGCGGCGGCCGCCACGTGCCCGTCGCCTCCGCGTCGGACAGGTGGTGGCGTTCGAGCAGCTCACGGTACGTGTCGGCGGCGCCGGGACGTTCGGCGGAGGACAGGCGCCCGGCGGCCACGGTCACCGACCCGGGGGCGACGCCGTGCAGCGGTGACGCCTCGTCACCCACCGCCAGCGCGACGAGCTGCTCGCGCAGCGCCGTGCCGGCGGCGTGGACGGCGGAGCTGACCATGCCCGCGCCGGTCGAGCCCACCGCCGCCGTGCTGTTGGGCAGATCGGTGTCGCCGGCCTGGACCTGCAGGTCGGCGAGGGTGACGCCGAGCGCGTCCGCTCCGACCTGGGTGGCGATGGTGAGCACGCCGGTGCCGATCTCCTGCGTCGAGGTCTGCACGACCGCGCTGCCGTCGGCGAAGAGACGGGCCCGGGCGCGCTGGGGCGGCATGAACAACGCCACCGGGTACGCCGCGGCCGCCATCCCGGTGCCGATCAGCCAGTCTCCGTCGGACCGCGTGCGCGGGGCCGGGTCACGCCCGGACCAGCCGAATCGTTCGGCGCCGAGGCGGAGGCACTCCTCCAGCCCGCCGCTGGACCACGGGTTGCCGTGCGGGTCGGTCCGCGCGTGGTTGAGCAGCCGCAGGTCGAGCGGGTCGATCCCGAGCCGGTAGGCCAGCTCGTCCATCGTCGCCTCAAGGGTGAAGACGCCGAGGGTCTCACCGGGGCCCCGGGTGAAGGTCGGCGTCATGGTGTTGCCTCTGATGAGGCGGTGCACGCCGAGGTAGTCGCCGCACGCGTACAGCTGCGACGAGACGCCGGTCGCGGGCTCGGCCCAGTCGTCGAACGGCGAGGTGACCGACAGCTTCTCGTGCCGGATCGCGGTCAGCCGGCCGTCCCGGGTGGCGCCGAGCGCCATGCTCTGCTCCTGTTCCTCGCGGTGCCCCGTCGAGGTGAACATCTGCGGCCGGGTGAGCATCAGCTTCACCGGCCGGCCGACGTGCCGAGCGGCCATGGCGGTGAGCGTCGTGTGCGGCCACACCATCGCCTTGGAGCCGAACGCGCCGCCGACGAAGGACGTGATGACCCGGACGCGGGAGACGGGCAGGCCGAGCAGGTGGGCCACGGTCTGCTGGGTGGCCCGCACGCCCATGGTCGACTCGTACAACGTCAGCTCGTCGCCGTCCCAGACGGCGACCGTCGACGGCGCCTCAAGGGCGTTGTGGTGGTTGGCCGCCATCCGGTAGCGGGCCTCCACCCGCACGTCGGCCCGGGCCAGGCCGGCTTCGGCGTCGCCGCGCTCCTCGCGCCCCGGCAGCAGCCCGCCGAACAGGCGCTCCGCCTCGTACGACCGGCCGCGCCCCTGCTCGATCGTGGCGGTCGCCTGGACGACGTCGTACGAGACGCGCACCAGCGAAGCCGCGTACCGGGCCTGCTCGTACGTCTCGGCGACGACCAGGGCCACCGGCTGTCCCGCGTAGTGCACGACGGTGTCCTGCATCGGGAAGAAGCTCTCACCGGGCGCGGTCAGGCCCGCCAGCGACGGCAGCAGGCGCGGCGGTGCGGCGATCCGCGGCAGGTTCTCGTGGGTGAGCACGGCGAGGACGCCCTCCGCCGCGTGCGCCGCGCCGGTGTCCATCGCGGACACCCGGCCGGCGGCGACGGACGCGCCGACGATCGCGAGATGCGCCGCCCCCGGCGGCGAGATCTCCGCTGAATACCGCGCGGCGCCGGTCACCTTCGCCGGGCCGTCCACCCGCGTGACCGGCGTGCCGACCGTGGTCATGGCCGGGCTCCCCTCAGGCTGTGGGTCAGACCGCGCACCACCGCGCGGCGCGCGAGCTCGACCTTGAACGCGTTGTACCGGCGAGGCACGGCGGCGTCGAGTTCGAGCGCGGCGGCCCGCCGGAAGGCCGCCTCGTCCGCCGGGCCGCCGACGAGCGCCGCCTCCGCCCGCCTCGCCCGCCAGGGCTTCGTGCCGACCCCGCCCAGAGCGAGCCGGACGCCGGTGACGATCCCGTCCTCCGCCTCCACGGCCGCCGCGACCGAGACGAGGGCGAACTCGTACGACTGCCGGTCGCGGAACTTGAGGTAGACCGAGCCGATCCCGAGCGGCTCGCCGGGAACGTCGATCCCGACGATCAGCTCGCCGTGCGCCAGCGGGTGCTCGACCTCGGGCGTGTCGCCGGGAAGAAGGAAGAAGTCGTCGGCCGCGATCGCGCGCTCGCCGCCGGGCCCCGCCGTCCGGATGACGGCGTCGAACGCCACCAGCGCGACGGCGACGTCCGACGGGTGGGTGGCGATGCAGCGCTCGCTGGTGCCGAGGATCGCGTGGCCCCGGTTCAGCCCGTCGAGCGCCGAGCAGCCCGTCCCCGGTTCGCGCTTGTTGCAGGGCGAGACGCCGTCGCGCAGGTAGGGGCAGCGGGTGCGCTGGCAGAGGTTGCCGCCCATCGTCGCCATGTTCCGCAACTGCTCGGAGGCGCCCAGCAGCAGCGCCCGGGAGATCGCCGGGAAGCGGCGGACGACGATCGGCGCCCGCGCGACGTCGGTCATGCGGGCGAGCGCGCCGATGCGCAGACCGCCGCCGGGACGGTCCTCGACGGCCGTCAGCGGCAGGTCGTTGATGTCCACCAGGTGGCCGGAGCGGGAGACGCCCGCCCGGATCAGGTCCACCTCGTTGGTCCCGCCGGCCAGGAAGGCGCTCGCGGGACTCGCCGCCGCCAGGGCGATCGCGTCGCCGACGTCCCTGGCCCTGCTGTAGGTGAGCGGCCTCACGACGCGCCTCCCGCGCCGTCGCGGACCTGCCGGATGGCGGCGCGGATGTTCGGGTACGCCGCGCAACGGCAGAGGTTGCCGCTCATGAACTCGGCGATGTCCTCGTCGGTGGCGGCGTTGCCCTCCTCGATCAGCTTGACCGCGGACATGATCTGTCCAGGGGTGCAGTAGCCGCACTGGAAGGCGTCGTTCTCGACGAAGGCCCGCTGCATCGGGTGCGGCCCGTCGTCGCCGGCGAGCCCCTCGATCGTGGTGATCTCGCGGCCCGCGGCGGTGACGGCCAGCATCAGGCAGGCGAGCACCCGCCGGCCGTCGGACCACACGGTGCAGGCCCCGCAGGTGCCCTGGTCGCAGCCCTTCTTGGTGCCGGTCAGGCCGAGGTGCTCGCGCAGCGCGTCGAGCAGGCTCACGCGCGGCTCGACCTGGAGGACCCGGGGCCTGCCGTTGATCCTCAGCGACACCGGGACGCTCTCCGGCCCCTGGATGACGCGCGGGCGGCGATCGGTATCGGACATGGTCTTCCCTCCCCTGGCCGCTGGCCTGTCCTTCCCTACCCGGCGAAGGTACGGAGGAGCTGAGGCGAGGGCTTGGGCCGGGTAAACCCGGGCGCCCCGCTCCGGGCTTCCCGTTTTCGGAAGCGGGGCGGGGGAAGCCTGACACCTACGTGAAAGAGGGGATTCACCATGCGTGGAGCAGTTCTGTACGCTCCGGGCGACGTCCGCGTCGAGGAGCGTCCCGACCCGGTGATCGTCGAGCCCACCGACGCGATCATCCGGCTGTCGGCGACCTGCGTCTGCGGATCCGATCTGTGGCCCTACCGGGGGGTCGAGAAGCTCGACGGGGCGGCTCCCATGGGGCACGAGTACGTCGGCGTCGTGGAGGAGGTCGGCGGCCAGGTCACCACCATCAGGCCGGGTCAGTTCGTGGTCGGCTCGTTCTGGGCCTCCGACAACACCTGCGAGATCTGCCGGGCGGGCTACCAGAGCGGCTGCGTCCACCGGGTGCTCATGGGCTCGATCGGCACGCAGTCCGAGCTGGCGCGGATACCGCTCGCCGACGGCACGCTCGTCGCGACCCCTGGCATGCCGGACGCCGATCTGGTGCCGAGCCTGCTGGCCGCCTCCGACGTGCTGGGCACCGGATGGTTCGGCGCCGTCGCCGCCGCGGCCGGGCCGGGCAAGACCGTCGTGGTCGTCGGTGACGGCGCCGTCGGACTGTGCGGGATCCTCGCGGCCGGGCAGCTCGGGGCCGAGCGGGTCATCGCGATGAGCCGGCACGCGCCCCGGCAGGAGCTGGCCCGCCGGTTCGGCGCCACGGACATCGTCACCGAACGCGGCGACGAAGGGGTGGCCCGGATCAAGGAGCTGACGGGCGGGCTCGGCGCGCACAGCGTCATCGAGGCGGTCGGCACCCAGGAGTCGATGACGCAGGCCATCCGCTCCACCCGCCCCGGCGGCCACGTCGGCTTCGTCGGCGTCTCCCACGACGTCGCGCTGCAGGGCGACGAGCTGTTCTTCTCACTCGTGCACCTGCACGGCGGGCCGGCGCCGGTGCGGCAGTATCTTCCCGAGCTGATCGGGCTGATCTGCGACAGGAAGATCGATCCCGGCCAGGTCTTCGACCTGACCCTGCCACTGGACCAGGCCGCGGAGGGCTACCGGGCGATGGACGAGCGCCGCGCGATCAAGGCACTCCTCCTGCCCTGACTACAGGTTGGTGCGGGCGTCCAGAGCGAGCCCTTCGTCGATCGCCTCCGCCGGAACGTCCCTGAGTCCCAGGTGGTCCTTGGCGATCTGCCCGAGGGTGGGCAGGCTGTCGCGGGCCGGCCAGGTCTCGGGCTTCCACAGCGACGACCGCAGGAACGCCTTCGCGCAGTGCATGTAGAGCTCCTCGACGTCCACGAGCACCGCCAGCCGGGGCCGCCTGCCCCGGGCCACCAGGTCGTCGAAGAACGGCGCGTCCGACACGAGGGTGGCGCGGCCGTTGACCCGCAGGGTCTCGTTCATCCCCGGCACGATGAACAGCAGCCCGACGTGGGGGTTGCGCAGCACGTTGCGGAAGCTGTCGACGCGGTGGTTGCCGGGCCGGTCGGCGAGCGCCAGGCGGTGGTCGTCGAGGACCAGCACCGACCCGGCCGGGTCGCCGCGCGGCGAGACGTCGCACGTCCCGTCGGGGTTCGAGGTCGCCAGCAGCACGAGCGGCGAGTGGGCGATGATCGCGCGGGCGTGCTCGTCGATCCGGCCGATGTCCTTGTCCCAGATGCCCTGCGACGGCTCCGGCACGATCTCCCGGAGCTCGGCCTCGGTCGTCACCGTACGGATCTCAGAAGCGTGATGCACCGCCTCAATATAGTGGTGGGCACGCCGCCCGCAGCCCCCGGCCTGTACGTGAGCATCCCCGGGTGGATCACCCTCCACGGATGCTTTACCGTGGAGGGCAACGAGGGGAGTACTTCCCAAGCGTCGAACCCGGTCAGTACGGACCTGTGGCGGGTCCCCGGGCGGCCGCCCGCGTCAAGCGGGTGAAGGAGACCTCGAACGGCTCAGCGTTCGAGGAGGATGCATGCCCGCCACGTCAGTCTTGGCTGCCGTCGAACTGCAGACGATCGCCTCACCCCAGCTGTGGGCGATCACCATCGCGGGGCTGGTCGCCCTGCTCGTGCTCGACTTCGTCGTCACGCGGCGCCCGCACGAGGTGCGGATGCGCGAGGCGGCTGGCTGGTCGATCTTCTACCTGGCCCTTCCCGTGGTGTTCGGGTTCGGCCTGTGGGCGTGGGCCGGCTCCACCGTGGCGGTGGAGTTCTTCACCGGCTACGTCGTGGAGAAGTCGCTGTCGGTGGACAACCTGTTCGTGTTCATGCTGCTGCTGGGCGCCTTCGCGGTGCCCGCCGCGCTGGCCCAGCGTGTCCTGCTCTACGGGATCATCGGGGCGCTGGTGCTGCGGGCCGTCTTCATCGCGCTCGGAGCCGCCGCCCTGCAGAGCGGCACGTGGGCGTTCCTGCTGTTCGGCGCGATCCTCGTGCTGACGGCCGGGAAGGTCTTCAAGGACGCGGCGAGCGGCAGGGAGCAGGAGGTCGACATCTCCTCCATCCGCTCGATCCGGCTGCTGCGCCGGTTCGTGCCGGTGACCGACGACTACCGGGGCTCGCGGCTCGTCGTCAGGGAGGCCGGGCGGTACGCGCTGACCCCGCTGGCGCTGGCCATCGTGGCGGTCTTCGCCACGGACATCGTGTTCGCCGTCGACTCCGTGCCCGCCGTCTACGGCGTCACCGAGGACCCGTTCCTGGTGTTCGCCACCAACGCCTTCGCCCTGCTCGGCCTGCGGGCGCTCTACTTCGTGCTGCAGGGAGCCCTCAGCAAGCTCCGCTACCTCAACCACGGGCTCGCCCTCATCCTGGCGTTCATCGGCGTCAAGCTCGTCCTGCACTGGGCGCACGGCATCTGGCCGCAGGTCCCCGAGATCCCGACCCTCGCCTCGCTGGGCGTCATCGTCACGGTCCTGCTCACCGTCACGCTCACCAGCGTGCGCGCCAACCAGCGCGACGAGCGCCGCGCCGGAGAACGCCCGGACCGGTGACCCGACGTATGCCCAGGTCAGCAGGGTTGTCCGGTTTGTCGCCCCGAAGGTGGGGGTAGCCCGGCAACCGTGCCCGACGCCCGCGACCTCGACGTGCTCGTCCCGACCAGGGACCGTCCCGTGCTGGTCACCCTGGCCGGCCTGGCGGCGCGGCGCGTGACCGGCGCCCGCGTGGTGATCTCCGACCGGTCGCGGGCGCCCGTCGCGCACGACCCGCCGGCGGAGTCCGCGTACGCGGACGTGGTGGCGCGGTTGCGGGTGAGGGAGCGGTACGGGGGAGCGGGCCGGGCCTACCGTCTGGAGCCGCCGACGACCGTCCTGGAACAGCCGTGAGCACGGTCGCCGGGGTGCGGCGGATCGCGGTGCTGCGCGCCAACGCGCTCGGCGACTTCCTGCTGGCGCTGCCCGGCGTCGAGGCGATCAGGAACGCCTACCCGGACGCCGAGCTCACGCTGCTCGCCCTGCCGTGGCACGCCGACTTCCTGGCCGGGCGGCCGGGCCCGGTGGACAAGGTGATCGCGCTCCCGCCGATCACCGGGGTGTCCACCTCCGAGGACGGCCACCGGGCGCCTGCCGGGCTGCTGGAGCGGCTGCGGGAGTCGCGCTTCGACCTGGCGGTGCAGATCCACGGCGGCGGGCGCTACTCCAACCCGTTCGTGCGGGCGCTCGGCGCGGGGACGACGGCCGGGCTCCGCGCCCCGGACGCGCCGCCGCTGGACCGGTGGGTACGGTACATCCACTTCCAGCACGAGACGATGCGGTATCTGGAGGTCGCGGCACTGGTGGGCGGCCACACCAGCCTGACCGAGCCGCGCCTGACCGTGACGGCGCGCGACCGGGCGGAGCTGGGCGAGCTGCCGGAAGGGCTGGTCGCGATACATCCGGGGGCCAACGACCCGAGGCGGCGGTGGCCGCCGGAGCGCTTCGCCGCGGTGGCGGACCGGCTGGGCCGGCCGGTCGTGGTCACCGGGTCGCGGGCGGAGCGCGACCTGGTGGCCAGGGTGGCCGGGGCGATGCGGCGGCCACCGGCCGCGGTCGCCGGGGAGCTGAGCGTGGGCGGGCTGGCCGCGCTGTACGAGCGGTGCGATCTGCTGGTGGCCAACGACACCGGGCCACGCCACCTGGCGGCCGCGGTGGGGACGGCGACGGTGGCGGTCTACTGGTGCGGCAACCTGATCAACGCCGGCCCGCTCTCCCGCCACCGCCACCGGCCGCTGGTGTCGTGGACGCCCGCCTGCCCGGTCTGCGGCGCGGGCGGGCTCGACCCGCACGCCGGTCGGTGCGCGCACGAGGTGTCATGGGTGACCGACGTGCCGGTGGACGCGGTCGCGGAGGAGGCCGGGGACCTGCTGAAGTGACCCCGCGGTCCGGCGGTCACCCGGCTCCGTGGATGTGCAGGCGGTTCGTCAGCCAGTCCACCACCTTGGTCACGAAGCTGATCCGGTTGCCGATCCGCCGGATCTCGTGGCCCTCGTCCTCGAAGAAGAGGTGGTCGCACGGCACGCCGCGGGCCGTGGCCGCGTCGACGACCTGTTCGGCCTCGTACAGCGGCACGTTGGTGTCGTGCGCCCCGTGCACGACCAGCAGCGGGGCGGCCAGCCGGTCGAACGCGCGCAGCGGCGACAGGGCGCGCAGCAGCTCGCGGTCGGTCTCCGGGTGTCCGTACTCGCTGATCGCGGCCGCGGCGATCCACGGCTCGCTGCGGGCGTAGAACGTCTCGAAGTCGGCGATGCCGCTCACGGTCACGCCCGCGCGGAAGAGCCCCGGATGGGTGACGAGCGCGGCCAGCGTCAGATAGCCGCCGTAGGACCAGCCCATGCAGGCGATCCGGTCCCGCGCGGCGGCGCCGGTGCGCACCAGTTCGGCCACGCAGTCGGCCACGTCGTCGACGGCGCGGAAGCGCAGCTCGCGGTCGTCCGCCTGCCGGAAGGCGCGCCCGTATCCGCCGGAGCCGCGCACGTTCGGGGCGAGCACGCCGATCCCGGCGGCCAGCAGGTTCTGGTAGAGGGGGTTGAACGTGGGACGCTCCTGGTCCTCGGGGCCGCCGTGCAGGAACACCAGGAACGGAGCCGGCCCCAGCACGTGCGGCGGCCGGTAGAGCCAGGCGGCCAGGACGAGGCCGTCGCGGGCGGGGAAGCGCACCAGCTCCGCACCCGCCGCCGTGGCCAGCCGGCCGGCGCCCGCGACCCGCCGGTAGCCGCCCCGGTCCAGGTCGCACAGCAGCACGTGCGAGGGGTCGCCGGGGCTCTCCGCGGCGAGGACGGCCAGGGTGCCGTCCCAGCTGATCCTGGCGGAGGTCACCACGTCGGCGGGCGGCGGCGGCAGCGGCCTGGGCTGCTCGGTCCCCAGCTCCAGCACGTCCAGCCCGGAGCGGCCGTGCTCGTTCCACACCAGCAGCGCGCGGCGCCCGTCCGCGCTCAGCGCGAACCGGTCCAGCTCGGCGTCCGGCCGCTCGGCCAGCACGACCGCGTCCGCGCCCTGCCGCACCTCGCGCTGCTCGGCCTGGTCGCGGCCGGCGTCGGAGACCACGTACGCGGTGCGGCCGTCGGGGGAGAGGGCGCCGGCGTCGGTGGATCCCGGCAGTCCGGGCAGCAGCGGCCGCTCCCCGCTCGGCAGGTGCGCGCCCAGCGCCTCGGCGACGAGGGTCGCCACGTACATGTGCCGCCGTCCGCGCGGGCCCCGCCGCAGCAGCATCGTGGCGTGGTCGCGGCTGATGGCCGCCGGCCACATCAACCGGCCCGCGGCGATGACCTGACGCCCGCCCGTGGCGGCGTCGGCCAGCACGGCGTGGGTGTGGCCGGCGGCCGACGTCTCGGCGACCAGCACCTCCTCGCCCCGCCCCGTCCATCGGACCAGCGCGGCCGACCCTCCGGCGGGCGCGGAGAGCAGGCGCAGGTCGCCGCCGTGCGGCCGCACCGTCCAGACCTGGGCGTGCTCGCCGCCGCCCGGAGCCAGCAGCACGGCCAGCCGGGCACCGGTCGGCGCCCAGCTCACGTCGACGGCGGGCTGCGGCCCGGTGTCCACGACCCACGCCTCGGCGTCCTCGCCGACCGGCTGGATCCACACCCGGGGAGAGCCGTCCCTGTCGCTGACGAAGGCGACGGCGCTGTCGTCCGGGGCCAGGGCGGGCGCCAGGCAGCTCCACGCGGTCAGGCTGGCGGCCGACGGCAGGTGCGACAGGCCGCCGATGATCTCCGGCGTCATCCGAGGTGGGCCTGCAGCCACAGTTCCAGCAGGCCGAGCTGCCACAGCGTATTCACCCCTGTCGCCGCCCTGTCGCGGCCGGGGTCGGCGAGCAGCCGGTCGACGTAGTCCCGCCGGAACAGGCCGCGGTCGCGGGCGGCCCGGCTGGTGAGCGCGTCGCGGACGAGGTCGAGGAGCCGCCCTTCGACGTGCCGGATCGCCGGCACCGGGAAGTAGCCCTTGGGCCGGTCGACGACCTCGGCGGGCAGCATCCGGCGGGCGGCGTCCTTGAGCACGCCCTTGCCGCCGCCGGCCAGCTTGAGCTCGGCCGGGCAGGCCGCGGCCAGCTCGACCAGCTCGTGGTCGAGGAACGGCGTGCGCGCCTCCAGGCCGTGCGCCATCGTCATGTTGTCGAGCCGCTTGACCGGGTCGTCGACCATCATGGCGGTGGTCTCCAGGCGCAGCACGGCGTCCAGCGCGGTGTCCGCGCCCGGCCTGGCGAGGTGGGCGCGGACGAGGTCGCCGCTGACGTCGGAGCCCAGCAGGTGATCGGGCGCGAGGATACGCGCCAGGTCGTGGTGCGGGCGGTCCCTGAACGCCTCCAGGTACGTGTCCGCGGCCCGCTCGCGCGGCACCCCGGCCAGCGGCGGGAACCAGTCGTAGCCGGCGAACACCTCGTCGGCGCCCTGGCCCGACTGCACGACCTTGACGTGCCCGGCGACCTCCCGCGACAGCAGGTGGAAGGCGACGCAGTCGTGGCTGACCATCGGCTCGCTCATCGCGTGCACCGCCTGCTCCACCCCCTGCGCCAGGCGGGAGTCCGGGACGCGGATGCGGTGGTGGTCGGTGCCGAAGCGCCGGGCCACCAGGTCGGAGTAGGCGAACTCGTCGCCCTGCTCGCCGCCGGCCGGCTCGAACCCGATGCTGAACGTGGCCAGCTCCCGCTGCCCCTGCTCGGCCAGCAGCGCCACGATCAGGCTGGAGTCCAGCCCGCCGGACAGCAGCACGCCCACCGGCACGTCGGCGACCATGCGCCTGCGCACCGCCGTGCGCAGCGCGTCGAGGACGGCACGGCGCCACTCGCCGTCGTCCGCCGGCGCCGCCGGGCGCCGGTGGCGGGGCTCCCAGTAGCGGTGCTCGGTGCTCGTGCCGTCCGCCTCGATCACCCGTACGGTGGCCGCGGGCAGCTTGCGGACCCCGGCCAGGATGGTGCGCTCGCCGGGCACCAGCGAGTGGAAGGTCATGTAGTGGTGCAGGGCGACCGGGTCGATGCCGGTGTCCACCCCGCCGGCGGCCAGCAGGGCGGGCAGCGACGAGGCGAACCGCAGCCGCCGGCCGTCCTCGGACAGATACAGGGGCTTGATGCCGAGCCGGTCGCGGCCCAGGGTGAGCCTGCCGCCGCCGCGTTCGGCGACCGCGAACGCGAACATGCCGGTGAAGTGGTCCACGCATCCGGCGCCCCACCGGTGGAACGCCTTCACCAGCACCTCGGTGTCGGAGCCGGACTGGAAGCGGTAGCCCGCGCGGCGCAGCTCGGCGCGCAGCTCCCGATAGTTGTAGAGGCAGCCGTTGAACACCGCAGCCAGGCCCAGCTCGGCGTCGACCATGGGCTGGGCCGCCTTCTCCGACAGGTCGATGATCTTCAAGCGGCGGTGGCCGAGCGCGATGGGCCCGTGCGACCACAGGCCGGAGCCGTCGGGCCCGCGGTCGCGCATGGCCTCGGTCATCCGGCCCACGGCGCCGAGGTCCGCCTCCGCGTCGTCGAAGCGGATCTCACCACTCAGCCCGCACATCGTCCCTCCCTTTCAGGACGCCGCGGACCGGTACGGCGGGGAGTCGCCGAGGGGCCGGTTCCACTCGCAGGCCCGGGTCTCGGCCAGCAGCAGGTCCACGACGTCGGCCAGCCGCCCCCGGCGGGCGAACGCCTGGCGCTGGCGCGCCGCCGAGCTGCCCCGCGCCAGCGCCTCCCGCGTCAGCCCGGAGACGAGCTCCCAGTCCGCCGACTCCTCCAGCTGCGGCCGCAGGCCCTCGACCAGGCGCCGGATCACGACGGGCGCGGCCCGCGGCACGCCTCCCACCGGGTCGATGAGCTCGCCCTCCAGCCCGGACCGCGCCGCCTGCCACGTCGCCGCTCGCACCGCTTCCAGGTGCACCTCGCGCTCCACGCCCTGGCGCACCGCCTCCAGCTCCCTGGCCACCAGCGCCCGGAACAGTCCCGCGATCAGCACGATGTCCTCAAGCCGGGGGCAGGAGTCGCAGATCCGCAGCTCGACCGTGGGCACATGCTGCGAAGGCCGGATGTCGTAGTAGATCATCCCGGGATCGCTGATGACCCCCGACCGGATGAGCTCCTTGATCATCTCCTTGTACTCGGCGGCGGAGTCGTACTTCGCGATGGGACCGGCGGTGGGCCAGCGCCGCCACACCAGGCTGCGGTAGCTGGCGTATCCGGTGTCGTCGCCGTCCCAGTAGGGCGAGCTGGCCGACAGCGCCAGCAGCGGCGGCAGCCACGGCGTCAGCCGGTGCGCGACGGTGACGGCCAGGTCCGGATCGTCCACTTCCGCGTGTACGTGGGTGCCGCAGATCAGCTGCTCACGGGTGAGCTGCTGGTAGTCGCTGAGCATCTGCTCGTAGCGGGGGTCCGGGGAGACCTTCAGCTCGTGCATGTCCACCAGCGGAGGGCTGCCCGCCGCGCTGATCCCCAGGCCCGCCTCGTCGGCCAGCCCGATCAGCCGCCCCCGCAGGTCGCCCAGGTCCCGCGCCAGGTCGTCCAGCCGCAGGAAGGGCGAGCTGTTGGACTCCACCATCGAACGCTGCAGCTCGTGGGTGAAGCGATCGGGCGGCAACTGCTCCAGCAGCAGATCGGCGTGCCCGGTCAGGCGCCGGGTGTCCAGGGAGACCACATGGAACTCCTCCTCGACCCCCACCCGGATCGATCCCGCGTCACCCGCCACCAGTACCTCCTTCGTGCCCGTATGACATGCCCCCTCCCCTGAAAAAGGCCTTCCTCACGTGGGATCGATCACTGTGCGCGGTCCGCGTCCGGGCGGTGTTCCGCCGGGTCCTCCGCGACTTTGCCGGTCGTCGGCAACGTTCGCGCCGGGAGACTGCGGGGCGCCGTCGTTGTCCGCCGTCATGCCCGTACACCAGCCTTGATGTGAAAACCGTTTCCCATCTGGAGGGCCATGACCGACGCCGGACGCCGCCATCTCTTCGGCCGCGGCTCGTGGGCGGAAGCCCGCCGCATCGCCGACATCCTGCGCAAGGAGACCATCGGAGGAGCTCTCCTGCTGGGCGGCGCGGCGCTGGCCCTGATCTGGGCGAACTCGCCCTGGTCGGGGGTGTACGAGGCGATCCGCGGCTTCACCGTCGGCCCCGCCTCCCTGCATCTGCGCCTCGACCTGGCGACCTGGGCGGCCGACGGGCTGCTTGCCGTCTTCTTCTTCGTCGCCGGGCTCGAACTGAAACGGGAGTTCGTCGCGGGCGACCTGCGCCAGGTGAGGCGGGCCGCGGTGCCGGTCGCGGCGGCCTTCGGCGGGGTCGTCGTCCCCGCCGCGGTCTACCTGCTGGCCACCAGGAACGTCGACGGAGCCGCGGCCGGGTGGGCGATCCCCACGGCCACCGACATCGCCTTCGCGCTGGCGGTGCTCGCGGTCCTCGGCACGTTCCTGCCCCCGGCGCTGCGGACCTTCCTGCTCACCCTGGCCGTGGTCGACGACCTGATGGCCATCGTCATCATCGCCGTCTTCTACACCGGTGACCTGGCGCCGGTCCCGTTGCTCGCGGCCCTGGTCCCGCTGGCGGTCTTCGCGGTGCTGGTACGGCGCGGGGTCCGCTCCTGGTGGCTGCTGCTGCCCCTGGCGTTCGCGGTCTGGGCGCTGGTGCACGCCTCCGGGGTCCACGCCACGGTCGCGGGCGTGCTCCTCGCCTTCGCGGTGCCCGTCGTCCGCGGCGAAGGCCGGGGGCCGGCCGAGCACTTCGAGCGCCGCTTCCGGCCGCTGTCGGCGGGGGTGGCGGTGCCGCTGTTCGCGTTCCTGTCGGCCGGTGTGCACCTCGGCGGGCTGAACGGCCTCGCGACCGCGCTCACCGACCCGGTCGCCGTGGGAGTCGTCGCCGGCCTCGTCGCCGGCAAGCCGATCGGGATCATGGCCGCCACCTGGCTGGTGGCCCGGTTCACCCGCGCCCAGCTCGACGAAGGGCTGAGCTGGCTCGACGTGCTGGGCCTGTCGATCCTGGCCGGGATCGGCTTCACGGTGTCGCTGCTCATTGGCGAGCTGGCCTTCGGGGCCGGCGGCGACCACGTCAAGCTGGCGGTGCTGGCAGGCTCGGTCACCGCCGCCCTGCTGGCCGCGGTGATCCTGCGCCTGCGCAACCGGGCCTACCGGCGCATCCACGAAGCCGACGACCGCGACGCCGCGCGCCAGGTTGGAACGCTACAGTGACGCTTGCCGGACCTCGGCAATCCAGAGCGCGGGCCTTCGGGGGAGAGCCGCACCGTGACCGTACCCGAATTCGACCTCGAGGAGATCGCCGCACGCGCGAGCGCCGACGCGGGCGGCGTGCCCGCCCGCTGGCTGGGCGAGTACCTGCCGCTGCTGGCCCAGGTGAGCAGGACCCAGGGGCATCTCGACGGCGCGGCGCTGGCGCGCATGCGCGAGTGCGGTGAGACGGCGGCACGCGACGGCATCCCGCTGCGCGCCGTCATCGACGTCCACCTGAGCGCCACCTGGCTGGCCTGGCCGACGCTGCCGGGGATCGTCGGCGCGCGGCGGGCGCAGGAGCTGCGGTCCGCGGGGGAGGCGATCTTCCGGGCCGCCGACCGGTCGGCCGGCGCGCTGGTCGAGGGGTACGAGGGAGCCCAGCGGCTGGAGATCCGCCGGGAGGAGGCCGTACGCCGGGAGTTCGTCGACGACCTGCTCCAGGGGCGCGGGGACCTCGGCACGGTGGTCGAACGCGCGGGGCGCTTCGGGCTGCGCCTGGCGGCCGCCCACCTCGTCTGCGTCGCCGAGGCCGGCCGCCCCTTCCACGACGGCGGCCCCGTCGCCCGCCATGTCGAGGCCGCGATGGACGTACGGGACGTGCTGATCGCCACCAAGGACGGCCTGCTGGTGTGCGTGGCCCCCGGTCACGCGGACGGCGTGAGCGAGGCGTTCGCCGCGCGCGTGCGGCAGGCGCTGGGCGGGGAGGAGTCGCTGCGCGTCGGGGTCGGCCGCGCGCACGAGGGGCCCGGCGGGGTGGTGCGCTCCTTCGATGAGGCGCGCAGCGTGGTGGAGTTCGGCCGCCTCCTGGAGCTGGAGCAGGAGGTGCTGTACGCGTCCGAGCTGCTCGTCCTTCAGGTGCTGCTGCGGGACAGGGCGGCGATCGCCGAGCTCGTCGAGGCCGTGCTCGGCCCGTTGCGGGCCGCCAGAGGAGGGCCCGCCACCCTGCTGGAAACGCTGTTCGCCTACTTCGCCAGCGGCGCCGTCGCCACCGCGACGGCGAGCCGCCTGCACGTGGGCGTCCGCACGGTGACCTACCGCCTCGGCCGGATCCAGCGACTCACCGGCTACGACCTCGGCCAGCCCATCCAGCGGCACGCCCTGGAGACGGCCACCCTGGGCGCCCGCCTCCTGGGCTGGCCCGGCGCGCAGTCCTCTCCTGGAACGTAGCCTGGGAGGGTGATCCTCGAATTCTTTCTCGGGTTACTGGGCGCGATCTTAGGCAGCCCCCCACATCGGTGGACGATGCCACGCGCGAGGTCGAACGCCGACGGGTCGGTGACCGTTCCCGGCGCCGTCCACGGCTTCACCTCGATCGACCGTGAGAACGGCTGGATCGGCGGCTGGCTGACGATCTCGGACGAGAAGGTGGTCCACACCATCGACAGGGAGGTCAAGGTCCTCCGCAGGACCGTCCCGCTGGAGGGGACCACCTTCGAGATCCGGGCGAAACCGGACGCGCAATACGTGACCATCGCCCTCACCACGGCCGACGGCCGGGACTTCAAGATCAACTTCGACCGGTTCTACGACCAGGCGCTCGCCCGGTTCGGGTGAGTCGGTGCCGCGCGGCCGGGTTCTGTGTGGCGCACGGTCTCCGGCGACGCTGTTAGCGTTATCACTGCGTGTCCGCATGAAAGTACGCCGACTGCCACCGCCAGTCAAGGGCGTTGACCGTTGTCATGTTTCGTGTCTATATTCCCCTCGACCCCTGGCGCACGGTCTCCTCCACCCCCCACCAGGAGAGGACCCATCGTGCGCCCAGCCATCACCGTCATGGCGGCCGTCGTCACCCTGCTGCTCAACACCACTCCCGCGCTGGCCTACCCGCCGCCCGGCCAGGTCGCCGGTGACACGGTCGTGCACGACCCGACGATGATCCGCACCCCGTTCGGCTACGTCCTGTACTCCACCCACGGCCACCTGGAGGCCCGCACCTCCGCCGACGGGGTCACGTTCACCCGCGCCGGCGACGCGTTCGACACGCCGCCCGCCTGGTGGAGCACGTACTCGGCCGAGAACGGCCCCTGGGCCCCCGACATCTCCCATGAACGCGGGAAATACCTGATGTACTACGCCGTCTCCAGCTTCGGCAGCAACCACTCGGCCATCGGCCTGGCCACCAGCCGCACCGGCCGCCCGGGAAGCTGGACCGACCGCGGCATCGTGTACGCCACGGAGCTCGGCATGGACCACAACGCCATCGACCCCAACCTGCTCGTCGACCGCGAGGGCCGCTGGTGGCTGAGCTTCGGCTCGTACTGGACCGGCGTCCGCATGATCCGCCTCGACCCCCGTACCGGACTGCGGCACGAGAAGGACCGCACCCTGTACCACCTCGCCACCCGCCCCGACGCGCCGTACGCGGTCGAGGCGCCGGACATCGTCGAGCGCGGCGGCTACTACTACCTGTTCGCCTCCTACGACCGCTGCTGCGCGGGCCTGGACAGCACGTACAAGATCAAGGTCGGCCGCTCGACCAGCCCGACCGGCCCGTACACCGGCCGCGACGGGCAGCCGATGATGACCGGCGGCGGCACCCTGCTGCTGGAGACCCACGGCCGCTTCGTCGGCCCCGGCGGCCAGAGCGTCATGCGCGACCGCGGCCGCGACGTGCTCGTCTACCACTACTACGACGGCGACGACGGCGGCACACCCAAGCTCGGGCTCAACCGGCTCGCCTGGGACGCCGACGGCTGGCCGCACGTGAGCTGACGATTTACCGTCGGCATACCGGTGGTCACTAGGCTGACGGCCCTCCATCGTCTGATCTTGAAGGACCCCCGTGACCCGTCTGGCGCTCGTGACCCTCGCCGCCCTCCTGCCGGCGCTCATCCCCGGCGTCGTCCACGCCGACGTCCCCGGTGTGCGGGGGACGGAAGGCAACCTCATCAGGGAGGAGGCGCCACGGGACGACGGGATCAGGCACATGGACACCAAGGCGATGATCGCGGCCCTGAAGGCTCTCGACGCGAACACGTACGTCTATCCGATGGCCGGTGACAACGTGCACTGGGAGGACCTGCGCGAGGAGTTCCTGCCGGCCGCCGCCGACGCCGGGATCAAGGTGTGGGTGATGGTGTACTCGCCGAGCCAGCAGGGCTGCTGCGTCTCCCGTCCGTTCAAGCACGACTACGTGGCCTGGTCCCGCGAGCTCGCCACCCTCTCCAAGACTCACCCGAACCTGGCCGGCTGGACCGTGGACGACTACGCCTACGACATCGGGAAGACCTTCACCCTCGCGTACGTCCGCCAGATGAGGGACGCCGCCAAGGCGGTCAACCCGGCGTTCACGTTCAACCCGACCGTCTACTACAAGCAGTTCACCGACGACTTCATCGCCCAGCAGATCCCGCTCCTGGACGGCGTGATCTTCCCGTTCAGGGACTCGCCGCACCGCGACACCTCCTGGTCGTGGAGCCTGTCCTACCAGGTCAAGCAGCTCGCCCAGCGCCTTCCCGGCACCGACGTCTACGTGATGCCGTACGCGCACCCGCTGAGCCACGCCGCGCAGAAGCCCACGGTGTCCTACGTCGAGACGATCACGAAGCAGGCGCTCGACCTCGTCCGCGCGGGAGAGGCCGCGGGCGTCATCCAGTACAAGCTCCCGCTCATGCCCCGCGACGCCAACTGGACGCGCCCCGCGACCGACGACCTCTCCCGCACCGGCGACGGACGGTTGAGCTTCGTCGTCGAGTCCGGCACTCCGACCAAGGCCGGGATGTGGTGCGGCGCCGAGCGCACGGTCCAGCTGACGCCCGGAGCGACCAAGCGCACGGTCACCTTCTACCACCGGGACGGCCGCGGCTCCGAGAGCCCGGCCGGCTACCACAAGAAGCAGCTTCTCGTGGACGGGAAACTGGTGTGGCAGCGGGACGTCACCGCCGACGCCAAGGACACGTGGACCAAGGCCACGATCGACCTGACGGACCAGCTGGCCGGGCGGACGAGCGCGAAGCTCCAGTGGCGGCTGTTCGAGCTCAAGGGCGTGACGAACTACTTCGTCGACGTGAGTGTGGACGACATCGCGCTGACCGGCATCCAGCTGAGCGATCCCGGCGTCGAGAACGCCGCCACCTGGACGTCCGGCCTGTCACGTAACGGCGGCCCCGTCTACTGCTCCGCCCAGGTCTACCACCGGGACTACGGCGCCGACCTGCGCGAGCGCCTCGCCGGGCTGTACGGCGGCTAGGCTCCGCCCGGGACGCGGAGATCGTTCAGCGCTAGGTTGGCCTCATGGCCATGTCTGCGATCGCGTACCCGTCGTGACGTCCTTCGGCGAGGCCGCCCTGCTGCGGGCCTGCCGGGCCGGCCAGGTCGTGCGGGCGTCACGCGGGGAAGAGCTCGTCGTCGACGCCGATCTCGTGCGCAAGGTGTGCCGGCGGGACCCGGCGGAGATCGACCCCCGCGGCCTGGTGATCGAGGGGGCCAGGATCACGGGCGGGCTCGACCTGACGGGGATGGCGGTCACCTTCCCGCTCCGTTTCGTCAGGTGCGTGTTCGACGAGCCCCTCGACCTGGACGGCGCCGACCTCCACCTGCTGGCGCTCGACGGCTGCGCGGTCCCCGGCCTGCTGGCCAACGGCCTGCGCGTACGGCGGGACCTGGATTTGTCCAGGTCCCGCATCACCGGCGACCTCCGGACTCCCGCCAGCACCTCGTCAACCGCGGCCGTCTGGCTGTGCGAGTCGGAGATCGGCGGGCGCCTGCTCTGCCTGGACACGCTCATCGAGTCCGAGGGCCGGGCGATCCAGGCGGATCGCATCAGGGTCGGCGGGACGATCCGGCTGCTGCACCGGTTCGAGGCACGCGGCGCGCTGCGGCTGATCGGCGCGCGGGTCGAGGGGTCGCTGGA
Organism: Nonomuraea ferruginea; assembly: GCF_039540635.1. Taxonomy (NCBI): domain Bacteria; kingdom Bacillati; phylum Actinomycetota; class Actinomycetes; order Streptosporangiales; family Streptosporangiaceae; genus Nonomuraea; species Nonomuraea ferruginea. The sequence goes on along the minus strand of NZ_BAABFD010000002.1, from coordinate 490,397 downwards.
CCTGACCGGCGCCAGCCTCACCCGCCCGCAGCAGGACCTGGCGCTGGACCTGGGGGACGCCGAGATCGGCGGCAGCGTGTTCCTCATCGACGACCAGACCGGCAGACGCCCGCTGGTCCGCGGCCGGATCGACCTCGGCAACACCCGCATCTCCGGACATGTCCTGATCCGTAATGCCACCATCGACCCCACAGGCCCGGTGACCGGCGTCAACTACACCAGCGGCCGCAGCACCGGCACCGCCATCAGCGCCCCCGGGCTCGTCGTCGGCGGACCCCTCGGCATCGAGGGCGAGTGCAGGATCAGCGGCGGCGTGGACCTGAGCATGGGATCCTTCAGCACCATCCAGATCAGCCGCGAGAGCGTCTTCACCGTCCCCGGCGGCCGCGCCCTCGACCTGACCAACGCCGAGCTGCGGTCGAGACTCCTCATCGAGGAGGGCGCGACCGTCGAGGGCACGCTCCGCCTGGCCGGCGCCCACATCCGGGGCGACCTCACGTTGCGGGGCACCCGCTGGAGCCACCCGGAGGAGACCTCCGTCATCTCCGCCCAGGGCGCCGTGATCGACGGCATGGTCAACATGCGGGAGGTGAAGACCGAGGGAGGCCGGCTCGGCTTCCGCGCCGCGACGGTCGGCGGCGTGGTCAACGTCCGCAACGCCCGCTTACACAACCCCGGCGGCCAGGCGCTCTCCCTCGAACAGGCCCTCATCCGGGGCCCGATCCTGCTCAGCGCCGGCTTCACCGCGGACGGCGAGGTCGTGCTCAACCGGTGCGCCGCGGAAGGCCGGCTCGACTGCGACGACGGCACCTTCACCGCCGGCATCAAGGCCGTGTCGGCCACCACGCGCGAGGGCATGCGCCTGCGCTGGGCCGAAGTGCCGCCGCACGTCGACCTGACCGGCGCGGCCACCACGGTCCTCGCCGACGACGTGACCCGCTGGCCGTCCGACACGGCGATCTCCGGCTTCGTCTACGACCGCTTCGACGACGCCTGGGACTGGCGGCAGCGCCGCGACTGGCTCCGGTCCATGACCTCGTACGACGCGAGCCCGTACGAGCAGGCGGCCCGGGTCTTCCGCCAGCACGGCCGCCCGGTCGAAGCCGAGCACCTGCTCATGGAACTGCGCCGCCGGGCGCCCCGGCGCGGCTGGATCAGGGACACCATCGACGCCCTCTACGGCCTCACCGTCGGCTACGGCTACCGCCCCGGACGCGTGCTCTGGCTGCTCGGCGCCCTGCTCGTCCTCGTCTACGCCATGCTGCTCACCCCGGTCGTGCAGGAGACCCTGCGCGCCACCGACCCGCGCGGCAACGTGTACGCGGCGGACGGCCGCCTGGTCACCGTCGAGGCGGCGACCCCGGAGGACGACAGCACCGTCACCGTGTCCCGCCGGGATCCCCGGCCAGGTCCATGCGGTGACGGCCAGGTGCGCTGCTTCGACCCGCTCTTCTACACCGTCGACACCGTCGTCCCGCTCCTGTCCCTGGGCCAGCGGGCGACGTGGTACCCGGAGACGCGCACCGGCGGCGGCTCGCTGGTGTCGGGGCTGCTCAACGTGGCCGGCCTGCTGGGATGGCTGCTGTCCACGGTGGTCGTGCTCTCCTTCGCCAGGCTGGCCAGGCCGGCGTGACGATCGACACAACCGGCGCCGTGGGCGGGAGCCCCGCCCACGGCGCCGGAGCTGTCACTCAGGCCAGGGCCCGCTTGAGCGCCTCGATGCGCCGGGCCCAGATCCGCAGGGATAGCGGGGCCTCGGCGGCGAACGTCTCGGAGGCGTGGTAGCTGCCCGGGTTGACGTGCAGTTCGGTCGGGACGCCCGCCTGCATGAGTCGCTGTGCGAAGGCGATGTCCTCGTCCCGGAAGAGATCGACGGTGCCGACGTCGATGAAGGCCGGCGGGAGGCCGGACAGGTCCTCGGCGCGTGTCGGGGCGGCGTACTGGTCGGCGTCCTTGCCGCCGAGGTACCAGGCCCAGGCTTCGATGTTGCCCGCCCGGTCCCAGATGCCGATGTCGGTGATCTCGTGGCTGGACGGCGTCTCGTTCCGGTCGTCGATCATCGGGTAGATCGGCATCATGAAGGAGATCGCCGGCCCGCCGCGGTCGCGTGCCAGCAGCGCCGTGCCGATGGTCAGCCCGCCGCCGGCGCTGGCGCCGTAGATCGCCAGGCGTTCCGGGTCGATGCCCAGGTCGGCGGCGTTCTTCGCGGTCCACGCCAGGCCGGCGTAGCAGTCCTCGACCGGGGCGGGATGGGGGTGCTCGGGGGCGAGGCGGTACTCGACGGAGACCACGACGGCGCCGACCTGGTCGCAGATCATCGTCGCGTTGGCGTCCTCACCGGCGACGTCGCCGAGGATCATGCCACCGCCATGGATGTAGTAGATGCCGGGCAGGGTGCCGGACGCGTTGACCGGCCGGTAGATCCGCACGGTGATGTCGGGTTCCCCGTCGGGGCCGGGGACGGTCCGGTCCTCCTTGGTGACGTTCGGGTTGTCCGGCACCTCGATCGCGCTCATCATGCCCTGGACGGCGGCTCGGCGCTGGACGATGTCGGGGATGGCGTTGAAGCCGCCGGGCATCATGCCTAGCAGCGCGTCCAGGGGGATGCGGCTTTCCGGGTCTATCAGGTCACGACGGGACATCGAGCCCTCCATGGGGGTCATGAATCCGGTGGTCTGGAGTGGGTGTTCTTGTGGTCCCGGCGGGCTCAGACGGAGAGGGCGAAGCCCTTGTAGCCCTGGGCGGCGATCTCGTCACACGTCTTGCGATACTCGCCGACACCGCCGGCGTAGGGCATGAAGACCTGCGGCTTGCCGGGCACGTTGGCCCCCATATACCAGGAGTTCGCCTTGGGGTAGAGAGTGGCGTCGGCGATCAGGTTGACATGGTCCACCCAGGCGTCCTCGGCTTCCTGGGTGGGCTCGATCGTGGTGAGGCCCTGGTGGTCGAGATACGCGATCGCGTCGGTCACCCAGTCGACGTGCTGCTCGATCGAGACGACCATGTTCGAGAGCACCGACGGGCTGCCCGGACCGGTGATCATGAACAGGTTCGGGTAGCCCGCGGAGCTGATCCCCAGGTACGTGCGAGGGCCGGCGCTCCAGGCCTCGTCGAGCGGCGCCCCGCCCCTGCCCCGGATGTCGACGCTCGTCAGCGCGCCCGTCATCGCGTCGAACCCTGTCGCGTAGACGATCACGTCGAACTCGTACGCCTGGTCCGAGGTGCGGATGCCCCTCTCGGTGATCTCCACGATGGGGGTGCGCCGCAGGTTGACCAGGTGCACGTTCTCCCGGTTGTACGTCTCGTAGTAGCCGGTGTCCAGACAGGGGCGCTTGGTCCCGACGGGATATTCGGGACACAGGTCCGCGGCGGTCCGCGGGTCCTCGACGATCTGGTGGATCTTGCGGTGGATGAACCGCTTGGCCGTGTCGTTGGCCGCCTGGTCGATGCTGAGATCGGCGTAGGCGGTCAGCAGGTTGACCAGGCTGCCGCTCTCCCAGGCCCGCTCGAAGGTGGCGTCGCGCTCCTCGTCGGAGACCTCCAGGGCGGACTTCGTCGGGATCGGCGTGGGGACACCGAACCCCGACTCCTTCTGGGCCTGGCGGAACGTCCGGTAGTTCGCCTTCATGGCGGCGATCTCGTCCGGGCGCAGCCTGCGGTTGCGCGCCGGGAGACTGTAGGCGGGGGTGCGCTGGAAGACGGTGAGCTGCGCGGCCTGCTCGGCGATGACGGGGATCGACTGCACGCCGGAGGACCCCGTACCGATGATCCCGACCCGCAGCCCGGTGAAGTCCACGCCCTCATGCGGCCAGTGCGCGGTGTGGTAGGTGGCCCCCGCGAAGCGATCGAGCCCGGGGATCTCCGGCAGCTTCGAGGCCGACAGGCACCCGGTGGCCATGACGAGGAAGCGGGCGGTGACGGCGTCCCCGTGCTCGGTTCGCACCCGCCAGGTCCGGCCCTGCTCGTCGTACGCGGCGGCGTTCACGCGGGTCCGGAAGAAGATGTCCCGGCGCAGGTCGAACCGGTCGGCGACGTGCCGCGCGTACCGCAGGATCTCCGGCTGGGTGGGGTAGCGCTCCTGCCACTCGTACTCCTGCTCGAGGTCCTCCGAGAACGAGTACGAGTACGCCAGGCTCTCCACGTCCACCCGGGCACCGGGATAGCGGTTCCAGTACCAGGTGCCGCCGACGTCGGTGCCCGCTTCGAAGGCGACCGCGGACAGGTTCATCTCCCGGAGCTTGTGCAGCAGGTACATGCCCGAGAAGCCCGCGCCCACGACGACGACGTCGACGGAGGAGGGCACGGCGCGCGAGGCGGGCTGAGAGTCAGAGGGGGGTGCGGACATGCGTCCTCCTGGGGGGTGGTGGAAAGTGATGCCTCGACAGGTGCCGGGCGGATGCCGTGTGTCCACGGGCGCCGCCCGGCCATGAGGGTGCTCGTCATCGCCCCGCGGTCACGGAGTGATGAGCTCAGGAGGGTGGATCCGGGGGAGGAGGCGGCGGGCCCTGGTGTGGCGCGGCCGCTTCGGTGAACCAGCTGGCCCCTGTTCGCGCGGCACGCCGTGCCGCGAGCGGGGAGGACCCTGCACTTTCGTGATCAGGGGTTGAACATCACGCATGTCATCTGGAAGTAGCTCGAATGTAAAATGCATTCTGCATTCCGTCAACCGTCTCCGGATCCACGAGGTGAGAGCCCGTCCCGACGGGAAACCCGCCGGTGGGGGCCGGACCGGACTGGTCAGGAACTCGTAGGATGGCCGCGTCAGATCCCTCCGAGCGAGAGCGCCGCCATGTCCTTTGCGGTACCGCTGACGCGGAAAGAAGCGGTCCTGCGTCAACTGCGAGACGAGATCATCACCGGACGGTTGAAGCCGGGCGCGGCGATCAAGGACGCGGAGATCGCGGCCCGGCTCGGCGTGAGCATCACCCCGGTACGGGAGGCGGTCACCCAACTCGCCGCCGAAGGTCTGATCGACATCTCGCCCAACCGGACACGGCAGGTCACCCAGGTGACCCAGAAGAGCGCGCTCGAGCTCATCGACGTGATGATGGTGCTGGCCTGCGCGGGTTTCGAGTGGGGCGTCGACAACCTCACCGACGAGCACCTCGCCGCCCTGCGCGGCAAACTCGACGATTTCGCCGAGGGACTGCGCCACGGCAACGCGACGGTCGCCGCCGCCGCGGGAGCCGACTTCAGCACGGTGGTCATCCTGGCGAGCGGCAACCGCGAGCTACAGACCCATGTCGACCTGGTCGTCACGCGCACCCTGCGGGTGCTCGCCCTCACCGCCGAGAGCGAGGTGTGGAACGTGTGGCTGGACGGCTACCGCGAGGTCCTCGAACTCCTCGAACGCGGCGACCGCTCCGGGGCCGCCGGACGCTACCGGCAGATCTACCGTGACTACCGCCGGCGGGTGGAGGCCATGCTGTTCGACGAGGATCACTGACGCTTCGCCGGCGCGGCGATCGCCTGCCTGACGGCGCCGAGCAGGCTCGACGCCCGCGTGTCAGGCACCCCCTCCCGGACGCGGTTCATCACGTACCCGAACGCCAGCCCGCTCTCCGGGTCGGCGAAGCCGATCGAGCCGCCCATGCCGCCGAAGCCGAACGCGGCAGGGGAGTACCAGTACGCGTCCGGGGTGGGCAGGCCGAAGCCCGTGCCGATGCGGACGGGCACGCGCAGGACGCGGTCGACGCCGGCGACCTGTTCCGCGGTCGCGGCGGCGAGGGTGGCGGGGGCGAGGACGCGGTGCCCGTCCACGTCGCCGATGAGGGCGGCGTAGAAGCGGGCCAGGGCGCGGGCGGTGCAGATGCCGTTGGTGGCGGGGATCTCGGCGGCCTGCTCCGCCGGGTCGTTGTGGTCCAGCGAGGGCTGGACGAGGGTCATCGCGCGTACGGTCAGCGACTCCGGATCGGCGTAGGCGGCCATCACCTCGCGCATGGGCTCCGGGATGGAGTCCAGGTCGATCGCGGCGGGGTCGAAGCCGCCCGGATCGGTGAGGATGCGGCTGACCCGGTGGTGCTCGGACGGCGGCAGGCCGATCCACAGGTCCAGGCCGAGCGGCGCGGCGATCTCCTCGGCGAGGAACGCGCCGACGCTCCGGCCGCTCACCCTGCGGACGACCTCGCCGACGAGCCATCCGTACGTGAGCGCGTGGTATCCGTGCCGGGTGCCCGGCTCCCAGTACGGACGCTGGGCCGCCAGCGCCTTCACCACGGGTTCCCAGGCGATCACCTCGGCCGGGGTCACCGGCTGGTCGAGAGCGGGCAGACCGGCCTGGTGGGTGAGCAGCCACCGGACCGGGACGCGCTCCTTGCCGCCCGCCGCGAACTCGGGCCAGTAACGGGCCACGGGAGCGTCGAGATCGAGCTCACCGCGCTGGGCCAGCAGGAGCGCGCAGGTCGCCGTGACCGCCTTGGTGGTGGAGTAGACGACCTGAAGGGTGTCGCGCTCCCATCGGCGGCCGGTCCCGGGGTCGGCGATCCCGCCCCACAGATCGACGACCTGGCGTCCGTGCAGGTACACGCTGACCGCCGCGCCGATCTCCTGCCCGGAGGCCAGGTTGGCCGCGAACGCGTCACGTACCGCTTCGAACCCCGGTGCGGTCAGCCCACTGATTTCGGGCATGCGTCATCCCTTTCCAGTCCGTGGAAGAAGGTCAGCGGCGGAATTTCTCGACGAGCCAGGCGCACAGCTCCGGCTCGCTCATCTCGGGGAACTCCGCCGCGAACGTGGCCAGTGCGCGGAGCGCCTCGTCGCGGTCCAGGCCGCGGGCCATCGCCGCCTTGAGATACTCCTGACGTGCGGCGGTGGGACGCCCGCCACCGGACCCGCGCCCCGGCAGCCCCGCACGCCATCGGCGGATCTCCTCCAGCCGATCGGCCCGCCAGCCCGGCGTCTCGTCGACTTCGACGTCCGGCTCGGGGAACGCGTGCTCGGAGCCCGCCGGATAACGCGTGCGCCACTTGTGCACGGCGTGCCGGCTCACTCCCAGGGCCTCGGCGACGCCGAGGACACCGAGGTAGCGCTCGGTCATGGGCGCACCAGCTCGTCCTCTCCGGCCTCCTTCGCGGATCTCCAGTATTACCACGTCCGGCGCCCCGTCCTTCGAGGCGCCGGAAACATTGTCTCTATTGAAGACGATGTTGGCAACCCGTCGTTCACATGCCGAGGGGCCGCCCGTTCCCCCTTCGGAGACGGACGGCCCCTTCCGCGCGGTCGTCAGCAGATGTCCGCGCCGTCGAAGTTGCGCGGGCCCCGCGCGACCTTGGAGGAGATGGTCCGGCCCGGATCGACGGTGGAGCAGTCGCCGTCGGTGCCGCGCGCCCACTTGATCTTCAGTCGTAGTCGGTAGCGGCAGTCGTTGCGGGCGTAACCCGTCTTGGTGACGATGCCCTTGGTCTGCCAGACGGCCACGCACGAGGGTGCGTTGCCCGCCGGAACCGCGGCCGCGGCGGGCGTCGCGAGAGTGAGGAGGCATCCGGCGGCGGTGCAGGCGAGGAAGGTGCTCTTGAGGAGGCGCACGGGGTCCCTTTCGATTGGAGAGATGGAACCCTTCGATTTGTAGTTGACTGATTACTTTAAGTCAACATGTGAATCATTATCTGGAGGCCACCTTGCATGACGCCGCCGCGCGGCTTCCGTACCGGCGGCGGCGCCGCGGGCGATTCGTCAGGCGAGGGCCCTGCGGAGGGCGTCGATCCGCTGGTCCCAGATGCGCCGGGAAAGGGCGGCGTCCGGGGCGAAGTTCTCCGAGGCGTGGTAGCTGCCCGGGTTGACGTGCAGTTCGGTCGGGACGCCCGCCTGCATGAGTCGCTGCGCGAAGGCGATGTCCTCGTCCCGGAACAGGTCGACGGTGCCGACGTCGATGAAGGCCGGCGGCAGGCCGGCCAGGTCCTCGGCGCGCGTCGGGGCGGCGTACTGGTCGGCGTCCTTGCCGCCGAGGTACCAGGCCCAGGCCTCGATGTTGCCCGCCCGGTCCCAGATGCCGACGTCGGTGATCTCGTGGCTGGACGGCGTCTCGTTCCGGTCGTCGATCATCGGGTAGATCGGCATCATGAACGTGATCGCGGGTCCGCCGCGGTCACGTGCCAGCAGCGCCGTGCCGATGGCCAGCCCGCCGCCGGCGCTGCCGCCGTAGAGGGCCAGCCGCGCGGGGTCCAGGCCCAGGTCGGCGGCGTTCTTCACGGTCCACGCCAGGCCGGCGTAGCAGTCCTCGACCGGCGCGGGATGCGGATGCTCGGGGGCCAGCCGGTACTCGACGGAGACCACGACGGCGCCGACCCGGTCACAGATCATCGTGGCGGTGGCGTCCTCTCCGGCGATGTCGCCGAGGATCATGCCGCCACCATGGATGTAGTAGACGCCGGGCAGCTGCCCCGCCGCGTCGGCCGGGCGGTAGATCCGCACGGCGATGTCAGGCTCGCCGTCGGGGCCGGGGATGGTCCGGTCCTCCTTGACGACGTTCGGGTTGTCGGGCACCTCCATGGCGCCCAGCAGGCCTGAGACGACGGCCCGGCGCTGGACGATGTCGGGGATGGTGTTGAAGCCGCCGGGCAGCATGTCGAGCAGCGCGTCCAGCGGGCCACGGCTCTCGGGGTCTATCAGGTCGCGGGGGGTCATCACGGCCTCCAGGGTTCCGATGGTGGATTCAGCGTGCTGGCATGGAGGCTCCAGTTCAAGGGGGCGGCCGCCGTCAGGGAACGGCCCCGGCGTGCGCGGTCAGGAAGTCGCGGACGAGCCGGTCGTACCTCGGCCGGTCGACGTTCCACGCCTCGGTGTGGTCACCGCCGGGGAACTCCTCGTACCGGATGTCCCAGCCCAGACGCGGCCCGGCGGCGGCGAGCTCCCGGGAGGAGCCCACCGGGACCTCGGTGTCGTCGTCCGTGTGGATCAGCAGGAGCGGAGGCCTGACGGCGGGCGGATGACGGATCAGGTGAAGGGCGTCCTGGTCGACGCCGATCCGCCATTCCACCACCCGGCTGGAGAACCATCCGGCGAAGGCGGGCATACCGAACCGGGCGGCGTTCCACTCGCTCACGCGCTCCAGATCGTACGGGGGCGCGTCCATGATGACCGCGGAGACGAGGTCCGCCAGCGGCGATCGCGCCAGGAACTGGCCGGCCACGACGCCTCCCATGGACGTGCCGTAGAGGACGACGCGCCGCGCCCCCAGGCCCCGCGCCGTGCGGACGGCCGCCTCCAGGTCCCGCCACTCCGTGTCGCCCAGATGGATCAGCCCGTCTGGGGAGGCCGGGGCGCCCTCGTCGTTGCGGTAGGTGATGGCCAGGAACGGCATGCCGAGCCGGTGCACGACGGGAAGCACCTTCTGGACGGCCTTGCGCCTGGCGTTCTGGCCGTGGACGGCGACGAACCAGGTGGTGCCGTCGCCGGGGACGTGCCAGGCGGGCGCCGGACCGAGCTCGGTCGGCACCGTGATCTCGGAGTAGTCCAGGCCCCACGCCACCTCCGGATCCCCGGGAGGGGCCACGTTGAGGCTGCCGGAGGTGCCGATGGACGGGACCGCGCCGTCCAGCACCGCGCGGGTCACCTTGCCGCCGCCCCGTGACGTCACCTCGCCGAGCATGGTGCCGGCGCCGCTCCATTCCAGCCAGTACGTGCCGGGCTTGCGCGTCGCCGGCGTGTCGGCCAGGGTCACGGTACGGTCGCCGGAGGCCAGCACCATGACGTCTCCCGCCCCCCAGCGCCGCACCTTGATCGCCTGGTCGCTCCCGAACCAGGCGCTGTAACCCAGCCCGGCGACCAGGACCGCCAGGGCAACACCGGCCGCGATCCACGCCCGCCGTCTCCAGCGGCGCGGCCTACGCTCGGACGCCATCGAGGACCCTCCTCGTCGCACGCGTGCACAGAGCCCGGAACTCGTCCTCGGCCAGCCCGATACGGCCGCCGAGATAGAGCTGCACCAGGCCCTGGGCGGTGGCCGTCACCGTCATCGCGACCTCCAGCGGATCGTCCGGGCGCAGCAGGCCGGCCCGCATGCCCTCCTCGGCCAAGGTGACGATCTTCGTGAACGACGGTGAGGCGCCGTCCCTGAAGCCGTCAGGGAACCGCCGCGCCCGTTCACGCCGATCGGTGATGAGGAAGCGGTACAGGTGCGGCGACCCGAGGGCGAAGTCGAGAAAGTCGTCCAGCAGGCCCAGCGCACGCGCTTCCCAGTCACCGTCGCGTCCACCCCAGCCCGCCCCGAGCTCACGGAGAGCGCGATCGGCCACGGCGGCCAGGAGCGCCTCACGGTTCGGATAGTGCTTGTAGATCGCCATGGCGGTGATGCCTACGGCGTCAGCCACCCGGCGCATGGTCACGGCCTCGACGCCCTCGGTCTCGAGGATGGCGCGCGCGGCCTCGGCGACCCTGTCGGCCGTCTTCGCCACTGACATGTGTACAACGTATACCCGGAAGGTTTACCGCGTATACCTCATGCGACGCTTCAGGGGCCTGTGTCCCTCAAGATCGGAGGCTGGGTCGGACCGTCAGCGAAGGAAGACCTCGTCCAGATGCCACTCCAGGGCTTCCCACTGCGGCCGGTCCGGCCGCTGGCGAGGGAGGGCGATCTGGTGCCCGGCCCGCTCGTAGAACTGGCGGCCATTGCCGAACTCCTCGCGCAATCGAGGGCTGACCAGCAGCTTGTACGACGGATCGACGGCGAGGTAGCCGCGGTCGTACAAGGTGTGCACGTCGGAGCGGAGCAGCAGTCCGTTGTCGAGCCGGTGTTCGCCGCCTCGGTGGACGGGCCGGATGTGCGCGGCCTGCAGAACGGGACGGATCTTGTCGCCGGTGATGGCGCAGCGCCGGTCGTAGGCGTCCAGGACCACGGCCTTGAACGCCTGCTGGCCGAGTCGTTGCGGCACCAGGCGGGGATCGCCGAACACCGGGCCGCCGAGATGCCACGGCTCGCTCAGGTCGATCTCCACATGGCCGCCGAGGAGCCGGGTGACGACGTCGTGGAAGAACCGGGCGTCCGGATGGGTGGCGAGATCGTACCCCTTGCCCTGGACGATGTTGGCGGCGAACGCCGGGGGAGGGCCGGCGTCGGCGTCGAGAGGGAAGAAGCAGGTGTCCCGAAGTAAGACGCAGCCGATCACGGGGTCGTCAGCTGGCGAGATCGGTTCTCTTCGATAGTGGCCGACTCGGGCATGCATCTCATGGAGGGTGGAGGCGCCGTTGGCCTCGCCGAAGATCTCCCAGGCTTCGGAGACGCGCAGCTTGACGAAACGGGCGAAGAAGCCGCCGCCGACTACCCGGTTGTGTGGGTGGTGGGTTTTGAACAGGAACGGCTCGCCCGGCCGGAGGACCTTGAACTCGCCCTTTCCCGAGGGCCGCCAGAAGTTCGCCTCGGTCAGGGCGGGGCGTGCCGCGAGGAAGCGATACCAGTCACCGTCGGTGACTCCGACGTACGCCTTCACGGGCCGATTGTGCACCGAGATGATCTGTCCGCGCCAGTGGGTGCCGGCGAGAGAGTAGCTGATCGGAGACGTCCAGGAGTGATTTTCCTAAGTGACGCTCCAGCCGGCTGATGTACGATCCAGGCCAGAAACGCAGGTGACAGCCAAGGATGCCAGCCCTATGCAAGGCATGATCGAAGCGTTAGTCCAGGTCAGGTTCCAGGTCATCGCTCTGGCGATCGGCACTCTATTTCTTCTTGTCTCTTTCTTTCAGGTCAAGGATATCGCCAAGCTGGATATAGTCCCGCTCGCGGCTCCGGTCTATCCGGTGGCCTTGGTGGGGTTGGGACTCGTTGTACTCGCGGCCGTCAGCACCTTGCAAACTCCCGCCATGGCCTTTCCCGTGCCTGCCAAGCGTCGAATAAGAATCACCTCGGACGCTGACTCCGTCAGTACGCGCATCGGTGAGAATGAACTGTCCATCAGGCTCGGCCGCATAGAAGAGATCGCCGGCGACCCGTCGTGCGCTCTGATCGTCCTGCCCGCCAACGAGTACTTCAACGGCACGTGCCTGAGTGACACCAGAAGCGCCGCGGGGGCCTTCGTCCATGCCCACTACAGGGGGCGCGTCGCCGATCTGGAGCGGGCCATCGCCGAGAGTCTGGCTGGTATGCCTGCCCAGATCGTCAAGATCAACGGCAAGGAGACCCGCAGCTACAGGCTGGGGACGGCGGCCTACATCGACCGACCCCTGGAAGGGAACTTTCACCTGCTGGTTGCTGCCGCCACCACCGAACGGGAGGGCGAGGGGCTACGGGCGGATCCGGTGGCGCTGGCTCTGATCGCTCGCAGGGCGAGCACCGTGGCCCGCGACCGTCGTCTGTCCACCGTGTATCTTCCTCTACTCGGTGCCGGGCACGGCTCGATCAAGCCCACCCGTGCACTCCTTGCCCAGCTGCTCGCCTGGTCGGAGATTCTTTACGCTGACGCTTACCGAAGAATCGGCATCAACGTGGTCGTCTTCCGTGCTGACGACAAGAGTCCTCCCCAAGTCTCCCTCCGGGAGGCGGCACATCTCCTCAGAATCGCTGTAAGCGTCTGCGAGCCGACATCAACGTGAAGAGCCTATGAAAACCAGCGCTGTCGTCGCCTTCTACCGGCAGATCGGCACCGATGACCGCGGACGTTCGCTTGATGATGTCCGCAGCCAGGACTTCCTTGCCCTGGAAGCGGTCCACGACTACATCCAGTGGCTTTTCCCGCTACCAGAGCCCAGTATGGCGAATCACAACGCACCAGTCCTCAACGAGAACGACATCGAGGCGTTCAGGTCCGATCGCGGCCTTCAGGACGAGCTGACGGAATCCTTGCTCCGGATGCTCGCCTTCTATGGCTTGAGGCTCGACGGTCCCTTCGAGTCGCCTCGGGTCTCACCCGGTGGTGACTTCTCCGACCGAGCCTCTGTATGGCTCACCCCGTACAACCACAATTTCTTGCGTATCAGCAGGATCCTGCGTTCGCTCACCGTTCTTGGTCTTGAGAAGCACGCTCAAGCGCTCCTGGCTTGTCTGGAGGAGATATATCAGGAGTATGCCGATGTCATCGGTGCGACGAGCGTCCGCTACTGGCGCAACGCCGTGGTCAAGTGACAGGTGCCAAGCGGGGTAACCAGTGCTTGAATATCAGTCCGTTGTGCCTGCCCTTCGCATGACCACGGATCCTCTGCCGGGCTTCGTGATGATCAGCCCGCGCTCGCGGAGGATTTCGAACGCCTTGCGAATGGTGGTGCGTCCCGTACCGAAATATCCCTGGAGCTGAATTTCGGAGAGCACGGTTCGTGGAGGATATTCTCCCGCTTCGATCCGTTGCTGGATCCAGTCCGCGATCTGCTCGTACCGATAGAACTCCGGATTCCAGTCGTCTTCAGTCCACGGCGTATCAGGCAACATCACGGCCGAACCCTAAACCGTCACTGACTTCCATAGCTAGACCAAACAGTATAGGTCGGGCTTGGACTAGCCATGAATAGGCCGGTACAGGTAGCGTTCGTGGGCCAGAACGGAGCCCGACCCTGAGGGCTCGGACGAAAGGAAGACCACGCAATGGATCTGTATGGCTGTCACCTCGAAGGGGTGTCGTTCAGCCGGGCCTGTGGCGGCAACCAGCAGGAGGAGGAGATGGACACCTGTGTCCTGATCGCGCCCATCCCGGGGGAGGAGGACGCTTACGCGGTGCGTGACTCGAAGAACCCGGATGCCGGGACGCTCCGGTTCACCGGTGACGAGCTTCGCGCCGCCGGCCTGTCCACTCTGTAGGCATCACCCGCGTCGACGGCGGTCCCTGCCTGATCACAGCAAGCAGGGGCCGCCGCCCCCAACCGTACCCGGAGCGCCTCACCATGCATTGGCACGCCTACCAGTGGACCGGCCCGGGATCGGAACGTGCGAACGAGGCCGGTCGCCGCCCCACCTCGCCGGACTTTCCCGCGTCGCTCCTCCCTCCGATGCGGACCGGCGACTGGCTGCTCAAACCCCCATCACGGATCGCGGCCACCTTCGACCAGGTCGGCCCCGCCGTGGCCTGGCTGGCTGAGGAGTACGGCAGGACCTGCACCGCGCTGCTGTGGCCCGACCGCATCCCGATGAAAGATCGGTTGCAGTCCGCCCGCGACCTGTTGCCCCGCGGGGTGGACGTGCAATGGGGTGAGTGGTTGCACGGCGGCCGGTTCGCCACGATCGGCATGATCTGCTGCCCGAACCGGCATGTCCCGCACCAGTGCCCGGGGTCTGCTTGAAGCAGCCACTACGGCGACATGCTTATCCGGGGCCACGGCCCCCCGGAAGGCGCGTTCATCACGAACGTGCCTTCTGTTTTGGCCCCGGCAGGCAAGCCTCCGCACACCGTCTCGGTGCCGAGCACAACCTCGTGGTCGTTGCCGTCCTCATGGGTAACCGAGGGCAGATCATGGAGGTCAGCCCTCAGGCCGAACCGGCGGCACCGCGCAGGGGGAGCGTCAGTGGTTCGAGCGGGGCGACGGCTCACTGCTGCCGGTCTCCCGGATGGCCACCACCTGCCGGATCGGCGGAGGGCCGGAAGAGGGCTCTTCCACGAGGTCGGCTCCACCGTGCACGCCGAGGAGGCGACGTGCCCGTGCCCCTCCCAGGGCGGGAGGGGCACGGGCACATGAGGGTCAGCGGGTGGCGTGCAGCGGGCGCGGCAGCTTGATGGTGATGAACTCGTTGTCGTCCGGCTTGCCGGGCGTGCGGCCGGTGGAGAACGGGAAGTTGTTGTCGTTGGCGACGATCAGGGTGCGGTCGTCGAGGATGGCCACGTCCTCGATCGTCTCGAACGGGAAGCGGAACGTCCTGCCGAAGCCGCCGAGGCCCTTGGGGTTGGCGATGTCGAGCAGGTCGGCGACGAGCGTCTTGTCCATGGCGCCGTCGTGGTTCCGGTCGCGGACGTCGGCCAGGTAGATCTTCTTGGTCCTGGCCGCGTCGCCCTGGGCGCCGTCACGCTCGATGATCAGGAACCGGTTCCGGTCCACGACGACCGCGTCGCCGATGGCGTGGCCGGGGGCGTCCAGCGGGTAGGTCCAGCGCTTGCCGGTGTAGGCCCGCTCGCGCACGTCGAACTCGTACATGCGCAGGGTGCCGGCCGGGTCGCCGCTGACGGTGCCCTCCAGCAGCGGGTAGAGCCGCTTGCCGTCGAGCGAGCGCGCCATGCCCTCGAAGCCCTTGCTGCGGCCCAGGTTCGGCTCGGCGCCGTTCAGGAACGGGTTCTCCGGCGCCTGGACGCCGGGCAGGGGGATGGGCGCTTCGAGCAGTCTGCCCGTCGAGGAGAAGTGCAGCAGGAACGGGCCGAACTCGTCGCCGATCCAGTAGGTGCCGTCGGTGGCGCGCACGATCGACTCCACGTCGAAGTCGGCGCCGGTCAGCCGGCGGTCCTCCCTGGTGATGGGGAACGTGATGTGCCGGTCGGGGTCGGCGAGGTCGAACCCGCCGAGCACCTTCACCGTGCCGCCCCGCAGGTCGGGCTCGACCCGGTGCACCCGCAGCAGGAAGTCCGCGCTGTTGCCCTTACTGCCGAAGCCGTTGTCGGACAGCATCTCGTAGACGCCGCCGCCCCGGGGCACGATGCCGCTGAAGCCCTGCACGGGCTGGCCGGCGAAGGGCGGGGTGAGGCCGTTGACCGGGTCGGGGCCGAGCTGGGTGCCCGAGGTCTCGCTGTTCGGTACGAAAGTCTCGGCGGGCAGCGAGGCGAACCCGGTGAGGGTGGCCCGGCCGGGGGCGGCGGGCTTGGCCGCGGCGGGCGCGGCGAGGCCGGTGACCAGCGTGGCGACACCGAGGGCGAGCAGTGCACGTTTCATGTCGGGCACGCTAGGGAGGCCGTGTTAATCGACGCCCAACGTCGGACGTCCTTCCGGCAGGGGGCCGGCGAACTCACGCGATCGCGGACGTACTGGCGAAAACGCCGACTATAGCTACAAATCGGCACACTACGATCTTTACCTTTGCTGGTCCGACCAGTAGCCTCAGTGCACTCAGTAGCGCGCGCACTCCCCGACGTCCCTTCCCGCCCCCCACTGGAATGAGGGATCCATGAAGCCACGCCTCGTCGCACTGCTGGCCGGAGCACTGATGCTCACCGTCCCCGGAAGCGCGTCCGCGCAGGCCGCCACCGCCGCGAACACCCCCGGGCTGCCCGGCCCCGACAACGCGATCACCGACGTGCCCGGCATCAAGGTCGGGCAGGTCCAGTCGGCCAGGGCGCCCTACCTGACCGGCACCACCGTGATCTACACCCCGACGATGTCCGTGGCCGGCGTCGACCAGCGCGGCGGCGCCCCCGCCACGAAGGAGACGGACCTGCTCGACCCGCTCAACTCCAACCCCGGCGTGAACGCGGTGATGCTCGGCGGCAGCAGCATGTACGGGCTGGCCGCCACCGACGGCGTCATCCGCTGGCTGGAGGAGCGCGGCGAGGGCGTCAGGGTCGGCTCGGGAGTCGCGCCGATCGTCCCCGCCGCCGACATCTTCGACCTCGGCCGTGGCGGCGACTTCAAGGCCCGCACCACGCCCGAGTGGGGCTACCTCGCCGCGCAGGCCGCCAAGGAAGGGCCGGTACGTCAGGGCGTCGCCGGCGGCGGCACCGGTGCCCGCGCGGGCGGGCTGAAGGGCGGTGTCGGCACCGCCAGCATGACCCTCAGCGACGGCACCGTGGTCGGCGCCATCGTGGTGGTGAACTCGGCCGGTTCGCCGGTCGACCCGCGTGACTGCTCGCTGTTCGCGGCCCGGTACGAGGTGGCGGGCGAGTTCCGCGGCCTGGAGACGCCGAAGGCCAAGGAGTGCCGGCCGGAAGCCAAGGCCGACGCCCCGTCGCTGAACACCACGATCGCCGTGGTCGCCACGAACGCGCCGCTGGAGAAGGCCGCCGCCGCGCGGATGGCCGGCAACTCCCAGGACGGTCTGGCCCGCGCGATCAGCCCGATCCACACGCTGGGCGACGGCGACACGATCTTCGGCATGTCGACCGGCACCGGCACCCCGCTGCGGGTCAACAACCCGGCCGACTCGCGCCGGCTCAACGAGATCTTCAACGCCGCCACCGACACGCTGACCCGGGCCACCGGCCACGCGATGCTGAACGCCACGTCAGTCGGCACGACCCAGAGCTACTGCGACCGCTATCCGTCCGCCTGCAAGAAGGTGAAGCCGCTGCCGCAGAACAAGCAGGGCGAGGCGCCTGAGGTGACCAGGGACTCGCTGGCCGCCGCCGCGGAGAAGGTGCGCGAGGTGGCCCCGCTGCCCCAGTAGCACCGCATCGGGCCGCTTCCCCGCACGTGCCGGGGGAGCGGCCCGCTCAGTGTCGCGGATCACCTCCGAAGTGACGTCGTGCCTGCCAGGCGCTGTAGACCGGGTGGGCGGCCAGCGCCTCCTGGTGGGCCTGCGTGGCGAGGGCGACCAGTTCGCCCGCCCGGTCGGCGAGCGCGCCGTCGAGGCGCCAGGCGACGAGGTGCCTCATCCACAGCGGGGCGCCGGCAAGCGGGCGGACCACGATGCCGTCGCCGGGCGGGAACGTGGCCTGGCACGGCGTGACGGCCTGCCCCGCGGCGACGAGCAGCCGGATCATCGGCGCCTCGATCATGATGTGCGGCACCCGAGGTTCGAAGCCGGCGTCCCGGCACGCCGTGACGAAGCACTCGGGCCAGCCCGCCCCGTCAGGAGGCGACAGGACCCAGTCGTCGTCGGCCAGCCGGGCGAGGGGCACCTCTTCGAGTGACGCGAGAGGGTGGCCGGCGGCCATCGCGACGAAGACGGGCTCCATGGCGATGGGGCGCACGCCTATCGCGGCGGGCACGGCGAGTTCGTGGCCGGGGTAGTCGACGAGCGTGGCCGCGTCCAGCCGCTTGGAGGCGAGCAGGTCCATGAGCAGGCGGGGCGAGTGCTCGGTGTGCACGGTGATCGGCGTGCCCGGCGTCCCGAACAGCCTGCGCAGCAGGCCGCCGAGCACCGGGTTGGCGTAGCCGCCCATCCGGGCGACGCGCGGCCGGTCCGGGGCGGGCGTGGTGTCCGTCATCAGCTCGTCCACGATCTGGAGCGCCGCTCTGGCCCGGATCAGCACGAACCGGCCGAAGGGGGTCGGGGTCATGCCCAGCCGGCCGCGCCGGTAGATCTGCCCGCCGAGCGTGGCCTCGATCCGCCGCAACTGGGCGGTGAGAGCGGGCTGCGAGACGCCCAGGACGACCGCCGCCTTGCTGAGACTGCCCGCGTTCGCGATCTCGCACAACGTGCGAAGGTGCCGCAACTCCAGCTGCATGCGGCAAATCTAGTACGACATAACCCTAGGGTGATCGGGCGCGCGTGGGTGCCCGTACCCACGAGGAGGGCCATCCCGAAAGGGGATAACTCCTGGGTTATGTGGCGTGCCGACCTGCGGCCCGTCGGACGCCCTCCGCCGCCGGCCCGGATCGACACCGCAGCGTTATTGCCCCATGAACGCGCAGCCGCGAACAATCTGCGCCATATCGCTGTCGATGGAGACAAATATGCGCAAACTTGGCTTGGTCGTGGGGGGCGTACTCCTCGCGACGTGTTTCTCGGTCCCGCCCGCGACCGCGTCCGATGACCACAAGGTGGAGATCTTCGACGAGAGCGGGCCGCGGGGCTACACCGACGTGCCGGGCGAGATCGGCCCGCGGGCGAGGTCCCGGCAGGCGCCGTCCGCCACCGTGACGCCCATCGAGGTGAACGGCCCCAGCGACAAGCGCATCGACCTGGTCTACCTGGGCGACGGCTTCACCGAGTCCGAGATGGACCTCTACACCTCCCAGGTGGAGACCAGCTGGAACCTGCTGGCCGAGCGCGAGCCGTTCAAGAGCTACCGGAAGCTGTTCAACGTCTGGCAGGTCAACGTCGTCTCCAACGAGTCCGGCTCCGACAACGACCCCGCCGAAGGGATCGAGAAGGACACCGCGCTCCACAGCACCTACTACTGCGACGGGCTGGCACGCCTGGTCTGCGTCGACGTGCCCGCCGCCGAGTCCTACGCCGCCCTGGCGCCCGCCTTCGACCAGATCGCCGTGGTCGTCAACAGCGGCACGTACGGCGGAGCCGGCTACATCGAGGAGGACCTGGTCACCTTCTCCGGCGGACACGTCTCCGGCCCGGAGATCCTTCCCCACGAGCTCGGCCACTCCCTCGGCGACCTCGCCGACGAGTACCCGTACTGGGCCTATCCCGACGACGGCAGCGTCTACACCGGCGAGGAGCCGCCGGACGCCAACGTCTCCGTCCACGACGCCGGAGAGCAGACCGCGCGGCGGACCAAGTGGTGGCGCTGGCTCGGGGCCGAGACCCCCGACGGCGGCGTCATCGGCGCCTTCGAAGGCGCCTACTACCACAATCTCGGCATCCACCGGCCCAGCGACGACTCGCTGATGCGCACCCTGCGCAAGCCCTTCAACTCGGTCGGCCGCGAGGAGATGACCCGCAAGTTCTACGAGCTGACCGGCATCGTCGACGCCGCCACCCCGCCGAGCGACAGGCCGATCCGCAAGTCGGCCACCCTGACCGTCACCCACGTCGACATCCCGACCGTGTCCACCCGGTGGTTCGTCAACGGGCACGAGATCGCGGAGTGGGCCGGCCTGGCCTCCGTGCAGGCCGGCGAGCACAAGCCGCCCAAGCAGCGCGGCAAGCCCGAGGCTCCGTGGTGCGGGCGCAAGGACCTGCGGTCGAAGCACTCGTGCACCTATACCGTCGTCGTCTCCGACTCCACCGGCTTCATCCGCGATCCCGCGTACCGCGAGAACGCCCTCACCTCCACGATCACCTGGACGTTCGGCCACGCGCACGCCCACTGACAGGGCCGCGCCCATCCATCCCGTACGCGACAAGGCCGGGCATAAGGTGTGGGCCATGGCGGAAGTGACGTACCGCAGCCGGGTCCGCGGATGCGTGCTGGGCGGGGCGATCGGCGACGCGCTCGGCGGGGCGATCGAGTTCGAGTCCATCGCGGGCATCCGCGCCCGTCACGGGCAGGCCGGGGTCACCGGCATGGTGACCGACGGGATCGGCCGCGCGGGGCTGATCACCGACGACACCCAGATGACGCTCTTCACGCTGGAAGGGCTGATCAGGGCCGAGCTGAGGGCCGCCACCCGGGGGTTCGCGGACACCGCGGAGGTGGTCCGGTCCGCCTACCTGCGCTGGCTCGACACCCAGCGGCACGACGCCCCGCCCCCGCCCGGCGACCCGCACCACCGTACGGGCTGGCTGCGCGAGCAGCGGTGGCTGTACGCGCGGCGGGCGCCCGGCAACGCGTGCCTGTCGGGGCTGCGCGCGCGGCCCGGCCGGGACGGGCCCCTGGGAGAGCCGGGGCCGGTCAACCGCGACTCCAAGGGCTGCGGCACCGTCATGCGGTCGGCGCCGTTCGGGCTTCTCGGGGGCTCCGCGCGGGAGGCGTTCGAGCTGGCCGCCGCCTGCGCGCGGATCACCCACGGCCACCCCACCGGCTACTACGCGGCCGGCGCCTTCGCCGCCCTCGTCCACTTCGTGGCCGAGGATCTGACCCTGTACGAGGCGGTCCACGAGACGCTCCGCCTGCTGGCCACGTACCCCGGGCACGAGGAGACCAGCGTCGCCCTGCGGGCGGCGGACGAGCTGGCAGGAAAGGGCGAGCCGAGCCCGGAGCGGGTGGAGAGCCTCGGCGGGGGATGGGTGGCCGAGGAGGCGCTGGCCATCGCCGTCTACTGCGCGCTCACGCGCGAGAAGGACTTCGCCGCGGCGCTGCTGCTGGCCGTCAACCACTCCGGCGACAGCGACTCCACCGGCTCCATGACCGGCAATCTTCTCGGCGCCGTGCGCGGCGAGGACGCCCTGCCGGTCGCCTGGCTGTATCTGCTGGAAGGCCGCGAGACCATCACCGAACTGGCCGACGACTTCGCCGGCCGCGGGCGCGCCGACCCGGCCAAGTATCCGCCGGGCTAGAACCCGTACAGGCCGAAAGCCTCACCGCGCCCGATGCCGCGCAGCGCCTCGGCCGGGTAGCCGACCGTGTCCTGCGGCAGCCGGTCCAGCGGGAACCAGCCGAGCTCGGAGCACTTGTCCGGCTCGGCGTTGTACGGCTCGCCCGCCCACCTCTCCGCGACGAAGAAGATCCCCACCCGATCCGGCGCCCGGTGCATCACGTGCGCGAAGACCAGGTCGGCGGGGTCGACGCGGACGCCCACCTCCTCGCGGGCCTCCCGCGCCGCCGCCTCCGTCGCCGACTCGCCCGCCTCCAGGTGGCCGCTCGGGAGGTGCCACAGCCCGTCGGCGTACCCGGTGCCGGATCGGCGCCCCATCAGCACCTCGCCGTCGCGGACCAGCAGGACGTGCACGTCCACGATCGCCCGGAACCGGTCCCGGGCGGCGCGCCGGTCGATGTCCTGGATCCACTTGACCGCCACGGCCGCCACCTGCGTCAGCTCCGCCCGCAACCGGTCGGGGTCCTCCTCGGCGAACGCCTCCAGCACCTCCTCCACCAGCACGTGCCGCCAAGTCAGCCGCCCCTCGCGGGACGCCTCCCCGGTCTCCCGCTTCGCCCGCTCAGCCTCGTCGCCGTGCTGCGGGCCGGTGCCGTCGGTGAGGCCCTCCTGGACGCCCCACCGCCGATCCTGCGCCACCCGCTCGTCCGCCACCGCCCGCAGCACCCTGCCGAGCGAACCGGGCAGACCGTAGTCGCCGTCGATCGTCATGGGTCGGCAGCATAGGGAATCCTGTGCTCATGGAGGATCTCGTACGGCGGGCCACCGAGCGGGCCGGGTTCGCGTACTCGTGCGACCCGGGTGTCGGACGGCTCCTCGCCGTGCTCGCCGCGGGGCTGCCGGCGCGGGCGCGGGTGCTGGAGATCGGGACCGGGACGGGAGTGGGGACGGCCTGGCTCGTGTCCGGGCTGACGCCGCGCACGGACGTCACCGTCACCACCATCGAGCGCGACGCCGGGCGCGCCGGGCTCGCGCGGCAGGGGGAGTGGCCGGGGTTCGTGGAGTTCCGCACGGGCGACGCGCTGGAGATGCTGTCCGCGCTCGGGCCGTTCGACCTGATCTTCGCGGACTCGCCGGCCGGCAAGCACGCGGCGGGCGACGCCCGGCCCCGCCGAACCCGGGAGGGACAGGGCAGGGCTCAGCGGGGCCGAGGGGGTACGGGATCAGGAGGTGGCGCGGGCCACGGCGATCACGGTGGAGCCGCGCTGGCCCGCCTCGTAGAACATGTACGAGACGCCGCCGTCGGTGCCGAAGGCCGGGGCGGCCGAGCGCCGGGAGTCGGGGCCGCCGGTCAGCGGGGTGTGGAAGACGCCGAGGTGCACCTCCCGGTCGAAGGAGTTGCCGACCTCGGTGAGATACATCTTGCCCGAGTTGCCGTGGTAGACGACGTACGTGGTGCCGTTGCGCTTGAGCAGGTGCGGCCCGCTCAGGTCGGTGAGGCCGTCGCCCGCGGGGGAGATAAGCGGGTCAGGGGCGAACTGCCAGCTCACCGCGTCGCCCGACCAGCCCCAGAAGATCTTGCGGTTGCCGCCGTGGTTGCCCATGAACACCATCACGTACCGGGCGCCCCGCGCCGGGATCGCGTGGTCGAAGACCCGCGCGTAGGAGGCCTCCGAGATGCCGGGCACCATCGAGGTGTTCAGCACGACGCCGTGGTAGCTGAAGTCGACCCCGTTGGCCGAGGTGGCGAGCCGGGTCGTGCTGTTCTCGCCGTGGAAGTACAGGTACCAGCGGCGGGAGGCGGCGTGCCAGAGCACGTGCGGTGACGACACGTGGCTGACGTTGAAGTGCGAGCCCCACTGCCGGCTGACGATCGGGTTGGCGTGATACTCGGTGAACGGCCCGGCGAGTGAGTCGCCGTAGGCCAGGCAGATGCCGCCGGGCGCGTCGTGCGGGGCGTAGTAGAGGTAGTACCTGCCGAGCCCGCCCGGCATGCGGTCGTACGTGCCGCGCACGCACGGGAAGATCAGCTCGCCGGTCGGGTTGTAGCGCAGCGCCGAGGTGTTCAGCGACCGGCCGAGGTAGGCGTACGAGGGAAAGCCCGCGGGCCCGGCGGCGGCGGCAGCGGCGGCGGGGGAGGAGAGCGCGGGGAGGGCGACGGCCGTGCCTGCGGCGGCGCGCAGGATCGTGCGGCGGTCGAGGATCGGATCGGACATGCTCTGCCCTTTCGTGATCACACCGGCGGGGGGCCGGTGTGATCACCGAGCATCGGTCAGCGAAAAGCGTCAGTCAACCTGCTAATACGAATTACTTCAGTGTGTGGCGAGCCTCCGGCGGTGGCGCCGCTTCCCGGGATGCCGGCGGCTCCCTAAGATCGATGGACTGGATCATGTAGTAGCAGGGGGTATGTCGTGCTTGTTCCCGCCGTCCAGCTCTACTCCGTACGCGCCGAGATGACCGTGCGGCCGACGACGACTTTGACGTCCCTCGCCGCGATGGGGTACCGGGCCGTGGAGCCCACCTTCGGGCTCCTGGGCGACGACCCGCGCGCCTTTCGCGAGCTGCTGGAGGCGAACGGGCTCACCGCCTGCTCGCTGCACGGGCCGCTGCTGGACGAGCACGCGCCCGCCGTGCTGGAGGCCGCCGCGGCCATCGGCACGGACACGGTGATCATCCCGGCGATCCCGCCGGACGGGTTCTCCGATCGTGCCGCCGTGGAGGAGAGCGCCCGCCTGATCAACGCCGCCGCCGCCCGCGCCGCCGGGGCGGGGCTGCGGCTCGGCTACCACAACCACCACTGGGAGCTGGCGGCGCGGATCGGCGACCGGCACGCCCTTGAGGTGCTCGCCGAACTGCTCGACCCGGACGTCCTGCTGGAGGTGGACCTCTACTGGGCCGTGGTGGGCGGCGCCGACGTGCCCGGCCTCCTGTCCCGGCTCGGCGACCGGGTCACCCACCTGCACGTCAAGGACGGCCCCGGCACCGTCGACGACGCCATGACCGCGGTCGGCTCCGGCACGCTGCCGATCCCGGACATCCTGGCGGCCGCCCCCGCCGACGCCTGGCGGATCGTCGAGCTCGACCGCTGCGACGGCGACATGCTCGAAGCCCTCGCCGCCTCCCGCGCCTATCTCGACGGGCTCGGCGGGTAGTCCACGTTCCGCCGGCTCAGGCCTCGGCATCCGTGCCGCGTTCTTGACCCTCACACCGTGTCAGGCGGTCGACTTGGAGACATCATGTTCACCATCGGAGACTTCGCCAGGCACGGTCGCGTCTCGGTACGGATGCTGCGTCACTACGACGCCACCGGCCTGCTGCGCCCGGCCCACGTCGATCCGGCCACCGGCTACCGCTACTACACGGCCGCCCAGCTGGCCCGCCTCAACCGCGTCATCGCGCTCAAGGACCTCGGCTTCACCCTCCAACAGGTCCGGGCGATCCTGGACGAGAAGGTGACCATCGGGGAACTGCGCGCCATGCTCCGGCTGCGGCGCGCCGACCTGGAGGCGGCGATCACGGCGGCGGCGGCCCGGCTGGCCCAGGTCGAGGCGAGGCTCCGCTCGATCGAGAGCGAGGGGCAGATGCCCAGCAACGATGTCGTACTGAAGAGCCTGCCGAGCGTGCGGGTGGCCGAACTGACCGCGGTGGCACCGGACTTCGACACCGTCGGCCCGGTCATCCAGCCGCTTTACGAGGAGCTGTCCCGGCGCCTGGAGGCGGCGGGCATCGCCCCCTCCGGGCCCGCGGTCGCCTGCTACGAGGACGCGCCGGACGGCGGGATCCTCATCCGAGCGGGCGTCGAGGTCTCCGCGCCCCTCGGCGAGGACGACGGGCTGCGGATCGTGGACCTGCCGCCCGTCGAGCAGGCGGCGACCGTCATGCACCGCGGCTCCATGGAGACCGTCCTGCCCACCGTCCAGACCCTCGGCCGCTGGATCGACGCCAACGGCTACCGCTCCGTCGGCTACCCCCGGGAGATCAACCTGGAGTGTCCCGACAACCACGACGAGTGGGTCACCGAACTCCAGGAACCGGTGAACAAGGTCTGACACGTTACGGCGACACGGCTCCCGGAGAATCTCGCCGGGGGCCGTGATCGGCGATGTCAGAAGTCGAAGATGCCATTCTCCTACCACCCGGCTCCGCCTCTCAGCGCAGGTAGCTTGCGCCGTTCAGGTCGATGATGGTGCCGCTGGCCCACTCCGCCTCCGGCGAGGCCAGGTACACGACGGCGGCGGCGATCTCCTCCGGGCGGGCCACGCGGCCGAACGGGCTCTGGGCGCGGATCTCGTCGCCCCTGGGCGGTTTGAGGTGCTCGTTCGTCATGTCCGTCTCGACGAAGCCCGGCGCGACCGCCGCCACCGCGATGCCCTTCGGCGCCAGGGACACCGCGAGCGACTGGGTGAGCGCGTTCAGGCCCGCCTTGCTGGCGCCGTACGCGGGACTGTCGGGCTCGCCGCGGAAGGCGCCGCGCGAGGAGACGTTGACGATGCGACCGCCCCGCGGCATGTGGGGGAGCGCGCACCAGATCATGTTCGCCGCGCCGGCCAGGTTGAGGTCAAGCGTCCGGCGCCAGGCGGCCTGCCACTCCTCGTAGGTGAGGTCCGTGACCGGGTGGTGCAGGAACACGCCGGCGTTGTTGACCAGCACGTCGATGCCGCCCAGGGCGGTGGCCGCCTCGTCCACGACGCGGCGCACCGCCTCCGGATCGGCCAGGTCCGCCTGGACGACCGTGTGTCCCTCGCCCGGCAGCTCGTCCAGCAGCCCGGAGGCGAGGGCGGGGGAGTCGCGGTGGTGGACCGCCACCCGGTCACCCAGCTCCGCGAACGCCGTCGCGACGGCCCGCCCGATCCCCCGCGACGCCCCGGTGACGAGAACCGCCCGGCTCACCATCGGTCGTGCACCTGCGGACGGATGAGCTCGTCGTACACGTCGCGTACGGACTGGAGGGTCTCCGGCGGGAGGGACGGGAGCGCGGCCGCGGCGGCGTTGGCGGCGGCCTGGGCAGGGTTGCGGGCGCCGGGGATGACGACGGACACGCCGGGCTGGTCGAGGATCCAGCGCAGCGCGAACTGCGCCATCGTCGCCCCCTCGGGCACCAGCGGGGCCAGCCGCCGGACCGCCTCCAGGCCGGTGCGGAAGTCCACGCCGGAGAACGTCTCGCCCACGTCGAACGACTCGCCGTGGCGGTTGAAGGTGCGGTGGTCGTCGGGCGCGAACGTGGTGTTCTCGTCGTACCGGCCCGACAGCAGGCCGCTGGCCAGCGGCACCCGGGCGATGATGCCGACACCCGCCTCGCGGGCCGCGGGCAGCACCCGCTCCAGCGGCTTGAGCCGGAACGCGTTCAGGATGATCTGCACCGTCGCCACGCCCGGCCGGGCGATCGCCGTCAGCGCCTCCTCGCACGTCTCCACGCTCACCCCGTACGCGGCGATCTTCTCCTCCGCGACCAGCGTGTCGAGCGCGTCGAACACCGCGTCGGACGAGTACACCGGCGTGGGCGGGCAGTGCAGCTGCACCAGGTCGACGGTGTCGACGCCGAGGTTGCGGCGGGAGCGCTCGTTCCAGGCGCGGAAGTTCGCCATCACGTAGTTCTCCGGCACCTGGTCCATCCGGCGGCCCATCTTGGTGGCCACCGTGAGGTCCGGGTGGGCCTTGGCGAACCGGCCGACGATCTGCTCGCTGCGGCCGTCGCCGTAGACGTCGGCGGTGTCGATGAACGTCACCCCGTCGCCGACCGCCGCCGAGAGCGTCGCGACCGCGTCGTCCTCGCTCACCTGCCCCCAGTCGGCCCCGAGCTGCCAGGCTCCCAGTCCCACCACACCGACTCGCCGTCCGGTACGTCCCAACACACGCTGTTCCATGGACGGCAACTCTTCCATACCTGGCTTGAGGTCGCCGGATCGGTGAATTGTCGGGCCGGGTCAGTAGGGTCCGCGCCATGTCCGCACCGTGGAAAGATCTTCTCAAGCTGATCCAGGCCGGCGACACCGCCGGCACCGTCCGCTCCGTCGCCGCCTTCGACGCGGACGCGAGGAAGGCCGTCGCCGCCGAGCTCGCGCCCTACCTCGCGGCGCAGAACAAGGCGTACGCCGGCAGGTTCTGGGAGTGGACGGGCCAGTTACGGCCCCTGCTCATGGCGGGCGTCGGCTGCCTCGGCGGGGCGGCGGCCGTGACCTCGTGGATCTTCCGGCGCGAGCTCCAGTGGCGCGACCGGGCGGGCGACGACGCGCCGCGCATCCTCGGCCTGATCCGTACGCGCCCGGTGGCGTGGCAGGAGGATCTCGCCCGGCGGACGGTGCTGCGGCTGCGGGCGAACCAGGAACGCGAATGGGAGCTCGTCGCGGAGCTGGTCAGGGCGACCGGCATCGAGCCGCCGGACAGCGACCCGTTCCTGACCGGGTGGGTGCGGCGGCTCGGATCCGCGCCGGGCGCTGACGATCCCCTGTTCCCGCACCTCGCGCCCAGGATCTTCGAGACGGCCGGGCTGCGGGAGGCGTTCTCGTGGCCGCAGCGCGATGGCGTGCTGCGGCTGATCGAGAGCGGTCGCCTGGATCGCGGCGAGGTGCTCGGCCAGGTCATGGGACGGCTGCTGCGCGACGGGCCCGACGCGCCGCCGGTGCTCGCCCAGCTGCACGACGACCTGGCGCCGGACCTCGACGAGGTGGCCGGACGGGTCCGCGACTATGCGGCGATCCTGCCCGCCGCGCCTGTCCCGGTGGCCGACATGGCGCTGGCGCGGCTGCGGCAGGCCGACGAGGCGGGACGGCTGGAGGAGGAGCTGTTCGCCGAGGCGGCGGGAGCGCTGGCGTTCCGGCAGGAGAAGAAGCTCGCGCGGGCGGCCGTCGCGTGGGCGCGTGACGCCGCCGGGCGCGGGCCGGAGCGGGTCGACGCCGCGCTGGCGGTGGTGGCGGCGGTGTTCCGGCAGGACACGCTCGCGCTGCAGGAGTACGCCGCCCGGGCAGCGGTGCGGTTGGCCGGACGGGCGGGCGAGGAAGGTCGGCAGGCCGTCCTGGACGCCGCGGGCGGGCTCCCCGCCGAGCTGCGGGAGAAGATCGCCGGCGCGTACGGGGAAGCCGTCGAGGCCGATGCGGCCGAGGCGCCCGCGCTGGTCGCGGCGCCCGCGCCGAGCCCGCCGCCGCCCATCGCGTCGCCGGGCGAACTCGCCGAGGCGGTCGCCGCGGTGGGGCCGAAGTCGGGAGCGGACACGTTCGAGCGGGTCCTGGCCGGGCTCGCCGAGTGGGCGCACCGGGAGCCGGACACCCTGCGCGAGGCGCTGCGACCCTGGTGGCATCCGCTGGACCCGCACCTGTTCGGCTGCCATCACCCGTATGGGAGCGACGAGCGGCTCCACCAGCTGCTCATGCGGGCGGTGCTCGCGTTCGCCTCACCGGAAGACAGCCTGCGGCTCACCGCGCTGATCCAGGGCGGCCGGGTCAACCGCGAAGGCGGCGGGCTGGACCGGCTCTACGAGGCGCGGGCCCGCGAACTGATCGCCGCCTACGAGACGGCGTCCGCACCGCCCCTCCTGCTCGCCACGCCTACCTCCGGCACCGGCCACATCGCTCCCGAGGTGCTGCTCGACCGCCTCGAACGGCTGGCGTCGTCCGGCCTGGAGCCGTTGCCCGCCGACCTCGCGCACGCCCTCCTGCGGCTGCCGCGTACGGTCGGCGAGGCGGTGGCGGAGCGGACGGAGAAGCTCGGCACGCGGGCGGGCCGGGAGTGCGCGGCGTGGCTGCGCGGCGGCGGACTGCCCGACCCCGAGGTCCGGTGCTCGATGGTCAGGCGCGTCGGATACGGGTGGGCGGGCGAGGAGCTCCAGTCCGAGCTGGAGCTGCCGGAGCCGCTGCACGACCTGGCGCGGCGGGACACGTCCTGGTCCTCCACGATGCGCTGGTGGCCGATGGCGGCGCCGTCGCATCGCGAGCTGGTGGCGGCGCATCTGCTGACCGCCCTCGACGCCTGGGGCGACGGGCATCTCGCGCTCGCCGCGCTGGCGCACGGCGACGGGCCCGCCGGGACGGCGGTGGCGCACGCGCTGGCCGTCGGGATGAGCGAGCCCGACGTCGCGAAGCGGGCGGCGGCCGTGGACGCGCTCCTCACCCTGGCCGCCCGGGACGAGGTGCCCGCGCAGCGGCTGGCGAAGGCGGTCGCCGGGCTGCTGCCGCCGGGGCTGGTCATGCTGTCCCGGGTGGTGTCCGCGCTCGACGAGGCGGTCCAGGCCGGGGCGCACGCGGCGGTGTGGTCGGTGGTGGCCCCGCTGCTGCCGCGCGTGCTGCCCGCCGCGGGGGAGCGCCCGCGCAACGGGCTCGCGGACCTGCTCGCCGTGGGCGCCCGGGCCGCCGCGCTCGCCGGGGCGCGCGGCGAGATCCCGGAACTGGCGGCCGTAGCGGCCCGGAAGGGATCCACCAGGCTGGTGCGGGAAGCGCAGAGGCTCCACCAGTTGCTCGCGGGGTGACAGCTCGCGAAGTGCCTTCTGTCAGGCGGAATCGCGGATCACCAGCTCGGTCGGGAGCACCACCGGTTCGGGCTTCTCGGCGCCGTCGAGCCGGGCCAGCAGCAGGGTGATCGTCGCGTTCGCCATCTCCGCCAGCGGCTGCCTGATCGTCGTGAGCGGCGGGAGGGTGGAGGTGGCCACCGAGGAGTCGTCGAAGCCGCCCACCGCCACGTCGTCCGGCACCCGCCGGCCCGCCGCGCGCAGGGTCGTCAGGGCGCCGGCCGCCATCAGGTCGGAGGCGACGAACACCGCGTCGAGGTCAGGGGTGCGCTCCAGCAGCTCGGCCATGGCTCGCTCGCCGCTGGCCTGGGTCCAGTCGCCGTGCGCGATGAGCTTCTTGGACGCCTTGCGGCCCAGCACGTCGGCGAAGCCCTCCAGGCGCTGGATGCCGCCGGGGGTGTCCATCGGGCCGGTGATCATGGCGATCCGCTTGTGGCCCCGGCTCACCAGGTATTCGGTCATCTGCCGGGCGCCCAGGCGATCGTCCGCGGCCGCGTACGGGATGACGTTCTCGCGCCCGATGACCGCGCCGCACGAGACGGCGGGGGCGGCGGCGGCGAGGGCGTCGGCCAGCGGGTCGCCCGCGTGGGTCGTCACCAGGAGCACGCCGTCGGCGTGGCCGCCGCGCACGTAGCGCACCACCCGGTCGCGGTCGCCCTCGTTGCCGGCGAGCATCATCACCAGCGAGATGTCGCGCTCGGCCAGGCGGCGGATCGCCACCCGGATGAGCGTGCTGTAGTTGGGGTCCTCGAACAGCATCTGGTCCGGCTCCGACAGCACCATGGCCACGGAGCCGGTGCGCTGCGTGACCAGGCTGCGGGCGGCGCGGTTGACGACGTAGCCGGTCTCGGTGATGGCCCGCTCGATCGCGGCCCGCGCGGCCGGGCTGACGTAGCGGTCGCCGTTGAGCAGCCTGGACACCGTGCCGCGGGACACGCCCGCGGCAGCGGCGACGTCGTGGATGGTAGGGCGCTTCATTTCACCGCTCCGGAGGACAGGTCTGTCCTCCAGTATCGCTGCATCGTGAGGAAGAGCGCGATCAGCGGGATGATCGACAGCAGCGCGCCGGTCAGGATCAGGTTGTACAGCGCCGGCTGGTTGGCCCCGGCCGCCAGCAGCGTGTAGAGCCCGACCGTGAGCGGGAACTTGCCGTCGTCGCCCAGCATGATGAACGGCAGCAGGAAGTTGTTCCAAATGGCCACGAACTGGAAAAGGAAGATCGTCACCATGCCCGGCACCATCAGCGGCAGCGCCACCCGCGACATGAGCGTCCACTCGCCGGCCCCGTCGATCCGCCCGGCCTCCAGCAACGAGTCCGGGATGGCGGCGGTCGCGTACACCCGGGCGAGGTAGATGCTGTACGGGGACAGGATCTGCGGCAGCAGCACCGCCCAGTACGTGTCCGCCATCCCCACCTTCGAGAACAGCAGATACTGCGGGATGGCCAGCACCACGGCCGGCACCAGGATGCCGCCGATCAGCAGGTTGAAGATCAGCGCCCGGCCCGGGAAGCGGTACTTGGCCAGCGCGTACCCGGAGACCGCGGCGACCACGGTGGCCAGCAGCGAACCGCCGCCCGCGTAGACGAACGTGTTGACCAGCCACAGCCAGAACACCCCGTCGCGGTAGGCGAGCAGGTCGGACACGTTGGAGAGGAAGCCGGTGCCGAAGGCCATGGTCGGCGTGGTGAACAGCTCCCCGGGCGACTTGGTCGCCGCGATCAGCACCCAGCTCACCGGGAAGAGGCAGTAGATCGCGCCGGCCAGCAGCACGGCGGTCGGCAGCAGGCCGGTGGACCGGCGGGTCGTGACGGCGGCCATCAGCCCTCCCCGAAGGCGCGGTCGCGGACCACGCGCAGAAATCCGAACGCCAGGACGAAGGAGACGGCGGCGATGACGATCGAGGTGGCCGCCGCCGCGTACAGGTCACCGGTGACGAACGCGTCCCGGTAGACCTTCATCAGCGGGCTCCACGTGGAGCTGATCGTGTTCGTGAACGGCCGCAGCGTGGTCGGCTCGGTGAACACCTGGATCGTCGCGATGATCGAGAACACGGTGGTCAGGATGATCGCCGGCATCAGCAGCGGGATCTTGATCCGCAGCGCGATCTGCGTCTCGGTGGCGCCGTCGAGCCGCGCCGCCTCGTAGTAGTCGCGCGGCACCGCCCGCAGCGCCGTGTAGAGCACCAGCATGTTGAAGCCGGTCCCGCCCCACACCGCCACGTTGGCCATCGAGTACGTGACCGTGGTCGCGCCGAGCAGGTCCACGTCCAGCACCGCCCGGATCGGGCTGAGCGACGGCAGGTAGAGGAACCCCCACAGCAGCGACGCGGCCACGCCGGGCACCGCGTACGGCAGGAAGATCGCGATCCGGCCGAAGCGGGCCAGCCGCACCCGGGCCGAGTCCAGGGCCAGCGCGAACACGAGCGCCAGCCCCAGCATCACGACCAGCACGATCGCGCCGTACCCGAGCACCCGCAGCCACCCGGCCCACAGCTCGCCGTCGGTGATCGCGGCGGCGAAGTTGTCGAACCCGGCGAACACCTCGCGCCGCGACCCGCCCCCCAGCCCGAGCCCGGACACCCGGGTCCGGCGCATCGCCAGGTAGGCGGTGTAACCGATCGGCACCGCCAGGAACAGCACGAACAGCACGATCGCCGGGGTGAGGAACAGGTACGGGGCGAGCAAGGGGCGGCGCGCGGCGCGCCGCCTCTTCGCGGAGTACGTCATGACGCGAGCGAGAACCCGGACTTGCGCATGTCGGCGACGGTGGCCTCGTGCATCGCCCTGACGGCGCCGGAGAACGGGCTGCCGTCCTGCAACGCCTTGTCGAAGCCGTCCCTGAAGGCGTTGTACGTGACGCCGACGTTGGGCCCGAAGGTGAAGCCGCGCGCCCCGGCGGAGGCCTGGGCGGCCTGCTGCCAGAAGTCCGGCTGGTTGGCGAAGTAGCCGGGCGCCTCGGTGAGCGCCGTCTGCGCCTTGGTGGCCGCCGGATAGATCGCGGCCTCCTTCACCAGCGCGCCGACCGCCTCCGGGTCGGTGTTGAGCCAGGTGGCGAACCGGGCCGCGGCGGCCCTGTTCGGCGACTTGGCGGCGACCGCCACGGAGGAGCCGCCCCAGAAGCCGGTGTGGTTCTCGCCGGCGTTCCACTGCGGCATCGGGGCGATCGCCCACTTGCCCTCGGCCTTGGGCGCGTTGCTCTCCAGCGTGCCCGGCGCCCAGATCGCCGACGGCCAGGTGAGCAGCTTGCCGTCGGCGAGCGCCTTGTTCCACTCGGGGGTGAAGTACGGCGTGTCGTCGATGGCGCCCTCCTTGACCAGGCCGTCCCAGTAGTCGGCGACCTTGACGGTGGGCGCGTCGGCGATGTCCACCTTCCAGGCCTCGCCGCTGATCGACCACCACTGGGCGCCCGCCTGCTGGGCGAGGCCGGTGAACGCGCCGGGGTCCTTGCTGGAGAAGGTGCCCAGGTAGACCTTGGGGTCCTTCTTCCGCACGGCGCGGGCCGCCTCGGCGTACTCGTCCCAGGTCTTCGGGACCTCGATGCCGTACTCGTCGAACAGGTCCTGGCGGTAGAAGAGCATCATCGGGCCGCTGTCCTGCGGGACCGCGTACACGCCCTCGGTGCCGAGCGTGACGAGCCCCCACACGCCCTCGCCGAACTCGCCCTTGACCGCCTCCGTCTCGGCCTTGAGGTCGGCCACCGCCTCGGCCGCCACGAACGACGGCAGGTGCTGGTATTCGGCCTGCACCAGGTCCGGCGGGTTGCCGGCCTTGGCCGCGGTGAGGAACTTGGCGGCGGCGTCGTCGCCCCCGGCCTGCTTGCTGACCGTCACCTGGATGTCGGGGTGCGCCTTGTTCCACACCTCGACGACCTTGTCCATGTTCGGAGCCCACGTCCAGTACGTGAGCTTGACCGGGCCCTGCGGGGCCTGAGACTGCGTCCGCGCCGCCTCCGGAGTGCCGGCGGGCTCGCCGCCGCCACATCCGGACAGGGTCAGGGTGGCCGCGAGCGCTGCGGCCAAGGCGGCTCCGAGGCGTGTGGCACGCATGCATACCTCCAGATGTTCTCTGTGAACGTGCACAGACTGGATCAGCCATCAGTGCGGGGTCAAGGGCCCGTTATGTTCTCGTTAGTCTCCTGGTCGGTTTCCAAGAACGGTGACGCGCGCTACTGTGCACGTTCACAGAAGTACGACAAGGGGGATGGATGTATCCGGAGCGTCCGGCCGGTATCGCCTACGGCGGGGACTACAACCCCGAGCAGTGGCCGCGCGAGGTGCACGAGGAGGACGTCGCCCTGATGCGCGAGGCCGGGGTCAACCTGGTGAGCCTCGGCATGTTCTCGTGGGCGCTGATGGAGCCGGAGGAGGGCCGCCACGAGTTCGGCTGGCTGGACGAGATCGTCGACCGGCTGCACGCCGCCGGCATCGCGGTCGACCTGGCCACGCCCACCGCCGCGCCGCCCGCCTGGTTCACCGCCCGCCACCCGGACACGCTGCCCGTCGGCCGCGACGGCGTGCGGATCGGCTTCGGCGGCAGGCAGAACGCCTGCTCCAGCGCGCCCGCCTTCCGCGAGGCCACCGCCCGCCTGGTGCGCGCGCTCGCCACCCACTACCGCGGCCATCCCGCCGTGGTCATGTGGCACGTGCACAACGAGTACGGGGCGCCGCTGGGCGAGTGCTACTGCGAGCACAGCGTCGCCGCCTGGCGCGACTGGCTGCGCCGCGCCTACCGCGACCTGGCCGAGCTCAACGACGCCTGGGGCACCGCGTTCTGGGGGCAGCGCTACACCGACTGGGCGCAGATCGACGCCCCCCGCCACAACCACACCGCCGTCAACCCGGCCCAGCGGCTCGACTTCGCCCGATTCAGCGACGGCCAGCACCGCGAGCACTACGCGCTGCAGCGCGACATCCTGCGCGAGATCACCCCCGGCGTGCCGGTGACGACCAACTTCGCCGGCACCGTGAACTGCAAGTCGACCGACCTGTGGCAGTGGGCGCGGGAGCTCGACGTGGTCGCCAACGACCACTACCTGAAGGCCGAGCAGCCGGACAACCACATCGACCTGGCCATGTCCGCCGACCTGGCGCGCTCGGTGGCCGGGGGAGAGCCGTGGATGCTCATGGAGCACTCGGCCGGCGCGGTCAACTGGCAGCCGCGCAACCTCGCCAAGCGGCCCGGCGAGATGCGCCGCAACAGCCTCGCGCACGTCGCCCGCGGCTCCGACAGCGTGCTGTTCTTCCAGTTCCGCGCCTCGCGGTTCGGCGCGGAGAAGTTCCACTCCGCGATGGTGCCGCACGCCGGCGCCGGCTCCGCGCAGTGGCGCGAGATCGTCGAGCTCGGCGCCGACCTGCGCAGGCTCGCCGGCGTGCGGGGCAGCCGGGTGCGCGCCGACGTCGCCCTGGTGTGGGACTGGGAGTCGTACTGGGCGCTGGAGCTCGACTGGCGGCCGTCGGTGGACCTGCGGTTCCGTGAGCGGGCCGACGCCTTCTACGAGGCGCTCTGGCGGGAGCACGTCACCGTCGACTTCGTCCACCCGTCCGCCGACCTGTCGCGTTATCGGGTGGTGGTCGCGCCGAGCGCGTACCTGCTCACCGACGCTTCGGCCAAGAACCTGCACCGGTACGTGGAAGCAGGCGGAAACCTGCTCGTCTCGTACTTCTCCGGCATCGTCGACGAGCACGACACCATCCACCCCGGCGCCTACCCGGGCGCGCTGCGGGAGGTGCTCGGCCTGTCGATCGAGGAGTTCCACCCGCTGCGCGAGCACGAGACCGTCGCCGTCACCGGCGGGCTCGACGGACGGATCTGGTCCGAGCGGATCCACCCGGCCGGGGCCGTCGCCGAGCGCGAGTTCGCCTCCGGGCCGGACGCCGGGCATCCCGCGCTCACCCGCCACGACCTCGGCGCCGGCACCGCCTGGTACCTGGCCACCGCCCCCGTCACCGGCCTGCGCGAGCTGCTGGCCGGGGTGCTCGACCGCGCCGGCGTGAGCCGCCCGCGCGGCCTGCCCGACACGCTGGAACTGGTCCGGCGCGGCCGCCACCTGTTCCTCATCAACCACGGCGACGAGCCGGTGACGGTCGAGGGGGTGACCGGCACGGGCGTGTTCGACGGGGCGCACCACGACGGGCCGGTGACCGTCGCGGCCGGCGCCGTGACGGTCGTCGAGGAGCAATCCCCCCACCCCTAGGAGAGCACTCCCATGAGACGGTTACTGGTCGCTCTGCTCTGCCTCGCCACCCTGGCCGCGGCGGCTCCCGCCGCCCAGGCCGAACGGCGGCTGCCCGTCCGCGGCGCCGACGTCTCCAGCCTCGCCAAGTCCGAGGCGCTCGGCGGCGTCTACCGCCACGCCGACGGCCGCCGCGACGACGCGCTGCGCATCCTGGCCGAGGCCGGGCTCACCCACATCAGGCTCAAGGTGTGGGTGGACCCGGCCGACGGCTACAACACCAAGACGCAGGTCCTGGCCGTCGCCAAGCGGGCCAAGAAGGCCGGTCTCCGGCTGCTGGTCGACTTCCACTACTCCGACACCTGGGCCGACCCCGGCAAGCAGTTCAAGCCCGCCGCCTGGGCGAGCCTGCCCTTCGACGAGCTGGTCCGGGCCGTGTACGCGCACACCTTCGACGTGCTGGACGCGCTGCGCCGCCAGGGCACCCCGGCCGACCTGGTCCAGGTTGGCAACGAGATCAACGGCGGCCTGCTGTGGCCCGACGGGAGC
Source organism: Nonomuraea ferruginea (assembly GCF_039540635.1). Lineage (NCBI taxonomy): Bacteria > Bacillati > Actinomycetota > Actinomycetes > Streptosporangiales > Streptosporangiaceae > Nonomuraea > Nonomuraea ferruginea. Next base: position 454,310 of record NZ_BAABFD010000002.1, on the reverse strand, counting down.
AACCAGAACTGGGCGAACACCGCCCGGCTGCTCAACGCCGGATACGACGCGGTCAAGGACGTCTCCCGCCGCACCGACGTGGTGCTCCACCTGGCCAACGGCGGCGACAACGGCCTGTACCGGTGGTGGTTCGACAACGCCGCCGCCCACGGCATCCGCCACGACGTGATCGGCCTGTCGTACTACCCGTACTGGCACGGCACCCTGGAGGCGTTCCAGGCCAACATCGACGACGTCGCCACCCGCTACCGCAAGCCCGTGGCCGTCGTGGAGACCGGCTACCCGTTCACCACCGCCGACGACGACGGCTGGGAGAACCTCATCCTGTCGCCCGAGCCGTACCCCGGCTACCAGGCCACCCCCGCCGGGCAGGCCGCCCTGCTGAGCAAGGTCTCCGACATCGTACGGAACGTCCCCGACCGGCTCGGCCTGGGCGTCTTCGCCTGGGAGGCCACCTGGACCGGCGTGCCGGGCAACGGCTGGGACCCCGCCGACCCGTCCACCGGCAACGCCTGGGAGAACCAGGCCCTGTTCGGCTTCGACGACCGCGCCCTGCCCGCCATGCGGGCGCTCGGCCGCGGCTAGACCTCGATCTCGGGCCCGTACAGCTCGCGCAGGCACTCGCGGGCCAGCTGGAGCTCCTCGTGCGGTTCGACGACGAGCACCGGCACCGCGGTGCCCGCCGGGCTGATCAGGCCGTCGTCGGCGCGGTTGCCGCCCACCGGCGGCTCGACCCCGAGCAGGCGCAGGCGGCGGCAGACCGCCTCGCGCACCTCGGGCTGGTCCCAGCCGATCTCCCCGGTGAACACCAGCGCGTCGACGCGGCCCAGCGACGTCGCCGCGGCCGCGATCTCCCGGCTCACCCGGTGGCAGAACACCCGCAGGGCCAGCGCCGCCTCCTCGTCGCCGTGGCGTTCGGCGGCGACGAGGTCGCGGGTGTCGCCCGAGCGGCCGCCGGACAGGCCGAGCAGCCCCGACTCGCGCTCCAGCCCGTGGCGCAGCTCGTCCGCGCTCAGCCGGCCGTCGAGCAGCCACATCAGCATGCCCGGGTCGACGCCGCCGGAGCGCCTGCTCATCGGCAGCCCGTCGAGCGGGGTGAACCCCATCGAGGTGTCGAGGCTGCGCCCGCCCGACACCGCGCACACCGACGCGCCACCGCCCAGGTGGGCGAGCACCAGGTCCAGCTCCGCGACCGGACGGCCGAGCAGTTCGGCCGCCCGGTCGGTCGCCCACGCGTACGACAGGCCGTGGAAGCCGTAGCGGCGCAGCCCGTACCTCTCCCGCCACGCCTTGGGCAGGGCGTAGACCGCGGCCGCGTCGGGCAGCCCGGCGTGGAAGGCGGTGTCGGGGCAGAGCACGTGCGGCACCGCGGGCAGCAGCTCGCGGGCCGCGTCCAGCAGGTCCAGCGCCGGCGGCAGGTGCAGCGGCGCAAGATCGGTGATCCGGCGCAGCGCGGCCGCCAGGTGGTCGTCGGCCACCGCCGGCGCGGTCACCAGCTCGCCGCCGTGCACCAGCCGGTGCGCCACCGCGCCCACGTCCCTGTCGAGGTGGCGGCCCAGGAACTCCGACACCTCCGACCGCGCGGACCCCGGCTCCACCGCCCGCTGGGAACGCGCGCCGTCGACGACCACGCCGCCGTCGACGAGGTCGAGGCGGAGGCTCGACGAGCCGGCGTTGACCGTCAGCACCGCCGCTTCCGCCCAGCTCTGTCCCTGATCCAGCATGCCTGACGCCTACCCGGCGCCGCCTGGGCGACACCACGGTGTCTAGGACATCCGCCGCCCCTGACGGAGGATGGTGCCTATGATCGGATTCGGCTACGCCCGCACCCCTTTAGGACAGATCCACTACGCCGAGTGCGGCACCGGCGAGCCGGTGCTGCTGCTGCACCAGACGCCCCGCTCCTGGGACGAGTACCGCGAGGTGCTGCCGCTGCTCGGGGCGGGCCACCGGGCGATCGCGATGGACACGCTCGGCTTCGGCGCCTCCGCGCCGCCGGCCGAGCACACGATCGAGGCGTACGCGGACGGGGTGCTGGCCTTCATGGACGCGCTCGGCCTGGAGACGGCCGCGGTCGCCGGGCACCACACGGGCGGGGTGATCGCCGTGGAGGTGGCGGCCCGCGCCCCCGGGCGGGTGAGCAGGCTGGTGCTGTCGTCCACGCCGCTGGTGGACGCCGAGGCGCGCCGGCGGCGTGAAGGCCGGCCGCAGGTGGACCACGTGACCGAGCGGGAGGACGGCTCCCACCTGGTCGAGCTGTGGGCGGGCCGGGCCGGCTTCTACCCGCCGGGCCGCCCCGACCTGCTGGCCCGCTTCGTCCGCGACGCGCTGGCCGCCCGGCCCGGCCTGACCGGCGGGCACCGCGCTGTCGCCGCCTACCGGATGGAGGACCGGCTCGGCCTGATCCGCTGCCCGGTCCTGTGCGTGGGCGCCGCCGAGGACCCCTTCGCCTTCCCCGAGCTGCGCCCGCTGGCCGACCGGCTGGGGGCGCCGGCCGCGGTCATCGCCGGCGGCATGGTGCCGCTGGAGTACCAGGCCGCCGAGTTCGCCCGCGTGGTCGGAACGTTCCTGGCGGGCGGGGAGTTTGCGATCCCTTGACGTTGGCAGTACCCCCTTGACTTTCGAGATGTATTGGAACAGGTGGGAGGCGGTCCTCGTGCAACAGGTGCCGGAACAGGAGAAGGAGACCCGGCAGGAACGCGCCGATCGCAACTTCGTCGAGTTACTGCAGGGCGCCCGCGTCGCGGTGACCGGTGTCCAGGTGCTGTTCGCCTTCCTGCTCACCGTGCCGTTCTCGCAGGGCTTCGAGCGGCTGAGCGCGTTCGACCGGTGGTTGTTCTTCGTGGCGCTGGTGTCGGCGGCGTGCGCCTCGATCTGTTACATCGCCCCGGCCAACCAGCACCGGGTGCTGTTCCGCCAGGGGCTGAAGGAGAAGCTGGTCCGCCGCTCCAACCACTACGGTCTCGCGGGCGCCCTCGCGCTGGCCCTGTCGATGACGTCCGCGACGATGCTGGTGGTCGACTTCCTGTTCCACTCCACGCTGGCGTGGGTCACCGCGGGCGGGGTGGCGGCGCTGGCCGCCTGGGCGTGGTTCGGCCAGCCGGCGCTCGACCGGTCCGCCCGCCCCGACGACACCGCGCCGGACGAGAGCGACGGCCGCCGCTCAGGAGGAGCCGCCGCCGGCGTCTGACCGGCGGTAGTCGGCCCGCGCCACCACGTACGCGGCCACCGACACGGTGATGATCTGGGCCACGGCGACGATGAGCAACGGCCCTGCCGTGGCCCAGGTCGGCTGGCGCAGCCACATCGCCAGCAGCACCAGCAGCACGCAGAGCACCTGGGGCTTGGTGGCGACGTGCATCCGGTCGAGTGTGGTGCGGAAGCGCACCATGCCCCATCCGGCGGTCAGCGCGAGTGCCGCCCCCGCCAGCAGGCAGACGGCCGCCGCGACGTCCAGCACGTTCACTCGTTCCCCTCCGGGAAGTAGCGGGCCAGCGAGACGGTCCCGACGAACCCGAGCAGCGACAGCACCAGCAGGATCGGGACGTCGGAGTAGTCGCCGTAGACGGCGGCGTACGCGCCCGCGCCGCACATGGCCAGCGAGGTGATCATGTCCACCGACACCGCCCGGTCCAGCGTGGTCGGGCCCCTGCCCAGCCGGTAGAGCGCCCCCGCCGCGCCGACGGCGAGCAGCACCAGCGTCACCAGATACACCGTGGTCATCCGAGCTCCTTCCGGTCGGCGCGCGTACCGAACGCCGCCACGATCCGCGTCTCCAGCGCGGTCACCTCGTCCTGGGTCAGCGCCGCCACCACCGCGTGGGGGCCGGACCGGCCGAGCACGTGGATGGTCAGCTCCCGCCGCTCCCGGTCGGCTCCCAGCACGAGGCTGCCCGGCACCGTCGTCACCCCGATCATGATCATGACCGTCATGGCCTCCGACGAGGTGCGCAGGCGTACCGGCACGATCGCGGTCGGCGGCGACGGCGACCGCAGCACCCAGAACACCACCCGCGCCGTCGAGGTCACCAGGTCGAGCAGGAACCAGGCCAGGAACCGGACGAACGGCAGCGGCCGGAACCGGATGCCGGGATCGAGCACCGGCAGCGGCAGCAGCCACGTGACCACGGCTCCGGCGATCAGCCCGCCCACCAGGGTGCCGAAGGACAGATCGCCCCAGAGCATCATCCAGATCAGCGCCAGCCAGCAGACCAGCGCCAGCGGCACCGGCCGGCCGAACAGCCGCGGCGCCAGCCGGTCGCGCGTCTTCCCCTGCCGCTCCGGCTCCTGAGGGCCGGCCTCCGAAGGCTCCGTCATCCCGACCCCAGGACCGCGGTGATGTACGGCTGCCGCGCCAGCAGTTCGTCGGCCGCCCGCTCGGTCAGCGACGACAGCGGCCCGGCCAGCACCGTGTAGGCCAGCCCCAGCACCACCAGCGCCGTCACCGGCCCGTACAGGCCCGGCGTGTTCGCCGCGCTCCGCTCCATCTGCTCCTCACCGGCGTCCGCCCGGCTCTCGCCCTCGCCCTGCGGCTCCCGCCAGAACGCCTTGCCCCACACCTTCGCCACCGCGTACAGCGTGAGCAGGCTCGTCACCAGCGCGGCCGCGACCAGCGCGATGGGGAGCGCGCCGCCGACCTCCAGCCCGGCCTGGATCAGCGCCAGCTTGCCCAGGAAGCCGGACATCGGCGGGATGCCCGACAGGTTCATCGCGGGCACGAAGAACAGCACCGACAGCAGCGGCGCCTTCCGCATCAGCCCGCCCAGCCGGTTCACCGACGTGGTGCCCGAGCGCCGCTCGATCAGCCCCGCCACCAGGAACAGGCTCGTCTGCACGGTCATGTGGTGCACCGCGTAGAAGACGGCGCCCGCCAGCCCCGCCACGGTCGCCAGGCCCACCCCCATCACCATGTAGCCGACGTGGCTGACCAGCGTGAACGACAGCATCCGTTTGATGTCCGTCTGCGCCACCGCGCCCAGCACGCCCAGCAGCAGCGTGGCCAGCGCCGCCCACAGCAGCAGCGTCCCCACCGGCCCGCCGGGGAACAGCAGCGCCTCCAGCCGGAAGATCGCGTACACGCCGACCTTCGTGAGCAGCCCGGCGAACACCGCCGTCGCCGGCGCGGGCGCGGTCGGATAGGAGTCCGGCAGCCAGCCCGACACGGGGAAGATCGCCGCCTTGATCGCGAACGCCAGCAGCAGGAACAGCTCCACCAGCAGCTTCACCTGCGGCGTGAGGTCCGCGAACCGCACGGCAAGCTGGGCGATCGACAGCGTCCCGGTGGCCGCGTACACGATCGCCAGCGCGATGAGGAACAGCATCGACGACATCAGCGCCATGACCGTGTACGTGGCCCCGGCCCGGATCCTGGACTGGGTCCCGCCGAACGTGAGCAGCACGTACGACCCGCTCAGCAGCATCTCGAACGCCACGAACAGGTTGAACAGGTCACCGGTCAGGAACGCGTTCGCCACCCCGGCCAGCATCACCAGGAACGCCGGGTGGAAGATCGCCATCGGGGCGACGTCCTCCTGCCGGTCGTAGGCGCTGACCACCGAGTACACCATCACGCACAGCGTCACCGCCGACGAGGTCACCAGCATGAGCGCGGACAGCCGGTCGGCGACCAGCGAGATCCCGATCGGCGTCTCCCAGCCGCCGATCCGCGCCACCATCGGCCCGTGCTGGTCGACCTGGGCGAGCAGCACCGCCGACACCACCAGGTTGACGGCCAGGGCGAAGATGCTGATGACACCCTGCAGATGCCGCAGCCGCGCGCCGATGGCCAGCTTGATGCCCGCCGCCAGCAGCGGCAGCAGCACCGGGACCGGGATCAGCGCCTCCACTACTCGTCGCCCTCCAGCTCGGGGTCGAGCGCGAGCGCCTGGCGCTCCCGCTCGGCTCTGATGGCCCGCCGCATCTGCTTGCGCGCCTCCCGCTGGCGGGCCTTGAGGCGCCTGCGGTCGGCCCGCCGGTGCGCCATCCGCTCACCCCTGGTCGGCTCGTCACGCAGCTCGGCGTGCAACTCGGCGCGCTGCTCGGCGACCAGCCGGTCGTACTCCGCCTGCCGGGCGCGCACCCGCTCGCCCAGCTGCCCGCGCCGGGCGCGCAGCCGCACCCAGCGGTCCTCGGTGTCGTCGCTCACCTCGTCGGAGCCGCGCAGCTGCCAGGCCCGGTGCACCATGGAGAGCAGGAACGCGGTGACGCCCAGCGTGATGACGATCGCGGTCAGGACCATGGCCTGGGGGAGCGGGTCGGCCATCTGGTCCGGCTCGGCCCGGCCGAGCAGCGGCGGGTCGCCGGCGTCGCCGCCGGTGGTGAGGATCAGCAGGTTCACCCCGTTGCCGAGCAGGATCACGCCCGCCAGCACCCGGGCCAGGCTCCGCTCCAGCAGCAGCGTCATCCCGGCGGCGACGAGCAGCCCGCACACGGCCAGCGGCACCAGCGAGATCGTCATCGCGCCTCGATCTGCTCGTCCACCTCGGCGCCGAGCGCCCGCAACACGTCCTGCACCATTCCCACCACCGTCAGATAGATCCCCAGGTCGAACAGCAGCACCGTGGACAGGTGCAGGGTGCCGACCAGCGGCACCGCCACGTCGGCGGCCAGCATGCGCAGCGCCTCACCGCCGAACGCCATCCCGATGAGCGCCGTGCCGACCGACATCGTGAGCCCGACCCCGAGCAGCACCCCCGGGTGCACCGGCACCGCCCTGGCCAGCTCGTCGCGCCCGCCCGCCAGGTAGCGGACCGTGATCGCCAGCCCGGCCACGATCCCGCCCGCGAAACCGCCGCCGACCCGCCCGTGCCCGACGAACAGCAGGAACACCGAGAGCAGCAGGACCGTGTGGAAGGTCAGGCGGGCGGCCACCTCGAACGCGAGCGACCGATGCTCCTCCGGCAGCGCCGACGCCAGCCAGGGCCGGCCGGGACGCGGGGGCGCCGGCCGCCTGTCGATCGCGTACGAGGTGCGGCGCAGGTACACCAGACTGGTGACGCCCAGCGTGAGCACCAGGATCACGGTGCTCTCGCCCATCGTGTCCCAGGCCCGGATGTCGAGCAGCAGGGCGCTGACGATGTTGCCGGCCCCGGCCCGCTCCGCCGCCCCGGCCATGAGGTCGCCGACCGGTGGGGCCTGCCGGGCGTCCATCGCCAGGATGCCCGCCACGACCACCACCGCCCCGGTCACGAGACCGATGCCGAGCCGGAGCGCGAAAGGCAGCCTGGCCGGCACCGGCGGGTTCGACACGCGTCTCAGCACCAGCACGAATATGACCATGCTGAGGGTCTCGGCCAGGAACTGGGTCAGCGCCAGGTCGGGGGAGCCGTGGGCGAGGAACAGCAGCGCGACCCCGTACCCGGTCATGCCGCAGGAGATGGCCAGCAGCAGATAGCTGTGGGCACGCAGGGCGAGCACGACCGCGGCCGCGATCAGCACGGCGAGCAGCGGCTGCTCGGGCCGCTGCCACCCCGTCACCGGCGCGTCCAGCGCGAGCGGAGGACCGTAGGACAGGGCGAGCGTCCCGATGCCGGCCAGGGTGGCGAGCGTGAGGAGCACGTAGTCGGGCACCGAGCCGCGCTGGACGATGCCGGTGAGCTGGAGCGCCGCCAGGTCGGTGCGGCGCAGCGCGTTCCAGAACGCCACGCCGGAGTCGGTGATGTGCATCGCCGACCCCAGCCGCGCCACCGGCTCGCGCGCCAGGAACAGCAGCACGCCGACGACCAGTGTGGCCGCCGACAGCAGCAGCGGCGCCCCCACCCCGCTCCAGAGCGCCAGGTGGGTGCCGTGCCCCGGGTCGGGGAAGGAGGCCGTGTAGCCGGACATGGCCGTCTCGAACGTGCCCGCCAGCGGCGCCAGCACCAGCCCGAGCCCGGCCAGCAGCACGGCCGGCGCCACCATGAGCACCAGCGGCCGCTTCAGCTTCGACCGCTTCCTGTGCGGCTTGTCCGCGAACGCCCCCCACAGGAACCGCAGCGTGTAGGCGGCGGTCAGCGCCGACCCGGCCACCACCGCCGCCAGGACGAACGGGTCGGCCAGCAGCGCCTCCAGCGCCGCCTCCTTGCCCACGAACCCGACCAGCGGCGGCAGCCCCACCATCGACGCCCCGGCCAGCACCGCCGCCGCGCACGTCCACGGCATCGAACGGCCCAGCCCGCTCAGCCCGCGCAGATCACGCCGGCCCGCCGCGCGGTCCACCACCCCCACGACCAGGAACAGGGTCGCCTTGAACAGCGCGTGCCCGAGCAGCATCGCCACCCCGGCCAGCGCGGTCGCCCCGGTGCCGGCGCCGAACAGCACGATCAGGAAGCCGAGCTGGCCGACCGTCCCGTACGCGAGCAGCCTCTTCAGATCGGTCTCCCGCAGCGCCCGCCAGCCGCCCAGCAGCATCGTCAGCGCACCCAGCGGCACCGCCACCGCCCGCCACACCGTCGCGTCGCCGAACGCCGGGCCCAGCCGGGCCAGCAGGTAGACGCCCGCCTTGACCATCGCCGCCGCGTGCAGGTAAGCCGACACCGGCGTGGGGGCGGCCATCGCCGCGGGCAGCCACGCGCTGAACGGGAAGATCGCCGACTTGGACAGCGCCCCGACCAGCACCAGCACCAGCGCCACCGGCCCCACCTCGGGCGGGTCCGCCAGGATGGCGGAGATCTGGTAGGTGCCCGCCGACTGCCCGATCATCACGAACCCGGCCAGCATCGCCAGCCCGCCCAGGGTGGTGACGACCAGCGCCTGCATGCCGGCCCGCCTGCTCGACCGGCTCTCCGGGTGATGCCCGATCAGCAGGTACGAGAAGACCGTCGTCAGCTCCCAGAACACGTACAGCAGCAGCAGGTCGTCGGCCGTGACCAGGCCCAGCATGGCGCCGGCGAACGCCGTCATGGCCGCGCCGAACCGCCCCAGGCCCTCGTCGCCCCGGTAGAAGTAGCGCGAGCTGTAGACCATGACGAGCGCGCCGACGCCGGTCACCAGCGCCATCATCAGCAGGCCCAGCGCGTCGGCGCGGAACGCCAGCGAGATGCCGAGCGCCGGAGCCCACGGACGGACGGACGCCTCCGGCCCCAGCAGGGTGTAGACGAAGCCGGCCGCCGGTGCCGCCGCGAGCAGCAGCAGCGCGTCCCGTCCGAACCGCCGGACGAGCCAGGGAGCGCAGAACGCGGCCGCCGCGTGCAGGATGAGCAGCCACTCCATCCATTCAGCCCGAGTTGTTCAGGCGGTTACCGATCTCGTCCTGCAGGCGCGAGAGCGACTCGTCGAGCATGCCGCGCACCTCGTCGGCACGCTCGCGCGGCGTCTCCTCCTCCGGCTCGTCCAGCAAGGAGATGTGCACCGTCACCTCACTCGTGCCGCTGTCGGCGTCCGAAACCTGCAGCCAGCCCGAATAGTCCGGATGATCACGGCCGCCCCACTCCACCCTGAGCTGGTCACGCTGGGCGCGGAACAGGCCCTCATGCTCGCCCTCACCGGGCACCACCTCGCCGCCCGCCTCCACGGTGTTCGGCCCGCTGCCGCGGACCCACAGTCCGTGCGGCAGCCACCTGTTCATCAGCGTGACGTCGGACGCCACGCCGAACACCACACCACTTTCGGCAGGCATGCCACGCGTCGCCTCATACTCGGCCATGGAAACTCCCGGTTCGTCCGTAGCACCTCGTCTGCCCCGGTCACCCCTGTGGCAAACCGCGCCCCTCGCCGCACGGGCATGCCGTCGCGCGGGTGTGACGCGGGTGTGACACAGGGAGGCTGTGACACAGTAAGGCCATGTCCGAGAAGCTTCCCCGGTCAGTCCCCGAAGCCGTGGCCGCAGAGCTGGCCGGGCGACCGCCGCGCTATCTCTACTTCTGGGGCCACCAGCCCGCCCGCGACGGCACGGCCGGCCGCGGCTGCCTCAGCCAGTGGTGGCCCGCCGGCTTCACCGAGGACGGGCGCCACTACCGATCGGCCGAGCACTACATGATGGCGCACAAGGCGCTGCTGTTCGGCGACGAGGTGGCCGCCGAGAAGATCCTCGCCGCCGCCCATCCCGGCGAGGCGAAGAAGCTCGGGCGCGCCGTCGGCGGCTTCGACGAGGAGACCTGGGCCGCCCACCGCTACGAGATCGTGGTACGGGGCAACCTCGCCAAGTTCGGGCAGCACGCCGAGCTGAAGGAGTTCCTGCTGACCACCGGCGGGCGGGTGCTGGTCGAGGCCAGCCCGCTGGACCGGGTGTGGGGCATCGGGCTGGCCGCCGACGACCCGGCCGCCGCCTCGCCCGCCACCTGGCGCGGGCTCAACCTGCTCGGCTTCGCCCTCATGGACGTCCGCGACGCGCTGGCCCGCCCGCGCTGACGCTCAGCGGCCCGCCACCGCACCGGCGTCACGGGGGAGGTCGGCGCCCCGCACCGTGCAGGCCAGCGCCGCCACCTTCGCCGCGAACGCCGCCGCCTCCCGCGCCGTGGCCGGATCCAGCCCGTCCAACCGGCCGCCGAGCAGCCCGCGCCCGTCGAGCCAGTGCAGCAGCCCGGCGGTGAACGCGTCGCCCGCGCCCACCGTGTCGACCACGTCCACCTGAGGCGCGGGCACCTCCGTCCGGGCCCCGCCGAGCGACACCAGCGCCCCGGCCGGGCCCCGCGTCACCACCACCAGCCGCGCCCCGGCGGCGTGCCACTCGTCGCACACCCGCTCCACCGGCTCGCCGGGCCGCAGGAAGGCCAGGTCGTCGTCGCTGAGCCGCAGGATGTCGGCGAAGGCGCACCACCGCTCGACCGCGTACGCCTCCCGCGTCGCGAGGCTCGGCCGTACGTTGGGATCGACCGAGACCGTCACCCGCCGCGCGGCCGCCGCCGCGAACGCCTCCACCACGTCCCGTCCCGGCGGCCTGACCAGCGCCAGCGACCCGGTGTGCAGGCACCGCACGCCGTCCAGCACCGGGCCGGCCAGCTCGGCGCCGGTCCACTGCCAGTCGGCGGTGCCCTCGGCGTGGAAGCCGTAACGCGCCTTGCCGGCGTCGTCCAGGCCCGCCACCGCGAGCGTGCTCGGCTCGCGGGCCTCGACGGCGTACGTCAGATCCACCCCGGCCAGCCGCTCCCGGAACAGCTCCCCGAACACGTCACCCGAGATGCGCCCCAGGAACCGCGCCGGCGTGCCGAGCCTGGCCAGCGCCGCCGCCGTGTTCGCCGGCCCGCCGCCCGGCAGCACCCGCAGCGTCAGCTCACCCGCCCGCCGTTCCGCGAACGCGTCGGCGACGCACTCACCCAGCACCGCGATCACCCGCCCACCCTCTCACGCCACCCCACGACGCCGCGCCCGCACGATCAGCCGGTGTCCGGAGAGGATCCGTCCTCCCGCGCCGGCCCGATGCGTGTGGAGGGGCGGTGGCCGCCCGATGCGTGCGCCAGGGCCGGTGACCGCGGAGGTCATCGGCCCTTCCTTCGCCCGGGTCGGAGCGGCGACCCGGGGCAGAGCCGCCTGGCAGGCCGAGGAGGGCCGCGTCAGCGGAGGCCGGTGAAGAGGTCGTCCTCGTGGGCCGGGGTCTTGACGCGGCTCTGGACGCGGGTGAACGCCTCGTGGGAGAACATCTGCTGCTGGGCCTGCGGGGGCATGCGCAGCGGGAAGATGTTTTCGCCCTGGCTGGCGTGCGCCTCCAGGGCCTTGAGCTTGCGGTCGACGTAGGCCGAGACGTCGACGATGGCGTTGACCAGCTCGTCGGGGGTGCCGAAGTCGTCGTCGGGCTCGAAGCCCAGGTCGATGCCCGACTCGCGGAGGGTCGCGGCCATGTTGGCGATCGCGGCGCGCGGGATCGCCGTGTAGTAGAGCTTGTCGGGGACGCCGCCGCCGTTGACGGCGGCCACGGCGACGCGGTGGGCCTGGACGTGGTCGGGATGGCCGTAGCCGCTGCCGCCCGTCTCGTCGTAGGTCACCACCACCTGCGGGCGGTAACGCGCCATCAGCTCGGTCAGCCGGGCGGCCGCCGACTCCACGGACACGTTGGCGAAGGCGTCAGGGTGGTCGTTGGTCGACCAGCCCGCCATGCCGGAGTCGCGGTAGCCGAGCAGCTCGACGTGCTCGATGCCGAGATGGTCGGCGGAGGCGCGCAACTCGGCCAGCCGGCGCTCGGCCACCTCGGCGGCGTCGTGGCCGGCCTCGCCGGGCTTCACCCCGCCGGGGCCGTCACCCTGCTCGCCGTTGGTGCAGGTGACCAGAACCGTGCGGACGCCCTCCGCGGCGTAGCGGGCGAGCACCCCGCCGGTGCTCAGGCACTCGTCGTCGGGGTGGGCGTGCACGGCCATCAAGGTCAGTCGGCTTTCCATGGCCGAAACCCTACTCGGCGCCCCCGACAGATCCTCCCGCCAGGGCCAGCCGGGCGGCCTCGTCCCGCGCGGCGGCCGCGGCGGCGCGGTCACCGAGCGCCTCGGCCAGGGCGCCCCGCTTCAGCCAGTTGAACGGGCTGCACGGCCGCAGGTGCACCCGCTCGCTCACCAGCACCCGCGCCAGCTCGTGCCGCCCGGCCCGCAGCGCCGACTCCAGCAGCGTCCTCTGCACCGCGTCCCGCTGCGCGTGGCTGCCGCCGGCCTCGTTCACCCGGTGCCTGACCGGCTGGAGCAGCTCGACGACCCGGTCATGGTCGCCCCGCCCGTAGGCCACCAGCGCCCGGCACACCGGCAGCCCCACCCGCGCGGTCATCGCCTGGTTGGTGACCCCGGGACGCGGCTCGCGCACGTACGCCTCCCGCGCCGCGATGAGCCGCTCCGCCTCGCCGGCGCGGCCCGCTCCCACGTACGCCATGACCGCGTGCATGTCGTTGAACGCGTGACAGGCCTCGTCCATCTTGTCCGGCCACGCGTCCGCCAGCGCCGCCCACCGCCCGTCCGGCACGACGCCCTCCAGGTAGAGGCGCCACAGCAGGGCCGAGGCGTCCAGCAACTGCATCGCGGTCTCGCCGCCGGCCAGCACCGCGTCGTAGATGTCCAGCACCCGGCCGGTCTCGCCGCGTTCCAGCGCGTACAGGGTGTAGTGCCACCAGGTGTGCACGTTGAAGAACGTCCCGGTGGACCAGTCGCCGACCCGCTCGTCCAGAAAGCGGATGCCGTCACCGAAACGTCCCTGCATCTCGTACGTGTGCGCGACCGTGTGGATGCCCCACACGTCGCGCCGGTTCAGCTCGACGGCCCGCAGCCCCACCTCCTCGGAGCGGTCGTAGTGGCCGGCCTCCTCCAGCCCGAACGCGTACATCCCGAGCAGATGCCCGTAGTGCGGGTCGTCGTCGTGCCAGGCGCTGAGCGCGCCGCCGATCCGGTCGCGCAGGGAGCGGGCGTCGCCGGTGAAGAAGTCGACCTGGTGCCCGGCGGCCAGCGCGAGCGCGTCGCGCGGGTGCCGCTCGGTGATGCGCGCGAGCAGCGCGCCGCAGCGCGTGAGGTCGCCGCCGAGCAGCGCGCCGGCCGCCTCGGCGTGCGCCCGCTCGCGCGGTGACCACGCCGTCGGGTCCGCGCGGCGCAGGAAGGCGGCGAAGCGCTCGCGAGCCTCGCGGGCCGGGGCCGGCTCGGTGGTGAGCAGCCCGAGGTAGGCGCTCAGCACGTTGGCCATGGGGAAGCCGGGCGCCTCGGCCAGCGCCGCCGCCGTCTCGGCCTCGACCTCGGGACGGAAGTGCAGCAGCGCGTCGACGGCCCGGTCGTAGTGGCGGACGGCGGCCCGCCCCGCCCCGCTCACGGCGAGCCCGTGCTGGTCGGTCGTCATGTCAGCGGGCGTGACGCGAGACGACGGCCCGGCCCATCGCGGGGTCGTCGCAGAACGCGCCGTCGACGCCCAGCTCCAGCAGCCGGCCCAGGAAGCCCGCCACGTCACCGGTGGCGCGCGGGTAGGCGGGGCTGTCGGGGTTCCCGAGCCGGTGGTCGGCGGGGAGCTGGGAGTTCTCGTTGCGCACGGTCCACACGTGCACGTCCAGCCGCCCGCGGTGGGCGTCGCGGACCAGGGCGGTCGGCTCCAGGGTCCGGCCGTCGGCGCCGACGGGCAGCACGCGCCGGGTGTCGACGCCGATCGCGCCGGCGTACCGGGCGACCTCCCGCAGGCCCTCCGGGGTGACCATGTCGTCGTAGGTGCGGCCGTTCCCGGCCGCGACCCAGTCGTAGGGGGCGCCGGTCGCGCCGATGAGCTGGACGAGCGGCAGCCGCGTCCTGCCGGACAGCTCGCGCAGGTTGGCCGTCTCGAACGACTGGATGTACGCCTTCCGCACGCGGTTGCGCTCCAGCGTCTCCAGCAGCGGCTCCTCCAGCGACAGGCCGATGGAGTCGAAGTAGGTCGGGTGCTTGGTCTCCGGGTAGACGCCCACCCCGTGCCGCAGCGCCAGCTCGACCACCTCCTCGAAGGTGGGGATCTGGGCCGTCCCGTCGAAAGCAGTGTTGTCCGGGCGCAGGTCGGGCACCCGCTCCCTGGCCCGCAGGGTCTTCAGCTCGGCGAGCGTGAAGTCCTCGGTGAACCACCCGGTCACCGCGCGGCCGTCGATCGTCTTGGTGGCGCGCCTGCCGGCGAACTCCGCCCGCTCGGCCACGTCGGTGGTCTGCGAGATCTCGTTCTCGTGCCGGGCGACGAGGACGCCGTCCTTGGTGGGGACGAGGTCGGGCTCGATGTAGTCGGCTCCCATCGCGATCGCGGCCTCGTACGAGAGCAGCGTGTGCTCGGGGCGGTGGGCACTGGCGCCGCGATGGCCGATGACGACGGGCGGCTGGGCGCGGCGGCCGTGGTCGGCGGCCGTCGCGGCGGAAGTCGATGGGGTCACCACGAGGGCGACGGTACCGGCCGACAGCACGGCCAGCACACTCGCGAACAGGCTGCGGATCGTCATGGGCGCACCGTAAACCCGCGAGAGGGGTTCCCGGAGTTACTTGGATGAGTTACTGTTTACTCATGCAAGTAAGAAAGCGGACGTTCACGGGGGACGCCAGGCGCGCGCAGATCATCGCCGCGACTATCGAGACCCTCGGGCGGCTCGGCTACGGGCACACCTCGTTCGCGAAGATCGCCGAGCGGGCGGGGCTGAGCAGCACGCGGCTGATCTCGTACCACTTCGCCGGCAAGGACGAGCTGATGGCCGCCGTGGTCGGGCACGTGCACGAGAAGCTCGGGCGGTTCATGCACGAGCGGGTCAGCGCGCAGCCCGACGCCAGGAGCCGGCTGCGCGCCTACATCGGCGGCCTGGTCGCGTTCAACGCCGCGCACCGCGACGAGATGGAGGCGCTGATGACGATCTTCCTCAGCCATCCGGGCGAGGCCGGCTCCTACGGCCCGGAGGAGGAGATTCGGACGCTGAGCCACCTGGAGCTCATTCTGCGCGAGGGCCAGGAGCGGGGGGAGTTCCGCGCGTTCGACCCGTTCGTGATGGCCGCCACGATCCAGCGCTCGCTCGACGGCCTGCCGTTCCTGCTGCGCTCCAGGCCCGGCCTCGACCTGGAGCTGACGGCGCGCGAGCTGGAGACGATGTTCGACCTGGCCACCAGGGCGGAGCCGTGAGGGGGCGGTGGCTGACGATCGCCGTCAACATCGGCGTGCCCGTCGTGATCTATTACGGGTTACGCGCCGCGGGGGTCAGCGTCTACCTGGCGCTGCTGGCCGACACGCTGGTGTCGGCCGGGTTCACCGGTTACAAGCTGCTGCGCGAGCGCAAGCTCGACGGGCTGAGCGCGTTCTTCACCGCCATGTTCGCCGTCGCCGTGGTGGTGACGCTGGTCAGCGGCGACGAGCGGATGCTGCTGGCCAAGGAGGGCTGGGTCACGGCGGCGGCCGGCATCTGGTTCCTGGCCTCGACCAGGATGTCCCGGCCTCTCGCCTACCTCTTCACCCGGCCGCTGCTGGAGCACCGTTACCCGTTCGGGCCGGTGCGCGAGCCGTGGGAGGTCTACTGGGAGCGGCTGCCCAGGTTCCGCCGCGTCTGGCGGGTGTCGTCCGCCGTCTGGGGCGTCGTGCTGCTGCTCGACGCCGCCGCCCGGGTGGCCATCGCGTACGCGCTGCCCGTCGACACGGTGCGCGTGACAGGGATGCTCCTGTACGCGGTCGCGACCCTCGTCGCCGTGATCATCACCAACGTCCACTACGTGCTGAGCGGGCTCTACAACGGCTGGAGCAGCCTGTACGAGCCGCTCAGGAGAGAGGAGTCGCGCGCATGACCCGCCGCCTTCCCACCATCGCCGTCGCCGTCGCCGCCACACTGGCCGTCTGGCTCGTGGCCGTCCCGATCGCCGGCGTCGACCTCGCCGCCCGGGGCGGAGCCGGGACCATCGCGGTCGGGCCCGTGGCGGTGGTGATCGCCACCGCCGTCGCCGGGCTCGCCGGCTGGGCCCTGCTGGCCGTCCTCGAACGCCTCACCCGGCGCGCCCGCGCCATCTGGACCGCGGTCGCCGCGGCCGTCCTCGTGCTGTCGCTGCTCGGCCCGCTCGGCGGGGTGAACGCGGGCTCACAGCTCACGCTCGCCCTGATGCACCTGGCCGCCGGAGCGGTGATCATCTTCGGGATGCGCGGCACGGCGACGCGCTCTCATGGGGTGCCCGCCAACAGCCGCGCGCACACGTAACACTCGTAGAAGATCGTCGCCAGCTCCCGCCAGTCAACTCCGCCCACTCGTCCCGTACGTAGCGCAGCCCCGAGAAGGAGAAGCGCAGCAGCGAACCGGGACCGTCCCAGCACGTGGTCGTCCTCCAGCAGCTCGGCGAGCGCGGTGAAGCGGTCGGCGCGCTCCGGCGGCGGCCCGTCCCGCGCCGGGCGGGGCCGCCGTGGGCTCGCCGGGGGGCCCGGACAAGACGGCGGCTTCGTCAGAAGGCGTAGCGGATCCGGCAGAAGGGCAGGCGCTCATCGATGAGATCGGTGAGCGCGGCTACGTACCGGCCCTTCTGGCCCGTGCGGTAGCGGACGTTCCAGCCGCCCGTCTGCGAGCGCTTGGGCTGCTGCAGGTCCGGCCGCCACAGCACCTCCTCGGCCTTCGGATGCCAGCCGAGGTTGACCTCGTGCAGCCGGTCGTTGTGGGTCAGGAAGATCACCTCGGCGGCGAGCCGCTCGCGCGCCGCCGCGCCGATCCCGTCGCCGAGCCGGTCCAGCAGCTCGGCCCAGTCCTCCAGCCAGCCGTCCCTGACCACCACCGGGCTGAAGTTGACGTGCACCTCGTACCCGGCCGCCACGAAGTCGTCGATGGCGGCGATGCGCTCGGCCACCGGGGAGGTGCGGATGTCGAGCAGCTTGGAGTCGGCCTCCGGCATCAGGCTGAACCTGATCCTGGTGCGCCCCCGCGGATCCCAGCCGAGCAGGTCGCGGTTGACGTACTTGGTGGCGAAGCTGGCCTTGGCGTTCGGCAGGTCCCGGAACAGCTCCACCAGGTCACGGACGTTCCTGGAGATCGTCGCGTCCACCGAGCAGTCGGAGTTCTCGCCGATGTCGTACACCCAGGCGTGCGGGTCCACCTGGTCCGGCTCCGGCTTGACGCCCTGCCTGGCGGCGTGCCTGGCGAGGTAGCCGGTGATCTTGTCGATGTTGGCGAACACCGTGATCGGGTTGCTGTAGCCCTTGCGGCGCGGCACGTAACAGTACGCGCACGCCATGGCGCAGCCGTTGGCCGTGGACGGCGCGACGAAGTCGCTGGAGCGGCCGTTCGGGCGGGCGGTCAGCGACTTCTTGGTGCCGAGCACCAGCGACTCGGTCTTGATCCGGACCCAGCGGGCCACGTTCGCCTCGTCGCCGTACAGCTCCGGGATGCGGTCGTGCCGCTCGACCTCGACCAGCTCGGCACCAGGGAAGCGGCCGAGTATCTCCCGGCCGCGCGGCAGCTCGGCGGCGGCGGGCTCGAAGTAGATACGTCGGATGTCGAGAAGGTTGTCGCGCACTCCCGTACAACACCGTGACTCAGCGTCGTCTTCCCTGGTCAGCGAGCCCTTGCGAGAGGACCGGCGCGGCGGTCAGAACGCCTCGCGCAGCTCCCGCTTGAGCACCTTGCCGCTGGCGTTCTTGGGCAGCGCGGCGACGAACCGGACCTGCTTGGGCGTCTTGAACGGAGCCAGCCGGCCCCGCAGGAACGCCACCAGCTCGTCGGCGGTGAGGCTCGCGCCCTCGCGCAGCACGACCGCGGCCGTCACGGCCTCGATCCACCGCTCGTCCGGCACCCCGAACACGGCCGCCTCCGCCACGGACGGGTGCTGGTAGATCGCCTCCTCGACCTCGCGGCTGGCCACGTTCTCGCCGCCTGTCTTGATCATGTCCTTCTTCCTGTCGACCACCGACAGGTATCCGTCCACGTCCATCACACCCAGGTCGCCGCTGTGGAACCAGCCTCCGCGGAACGCCTCCGCGGTCTTCTCCGGGTCGTTCCAGTAGCCGAGCATCGCGTGCGGGCTGCGGTGCGCGATCTCGCCCACCTCGCCCGGCGGCAGCGGTTCGCCGTCGTCGCCGACGATCCGCGTCTCCACGTTCAGCGCGGGCCGGCCGGCCGAACCCAGCCGGGTCAGCTGCTCCTCAGGGCGCAGGATCGTGGCCACCGGCGCCATCTCCGTCTGCCCGTAGAAGTTGAACAGCCGCACCTCGGGCAGCCGGGCCGCGATCTCCTTCAGCACCTCGACCGGCATGATCGAGGCGCCGTAGTAGCCCTTGCGCAGCGACGACAGGTCACGGCGGTCGAAGTCGGGGTGGCGCAGCAGCCCGATCCAGACCGTCGGCGGGCAGAACAGCTTGGTGGCCCGCTCCGACTCGATCGCCGCCAGGATCGCTGCCGGGTCGGCGCCGGGCAGCACGATGTTGGTCGCCCCCAGATAGATCCCGGGCGTGAGGAAGCAGTGCAGCTGGGCGCAGTGGTACAGCGGCAGCGCGTGCACCTCCACGTCGTCGCCGCTCATCTCACCGTCGACCACGCACGTCACGTACTGGGAGATCAGGCTCCGGCTCGACAGGGTCGCCCCCTTCGGCCGGGACTCGGTGCCGCTGGTGTACATGAGCTGGATCGGGTCGTCGTCGCCGATCTCCACCACCGGCTCGGCGTCGTCACCGTGCGCCATCCAGTCCTCGACCGGCTCCCACCCGTCCCGGCCCGCCCCGATGACGCCGCGCACCGCGACCCGGTCGCTCACGGCGCCCTCGGCCACCGGCAGCAGGGCCTCCTCCACCAGCATCCCGGACGCGCCCGCGTGCTCCAGGATGTACGCGACCTCCTCCGGGCCCAGCATGAAGTTGATCGGCACCGAGATCGCGCCCAGCCGGGCCAGCGCGAAGTAGGCCACCACGAACGCGTGGTCGTTGTGCGAGAGGATCGCGAACCGGTCGCCCTTGCCCACGCCCCGCGAGGCCAGCGCGTTGGCGGTGCGGTTCACCGTACGGTCGAGCTCGGCGTAGCTCTGCCGCAGGTCGCCGTGGACGATGGCGGTCTTGGCGGGATAGCGGGCCGCGGAGCGGCGCAACAGGTCTCCGATGGCATGCTGGCGAGTAGTCATACCGGACATCCCTCACTTGGCCGAACTTCGTTCGGGAATCCTAGCCTTCGCCGGCCCGAGGTTCACGAAGATCTTTCACCAGAATCCGGCACACGTCGGGCACCTGCTCCACCCGCCCGCCCGGCAGGTAGATCCGGCGGGTGGTCGGCACGGGAGGATGCGGCCACTCCACGTAACCGAGCCGCCTGTAGAGCGGCCACACCCGGCGGTTGCGCGGATCCACGCCCAGCGCCACCCGGTCGTGGCCGAGCTCGCGTAACCGCCGCTCGGCGGCGCCCATCAGCCGGGTGCCGATCCGCTGGTTGCGATGCTCGGGCGCCACCTCCAGGTGGGTCAGCAACGGCACGCCGGGCAGCCGCTCCCGCACCTCCGGCTCCTCGGCCGGGTCCAGCCACAGGTACACGTCCCCGATGGGGGTGAACCCGTCCCACGCGACCAGCAGCACCCCGTGCTTCTCCCGCTGACCCGCCAGCCGCTCCCGGAAGTACGGCTCCTGCCCGAGGGAGTTGACCAGGGCGACGAGATCCCCGTGCACGGCGGCTCGGATCCGGACATGCAGCATGACTTCTACAATCAAGCGGCGAAACGGCTGGCAACCAGCTTATCGCGGTGATCTGTCACAAAAGGATGAAAGAGCTACGCCCGAGGGTCACGGCGCGCCCCGGCCGGGCGTGGCGAGATAACGCAACGCCTGCTCGACGGGCCTGCCGCGGGGCAGCAGCTCCACGAACTCCCGCCACACCTTGCTGTCGGCCCGCCACCTGTCGAGGTATCCGAGACAGAGCTCGGGGCTGATCAGGGCCAGCCGCCCGCGCGCGGCCTTGAGCGACTCTTCCATCCGCCGCCGCTCGTCCGGGCTCACCCGGGCCCGCGGCAGGCGGTCGAGGATGCTCTCGATGAACAGGCGGCGCCTGGCCAGGAACTCCGTCCAATGCCGCAGATCGGCCTCCCGCAGGGTCCTGCCCTCGTCGAGCAGCCAGAACACGCCCTCGGCCAGCACGTCGCC
Organism: Nonomuraea ferruginea; assembly: GCF_039540635.1. NCBI lineage: Bacteria > Bacillati > Actinomycetota > Actinomycetes > Streptosporangiales > Streptosporangiaceae > Nonomuraea > Nonomuraea ferruginea. The sequence goes on along the minus strand of NZ_BAABFD010000002.1, from coordinate 433,875 downwards.
CGTCTCCTCCGCCCTGGCCCTCTCGGTCGTGCGGAACGGGTCGTAGGGCGCCTGCTTGACCAGGCCCGTGACGGCGAGCGGGCGCAGCCCGTCCTCCTTCAGCAGATAGAACCAGTCCTCGTTGTAGACGTCCGGGAAGAACGCGACGTCGCGCACCGTCTCCACGACCAGCGCGCCACCGCCGACGAAGGTCTCCTGATGCCCGCCGACGGCGCGGAAGGCGTGGCACACGACCGAGTTGTCCGGGAACCCGCCGATCGACAGCCCGGCCGCGTCGAAGTCGTCGAGCAACCCGGCCGCCCTGCGGAGGTCGTCAGGCGCTCCCACCTCGATGTCGTCGTCGAGGAACACGATGCGCTCCCAGCCGGCCATCCTGGCCAGCGCCAGCGCGAAATTGCGCTTGGCGGCCGTGTCGGTGTGCCGTCTCAGCCTCGGGGGGAGCGCGGTGGACGTCTCGAGCGCGGGCAGCCGCGCCGCCGACCTCGCCGTGAAGTCGATGGCGATCACGTCGGCGCCGGGAGCGGCCCCGGCCCGCACCCGCTCGGCGCTGGTCCACCTGCCGCTGCACAGCACGACCAGCGGGCAGCCCAGGACCTCCGCCAGATGGGAGGCGTGCCGGAGGTAACGGCTCGGGCGGGCGGTGGGCACCACGATCGCGTCGATCCTGGCCATGCCCGCGGGCGCGCCGGTCGCCTGGAGCAGATGCCGGTGGGAGGGATGGTGATGCGACGCCGGCGAGGTCAGCCGGGCCATTCGACCAGCCTCAGCTCGTCGAGCGTCCAGTCGGGGGTGATGACCTTGCCGTTGACGACGCGGACCTTGCTCAGCAGCGCGTAGGCCTCGTGGCCGCCGAAGCGCTCCTGGAGCCAGGCAGTGTTGCGGTCCCTGAACTTGACGTCGGTCAGGGCCCGCGCCACCCCGAGCGTGCCGCGGCCGTACATGCCGTTGCAGATCGTGAGCGTGCACTCGGCGTTGTAGGGGTTCTCCCCCCGGTAGAACAGCGCCACGTCCTCGCGCAGCCGCCCCCCGCTCAGCTTGGGATGGAAACGCCGGTCAGAGGAGGAGAAGTAGGGGCCGTGCTCGCCGTCCCAGTCGTTCACCTGCTCGACCGGAAGCCCGAGGTCCTGGAAGACGTTGGTGGTCAGGTCGTTCCAGTCGACGCCGCCGAGCAGCACCAGATGCGAGGTGAGGTCGTCCGGCTCCAGCTCGTCCGGGGTGTGGCGGCGGACCTCGCTGGCAGGGTTGAAGGCGCGGATGTGGCCGTGCAGCTCGAAGAGCGCGTCGAGGTCGGCGTAGGTGTAGAGCTCGATGTGGTGCGGGTCGTCGGGATCGACGTAGGGCATGCGCGCCAGCCACTCCCCGGGAAGCCGCGCGCAGACGATGACGACCTGCTTGCCGTCGTCGAACTGCCACGGGTTGACGACCGCGCTCGACGGTCTCTGGTCCAGGGCGGCCGAGCGCAGGTCGAGCAGCTCCTGCAGGAGCTTGTCGCGCAGCTGTGACTCCTCCGCGGTCAGCTCGTCCTCGGCGACCGGGACGAGGTCGTCGTCCCTGAGCGAGCGGCGGCTGCAGAAGATCAGCGCGTAGGCCTCCAGGCGGGAGACCGGCGGCACCTTGGGGTTGCCCTCGTTCTCCCACGACGAGATGAGGGGCACGCTGACGTTGAGCGCCTGGGCCAGCTGCGGCTGCTTGACTCTCCTGCCGGGCCACTGCTGAAGGCGCAGTTGCCGGAGCCGGTGCGCTAGGGCCTGGCCGGAATCCGCCATGAGGACACCCCCATCCGAGGTTCAACACCTTAAGTAAACCTCTACCCACTGCCGGGGGCGAGGGCATACACGCAGGCCAACGCCGAAACTTCGGGGCCGCATCGGCGAAGCGGCCATTCTAATCCACTACGACTTACCCAGGAGAGGGATTAATGCATCAAAGGGAGGGCAAGTCTTCAGTCAGGGGCTGAAGATTTACTGAAGTTCAGACGGGGATTCAGATGACGATCAGAGACCCTCCGGCGAGACCGCGCCGCCCGGGCGAGCATCCTCACGAACAGGCGTCACTCCCCGGAGTGCCGCACGCTCCAAGGCCCCTCGATGCCGAACCACAGGGACCCCACCATGTTCGTCACCTCTGCCCTTCCCGCACTCACGGAAACGATCGCCAGCCCTGAGGGCGTCGCGATGGCCCGCGGCCTCCTCTACCTCCTGGCCGTCCTCGCCGGCTGGACCGTGATCTCGGCCGTACGCCGGCTCGGCAAGGTCGTCACCGCGCTGTTCCGCGCGTCCCTCATGGTCGTCGCGCTCGCCGCCGTCGGCACGGTCGCCGTCGTGCTCATCGCGCAGCTGGCGCTCATCCTGGAGCTCAGCTGACGGCCGTACGGTGAGATGGGCGCGAAGACGGCGCCCATCTCTCACGCCAGGGCGGCCAGCCGCCGGTACGACTCCAGGCGGTCGTCCAGGTCGTAGGTGTTCATCGTCACCAGGACCTCGTCGGCGCCCTTCACCGTCACCAGGTCGCGCAGCCGCGTCGCGACCTCGTCCGCCGTCCCGCTGATCTGGCCCTTGCGGGCGTCCTCCAGCAGCGCGCGCTCGCGCTCCGGCAGGTCCATCCGCAGGATCTCGCCCGGCGGGCGCAGCGGCGGGAACACGCCGCGGACCCGCGAGTGCGCCGTCGACCACGCCTCCGGCACCTGCAGCAGCGCCGCCTGCTCGGAGGTCTCGCCGACCGCGATGTTCGCCGCCACCATCACGTACGGCGCCGCGCTCCACTCCGACGGCCGGAACGCGGCCCGGTAACGGGCGGCGGCCCCATCCGGGGCTCCGCCGCCGATCACCAGGGGGAGGCCGTGCGCGGCGGCGATGTCCGCGCCCGCGCCCATGGCCAGCACGAACACCTGCGGGCGCAGGCCCTCCGCAGGCAGCGCGTGCACCCCCGGGTACGCGTCCTGGGCGCCGGTGAAGAAGCCGAGCAGCTCCGCCAGTTGCCCGGAGAAGCCGTCGGCGGCCTCCCTGCCCTGGCCGAGAGCCTTGCGGATGCCGCCGGTGAACCCCACCGACCGCCCCAGGCCCATGTCGATCCGCGCCGGATGCAGCGACTCCAGCACGCCGAACTGCTCGGCCACCACCAGCGGCCGGTGGTTGGGCAGCATCACGCCGCCGGTGCCCACCCTGATGCGGGAGGTGGCCGCCGCGACGGCCGCCGCCAGCACGGTCGGCGCCGACCCCGCCACACCGGGGACGCTGTGGTGCTCCGACACCCAGAACCGGTGGTAACCGAGCTTTTCGGCCTCGCGGGCGAAGCGCACGGTGTCGCGCAGCGCCGACGCGGGCGACTGCCCCTGCCGGACCAGCGAACGGTCGAGGATCGAGAGCGGTGTCATATCCCGGTGCAACAAGGGCGGGCGGGAAATGGTTCCTACTCGCCGTAGAGCCCGATCGACCAGCGCACGGGGCGGTGGGGATGGCCGCCGTCCACGGTGATCCTCGCGGTCACCACGACCCGCTCACCGGGCCGCGCCTCGTGCTCGCTCATCGCCAGCGGGAACGGGCCGGACCGCCACACGACGCAGCCGCTGCCGTGGCTCACCCCGCCGACCGTGATCGTGAACCGGAGCCGCTCGGCGAGGTCGCCGGCGCAGATCTGGTCGAGGCCGAAGGACCGCCCGGTGGCGTCGAACTCGAACCGCACGGTGTCGTCCGCCGGCCACATCCCGGTCCGCGAGTCGAGGAGCGGCCGGCCGCCGAGCCTGTCCGGCAGGTCCTTGAGCGGCTCCGGCTCCACGGGCCGGTCCGGCGGCGTCCAGGCGTAGACGCCCAGCGTCCAGGTGCCCTCGGTCCGCGGCACGGGCCGGCACGTCCCACCCTTCACCACGCAGGCCGTGCCGGTGGTGGACGTGTCGAAGGTGACGCTCACCTCCCGGGCGCCGGTGGGCACCGTGAGCGGCTGGAGCGCCCGCCTGGCCGAGCAGCGGCCCAAGCCGGGTCCGCTGGAGCGGCCGTCGACCGTGACGCGCACGCCGGTGTTCACCTGGAGGTCGCCCTCGCACACGGCCGCCACGTCGAGCCGCTCGCCGGTGACCGGCACCCGCACCGTCGCCCGGTCCGCGCCGCCCGCCCGGATCGTGGTGACCGCCACGCGCCGGTACGCGGTGCCGTCCGGGGCGGTGAACCGCTCGGGCAGCTTCGCCGACGGGCGCACGGCGACGGTGGTCTGCGGCTCCGCCGGGCCGGGCATGACCGCCGCACCCAGCACCACGGCGGCGGCCACCGCCGCCCCCGCCGCCACGCCTGCCGTCACCCGTCTGCCCAGGCGGGCCCTGCGGACGCGCGCCAGGACCTGCTCGTGGCGCGACGGATTCGCCGGAGAAGGTCCGTCGGCCCGCTCGCGCAGCGCGTCCCGGAGATCCTGAACGGTCATGACCGCAGCTCCTTCATGATCGACTCGTTCACCCGCAGCTTGGCCAGCGCCTTGGCCGTCTGGCTCTTGACGGTGCCGGTCCCGCAGCCGAGCAGCGCGGCCACCTCGGCCACCGGCAGGTCCTCGTAGAAGCGGAGCACGATCACCGCGCGCTGCCTGGCCGGCAGCCCGCGCACCGCGCGCCACAGCTCCGCCCGCTCCCCGGCGTCGTCATCCCGTACGGGGAAGTCCGGCAGGCTCGCGCTGGGCACCTCGGCCCGCCACCTGCGGCGCCACCAGGAGGTGTAGGTGGTGACCAGGACGCGGCGGACGTACGGCTCCGGCTCGTCCACCCGCGGCCAGGCGAACCACGCCTTGGTCAGCGACTCCTGCAGCAGGTCCTCGGCGAGGCCCCAGTCGCCGGTCAGCAGGTACGCGGTGCGTAACAGCCGGTCGGACCGCGCCACCACGAAGTCCTGAAACATGGCTCTATCCGCCACGGGATGCGCCTCCCCATCAGAGCGTTGCTGACGGTACAGACGCGATGGGACGACGGCCCGGTTGCCCGGCGGCGCTCAGGCGCGGGTCACGGTGAACGGGACCAGCTCGCCGAGACCCCGGACCGACAGCCGGTCCACCGCCCTCAGCTGGAACGCCCGGTCGTCCTCCAGCTCCTCGGCCGCCTGCGGGTCCGCCAGGATCGTCCCCGGCAGGGCCAGCGCGGTCAGGCGGCTGGCCAGGTTGACGGTCGTGCCGAAGACGTCGCCCATGCGCCACACCACTGGCCCGGCCGCCAGGCCCACCCGCAACTCCGGCATGCCCCGGCCCTTGGCGTGCGTCTCCACCAGCCGCAGCCCGATGTCGGCGGCCACGTGCGACTTGTCGGCCACGAACAGCACCGAGTCGCCCAGCGTCTTGACCACCCGGCCGCCGTAGGAGGTGACGATGTCGGCCGAGCGGCCCTCGAACCTGTCGACCAGCGCGGCCAGCTCGGTCTCGGTGATCTGCCTGCTCAGCCTGGTGAACCCGACCAGGTCGGCGAACCCGACCGTGACCCGTACGGCGCTGAGGTCCTGGACGGCGAGCCGTCCCGCGGCGGCGGCGAGCTGGCGCCGCCAGGCGTAGACCAGCAGCCCGGTCAGGTCGGGCACCACCCGCTCGGCCCGCCGGCGCCAGGCTCTGGGCCGCTCGGCCAGCGGCACCCCCGCCTGGTCGAGCTCCTCGGCGCCCAGCTCGGCCTGCGACTCGGCCAGCCGGGCCGTCGCCCGCCCGAGTGAGCGGGCGATCAGCAGCATGTGCTCCTCGTCGTAGAGGCCGTCGCTGACCATGCCGAGCAGGGTCCTGAGCGCCTCGACGTCGGAGTCGGTGAACTCCACCGCGTCGTCGGCCACGTTCGCGAAGCCGAGCGCCCGCCAGAACCGCCGCGCGCGGTAGACCGGCACCCCTGCCATCTCGGCCACCTGGTGGCTGGTGTAGCGGCGGGGCTCGCGCAGGAACGCCTCGGCCACCGACTCCTCCCCAGCCACGGCTGCAACATAACACTCTTTACCCGGATTGCGCCGCCGGCACCATTCACTCTTCCAGCAGTGCGCGCAGCGCGGGGCGCTCGTCGGCCGGGACGTAGTCGACGTAGTAGTCGTACATCGTCTCCCGCGACAGACGGGCCGCCAGCGGCCCGTCGCCGGCGCGCACGGCGTCGAGCACCTCCTCGTGGTGCCGGATGCTGCGCCGCATGAGTGCCACCCGGTCGTCCGACGAGGCGATCTTGCCCGCTATCAGGTTGAGCACGATCGAGCGGACCACGCCGGTGCTGATCTCGATGAGCTTGTTGCGCGAGGCCCGCGCCACCGCGTCGTGGAAGGCCACGTCGGCGGCGCTGAACTCGTCGTAGCTGACCTCGGCGGCCCGGCGCATCCGCTCGATGGCCGCGTCCATCTCGGCGAGCTGCTCGTCGGTGCGCAGCCGCGCCGCGAGCAGGTTGGCCGACGCGTCCAGCACCATCCTGAACTGCACCAGCTCGCCCAGCGACAGCTCGTCCACCCGGGCGAGCGTGGTCATCGACTTGTGCAGCGCGGCGGGCGAGAACGGCTGCACCTCGGCGCCGTTGGGATCCCCGGGCCGCGACTGGACCAGCCCGCGCGCCTGCAGCACGCGCAGCGCCTCACGCACCGTGGAGCGGCTCACCGAGAACTGCGCCATGAGATCGCGCTCGCTCGGCAGCCGCTGGCCCGGCGTGAGCGCCCCCGTCTCGACGGCCTCCTCGATCTGCTCCACGATCCGCTCGTAAGCGCGTACGGTCCGCACCGGCTCGAACCGTGGACCACCCATTGAAGCCCCCTTGACCTGAGCCGTAGCGGACTGGCAATGTGCAGCCTACTGGTCAGACCAGTGCACTAGCCAGGAGGCTGAAGGACATGAGGCGAATCGGGACCTGGATCGCCGCGGGCGGTCTCCTGTTGAGCATCGCCGCCTGCGGCGGAGGCGGCGGATCCGAGACCGCGGGCGGCGAGCAGCAGGCCCCCCAGGCGCAGACGTTGTCGGTCGGGTTCGTGGCCGAGCCGGCCAACCTCGACTTCACCTCGACCGAGGGCGCCGCCATCCCGCAGGCGCTGCTGGTGAACGTCTACGAGGGCCTGGTCAAGCTCGACCAGGACGGCAAGATCGTCCCGCTGCTGGCCGAGAAGTGGGAGGTCTCGGACGATCTGAAGACCTACACCTTCACCCTGCGGCCGGACGTGAAGTTCACCAACGGCGCGGCCTTCACCGCCGACGACGTGGTCTTCTCGTTCGAGCGGCTGAAGAGCGACTGGAAGCTGAAGATCACCTCCCAGCTCGACGTGGTGGAGAAGGTGGAGAAGAAGGACGACGCCACCGCGGTCGTCACGCTCTCCAAGCCGAGCAACAGCTTCCTCTACACGATCGCCACCCGGCTCGGCGCGATGTTCAGCCGCACCGGCGTCTCCGACCTGGCCAACACCCCTGTCGGCACCGGCCCGTACAAGCTGGGCGAGTGGCGGCGCGGCGACCACATCCGCCTCGACTCCAACGACGGCTACTGGGGCACCAAGCCGCAGATCGGGTCCGTGACGCTGAAGTACTTCAAGGACGCCACGGCGATGAACAACGCGCTGCTGACCGGCGGCATCGACGTCATCTCCGCGGTCCAGGCGCCCGAGTCGCTGCAGCAGTTCGCCGACCCCAACCGGTTCGAGACCATCGAGGGCACCACCAACGGCGAGGTCGTGCTGTCCATGAACAACGGCCGGCCGCCGTTCGACGACAAGAAGGTGCGCCAGGCCGTCCGCCACGCCATCGACCACCAGGCGCTGCTCGACACCGCCTGGGCCGGGCGCGGCCAGCTGATCGGCTCGATGGTGCCGCCGACCGACCCGTGGTACGAGGACCGCACCGGCGACTACCCGTACGACGTCGCCAAGGCCAAGGAGCTGCTGGGCGGCAAGACGTACGACGTGAAGATGCGCATCCCGAACCTGCCGTACGCGGTCGCCAGCGCGCAGGTCGTCAAGTCGCAGCTGGCCCAGGTCGGCATCAACGCCGAGATCGAGCCGCTGGAGTTCCCGGCCCGCTGGCTGGACTCGGTGTTCACCAAGGCCGACTACGACCTGTCGATCATCAACCACGTCGAGCCCCGCGACATCCGCATCTTCGCCGATAAGTCCTACTACTTCCGCTACGACAACCCCGAGTTCGGCAAGCTGCTCGCCGCCGCCGACGAGGGCACCGAGCAGGAGCAGACCGACAACTACAAGGCGGCGGCCAAGCTGCTGTCCGAGGACGCCGCGGCCGACTTCCTGTTCGGCTTCCCGAACCTGATCGTGGCGAAGAAGGGCGTGACCGGCCTGCCGAAGAACGCCATCTCCGAGTCCTTCGACTTCACCGGTCTCGCCAAGCAGTGATCCTGTACCTGCTGAAGAGGGCCGCGGTGTTCGTCCTGAGCGCCGCGGTCGCCGGTGTGCTGGTGTTCTCGTTCATGGCCGTGCTGCCGGGCGACCCCGCCGAGGTGGCGCTGGGCGTGAACGCGACCCCCGAGGCGGTGGCCGAGCTGCGCAAGCAGTTCGGCACCGACCGGCCGGCGGCGGCCCAGTTCTTCGACTGGTTCGGCGGGCTGGCCACCGGCGACTTCGGCACCTCGTACGTGACCAGCTCCCCGATCGGGGAGCAGATCAACGACCGGCTGGGCGTCACCGCCGTGCTGGTGGGCGGCGGCATGCTCGTGGCCCTGCTGATCGCGGTGCCGGCCGGCACGTTCGCCGCCGTGCACCACCGCAACCCGCTCGGCGTCGCCATCAGCGCCTTCAGCCAGGTGGGCATCGCGATCCCGGCGTTCCTGGCGGGCATCCTGCTGGTGTTCGTGTTCGCGGTGCAGGCCCAGGTGCTGCCGTCGGGCGGCTACGTGCCGCTGGCCGAGGACCCCGTCGAGTGGTTCCGCGGCCTGCTGCTGCCGTGGCTGTCGCTCGGCCTCGTGCAGGGCGCGGTGCTCACCCGCTACGTCCGCTCCGCCGTGCTGGACGTGATGCGCGAGGACTTCCTGCGCACCGCCCGCGCCAAGGGACGCGGCCGGATGGGCGCGCTGTGGCGGCACGGGCTGCGCAACGCCTCCGTCCCGGTGGTGACCGTGCTCGGCCTGCAACTGGCCACGCTGCTCATCGGCGCGGTCGTGGTGGAGCGGGTGTTCGTCATCCCCGGCCTGGGCGACCTGCTGCTGAACGCCGTCGCGGGCCGCGACCTGCTGCTGGTCCAGGGCGTCGTCATGGTCCTGGTGCTGGCCGTCCTGCTGATCAACTTCCTGGTCGACGTGGCCTACGCGGCGCTCGACCCCCGGCTGCGGGGGGCACGATGAAGGGCCGGCTGAACGCGAGCCTCGTCAGCGGCGCCGTCCTCGTCGGGCTGGTCGTGGCGATGGCGCTGGTGTCGTTCGTGTGGACGCCGCACGACCCGGTGCTCGTGGACGCGGGCAACAAGCTGCACGGCCCCGGCGACGGCTACCTGCTGGGCGCCGACAAGTTCGGCCGCGACACCTTCAGCCAGCTCATGGTGGGCGCGCGCACCACCCTCTACGTCGGCATCGTGGCCGTCGGCATCGCCGCGCTGATCGGCACGCCGCTCGGCGTGATCGCCGGCATGACCCGCTGGCGCTGGCTGTCGGAGCTCGTCATGCGGGCCAACGACCTGGTGTTCGCGTTCCCCGCGCTGCTGCTGGCCGTCATGCTCGGCGCGGTGTACGGGGCCGGCACGCTCACCGCGATGATCGCCATCGGGGTGGCGACGGTGCCCGCCTTCGCCAGGGTCGCCCGCGCCGCGACCATGCAGGTCATGGTGACCGACTACATCCTCGCCGCCCGCGCCGCCGGCCGCCGCCGCCTTCCCGTGGCGTTCCGGCACGTGCTGCCGAACATCGGCTCGATGCTGATCGTGCAGGCGTCGGTGTCGTTCGCCATCGCCATCCTGGCCGAGGCCGCGCTGTCGTTCCTCGGCTTCGGCACCCGCCCGCCCACCCCGTCGTGGGGGCGCATGCTGCAGGAGTCGCAGGAGCTGCTGTTCTCCACGCCGCGCCTGGCCCTGTGGCCCGGCCTGGCCATCGCGCTGGCCGTGCTCGGCTTCAACCTGCTCGGCGACGGCCTGCGCGACTACCTCGACCCCAAGCTCAGGAGGATCCGTGCTGAGCGTTGAGGGCCTCACCGTGCGGGCGCACGCGGCCGAGCTCGTGCACGACGTGTCGTTCCGGATCGGGCCCGGCGAGCGGGTCGGCCTCATCGGCGAGTCCGGCTCCGGCAAGTCGCTGACCGCGCTGTCGCTGATGGGCCTGCTGCCCGAGGGCGTCACCGCCGCCGGGCGGGCCCGCCTGCGCGACCGCGACCTGGTCGGCGTGCCCGAGTCGCGGCTGAAGGACCTGCGCGGCCGGGCCATGTCCATGGTGTTCCAGGAGCCGATGACCGCTCTCAACCCGCTCATGCGGGTCGGCGCCCAGGTCGCCGAGGTCATGACCCTGCACGGAAAGCCACGCGAGCAGGCCCGCGCCCGCGCCGTCGAGCTGCTCGGCCGGGTCCGCCTGCCCAGCCCCGAGCAGGTCGCGCGCGCCTACCCGCACCAGCTCTCCGGCGGCCAGCGCCAGCGCGTCATGCTCGCCATCGCCCTCGCCAACGAGCCCGAGCTGCTCATCTGCGACGAGCCCACCACCGCGCTCGACGTCACCGTGCAGAAGCAGATGCTCGACCTCATCGCCGAGGTGGCGCCCGCGCTGCTGTTCATCACCCACGACCTGGCCGTGGTCGCCTCCGTCTGCGAGCGCGTCCTGGTCATGTACGGGGGACGCGTCGTGGAGAGCGGCCCGATCCGCGAGGTGTTCACCAGGCCCCGCCACCGCTACACCGAAGGCCTGCTGGCCGCCTCCAAGCTGACGCCGCGCGGCACCCGCCTGCCCACCATCAAGGGCAGTGTCCCGCCCGCCGGCCGGTTCCCCGGCGGATGCGTCTTCCGCAACCGTTGCCCGCACGCCGACGTGACGTGTGAGAAAGTCCCGGCGCTGACAGGAGAGGGCCATGCCCACGCATGCTGGCACCCCGCTGATCGAGGTTAGCCACCTCACCCGCGTCTACCAACGGCCCCGCACCTCGCTCACCAAGCCGGGCGGAGCCGTGCACGCGCTGCGCGGCGTGTCGCTGACCGTGCACAAGGGCGAGCGGTTCGGCATCGTCGGCGAGTCCGGCTCCGGCAAGTCCACGCTGCTGCGGCTGCTGTGCGGGCTCGACAAGCCCACCGCCGGCTCCATCCGGTTCGACGGCCAGGAGATCACCGGCCTTCCGGAACGGCGGCTGCGCTTCCTGCGCCACAGCCTGCAGATCGTGTTCCAGGACCCGATGAGCTCGCTCGACCCGCGCATGCGCGTCCGCGACCTGGTCGCCGAGCCGCTCGTCGCGCTCGGCGAGCCCGTCGGCGGCCGGGTGGCCGAGCTGCTCGACGAGGTCGGGCTGCCCGCCTCGGCCGCCGACCGCTACCCGCACCAGTTCTCCGGCGGCCAGCGCCAGCGCATCGCCATCGCCCGCGCGCTCGCCCCCCGGCCCAAGGTGCTCGTCGCCGACGAGCCCGTCAGCGCGCTCGACGTGTCCGTACGCGGGCAGATACTCAACCTGATGGCCGACCTCGTCGACGAGCACGGCCTCACCCTCGTCTTCGTCTCGCACGACCTGTCCGTCGTCCGCCACGTGTGCGAGACGGTCGCCGTCATGAACGACGGCGAGATTGTGGAGACCGGCGCCGTCGACGACATCTGGATCGAGCCAAGCCACCCCTACACACGGGCGTTGCTGCAGGCCGTACCCACCCTGGAGGGATTGCTGTGATCGAAGTGGACGCGCAGGGCGTCGTCGAGTTCACCCGGGCGCTGGTCCGCGTCCCGAGCACCAACGACCCGGCGCGCGGCCGCAACGAGCAGCCCGCCGCCGACCTGGTGGCGGCCAGGATGCGCGAGTGGGGCTGGGAGCCGGTCGTGTACGAGGCCGCCCCCGGCAGGCCGAACGTGGTGGCCGTGGTCGAGGGCGGCGGCGGCGACGGGCCCACTCTCATGTTCGAGGGCCACACCGACGTCGTCACCGAAGGCGACCTGTCGGAGTGGACCGTGGACCCGTTCGGCGGCGAGATCCGCGACGGCAAGCTGTGGGGGCGCGGCAGCGCCGACATGAAGTCCGGCCTGGCCGCCACGCTCTACGCCACCCGCGCGCTGCAGCTCGCTGGACCGTTCCCGGGGCGGATCAAGGTGTGCGCGCTGGCCGACGAGGAAGGGCTCATGATCGGCGCCCACCACTTCGTCGACCAGGGCCTGGCCGCCGACGTCGACGGCGCCATCGTGGCCGAGCCCGAGGCCGGCGAGATCTGCGCCGTCGCCAAGGGCGCGCTGCGGCTGCGCGTCGACTTCACCGGCAAGATGGCGCACGGCGCGATGCCGCAGCACGGCCGCAACCCCGTCCAGGCCGTCGGCGCGCTGCTCACCGGCCTGCGCGAGCTCCAGGCCGAGCTGCAGAAGCGCTTCCCCGCCCACGAGCACCTGGGCGAGGTGTACGTGACCCCGACCGTGGTCCGGGCCGGCAGCGAGGAGCAGGTCAACGTCATCCCCGCCACCGCGTCCGTCTTCGTCGACGTGCGCACCATCCCCGGCGTCGGCCACCAGGACGTCGCCGACCGGGTGGCCGAGCTGGCCGCCTGGGACGGGATCGCGTCCGAGGTGAGCATCCTGGTGGACCGGCCGCCGGTGGACGTGCCCGTCTCCGACCCGGTGGTGGCCGCGCTGGCCGCCGCGCACCGCGACGTCACCGGTGAGGAGCCCGTCTACGGCGGCGTCCCCGGCTCCACCGACGGCACCGTGCTCACCCACTGGGGCGGCGTCCCGTCCGTCGTGTACGGCCCGGGCGGCAAGTGGATCGCCCACCAGGCGGACGAGTACGTCGAGGTGGACGAGATCGTCCGCTGCACCCGGGTGTTCGCCGAGGCGGCCAGGCGCTTCCTCACCCGGAACCTGACGTGACACCGGGTGCCACCAACTCCCTGCTGGACGTGGCCGGCCTGCGCGTCGGCCACCACCACAGGGCGGGCGGCGGCTACCGGACCGGCACCACCGTCGTGCTGGCCCCCTCGGGCGGCATGGTCGCCGGGGTCGACGTCCGCGGCGCCGCCCCCGGCACCCGCGAGACCGAGCTCCTCGACCCGCGCAACCTCGTGGAACGCGTCCACGCCATCGTCCTGACCGGCGGCAGCGCGTACGGCCTCAGCGCGGCCTGCGGCGTCATGTCCCGCCTCGCCGACGCCGGCGTCGGCTTCCCCGTCGAGGGCGGCGTCGTCCCCATCGTCCCCGCCGCCGTCATCTACGACCTCGGCCGCGGCGGCGCCTTCCGCGCCACCCCGGACGCCGCCTTCGGCGAAGCCGCCCACGACGCCGCCCTCCACCCCGCTCCCTCTCTCACGGCGACCCCGGCCACCGGCGTCAAGCCGGCCCGCCCGGCCGCCCCCGTCACGGGCCACGGCACCCTGCACGCCGCGCCCGGCGCTTCTCCCTCCGCGCGGGCCTCCTCGGCCGCCGACGTCGAGCCGGCCAGGACGAGCGGTGTCGCGCCTGTCGGCCCCGCCGGTGGTCCGTACGTCGCGTCAGGCGGCGCTGCTGTGTCCGCGCGGGGCTCCTTCACCTCGGCCTCGGCCGCCGATGGCGAGGCGGGCGCCGCGTCTGGAGGGGCGTGCGGGGTGAGCGCGGCGGGGCATGTGAGCGGGTCCGTCGGCGCGGGCGCGGGTGCGGTGGCCGGAGGGCTGGCCGGCGGGGTGGGGACCGCGAGCGTGATCCTGCCCTCCGGGGCCACCGTCGCCGCGCTGGCTGTGGTGAACGCCGCCGGGTCGGTGCTCGATCCAGGAAGCGGCGCCCTGGCCGGGGCCAGGTACGGGCTGCCCGGCGAGTTCGACCACCTGCGGGAGCCGAGCGCCGAGGAGACCGCCGCGTGGCGGCCGTCCGGGGTGACCTCGCTGAACACCACGATCGGCGTCGTCGCCACCGACCTGACGCTCACCAAGGCGCAGTGCGCCAAGCTGGCCGCGGTCGCGCACGACGGCCTGGCCCGCGCCATCCGCCCCGCGCACACCATGGTCGACGGCGACACGATCTTCGCCGTCGCCACCTGCGCCCTGCCCGCGCCGGGCGGCGAGCAGCGGGTGTTCGGGGAGCGGGCCGGGGAGGACGAGCCGCCGGGGGCCGAGCTGCACGACCTGCTCGCCGCCGGGGCCGACGTGTTCAGCCGGGCCGTGGCGCACGCCGTGCTGGCCGCCACCGGCAGGGAGGGCGCGCCGGCCTATCTCGACGTGTTCCCGAGCGCGATGCGTACGTCATGAAGCACACCAAGGGGGATCAAAGCGTGAAATATCAGGATGCGTGGCCGTCCGGGCTGCCCATCGGCGACGGATGGGTCGAACCGGCCGCCGAAGCCGACGTGATCTTCCCGTACGACGGCTCGGTGGTGATGCCCGCCCCCGTCGGGGACGCGAAGCTGGCCGCGCGGGCGGTCGAGGAAGCGCTCGCGGTCGCGCCCGCGATGGCGGCGCTGCCGTCGCACGCCCGCCGCCGCGCCCTCATGGCCGCGCACGACGCGCTGGCCGAGCGGCGCGAGGAGGTCGAGCGGCTGCTCGTGCTGGAGACCGGTAAGCCGCTCGTCGACTGCCGGGTCGAGGTGGCGCGCACCCTGGTCACGCTGGTCACGGCCGCCGAGGAGGTGGCCAGGCTGCACGGCGAGACCGTGCCGCTGGACCTGCTGCCCGCGGGGGAGGGCCTGATCGGGTTCTGGACGCGGCGGCCGATCGGGGTGGTGGTCGGCATCACCGGGTTCAACTACCCGCTGCTGCTGGCCGCCCACAAGATCGCGCCCGCGGTGGCCGCCGGGTGCCCGGTGATCGTCAAGCCCGCCCCGGCGACGCCGCTGGCCACGCTCTGGCTGGTGCACCTGCTGCGCGAGTCCGGCGCGCTGCCGCGGGCGGCGGTGCAGCTCGTCACCGGCGACGTCGAGGTGGGCCGGACGCTGGTCGAGGACCGGCGGATCGGCGCCGTCTCGTTCACCGGCTCGGCCGCGGCCGGGCACGCCATCGCCCGCAACGCCGCCCCCACGAAGGTGCTGCTCGAACTCGGCTCGAACGCCGCCCTCGTGGTGGCCGCCGACGCCGACCTGGAGGCCGCCGCCGACGCGGTGGTGCGCGGCGGCTACTACGCCTCCGGCCAGGCGTGCATCTCGGTGCAGCGGGTGCTCGTCGAGGAGCCGGTGGCGGCGCGGTTCCGGGAGCTGCTGGCCGCACGGATGAAGGACGTGGTGGTGGGCGACCCGCGGCTGCCCGAGACCCGGGTGGCGCCGCTCATCGACCCGGCCGCCTCCGACCGGGTGCTCGACTGGGTCGCCTCCTCCGGGGCCGAGGTGGTGACGGGCGGCGTGCGCGACGGCCGCGCCATCGCGCCCACGCTGCTGGCCGGCGTGCCCGACGGGGCCGCCGCCTGGGACGAGGAGATCTTCGGCCCCGTCGTGTGCGTGCGCCCGGTGCCCGACCTGGAGGCCGCCTTCGCCGCGGTCAACGCCTCCCGGTACGGGCTGCACGCCTCGGTGTTCACCCGCTCGCTGGCCACCGCCTTCGCCGCGATCGAGCGGATCGAGGCCGGGGGAGTGGTGGTCAACGAGGTGCCGGGCTTCCGTGCCGACAACATGCCGTACGGGGGCGTCAAGGACTCCGGCGTCGGCCGGGAGGGCCCCCGGTTCGCGATCGAGGAGCTCACCGTGACCCGGATGGCCATCATCCGCCCCTGAGGACGGATGACAGGCGTCCGGCGGGGACGGGTGGCTCCTGGTCCGCCGTCAGTTGGGCGGGTCGAAGCGGCCGTCCACCGCCGTCCAGCCTCCGTCGACGTACAGCACCGAGCCGGTGACGAAGCTGGCGGCGTCGCCGGCCAGGTAGACGACCGCGCCCGCCAGCTCCCCGGCGGTGGCCCAGCGGCCCAGCGCGCTCTTGGCCGCGTACGCCCCGTACCAGCCGGGGTCGTCCTTGATCTGCTTGGTGAGCGGCGTCTCCACCACGCCGGGCGCGATCGCGTTCACCCGCACCCCGTGCGGCCCGAACTCGGCCGCCGCGGTGCGCAGCAACTGCACCAGCCCGGCCTTGGTGGCCGAGTAGACGCCCTGGCCGGGCTCGGTGACGGCGGCGCGGATGGAGGCGAAGCCGATGATGGACCCGCGGCCGCGCGCCACCATGCCCGCGCCGAACGCGCGGACCACCTCGAACGAGGCCTTCAGGTTGAGGTCGACGACCCGCTGGAACTCCTCGGCCGTGTAGTCCAGCAGCCGCTTGCGCACGTTGGTGGCCGCGGTGAACACCACCACGTCCGCCTCAAGCTCGGCGCCCGCGGCGTGCACGGCCGCGCCGTCCAGCACGTCGAGCGCCAGGGACGTGCCGCCGCAGCGGGACGCCGTCTCCTCGGCGGAGGGCAGGTCGCGGTCCGCGCACACCACCGTCGCGCCGTGCGCGGCCAGCGCCAGCGCCGCCTCCCTGCCGATGCCGCTGCCCGACCCGATGACCACCGCACGCCGCCCGTCCAGGCGGAACAACCCCTCGTATGCCTTCATGGCAGCACCTTAGTCACTGGTCAGACCAGTGCACCAGGTGGTGTCGCGCCTCCCACTCCTCCCGGAGCAGCTCGTACTCGACCTCGCCCTGCTCCGCGCCGTCGATCGGGTCCTCCCAGTCCTCCCAGAAGGTGCGTACGTGCCGCAGCCCGCACTTCTCCATGACCCGGCGCGAACCCAGGTTCACCGCCATCGTCTGGGCGTAGACGCGGCGCGCGCCCAGCTCGGCGAACGCCCGCTCGATCAGCCGCAGCGACCCCTCGGTCGCGTACCCGCGTCCCCAGGACTCCCGGCGCAGCCGGTAACCCAGCTCCAGCTCGCCCTCGCCGCCCGGCCGCAGGTGGAACCAGCCGATGAAGGCGCCGGTGCGCCGCTCCTCGGCGGCGAAGAACCCCGACGCCATGAACCGGGGGAGCGTCTCGCGCACGATCGTCTCGCGCGGCGTCGGCCTGCCGCCGTTGAGGAAACGCATGACGTCGCGGTCGTTGTGCAGGCGGACGAGCTCGCCGGCGTCGTCCATCGTGAAGGGGCGCAGGATGAGGCGTTCCGTGTCCATCCGGCACACGGTAATCGCCGGTCCCGCGCCCCTCGACGGATTTTCGGCGCGGCGGCCTAGCCCTTCAGCTTGTGGCCCTGCCTGACGTACACCGGCTCCCCGATGGTCACCATCCGGTAGAGACGGTCGGCTATCGACATGGGGAGGCGCACACAGCCGTGGGAGCCGGGCCACGACGGCACCTTCCGGCCGCCGTGGATCGCCACCCCGCCCACGAAGTACAGCGAGTTGTACATCGAGCCCAGCGGGCCCGTCGTCCAGCCGGGCGCGCGCTTGTAGACGCGGAAGTCGCCGATCGGGGTGACGGCGACGCGGCAGCGGCCGCCCTGGCAGAACCGCACCCCGGCGCCCGTCGAGGTGTGCGAGATGAGCACCGGCCGGCCGCGGCGGTAGACGGTCAGGAGCTGGCGGCGCAGGTCGATCTCGACCCGGTTGGCCGACCCGGTCTTCACCAGCGGGCGAACCTTCCTGGGCCGGGTCAGCCTCCGCCACACGTCGGTGTCGACGATGTTCGCGGCCTGCATGCCCTGGCTCTTCCTGAACGCCCACACCGCGAAGCGGGTGTCCTTGTCGTAGCTGCCGGTCGCCTTGGTGAACAGGTAGCCCATCTGGCGCAGCCGCTGCTGGAGCCACCTGACGTCCTCGCCGCGGTCTCCGGGCCGCAGGTCGATCTCCTCGTCCTCGCCCCAGCCGTCGTCGGCCGCCGCCGGGGAGATGAAAGGGGCGGCCGTCGGGAGAGCGAGGCACAGGACGAGCGCGAGAATGCGGCAGGCGTTGATCACGGAGTTAACGTATCCCTTGTTAGGAAATGGTGATCCCGCCGGAGGGTCTCATTCTGTAAAGAGCAGGCCAGGACAAATTCGGACATTTTGGGCCGCCTTCTTTTTGGTTCCCTAGAATGGCGTTTTTTTGAACCGGTATTGCTGAGTGGCGAGATAGTCCTGCTTCGCGGCAAGGGTATGTTCGCGGCTGTCGCGAGGCGTTTCAGAGCCCGCTTCCAGATCGATGAACCATGAACGGAAACCATCGCCCATGAACATTGCAAGCCGTATCCGCTCCGGCAGGCGGGTCGCCGGTCTCGCGCTGGCGGCGGCCGCCGCCGGAGCGACGCTCCTCCCCGCGGCACAGGCCGTCGCCGGTACCGGCCAGGTGGCCGGTACCGCCGTCGTCGTGCACGAGAAGCCGATTCTCTGCAAGCACCGCAAGTGCGGGCACCGCTACAGGTGCCACAGCTGCGGGCACCGTCGCGGCTGCCACAACTGCGGGCACCGCCACCACGACGGCAACTGGTTCTTCAAGAACAAGGGTCACCACCACCACCGCGACCTCGACGATGACGTCGACGACGACGAGTTCGAGCACAAGGGCCGCCACCACGACGACGGGTTCAAGCACAAGGACCGCGACGGCGACTGGGGCAAGCGCAAGGGCGACGACGAGCGCGGCGAGTGGGACGGGCGCAAGGGCTACCAGGACCGCGGTGACTGGAAGCAGTACAACGAGGACCGCGGCGAGTGGGACAAGTACAAGGGCGACCGCGCCGAGTGGGACAAGTACAACGGCGACCGGAACCGCGGCGAGCGGGACACGTACAACGGCATCCAGGACCACGGTGACTGGGGCAAGTACAAGGGCGACCACGGCGAGTGGCAGAAGTACAACGGCGACCGCGGCGAGTGGGAGAAGTACGGCGACGGCGACCGCGCCGAGTGGGACACGTACAACGGTGACCACGCCCGCGGCGACTGGGGCAAGTACAAGGCTCCTCACAAGGAGAAGTGGGGTCACGGCTACTACGCCAAGAAGCACCACCACAACAACAAGTGGTGGGTGTGGCCGTTCGTCGAGAACGGCAGCGAGCCGTGGTGGCGCACCGACCAGAAGAAGAAGACCGCCTGAAAAAGCCGCTGGGGCTCGTCGCCCGTAGCGGAGGGGAATGAACCCGCCGCTCGTTTTCCGGCCCGGCCGCAGGCCGTGGCGAAAGTCCGGCAGGCGGATTCCCTTCGGTGATTCATCGTGCGGACGAAATGCCGCACCCGTTTCGACGGGTGCGGCATTTCGCGTTCCCCGGGGTTGACGGGCCGATCCGAAGAAGTCATCATGTGATGAAATAAGGGGTGGGCCATGCGCAGGACATCAGCCGCGATCGGCAGTGCGATCTTCTTCCTCGCCGCCCCGGGCGTCGTCGCGGGCCTGGGCCCCTGGTGGGTCTCCGGCTGGGAGCCGCGCTCGCCCCTGCCCGGCGCATGGATGATCCCCCTCAGGGTGGCGGGCGTGCTGCTGCTCCTGGCCGGGGCGGCCGTCGTCGTGGACGCGTTCGTCCGGTTCGTCGCCGAGGGCTCCGGCACGCCGGCCCCGATCGCGGCGCCCGGGCGGCTGGTCGTCGGCGGCCTCTACCGCCACGTGCGCAACCCGATGTACGTGGGCGTCCTGGCGGCGATCCTGGGGCAGGCGCTGCTGTTCGGCGACGCCGGGCTGCTGGTGTACGCGGCGGTGGCCGGGGCGGCGATGGGCGCTTTCGCGCACTGGTACGAGGAGCCGCGCCTGCTCGGCAGGTTCGGCGCCGACTACGAGCGATACCGCCGCGCCGTGCCCGGGTGGTGGCCGCGCGTCCGGCCGTACCACCCCTGACGCCGGTCACTCCAGCGGGTGCCCCAGGCGCAGGATGCGCCGGTCGCCGCTCACGATCACCTCGCTGACGGTCCACATGCGCTCGTCGACGACGGTGCCGTCCATGGTCATGTAACCCCCGACGACCAGCAACGGGCGGCCGCCGATGAAGAAGAGCTCGGCCCGCGCCTCGGTCTCGTCGCCGAACCCCAGGATGAAGTCGTCGTAGTCCAGAGGGGCGTCGAGGATCATGCCCGGCGCCAGGTGGGGGCGGGAAGTCTGGAACAGGTGCACGTTCACGGGGGTCAGCTACCCGGATTCCTGATGATCGTGCACGCTGTGGCGCTGATGTGCGTGGATGCGATGAAATGTCTCCATCCCGAAAGGTTGGAGTATCTGTGCCCCTGTTCGATCTGCCGCTTGAGCGACTCCGCGACTACCGCCCCGACCGTGACGAACCCGCCGACTTCGACGCGTTCTGGGCCCGCACGCTCGCCGAGGCCCGCGAGTTCGCGCTGGACGCGGAGTTCACCCCGTACGAGCTGCCGTTCGCCCACGTGGACGCGTTCGACGTCTCGTTCGCCGGGTGGGGCGGGCACCGGATCAACGGCTGGTTCCTCATCCCGCGCGGCGCCGGGGCCCCGCTGCCGTGCGTGATGCACTACATCGGCTACAGCGGCGGGCGCGGCTTCCCGCACGACCACCTGATGTGGCCGGCGGCCGGGTACGCGGTGTTCGTGATGGAAACCCGCGGCCACGGCGGCGCCAGCGTGCAGTCGCCCGGCGCCACCGGCGACCCGCACGGCGCGGCGGGCCCGCAGGCTCCCGGCATGATGACCCGCGGGATCATGGACCCGGACGACTACTACTACCGCCGGGTGTTCGCCGACGCGGTCAGGGCCGTCGACGCGGCGGCGGCCCACCCGTCCGTGGACGCGGGCCGGATCGTGGTGTCAGGCGGCAGCCAGGGCGGCGGCATCGCGCAGGCCACCGCAGCGCTGCACCCGTCGGTGGCGGCGGCGCTCGTGGACGTGCCGTTCCTGACGCACTTCCGCCGGGCCGTCGAGATCACCGACCGCGACCCGTACCAGGAGCTGGTCCGGTTCCTCGCCACCCGGCGCGAGGCCGCCGACCAGGTGTTCCGGACGCTCTCGTACTTCGACGGGGTCAACTTCGCGGCTCGGGGCACGGTGCCGGCGCTATATTCGGTGGCGCTGATGGACTTCGTCTGCCCGCCGTCGACGGTCTTCGCCGCCTACAACCACTGGCAGGGGCCGAAGGAGATCACGGTGTGGCCGTGGAACGGCCACGAGGGCGGGAGCGGCTACCAGCGCGAGGAGCAGCGCCGCCACCTGGCCGCGCTGTTCGCCTGACGCCCGCCTGGCACGCCGCCGATCCGGCACGTGGACCGTGCCGGACCCGGCGGCGTGCCGAGCTGCGGTGTCAGCCGGCGCGCTCGGTCACCAGGAAGGACACCGCCCCCTGGTCGTCGGCGCCGGCGTCGAGTGACTTGTCGTCCAGCACCGTCGCGGCCACCGGGTCGAGGTAGACGCGGGCGCCCTCCGACTCCACGACCGCGTCAGCCGGCTCGGGAGCCGTGGCCAGGGACAGGGTCAGCGAGCTGGCGTCGTCATCGCTGGAGGCGATGCGGATGCCGCCCTGCGCCGGCTCGGGCGCGCCCGCCGTGAGATTGCGGATCGCCTGGGCTGCATTAGCTGTCAGGGTGAGCACTACGGCTCCTCCTCGGATTCGACGTACATGAGTCGCCTGCCATTCCCCGGTCTGTCCGGGTCCTAACCTTTGTGGCCGGGACTTTTACCGGCGAACCGGCGTGGCGTGGCGGGCCGGGCCCGCCGGGCGCGCTTGGATGACTCTCCGTCAACGCACCATCACAGATCGTCGGGGGATTCAGCATGTCCGTTCCGCGCCCGTACCTCGCCCTGCTCCTGGCCGCCGTGACCGCCGTCACCGGCTGCAACAGCGGCCCCAGCACGTCCGCGGGGCTCGCCACGCCCGCCTCGCCCACCGCGGCCTCGCCGGGGACGGCCTCTCCCGCTCAGCCCTCCGACCAGGACCGGATCTGGCTCCGGGAGATCCACCAGGGCAACATGGCCGAGATCCAGGCGGGGGACCTGGCCCAGCACAAGAGCACCTCCGAGGCGGTCCAGAGGCTGGGCACGATGCTGGTCGAGGACCACACCAAGCTCGATCAGGAGGTCGTGAAGACCGCCGAGCAACTCGGCGTCAGCCTGCCCAAGAACACCTCGGGCGAGCAGAAGAAGGTCATCGCCGGGCTCCGCGACGCCTCGCGCGCCGACTTCAACCAGGAGTTCCTGATCGCCATGCGCAAGGCGCACGAGAAGGCCATCACCGCCACGCAGACCGAGATCCAGAGCGGCACGTCGCCCCAGGTGAAGCAGCTGGCGGAGAAGGCGCTCCCGGCGCTGGAGATGCATCTCGACGAGATCGGCAAGATCCCCGGCGGGGAGGCGCCGGCGCCGGACAGCGGCGCCCCGGCCCCGGAGAACTCCTGAGGCGTCAACCCCGAATTACGCAAAACATCCCGGGTGAGCGTGCGTTTGTGCAGGTATGGGGGTATTTGCCCGTCTTGAGCCACCTGTCGGTCCGGCGAAGCGGCCGTCAGAACGAACAATTCGGGGGAATCGTCGTGGCTATGCAGACAGAGATCCGGAGCCTTTTCGACTGCGATGTCATCGACTCCGATGGTCAGCGGGTCGGCAGGGTCGGCCAGGTCTACCTCAGCGACCGCACGGGGGACCCGGAGTGGGTCACGGTGCGCACCGGGATGTTCGGCATGAAGCAGAACTTCGTGCCGCTGACCGGTTCGCGCCGGTCCGGCAACGAACTGCGCGTCCCGTTCGTCAAGGAGATCATCAAGGGCGCGCCCAGCATCGACGTGGACGAACACCTGACCCTGGAGGAGGAGGCCGGGCTCTACCGCTACTACGGCATGCAGCCGTCCACCATCCCCAGCCAGCGCAAGCCCGAGGGCACGACCGGAACGACCACCGGAACGACCGGAACGTCCGGAACGACCGCCGGGATGACCGGAAAGGTCACCGGGCCCGCGCCCGAGCGGCGCGGCGCGCGGGGGACCGAGCGGGATGTCGACATGACCCGCTCCGAGGAGACGATGCACGTCGGCAAGGAGACGAGGGAGGCCGGCCACGTCCGGCTGCGCAAGTACGTGGACAGCGAGAACGTCCAGGAGAGCATCCCGCTGGAGCACGACGAGGTCGTGATCGAGCGCGAGCCGATCTCCGGCGGCCAGCCCTTGGAGGGGCGCGAGCTGGAGGAGGACGAGGAGTCCATCACCCTGTACGAGGAGCGCCCGGTCGTCGGCAAGGAGACCCGGCCCGTCGAGCGCGTGCGCCTGCACAAGGAGAGAGTCCGCAAGGACGAGACGGTGCAGGGGGAGGTCCGCAAGGAGCGCTTCGAGGTCGACCGGGACGGCACGACCATCGACGAGGGCGACGAGCGCGACGACCGACGCGGGCGCTGACGCCCTCTTTCGCGCGGTTTTCAGGCGAGGGCGCACGGTCGCGCCCTCGCTTTCAGATGATGAAAGAACTCACATAGCGCAACGAAACCCCCGAATTCGGGCGGGCCTGATCCCGCTTGCGGGCTGTCACGACCCGTTACTCCGTGGTTGCTCTCTTACCCTCCCGCAGGGTAGCCGCGCCTGACCTTCGGGTTACATGGCGGACGGCTCGCCCGCGGCCCCCTTCCGTGGCCGAGATCCCCTTTCCGAGCACTACCGGAACGGTTTCGGGCGGTCTTCCACGCCGGCTGACCGGCGCGCCTGAAGGTTCCTGCGAGCCGCCCTGTGACCCACGGGGGCATTCCAACGCATTCGTTAAGTAGCAGTTGACAGCTTGACGGTAAATGGCAGGATCAGGGCGTGAACAAGTAGTTCAGGGTTTACAGAGCACTTCGCGGATGTCCTGAAAGGGGAGGTGACCAGCGAGATGAGCGTTACCCCCGACGGCGCCGCACCGACGTCACGGCCGACCGCGACCCAGAACCCGTTCGGTAGGAGCCCCGCCATGCACGTCCACCCCGATTACCGCCACCCCTACGACGGAGACCGGCAGCCGCCCAAGCCGCGTCTGGCCGTCTACGACCACCTGGAAGAGATCGCCGCACCCGAGCCGATCGAGCCTGACACCCAGGTCACCGAGCGGCTGTGGCAGATCCGGGAGATATCGAACAGGGCCATCGGCTCCATCGACGACCTGCTCAAGCGCACCGCCTGATCGCGAACCAATGAGGGGGGAGACCCGGCGAAGCGGCCGGCGACCCGCGGGGAATGTCTCGGCTCACCAAGGAGTGTCATGCAAGGTCACACGCGACTGGCGTCAGCAGTACGCGACGTCGGAGCACACCGCGCGCGGATGATCGCGGGCGTCGCGCGGCCCCAGAACGTCGACGAGGTACGCGCCGTGGTGCGGCGGGCAGCCGTCGAGGGGCGTCGTCTATATCCGCTGAGCACCGGGCGCAACTGGGGCATGGGCTCCGGCGTGCCGGCCAAGGACGAGAACGTGGTCGTCGACCTCAGCGCCATGAACCGCATCCGCAGCCTCGACCTGGAGAACGGCTTCGCCGTCATCGAGCCCGGAGTGACCCAGCGCCAGCTCGCCGAGGAGCTGCGCGACACCGACTGGATGCTCAACGTCACCTCCTCGTGCGCCGACACCTCCGTGGTCGGCAACGCGCTGGAGCGCGGCGACGGCTCGATCCGCTCCCGCGTGCACGACCTCGCCGGGCTCGAGGCCGTGCTCGCCGACGGCAGCCTCGTCAGCACCGGCGGGCTGGACCACTGGGGCCGCTACCGCGGCGCCGTCGCCGGTCCCGACCTGACCGGCGCCTTCGTCCAGCACAACCTCGGCATCATCACCGCGGGCGTCATCGCGCTGGTGCCCCGCCCGCAGGCCATCGGGCTGGTGCACGCCCGCATCCCGCGCGACCAGGCCGGCCGGGCCGTGGGCGCGGTGGGTTCGTTCCTGCGCAACGGCAACCCCGCCGACGGGCTGCTGCGGGTGCGCGAGCTGTCGCTGACGCCCAGCCGGGGCGGCTGGATGCTCCCGGACGGGGTGGACCCCGAACTGCTCACCATCGTCGGCCCGCTGCTCGGCAGCGGCGAGACCGTCCGCCTGGCCGAGGACCTGCTGCGCAAGCACCTGCTGGAGGTCGAGGGCGCCGAAGGGCTCCGCGTCCTGGACGCCGCGGCGGTGAGCCCCGACGACCCCCTCTACCCGCGGGCGCTCATGGCCCAGGGCATCCCCAACTGCCTGAGCGTGCACAACGCGCTCGGCGTCACCTCCTGCGACGACGTCGACGCCGGCCAGATCGGCTTCCTCGTGCTGCTGCCCAAGCTCCCGATGGACGAGATCTCCACCGAGAACCTCCTGACCGTGCTCCGCGCGGCCGTCGAGTGCAACGGCACCGCGGCGATGATGGAGTGGAACATGGTCAGCAGGAACCTCGCCAACGGCGTCATCCAGATCTTCTTCGACCGGGGCGTGGCGGACGCGCCGGCCCGCGCCCACCGCCTGCGCCAGGACGCCAACGGCCTGCTGCGCGGCTACGGCTGCCCCATCTACCGCTCCGACATCGACAACGCCGCCGCCGACGTCTACGCCCAGTCCTCGACGGCGACCCTGTCCATGCTCTACCGGCTCAAGGGCGCGCTGGACCCGTACGGACTGGTGTCGCCGGGACGCTACAGCGCCTGACGGCGGCGGGGACGGGAAGGCACGACCGCCGCCCGGCGCGCCGGGCGGCGGGAACGACATCCGGGCTCTCATGGAGGTGGCCACGTTGCGTCAGTCGCCAGTCGTCGAGACGGGCTCATACCCGGTCACGCGAAAGCCCGCACGCGGGCGCGGCACGCTGCTGCGGCTGGTAGGCGCCGGCGTCATGTTCACCGTCATGGCCGACACCACGGCCACCACGCTCGCCGTCGGCCTGATGCAGCACGGCGACGCCGGGAACGCCCTGCCGCTGAACGACCTGCTCTGGCTGACCAGCGCCGCGTTCGTGCCGATCGCGGCCCTGCTGGCCACCGCGGGACGCTGGGCCGACCTGTTCGGCCGCCGCCGCGTGCTGATCATCGGGCTCGTGGTGTTCGTCCTCGGCGGGCTCGCCACGCTCACCGTGCCCGACTGGCCGATGGTCCTCGCGGCCAGGGCCGTGCAGGGGGTCGGCGCCGCCGCCATGATCCCGGCCAGCCTCGCCGTGCTCCTCGGCGAGCTGCCCGAGCACCAGCGGCGCGGCGCCATCGCGCTGTGGAGCTCCGCGTCCGGCGTCGGCTGCCTGCTCATGCAGGCGGGCGGCGGCTGGCTGGCGGAAGGGTTCGGCTGGCGCGCGCTGTTCGCGCCGGTCGTCGTGGTCGGCATGCTCCTGCTGCTCGCCGCCACCTGGCTGCCGCCCGGCCTGCCCGCCGGCCGGAGCGGCGCCCGGACGCGGCCCGACATGCTCGGCGCGGTCCTGCTGGCCGCCTCGATCGGGGCCATCGTCCTGGCCATCTCCAAGGCGACCTCGTGGGGCGTGGTGTGCGCCTACCTGGCCGCCGGCGCGCTCGTCCTGCTGGTCCTGTCGCTCCTGCGGTCCCGCCGGCACCGGGTGCCCGCCGTCGACCTGACGCTCTGGCGGCGGCCCGGCTTCGCCTGGGGCTGGCTCGCGACCTGGGGATTCGGCGTGCTGTCGTACGGCCTGCTCGCGCTGCAGCCGCTCTACCTCCTGCACCTGGGCTTCCCCATGCTGGAGGTCGCGCTGTGGCTGACGCCCACCTCCGTCGCCGTGGCGGTGACCGCGTGGCTGGGCGGCAAGGTCGTGCGCAAGCTGGGCCCGTACGGGCTCATCTACGTCGGCGCCACCGCGTGCGGCGGCTCCTGTGTCGTGGCGCTGGCGCAGAGCGGTCCCACGCTGTGGGGGCTCGCGGCGAGCGTCGGCGTGGGCGTCGGGGTGGGGGCGCTCGCGCCCGGCACCTCCATGGCCACCACCCTGGCCGCCCAGCCGCACCAGTACGCCTCCGCGGTGGGCGCGGCCGTCATGTCCCGCATGGTCGGCGGCGCCGTCGGCGTGGCCACCGTGTCGGTCGTCATCGGCCATCCCTTCATGGTGGGCCCCATGGGCGGTCTGGCCAGCGCGCTGGCGGTGTGCGTGGCCGTCTCCGTGCTGGTCGGCACGCTCGCCCTGATCAAGATGCTGCGGATGCCGCACGCCACCGGCGAGGTCATGGTCCTGGTGCCCCGCAAGATGCTGCTGGAGCTGCGCATGCAGCTGGCCACGGTCGCCGCCGAAGCCGACGCGCTGCTGCCCCCGCAGCCCGCCGCCGACCCCGGCCACGCCGCGGTCCCGGCGGTACCGCCCCAGCTGGGGCGGGGCCAGGCCCACGCCATGAGGCCCGGCTCGCAACCCCGCGTGCACGGGGGCACGCGTCTCGCAAGAACACCAGAAGGGCTCTCATCATGGCAATGACGACATCCTGCGACGTAGCGATCGTCGGCGCCGGTCTCGGCGGCTGCTTCCTGGCCCTGTTACTGGGCCGCAGCGGCCGGAGCGTCGTCGTCGTGGAGCAGGGCACGGCCATCCCGGCCGCCGGCGCCGACTTCGTCAAACGCCCCGGCATGGCGGTCCTGGCCCGGCACGGGCTGGGGAGCCTGGTGGAACGGCACTCGCTCAAACGCGACATCGTCCGCTACTACCACGACGGCGAGCCGATCCAGGAATGCCGTTACCCCGACGGCTTCCTCATCCGCCCCTACCGCGAGCTGGTCGAGGTCATCTACTCGTCCTGCGCGATGGAGGGCGTCGAGTTCTGGTTCGACTCGCGGATCGAGAGCCTGGAGCGCGACGGCGACCGGGTGGCCCGGCTGGTCCTGGCCGACGGCCGCGAGCTGCGGCCCGGGGTGGTCATCGCCGCCGACGGCACCCGCTCGATGGTGCGCCAGGAGCTCGGCATCACCAAGGAGACCACCTCCTACCCGCACATGCTGCGGGTGGCCACCGTGCCGCTGACCGCCAGCGTCGCCCGGCTCAACCGGCTCTACTTCAACTCCGAGGGCTGGTTCAGCTACCTGTATCCGGTCAACGAGGAGCAGGCCCGCGTGTTCGTCGGCCTGCCGCTGGAAGACGACGACGAGGTGTTCGGGCACGGCCTGCTCGTGGACGCGCTCAAGGAGTTCGTCACCGAGAACGACGACGCCTACGACGTCCTCGGCCCCGCGCACTGGCAGAAGATCCCCGTGGCGGCGATGCGCGTGCCGGTGTACCACAAGGGCAACGCCGCCCTGCTCGGCTCGGCCGCGTTCGCGTGCCACCCGATGACCGGCATGGGCATGAGCTACACCATGCACGACGCCGAGATCCTCGCCGGGATCATCTGCGCCGCCGAGGGAGACCCGGCGCTGCTGGAGAAGGGGCTGGAGACCGGGTACGAGCCGCGCAGGCACGCGCACGGCGAGCTGATCGACTACGGTGACGCGCTGTCAGGGACGTTCCACGACAAGGCGGCCTACCTGGACGTGTTCCGCGAGGACCTGCACGTGTTCGGCGACACCGAGCCGATCGGCGACGGGTACGTCAGGGTGCTGCGCTGAGCACCGCCGAGCCGATCCGGTCCACGGTGGCGAAGTCGCCGATGCGGTTCTTCAGGATCCCGACGGCCAGCCCGGTCTCGGTGTCGGCGAAGGCCACCGTGCCGCCGCTGCCCGGCATGCCGAACACGGTGGGCGCGGCGAGCCCCGGGGTGAGCCCGATCGCGTAGCCCAGCCCCCACGCGGCCTCGACGCCGGTGACCTCGTCGAGGCCGCGCACGGCGGGCGCCGACAGCTCGCGCAGCCGCGCCGGCGGCACCAGCTCGCCCGTCAGCAGCGCGTCGTAGACACGCGCCACCGCACGGGCGGTCATCGTGCCGCCGGCCGGGATCTCGGCCGTGAGCACGTCGCGCCGGTTGCTGAATCCGGCGTCCGGCATGGCCGCCATCGGCGCCGCCGTGTAGCCGCCGACCACCCGGAAGAACGGGATCCCGTTCCGCAGCGACGGCGGCGGCGTCACCGGCGGGGCGACCTCCTCGATCCGCGCCAGCCGGTCCAGCTCCGCCTCCGGCACGGCGAAGAACAGCTCGCCCGAGACGCCGAGCGGCCCGGCGACCTCCTCCTCCAGCACCTGCGAGATCCGCTTGCCCGTGGCCCTGCGCACCACCTCGCCCAGCAGGTAGCCGAAGGTCTGCGGGTGGTAGCCGCACCGGGTGCCCGGCTCCCACCACGGCTCGGCGTCCGCGATCGCCGCGCACATCAGGTCCCAGTCGCACAGGTCCTCCGGCGTGGTCGCCTCCGGCACGCCGGGCACGCCGGCCTGGTGGGAGAGGGCGTGGCGGATCGTCGCCCGCTCCTTGCCGCGCGCGCCGAACTCCGGCCACAGCTCGGCGATCGGCGTGTCGTACGAGAACACCTTCCGCTCGGCCAGCACGTGCACCACGGCCGCGGTGACGCCCTTGCCGGTCGAGGTCGCGTACACGGGGGTGCTTGACGTGAACGGCCGCCCGGTCGCCGCGTCCGCCACCCCGGCCACCACGTCCGCGAGCAGCTCTCCCCGCCGGTAGACGGCCACCTGCAGCCCGCGCTCCGCGCCCGACGCCACCAGCTCGTCGGCGATGTCCTGCACGATCTTCTGCATGTCTGTCACCTTAACGCTGATATGACCGCCAGGGTGGCAGGAAGTCATCGGCAGGCCGGCCGCCACGGAGGGACGCGGCGTCATGGCGTCGTGAGCCCGGGCTTCGCGCCGTCCTCACGCGGTGGGCGGCCCGCCGCGGTGACCACCAGCTCCGCCCGCCCGGACACCTCCGCCACCTCGAACCCGGCCGCGCCGAGGATCGTGCGTAACGCGAGCCGGACGGCCGTGCGGATGGTGTCGTGACGGGAGGGGTCACCGGACGGGACGCTCCAGCGCACCACCACGCCGCGCTCCGGGTCGCACCACACGCTGAGCCCGCCGTCGCTCGGCTTGCGGGACGGCGCCACGGCGAATCCGGCGTCTGTGAGCTCCTGGCACACCAGGCGTTCCAGCTCGGGATCCGCCACGTTCATGTCAACTCGCTGCCCATGACCGCCCGCCGCGAACCTACCCTCAGGTGCGAGCGCCGTACCTCCCGTACGATGGCGGGCGTGCGCGTGGGGAAAGCCGTGGAAACGGCCCGCCGGTGGGTGCGCGACGAGGGCGCCCGCCTGCCCGGCTTCGGCGGCGCGTTCCTGACCGGCTCGGCGCTGTGGGCGCCGCCCGGCTCCGCGCTGCCGCCGCACTCCGACGTGGACGTGATGGTGGTGCTCGACGAGCCCGCCGGGCACGGGCGCAAGGTCCGGTACGGGGGAGCGCTCCTGGACGTGTCGTTCCTGCCCGCCACCCGGGTGGAGTCGGCCGAGGCCGTGCTGCGCGACTACCACCTGGCCGGCGCCTTCCACCGGCCCGGCGTGCTGGCCGACCCCACCGGGCGGCTGTCGGACCTCGGCCGCGAGGTGTCCCGCCGGTTCGCCGGGCGGCGCTGGGTGCTGGCCCGCTGTGACCACGCCCTGGAGACGGTCCGCGCCCGGCTGGCCGGCGCCGGCTCGCCGGGGCCGCTGCCCGACCAGGTGAACGCGTGGCTGTTCGGCACCGGGGTGACGGCGCACGTCCTGCTGGTCGCCGGGCTGCGCAACCCGACCGTCCGCCGCCGGTACGCGGCCACCCGCGAGCTGCTCGCCGGCCGCGGCCTCGCCGACCGCCACGAGCACCTCCTCGACCTGCTCGGCTGCGCCACCATGACCCCGGGCCGGGTCCGGCGCCATCTGGACGGGCTGGAGCGGCTCTTCGACACGGCCGCGCGGGTGGACGCCCCCGGCTACCGCTTCGACTCCGACATCACCGCCGCCGCCCGGCCGATCGCCGTCGGGGGCAGCCGCGCCCTCATCGACGCCGGTCTGCACCGGGAGGCGGTCTTCTGGCTGGTGGCCACCTACGCGCGCTGCCTGCTCAAGCTCGCGGCGGCCGGTCGGCCGGCCCCCGAGGACACCCTCCTCGAACTGCTCTCCGACCTGGGCGCGGCCACCCCCGCCGCCCGCCAGGCCCGCGCCGCCACCGTCCTGGCGGACCTTCCGTCCCTCCGGCGCACGGCCGGACACCTGGCCCCGCCCGCCTGACCACGCGCATTCCCCGCGGCTCCCTGGGTCAGGCGGTGACCGCGTGGAGGGCGCCGGGCTGGCGGCCGGTCAGGTGGTCCAGGGCCGCGGCCGTGGTCTCGTCGGCGGGAAGGTACACGACGAGCCGCTGGTCGGCGTCCGCCAGGTCGAGGGACTCCACGACCAGCCGGAGCTCGCCCGCGCCCGGATGGGCCAGCCGCTCGCGGTACGGGGTCGCGGGCGGCGCCGGCGGGGCGTGGAGCAGCTCGGTGAACACCGCACCGGCCGTGATCGTCAGCTCCTCGACGAGGTGTCCGGCCCGCGCGTCACCCATGGCGGCGGCCAGGCGCAGGGCGGTGGCCCGCCCGGCGGCCACCGCGCTCCACTCGGGGAAGGCGGCCCGCGCCCGGGGGTCGGTGAACACGTAGCGGGCCAGGTTGGGCTGATCGTCGTCGAGGACGCCCAGCGCCGCCACCATCAGGGCGTAGCCGGCGGTGTGCGCCAGCACGTCGTCCAGCCGGTTGAGCAGGACGGCCGGGGCCGGCTCCAGCCGGTCGAGCAGCGCACGGAGCGTGGGCCGCACCGTGCGCGCGGGGGAGGACGCGACGGCGGAGCAGAGCAGCGCGTCGCCGCCGGCCATCTTGGCCAGGTGGCGCAGGTGCAACCGCTGCTCGAAGCTCAGCCCGAGCACGTCGGCGAGCGCCCCCAGCACCTGGGCGGACGGGTTGCGGTCGCGCCCCTGCTCCAGCCGGGTCAGGTACTCGACGCTGATGCCCGCCAGCGTCGCCAGCTCGGCCCGGCGCAGCCCGGGGGTGCGGCGCCGCGCCCCCTCCGGCAGGCCGACGTCGCCCGGTCTGACCGCTTCCCGGAGGCCGCGCAGGTAGGCGGCCAGCTCGTTCCCGCTCACGCAGGGCAGTCTAGGCGGGACGGCGCCCGCGCATCGTGGCCCTGTCAGGGCCAGTCTCCGCCCGGTCTCCCTCCCCGGCCGGCGGCCCCGCCATGGTGGACCCCGTACGGAATGACGAGTGAAGGGAAGTCGGCCATGAGGTACCGGTTGCTCGGGCGTACCGGGTTGAGGGTGTCGGAGCTGTTCCTCGGCGCCATGACGTGGCGGGCGGTGACGCCCGGGGTGCGCGCGATGATGGGCCTGTACGAGGACGCGGGCGGCAACGTCGTCGACACGGCCTCTGCCTACGGCGAGTCGGAGAGCGTGGTCGGAGAGGTGCTGGAAGGGCGGCGGGACCGGTTCGTGGTGGCGACCAAGTACACCCTGACCCGCGACGCCGGCGACCTCAACGCGGCGGGCAACCACCGCAAGAACCTCGTGCTCTCCCTGGAGCGGAGTCTGCGGCGGTTGCGCACCGACTATGTGGACCTGCTCTGGGTGCACATCTGGGACCGGCACACGCCGCTGGAGGAGACGATGCGGGCCCTCGACGACGTGGTACGAGCGGGCAAAGTGCTCTATGTCGGGATATCGGATGCGCCGGCGTGGGTGGTGAGCCGGGCCAACACGCTGGCGGAGTGGCGCGGATGGACGCCGTTCGCGGGCCTGCAGGTGCCCTACAGCCTGCTGTGGCGCGACGTCGAGCGCGAGCTGCTGCCGATGGCGGAGGAGTC
Organism: Nonomuraea ferruginea; assembly: GCF_039540635.1. Lineage (NCBI taxonomy): Bacteria > Bacillati > Actinomycetota > Actinomycetes > Streptosporangiales > Streptosporangiaceae > Nonomuraea > Nonomuraea ferruginea. The sequence goes on along the minus strand of NZ_BAABFD010000002.1, from coordinate 401,371 downwards.
GGGGCTGACGGTGGCCGCCTGGGCGACGCTCGCCCAAGGCGTGCTGTCGGGCAAGTACACCGCCGGCCCCGCTCCCGAGACCCCCACCAGGATCGAGCCCGGGTCGGTGACGGAGCGCGAGCACGCGGCGGCCAGAGCCGTCATGGACGTGGCCGACGACCTGGGGGTCACGCCGTCGCAGGTGGCGATCGCCTGGACCCTGGCCCGCTCGCGCGTGGTGCACCCCATCGTCGGCGCGAGCACCCCCGGCCAGCTCGCCGACAACCTCGCCGCGGCGGACGTCACCCTCCCCGAGGAGGCCATGGACCGCCTCGCCCAGGCGGCGCCCTTCACCCGCGGCTTCCCCGCCGACTTCATCGCCGAGGCCGGCGGGGCCTTCGGCACCAGGATCGACCGCCTCGACGGCCGCCCCTGACACCGGATCAGGGGAGGACCTGGAGACCCAGGCTGGTGACGATGATCGTGGCCTGGTGGGGGTCGACGGTCGCGTCGCGCAGGGTGACCGCCGACGGGTCGAGCGTGCTCAGGTCGCTGCCGCGCAGGTCGCACGAGGTCAGGTCGGCCCGGCGCAGCGCGGCGCCGCCGAGGTCGCAGCGGCGCAGGGTGGCGCCCGTCAGGTCGGCCCCCGACAGGTCGGCCTCGCGCAGGCGGACCCCGTCGAAGGTGCTGCCCCGCAGGTCGGCGCCCGCCAGCGAGGTGAACGACCAGTCGCCGCCGTCGACCTTGAGCAGCCCGTAGGTGCAGCCCGAGAACGTGCTGCCCGTCAGCTTGCAGCCGTTGAACGCGGCGTCGAAGAACGAGCAGCTCCCGAAGGTGCACGCGACGAAGGCGGCGTCGGCGTGGACCGACACGTTGAAGCGGACGTTGCTGAACGTGCACTCCTCGAAGGTCGTGCCGTCGTCGGCCATCTCCATCATGTCGAGGTCGACGAACCGCACCCGCCGGAAGGTCTCGCCGTCGAGGTCGCGGTCGTCCCACTCGTCGGGGCCGATCGTGGTGTCGGCCGTCACGCGTGTCGTCATCGCGCGCCCGCCTCCACCCGCTCGCCGGCGACGACCACGCGGTCGCCGCCGGCGTTGTCCGTGAACTCCACCGTCAGCCGCCTCCTTCGATGATCGGAGGCAAACCTCCCACACCCCACCGACAGAAACGGAAGAGCGCGCGGCCGGTCAGGCGCGCTTGGCGATGGCTTCGAAGAGAGGCTGGACGAGCTTGGCCGCGAGCGGGCCGAAGGCGGCCAGGATCAGGACGTACGCGGCCGCCAGCGGACCCAGGTCGGGGTGGGCGCCGGCCGCCACCGCGAGACCCGCGATGACGATGTTGAACTCACCGCGCGGCACCAGGGCGATGCCCGCCCGGGCCTGACCCGCTTTGGAGATGCCGGCCCGCCTGGCCGCGTACATGCCCGTCGCCAGCTTGGTGAGCATGCTGACCAGCGCCAGCGCGGCGGCGATAGCCGCCACCGGGAGGATCTTCGTCGGGTCGGTCTGCAGGCCGAAGAAGACGAAGAACACCGCCGCGAACAGGTCGCGCAGCGGCGCGAGCAGCGCCTGCGCGTCGTGCGCGAGCTGGCCGGACAGGGCGATCCCGACGAGGAAGGCGCCGACCGCCGCCGACACCTGGAGCTGCTGGGCGATGCCGGCCACCAGCAGCGCCAGGCCGACGACCTTCAGCAGCAGCACCTCGTTGTTGGGGCTGGAGACGAACGCCTCGATCCACTTGCCGAACCGCAGCGCGATCAGCAGCACCACGGTCACCGTGGCCAGCGCGATGCCCACCGCGATCGCCCCGCTGAGCAGGCTGAGCCCGGCCAGGGTGGCGGTCAGGATCGGCAGGTAGACGGCCATCGTGAGGTCTTCGAACACCAGCAGCGACAGCACGGTCGGTGTCTCGCGGTTGCCGATCCAGCCCAGGTCGCTCAGCACCTTGGCGGTGATGCCGGAGGAGGTCGCGTACGTGACGCCGGCCATCGCCAGGGCGGCCACCGGCCCCCAGCCGAGCAGCAGCGCCAGGATCGCGCCGGGCGCGGCGTTGAGCACGAGGTCGACGATGCCGGCGCGGGCGTTGCCCTTGAGACTGGAGACCAGCTCGTCGGCGTTGTACTCCAGGCCGAGCGTCAGCAGCAGGAGGACGACGCCGATCTCCGCGCCGATGGAGATGAACTCCTCGCTGGTGGCCAGAGGAAGGACGCCGCCGGTGCCGAAGGCGAGCCCGGCGATCAGATAGAGGGGGATGGCGGAGATGCCGGCGCGCAGCGCCAGCGCTCCGAGCACGCCCAGGCCGAGGAGAACGGCCCCGAATTCGAGGAAGAGTATCGCTGTGTGATGCACCCGGCCCTAGCCTTCAGCCAATATGTCGCCGACTTCGGCCGTGCTGTCCGCGCTGCCCACCACGACCACGATGTCGCCGGGAAGGAGCACGAAGTCGGGGCCGGGGCTGGCGTAGACCTGCCCGTTGCGGACGATCGCGACGATCGACGCGTTCGTCCGGGTCCGCACGCGCGCGTCGCCCATCGGCCTGTTCACGTACGGGGAGGTGGCCGGGATCGGCAGCTGGAGGCTGACCAGGCCCTCGACCTCGGCGTGCGCCTGGTTGAGCCGCGCGACGATGCGCGGGGCGCCGAGCAGCTCGACGAGCGCGTCGGCCTCCTCGTCGTTGAGCTTGACTGCTTCGCAGGCCCGGTCGGGGTCGTCCTTGCTGTAGATGACGAGATCACGCCGCCCCGTGCGGTGCGAGATCACCCCGATTCTTCGGCCTGAATGGGTGGTGAACTCATGGCGCAGCCCTATCCCCGGCAGCGCCGTCTGCTCGACCTCCACGGCTGTATCCCATCCATCTTGATCCGAAAACAACGGGAGAACATTACCAATCTCCACCCATAGTGTCGGCACCGAGAGGAACCGACATAGCAGGTGAACGGTAGTGTGCGGAGAAGACAATCGTCGGGAGCAGGTAAAAGGGGAGCTGCCGTGTCACCCTCGCAGGGGCCGCACCCGCCCGCCCCCGTGCGACTTCTGCTCGTGGAGGACCACGACATGGTGGCCGAGGCGATCGCGATGGCGCTCGACCACGACCCCGGCATCAAGGTGGTGGCCAGGTCCCGATCGGTGGCCGCCGCCGTGGCCGACGCCCGCGCCCACCTGCCCGACGTGGTGGTGCTCGACCGGCGGCTGCCCGACGGCGACGGCATCACGGCCATCGGCCGCATCTCGCAGGCCGCCCCCGGCGCCCGCGTGCTGGTTCTGACCGCCGAGGCGACGCCGGCGATCGCCGTGCGCGTGGTGGAGGCCGGTGGCGCGGGCCTGGTGGTGAAGTCGTCGGGGCTGCGCGAGCTCGAGTCGGCGGTGATCGAGGTGGCCTCGGGCGGGGTGGCGTTCGGGCCGGGCCTGCTGCCCGCCGTGCTCGACCAGCTCGCCGGCCGCGGGCGGGCGGGCCGGGGCGCGCTGACCGGGCGGGAGCGTGAGACGCTCCACCTGCTCGCCGAGGGAGTGAGCACCGACCAGCTGAGCGAGCGGCTCGGCATCGCCCGCAACACCGCCCGCAACCACATCCAGCGGGTGCTGGAGAAGCTCGGGGCCCGGTCCAAGCTGGAGGCGGTGGCCATCGCCCGGCGTGAGGGCCTGCTCGACTGATGCACCTGCACCAGTCCCGTTCCGCACCAGCACCAGAAAGGTCGGCGCGGTTGCGTCTCGCGGCCGGGCTTCGGGTGGCCGAAAGTAGGACCATGGGCACGGGACTCGACTCGCACATGGTGGAGCACCACCTCGCGGAGGAGATGGGCAGCATCTCCGTCGCCCGGCAGGTCGCCCGTGACACCCTGATGACGTGGGGCTATCGAGGCCGCTTCGAGGACGTGCTGCTCGTCGTCTCCGAGATGGTCACCAACGCCCTCGTGCACGGCGCCGGGGCACCCGTGCTGCGCATCGCCGGCGGTCTCGGCCACATCCGCGTCGAGGTCGGCGACTCCAGCGACGCGTTGCCCAGGCCGCGGAGCCCCGGCCCGTCCGACGGCTGGGGGCTGCACGTCGTCGAAGAACTGAGCATCGCCTGGGGCACCTCGCTCCAGGAGGGCGGGAAGGTGGTCTGGTGTGAGCTCGCGGCCCCTCTCACCGCTGTCACCACCGCCGATTGAGGGGGTGCGGGTCCCTCAGAGGGACACCGCCGTGCGAAGCTGCACTATGCCCGAGCACGAGCACGTCGACCTTCAGCTCCTCCTGCAGAGCCTCGGCGACTACGCGATCTTCATGCTGGATCCGGGCGGCCGTGTCATGAGCTGGAACTCCGGCGCCCAGCGCATCAAGGGCTACGCGGCCGACGAGGTCACCGGCCGTCACTTCTCGATCTTCTACCCGCCGGAGGACATCGCGGCGGGCAGACCCGCCCGCGGCCTGGAGACCGCCGCCGCCGAAGGCAGGTTCGAGGACGAGGGCTGGCGGGTGCGCAAGGACGGCACCCGGTTCTGGGCCAACGTGGTGATCACGGCCCTGCGCGACGGCGAGGGCCGGCTGCGCGGGTTCGGCAAGGTGACCCGCGACATGAGCGAGCGCCGCAACGCCGAGCGCGCGCTCGACGAGCGCGGCAGGCTCCTCGCCCACCTGGTGCAGGCCCAGGAGAAGGAGCGGCGGCGCATCGCCTGGGACGTGCACGACGACACCATCCAGTCGATGGTGGCCGTCGGCATGCGCCTGCAACTGCTGGCCTCCCAGCTGCCGGGCGACCACGCCGAAGCCGTGCTGCGCCTCAACGACACGGTCAACGCCGCCGTCGGCCGCCTGCGCAACCTCGCCTTCTTCCTGCACCCGCCGGGCCTCGACAGCGGCGGCCTGGTCGACACCCTGTCCGGCTACCTGGAGCAGGTCGTCTCCACCGCGGGCCTCACCTACGACTTCGTCCCCGACCTCGACGAGGAGCCGCCGCCGGAGACCGCGATCACCGTGTTCCGGATCTGCCAGGAGGCCCTCACCAACGTGCGCAAGCACGCCCACGCCTCCTCCGTGCGGGTCTCGCTCGCCTCCGCCGACCAGGGCGTGCACGTCAAGGTCGGTGACGACGGCGTCGGCTTCGCCGATCAGGGCGACGGCTCCTCCCGGATGGGGCATTTCGGGCTGATCGAGATGCGCGAGCGAGCCGAGATCTCCGGCGGCTGGTGGCAGCTCCACAGCAGTCCCGGCGAGGGGTCCACGGTGGAGTTCTGGGTGCCCGCGGTGCGGCCGAGGCGGTCATGAGCGCCGCGCCGGACCGGCTCACCGTCCTGATCGGCGACGACCAGCCGCTGATCCGCGAGGTGCTCACCGAGGTGCTGACGGCCGAGCCCGACCTGGACGTGGTCGCCGTGGCCGCCGACGCCCGGGAGGCGGTGCGGCTGGCGGTCCGCCACCTGCCCGCGGTCGCCATCCTCGACGTGCGGATGCCCGGCGGCGGGGCGTGGGCGGCGAGGGAGATCCGCCGGCTGTCGCCCGCCACCAGGGTGATGGCGTTCTCCGCCTACGGCGACTCCCGCTCCGTCGACGAGATGCGCCGCGTCGGCGTCCGCGAGTACCTGCTCAAAGGGCTGCCCAACAGCGACATCGTGGCGGCCGTGCGGCGCACGGCCGCCACCTCCTGACCTCCCTCAGATCAGCTCCAGCGCCTGACGGGCGATCTCCCACTCCTCGTCGGTGGGGATGACCAGGACCGCGACCTCCGCCCCGGGCGGCGAGATCGCCCGCTCGCCGCCGCCCGCGGCCTCGTTGCGCGCCGGGTCCACCGCGACGCCGAACCTCTCCAGCCCGGCCAGCGACGTGGCCCGCGTCGCCGCGTCGTTCTCGCCGACGCCGCCGGTGAACACGATCGCGTCCACCCGGCCCAGCACCGCGTAGTACGCGCCCACGTACTTGCGGATGCGCCGGCAGTAGACGTCCAGCGCCAGCCGCGCCTCGCCGTCGCCGTCCGCCGCGCGCCGGCGCACCTCGCGCATGTCGCCGGTGCCGGCGAGCGCGAGCAGGCCGCCGTGGCGGCCGAGCGCCTCCTCCACGTCCTGCGTGTCGAACCCGGCCACCCGGCCCAGATACGCGCAGAGCGCCGGGTCGACGTCGCCCGAGCGGGTGCCCATGACCAGGCCCTCCAGCGGGGTCAGGCCCATGGAGGTGTCGACGCTGCGCCCTCCCTCGACCGCGGTGGCGCTGGCGCCGTTGCCCAGGTGCAGCACGATCAGGTTGACTCCGGCGGGGTCGCGGCCCAGGAACGCGGCCGCCCTGCGGGACACGTACGCGCACGAGGTGCCGTGGAAGCCGAACCGGCGCACGCCCAGCCGCTCGCGCCACTCGCGCGGCACCGCGTAGGTGTACGCCTCGGGCGGCAGCGACCGGTGGAAGGCCGTGTCGAACACCGCCACCTGCGGCACCCCGGGGAAGGCGGCCTGCGCCACCCGGATGCCGGTCACGTTCACCCGGTTGTGCAGCGGAGCCAGCGGCGCCAGCTCCTCGATGGCGGCCACCACCGGCTCGTCCACCAGCACCGCCTCGCCGAACCGCTCACCGCCGTGCACCACCCGGTGGCCGACCGCCACCGGGTCCAGCTCCGGCCCCACCGTCCGGAACGCCTCCAGCACCGCTTCGAGGCCCTGCTCGTGGTCCGCGTAGACGCACTTCCTCCGGTACGGGGGAGCGTCGCCTGCATGGTGGGTCAGCAGGCCCTCGCCCTCGTGGATCCGCTCGATGACGCCGCGCGCGGGGCGGGCTCCCGACTCGGCGTCGATCAGCTCGTACTTGATGGAGGAAGAGCCCGTGTTCAGGACGAGGATGTGTGCGGCCATGTCCACGAACTGATCTCGGGGGCGTCCTCGCCGTACATGCGGGTGTAGGCGCGGGCCTGCAGCCGGGCGTCGGACATGCGCTGGCGCAGGTGGGCGGCCTTCGAGCCGAGGCCGGGCACCCGGTCGATCACGTCCATCACCAGGTGGAAGCGGTCGATGTCGTTGAGCATGCACATGTCGAAGGGCGTGGTCGTGGTGCCCTCCTCCTTGTAGCCGCGCACGTGCAGGTTGTCGTGCCCGGTGCGCCGGTAGGTGAGCTGGTGGATCAGCGTCGGGTAGCCGTGGAAGTTGAAGATGATCGGCCGTTCGGTGGTGAACAGCGTGTCGAACTCGGAGTCCGGCATGCCGTGCGGGTGCTCCGACGGCGGCTGCAGCCGCATCAGGTCGACCACGTTGACGACCCGGACCTTCAGCTCCGGCATCTCCTCGCGCAGGATCGAGGCGGCGGCCAGCGTCTCCAGCGTCGGCACGTCGCCCGCGCAGGCCAGCACCACGTCCGGCTCGCTGCCGGCGTCCGTGGACGCCCACGGCAGGATGCCCAGCCCGCGCGTGCAGTGCGCGATGGCCTCGTCCATGCCGAACAGGTCCAGCACCGGCTGCTTGCCCGCCACGATCACGTTCACGTAGTCGCGTGAGCGCAGGCAGTGGTCCGTGACCGACAGCAGCGTGTTCGCGTCCGGCGGCAGGTACACCCGCACCACCGATGCCTTCTTGTTGACCACCACGTCCAGGAAGCCCGGGTCCTGGTGGCTGAAGCCGTTGTGGTCCTGCCGCCACACGTGCGACGACAGCAGATACGTCAGCGACGCCACCGGACGCCGCCACGGGATCTTCTGCGACGACTCCAGCCACTTGGCGTGCTGGTTGAACATCGCGTCGACGATGTGGATGAACGCCTCGTAGCAGTTGAACAGGCCGTGCCTGCCGGTCAGCAGGTAGCCCTCCAGCCAGCCCTGGCACAGGTGCTCGCTGAGCACCTCCATGACCCGCCCGGCCGGCCCCAGGTGCTCGTCGGTGGGCAGCAGCCCGGCCTCCCACGTCCGGTCGGTCGCCTCGAAGACCGCGCTGAGCCGGTTCGAGGCGGTCTCGTCCGGGCCCATCAGCCGGAACGTGCGCGGGTTGCGCTCGATGACGTCGCGCAGCAGCCTGCCCATCACCCGGGTCGGCTCGGTCGACTGGGTGGCGGGGGCCTTGACCTCGACGGCGAGGGCGCGGAAGTCCGGCAGCCGCAGCGGCGTGAGCAGCTCGCCGCCGTTGGTGTGCGGGTTGGCGCTCATCCTGAGCTCGCCGCGCGGCACCGTGTCCAGGATGCCCTGGACCGGCCGCCCGCCGGAGTCGAACAGCTCGTCGGGCCGGTAGGAGCGCATCCACTCCTCCAGCATCGCCAGGTGCTCGGGGTTGTCGTGCACCGCCGACAGCGGCACCTGGTGGGCGCGCCAGGTGCCCTCCACCGGCAGCCCGTCGACCACCTTCGGGCCCGTCCAGCCCTTCGGCGTGCGCAGGATGATCATGGGCAGGCGCTTCTCGGCGCCCTCCCGGTACGCGGCGATCTGCTCGAACGCCTCGTCCAGGGTGCGCGCCATCTCCTCGTGGTCCGGGCCCACGAGGTGCGGGCGGTAGCCGTACCCCTCCATGAGCTTGAGCAGCTCGTCCTCGGGGATGCGGGCGAGCACCGTCGGGTTGGCGATCTTGTAGCCGTTCAGCGAGAGGATCGGCAGCACCACGCCGTCGCGCTCCCGGTTGAGGAACTTGTTGGAGTGCCAGCTCGCCGCCAGCGGGCCCGTCTCGGCCTCGCCGTCGCCGATGACGCACGCCACCACCAGGTCCGGGTTGTCGAAGGCGGCCCCGTACGCGTGCGCGAGCGCGTACCCCAGCTCGCCGCCCTCGTGGATTGAGCCGGGGGTCTCCGGCGCCACGTGGCTGGGGATCCCGCCGGGGAAGGAGAACTGCCGGAACAGGCGGCGCATGCCGTCCTCGTCCTGCGTGACGTCGGGGTAGCGCTCGGTGTACGAGCCCTCCAGCCAGGAGTGCGCCACGGCGGCGGGGCCCCCGTGCCCGGGTCCGGCGATGTAGATCATGTCCTGGTCGCGCTCGCGGATGACGCGGTTCAGGTGGGCGAAGCAGAAGTTCAGCCCGGGGGTGGTGCCCCAGTGGCCGAGCAGGCGCGGCTTGACGTGCTCGCGCCGCAACGGCTCGGTGAGGAGTGGGTTGTCCAGCAGGTAGATCTGGCCCACCGACAGGTAGTTGGCCGCACGCCAATAGGCATCGATGTCGTCCATGCTCCGACAAGTGCCCCCGTTATGGCCATGGTGAACAAGGCACGTTCCGTAGACGATTGCTACCGTTAGCCATGATTCGATGGCTAAGGTGCCGTTATGGTTTTGCGCAGCTCGCACTGGTACGCGGGCGATGACAGGAACTCGTACATCCACCGCGCGTGGATGCGCCGAGGACTGCCCCGGGACGCCTTCGACGGCGAACGGCCGCACATCGCGATCGCCAACACCGCCTCCGACCTGACCCCCTGCAACTCCCATCTCAACGAGGTCGCCGACAGCGTCAAACAGGGCATCTGGGCGGCCGGCGGCGTCCCCCTCAATCTGCCCGCGCTCTCCATCGGCGAGACCAACGTCCGGCCCACCGCCATGCTCTGGCGCAACCTCGCCGCCATGGCCACCGAGGAGATGCTGCGCGCCAACCCGATCGACGGCGTGGTGCTGCTCGGCGGCTGCGACAAGACCATCCCGTCGCTGCTCATGGCCGCCGCCTCCGTCGACCTGCCCGCCGTCGTGCTGCCCGGCGGCCCCATGCTCACCGGCCGCTTCCGCGGCGTCCCGCTCGGCTGCGGCACCGACGTGTGGCGGCTCAGCGAGGAGGTACGCGCCGGGACGCTCTCCCGTGAGGCGTTCCTGGAGTCCGAGTCCTCCATGATCCGCAGCCGCGGCCACTGCAACACGATGGGCACCGCCTCCACCATGGCGTGCATGGCCGAGGCGCTCGGCATGACCATCCCCGGCACCGCAGGCATCCCCGCCCCCGACAGCAGACTGCTGGAACGCTCGCACGACACCGGCCGCCTGGCCGTCGAGCTGGTGCGCGAGGGCCGCCGCCCCAGCCACGTGATGACCCGCGCCTCGTTCCTCAACGCGATCGTCACCCTGGCCGCCGTCGGCGGCTCCACCAACGCCGTCGTCCACCTGCTCGCCATCGCCGGCCGGCTCGGCGTCGAGCTGAACCTCGACGACTTCGACCGCACCGGCTCCGGTGTGCCGCTCCTCGTCGACCTGCAGCCCGCCGGCCGGCACCTGATGGAGGACATGTTCAGGGCGGGCGGCCTGCGGGCCGTGCTGAACGAGGTCGCCGACCTGCTCGACCCGTCCGCGATCACCGTCACCGGCGAGCCGCTCACCGGCTCCCTGGCCGGGGCCGAGATCTGGGACGAGACCGTGATCAGGAGGCGCGCGGAGCCGCTGCTGCCCGACGCCGGCATCGCCGTGCTGCGCGGCAACCTCGCCCCCGACGGCGCCGTCATCAAGCCCGCCGCCGCCTCGCCCGAACTGCTGCGCCACCGGGGCCGGGCCGTCGTGTTCGACAGCGTCGAGGACGTCTACGCCCGGCTCGACTCGCCCGACCTGGACGTGGACGAGACGTCGGTGCTCGTGCTGCGCGGCTGCGGTCCCCGCGGCTACCCCGGCATGCCCGAGGTGGGCAACCTGCCGCTGCCCGCCAAGCTGCTGGCCAAGGGCGTGCGCGACATGGTGCGCATCAGCGACGCCCGCATGAGCGGCACCGCCTACGGCACCGTCGTGCTGCACGCCGCGCCCGAGGCCGCCGCCGGCGGGCCGCTCGCCAGGGTGCGCACCGGCGACCCGATCGTGCTCGACGTGGCGGCCAGGCGGCTCGACGTGGACCTGCCGGAGGCCGAACTGGCCGCCCGGGAGCCGGTCATGACCGGCCACGCCCGGCCCGTACGCGGCTGGGAGCGGTTGTACGTGGACCACGTGCTCCAGGCCGACCGGGGCGTCGACCTGGACTTCCTCACCGGTTCGAGCGGCGACGGGGTGGGCCGCGAGTCCCACTGAGCGGTTTCACCGGAAGCGCGGCGCCCGGAGTCTCTGGCCGACCCCGGGCGTCAGTGACGGCGGCGACGGCGGCGCTTGAAGACGGCGCGCAGCGTCAGCAGGAGCACCACGGCGACGATCTGGCCGCCGGCCACGATGCGGTTGACGTCCACGGCCGGCTGCCAGCGCACCTCGCCGTCCTTGACCACGAACACCCCGGCGGGGGTGGCCGCCACGCCGTAGCCGACGCCGCTGCCGCTGCCGCTGTCGCCCTTCTTGTCCTCGCCCTGGCCCGTGCCGCCGCCACCGCCGTAGGCGATCCTGGCGACGGGGATGACGACCACGTCGCCGTGTTGCACGGGGTCGCCGAACACCCTCTTGACGTTCGCGGAGTCCCTGGACTTCTCCGCTATCTCCATGATGTCCATGCCCTCATGGTGGCTCACGACGGGCGGCCGCGCAGCTCGCGGTAGACGCGGACGAGCCGCTCGGTCGAGGGGTCGGGGAAGGCGGCCTGCGGCTCGTCGGAGGTGAGCGCGGGTGCCAGGTCGAGCGCCATCTTCTTGCCCAGCTCCACGCCCCACTGGTCGAAGGAGTCGATGCCCCAGATGGTGCCCTCGACGAACACGACGTGCTCGTACAGGGCGACGAGCTGGCCGAGGGTCGACGGGGAGAGCTTCGGGACGAGGATGGTGGAGGTGGGCCGGTTGCCCGGCATGACCTTGTGCGGCACGACCGCGGCGGCGGTGCCCTCGGCGGCGATCTCCTCGGCCGTCTTGCCGAACGCGAGCGCCGAGGTCTGCGCGAACAGGTTGGCGGTGAGCAGGTCGTGCATGCCCTCGCGGTCCTCGTACGGCTCGGCGAAGCCGATGAAGTCGGCGGGCACCAGGTGGGTGCCCTGGTGGAGCAGCTGGTAGAAGGCGTGCTGACCGTTGGTGCCCGGCTCGCCCCAGAAGATGGCGCCGGTGTCGCAGGTGACGGGGGCGCCGTCGGCGCGCACCGACTTGCCGTTGGACTCCATGGTGAGCTGCTGGAGGTAGGCGGGGAAGCGGTGCAGGCGCTGGCTGTAGGGCAGCACGGCGCGGGTCTGGGCGCCGAAGAAGTCGGCGTACCACACCCCGAGCAGGCCCATCAGCACCGGCATGTTGGCCTCGAAAGGCGCGGTGCGGAAGTGCTGGTCGATGGCGTGGAAGCCGGCCAGCATCGCGCGGAACCTGGCCGGCCCGACGGCGATCATCAGGGACAGGCCGATGGCGCCGTCGTAGGAGTAGCGGCCGCCGACCCAGTCCCAGAAGCCGAACATGTTGTCGGTGTCGATGCCGAACTCGGCGACCTTGGCGGCGTTGGTGGAGACGGCCACGAAGTGTTTGGCGACGGCGTCCTCGCCCAGCGCGCCGACCAGCCACTGCCGGGCCACCCTGGCGTTGGTGAGGGTCTCGAGCGTGGTGAAAGTCTTGGAACTGACCACGAAGAGCGTGGTGGCGGGGTCGAGTCCGCGGAGGTTGCCGGTGATGTCGGCCGGGTCGATGTTGGAGACGAACCTGGCCTCGATGCCGGCGTCGGCGTAGTCGAGCAGCGCCTCGTAGGCCATCGCGGGGCCGAGGTCGGAGCCGCCGATCCCGATGTTGACCACGGTGGCGATGGGTCGCCCGGTGGCCCCTCGCCACTCCTGGGCGCGCACCCGGTCGGCGAAGGCGGTCATCTTGTCGAGCACGGCGTGCACGTCGCCGATGACGTCCTGGCCGTCGACCACGAGGGCGGCGTCGGCGGGGGCGCGCAGCGCGGTGTGGAGGACCGCGCGATCCTCGCTGACGTTGATGTGCTCGCCGGTGAACATGGCCTCGATGCGCTCGCGAAGCCCCGCCCGCTCGGCCAGCCGCACCAGCAGCCCGACGGTCTCACTGGTGACGCGGTGCTTGGCGTAGTCGAGGTAGAGGTCGCCCGCCGTCAGCGTCATGCGGCCGGCCCGGCCGGGGTCGTCGGCGAACAGCTCGCGCAGGTGTATGCCCGCCAGCTCACCATGGTGCTTCTCCAGCGCCGCCCACTCCTGGCTCTGGGTGATGTCGCCGTTCACGTCGCCCTCCTCGCGGCCGTCACAAACCGATCACGCCATCGTCCCGTATCCGCATACCCGGAGGTTCCGATTCCGCGCATGGCGGAGCGGACTCTTTGCCGGAGCCGGGTTCCGCGCATGGATCAGCAGACGGCTGGGCCGGGAGACGGCTGGATCAGGAGACGGCTGGGTCTAGGAGACGGCGACGCCGAGCAGGTGGCCGATGCCGAAGGTCACCGCGGCGGCGCCGACGCCGAGCACGAGCTGGCGCAGGCCGCCCACCCACCACGGGCGGGCCGTGAGGTGCGCCACGACCGCGCCGAACCCGAACAGGGCGAGCACGCTCAGCACCACCGCCAGCGCCAGCCCCGACGCCCCGAAGAAGAACGGCACCAGCGGCACCAGCGCCCCGGCGGAGAACGCGCAGAACGACGAGACGGCCGCCAGTTTCGGCGAAGGCAGGTCGTCAGGATCCACCCCGAGCTCCTCGCGCACGTGCACCCGCAGAGCCTGGTCGGGATCGGCCGACAGCCCGGCCGCGACCTGTTCGGCCAGCTCCGGCTCCAGCCCGCGGGACCGGTAGAGCGCGGCCAGCTCGGCGCGCTCGCCCTCGGGGTTGCGGGCCAGCTCGCGCCGCTCCACGGCGATCTCGGCGCGCATCAGCTCCGTCTGGGACTTGACCGACGTGTACTCGCCGGCCGCCATCGAGCACGCACCCGCCACCAGCCCGGCGAACCCGGCGAGCACGGCGCCCCGCCCGGGACCCGAGGCCCCCACCACACCGGCGATCAGCGCGAAGTTGGAGACGAGCCCGTCCATCGCCCCGAACACCGCCGGCCGCAGCCACCCGCCGGTGACGTCACGGTGGCTGTGGTGCATCTCGGGGGTGTACGTCCGCTCCAGCTCGATGGTCATGAAATCCCTCCTATTGCTGCATTTCCATCGACATTAGGTAAATGTCGGAAAGATCCGCAACGAAGGAGAGGCTTGCCTGACCTGCGGTTCTGCGCCGTATACGAACAGGTGGACGAGTGTTTTAGGCCCTCCTAAGTAAGGCGGGCCAGGGTGACGAACGACACTCTCAGGACGCCGTCTGCGCGACGGGCAGCGGCACGGCCGGGGTCGTCGTCCCGGTGTCCTGGATCAGGCGGGAGCAGTCGTCGATCGCCGCCGTCAGCAGGTCGCGCAGCATCGTGTCCGGGTCCTCGATGCAGGCCTGCACGATCCCGACCACGGCCAGTTGCACCGCGTTCGGGGCCGCGTACCTGCGGAAGCCCTTCTCCGTGATCTTGGCTGCCCGGCTGAACCTGCGTGCCTGGGCCGCCGCCTGCGGGACCTGGTCCATCGCCTCCTGGCTGCGCGGGCTCAGCCGTCCGGGCGGGACGCCGTTCAGCCGGGCCAGCATCTCCTCCGCCGCGAGCACCGACACCGCGAGGGCGAGCTGGCGCTCGGCGGCGGCGACGGGCAGGGCGGTGGTCGCGCAGCGGAGCGCGATGTGGGCGTCGACCCGGAGGTCCGTGCTGGTCAGGCCGATGATGGACGGGACCAGGTGGATGAGGCGGCTGCGGCTCTCGTCGGTGGTGTTGTCGTTGACGAGGCGGGCCAGCGCGGCCAGCAGCGGGTGTGTGCAGGCCGGGTGGTCGCTCCACCGTTCTCCGGCCAGATAGGACGCGAACTCCATGAAGCAAGCACCACGCTTCGGGTTGCGATGCCTGCCACGGGACAGAACCGGCATGTGATCAAGGTGATTGTCCACGGGTGCTCCACTTTGTGGTGTATCGCCGTCTTTCCAGTCTGCGCTGACATCTGCCCCAATGCCAGTGAATAAGACTCCCGGCCTTGTCGGGAGCGGTGGGGTTACATGGGGGTTATGATGGGGGCAGTCCTTGGGGAGGTGACGTGCCGAAGATCAACGTGTATCTGCCGGACGACCTGGCGGAGGCGGTCAAGCAGGCGGGCGTGCCGGTCTCGTCCATCTGCCAGCGCGCCCTGGAGCAGGCCGTACGCCGCGTCACGGCCATCCGTGAGACGGCCCTGTCCGACGTCGACCTCGACCGTCCCACCGGCGCCCTGACCCTGCTGACCCCGCGCACCCGCACCGTGCTCAAGCTCGCGGCGTCGCGGGCGGGGGCGGGCGGCGTCGAGACCGAGCACCTCCTGGCCGGCATGCTGGCGGAGGGCACCAACCTCGCCCTCCACGTCCTGCGCGCCATGGACATCGACCCCGGCCAGGTAACCCGCGACCTCGCTGGCCGGATGTCCGTGGGAGGTGGTACGTCTGCGGAAGGTTCTACGTCCCCGGAAAGTCGTACGTCTGCGGAAGGGCGCACGTCCCCGGGAAGTCGTGCATCTGCGGAAGGTTCTACGTCCCCGGAGAGTCGTACGACTGCGAAAGCTTCTACGGGCCCGGGAGGTGCGGAAGGTCCTGACTCTCCGGGCGGTCGTATGTCGTCCGGAGGTCTCGGAGCCGGACAGGATCCCGGCGGCGAGCCGGGACGAGCTGCGGGTTCTGAGCCCGAGCCGGGCAGCGGCCCGGTGCAAGAACCCGGGGCGGGCGAGCCGGGTTCAGAGGTGCGCCGGTTCGGCGTGGGCGCGGCGAACGCTCTGGAAGCCGCGGTCAACGAGGCGACCTCGCTCGGGCACAACTACGTCGGATGCGAGCACCTCCTCCTCGGGCTCGTCGCCGAACCCGACGGGATCGCCGGCCAGGTGCTGCGCGGGCTGGGCGCCGAGCCCCGGCCTACCCGCCGCGCCGTCGTGGCGGCCCTCGCCGGCTACGTCCACCTACGCGCCGAGTCCGCCGCCCAACCGTCCGCGCAGCTGTCCGGCCAGTCGCCCGGCGCGCCGGACCTGGCGGCGCTCGTGGCCGTGGCCGTGCGGCAGCAACTCCAGCCCCTCGTCCAGCGGATCGCCCGGCTGGAGGAGCATCTCGGCCCGGCCTCCGGTGACTGACAATGCGGATCACCCGAGTCCTGCGCGCCAGAGCGTTCCGCTACGCCGTCGTGGCCGTCGTCATGGTGGGCGTCGTCATCGCCGCCACCTGGTGAGGCGGCACCTTTCCCACCGTTCCTGGCCGAGGCATCGACGGCAACCGCGTCATGGCCGGGACACCGCCGGCCTCCCGGTGGAGCGGGGGGCTATCGAAGACGTCCCGCGGGCTAAAGCGCGATGTCCGTCGTACGGGGGACATGTCAGGATGCGCGCATGGTGCGGAGCGCGGTGGGGCTGGCGGAGGAGTTACGGGCAGGCGAGAGGACCGCCGTCGACGTCGTACGGGAGGCGATCGAGCGGGTCCGGTGGGCGGGGGAGCGGTTCGGGGGTGTGGCCGCCGTTGATGCCGGGTGGAGTATGGCGGAGGCTGAGCGGCCTGATCGGCGGTTGCGGGCCGGTGAGGGCGGGGTGCTCGAAGGGGTGCCCGTCACCGTCAAGGACTGGATCGATGTCTCAGGCTGGCCCGTGAGCGGGGCGGCCGGGGGGACGCCGGGGAGCCCGGGGCGGCGGCCTGAGCGGGATGCGACGGCCGTGGCGCGGCTGCGGGCCGCCGGGGCGGTCGTGGTCGCGATCAGCAGTGCCATGGCCGACAACCCCGTGCACGGGAAGACCGGCAATCCGCGCGATCCGGGCAGGGCGCCCGGTGGGTCGTCGTCGGGGACGGCGGCGCTGGTGGCCGCCGGCGCCGTGCCGCTGGGGCTGGGCAGCGACTCGGGCGGGAGCGTACGGCTGCCGGCCGCCTGGTGCGGGGTGGCCGGGCTGAAGCCGACGTTCGGACGGGTGCCGCTGACCGGTCACTTCCCGCGCTGCGGATCGCTGGAGGACGGCAGGACCGTCATCGGCCCGATCGCCGGGACCGTCGCCGACCTCGCCGCCACGCTGGAGGTGATCGCCGGGCCGGACGGGATGGACGGCGGGACGCCGCCGGTGCCGCTCGCCGATCCGGGAGCCGTGCGCGTCCCAGGGCTGCGGGTGGCGACCATGGCCGGGGCCGGCGGCCACGAGGCGACGGCGCGGGCGGTGCGGACGCTGGCCGAGGCGGGGGCGGCCGTCGCGGAGCGGCCGCTGCCCGACGTGCGGGAGGAGGCGCTGGAGCTGACCCGGCGCTACTGGGACCGGGCGGGGCTGAGCGGAGAGGAGAACGTACGGGTGCTGTGGGACTGGGACCGGTTCCGCAGGCGGATGCTGGCCGCCACCGCGCGGGCCGACGTCCTCGTCATCCCCGCCGCCGAGGAGCCGCCGCCGTGGCGGGAGTCCGAGACGGACGACTACCTGTGGACGCTGCCCTGGAGCCTCACCGGCGCGCCGGTCGTGGTGGTGCCCTGCGGCGGCTCGGCCGTCCAGGTGGTCGGCCGTCCGTGGGAGGAACACGTCGTGCTGGCCGCCGCGGCGGAGATCGAGCGCGCGGAAGCCCCCGGATAAGGAGGGAGCCTAACCACGGGGTGGCGTGCTACGTTGCCTGCTGATCCCCGGCGGCCGGATCCGCGTCGCCGTACCTGACTCCTTCTCCGCATGGGGGCAAACGGTGAGGTGGGCGTACTTCCTGCTGGTCGCGTCGGCGCTGTGGTGGATCGCGCCGCCCGCGCACGCCGCGCAAGAGGAGCCCCCGGTCGCGCTCATCGGCGTGCCCGGCCTGCTCTGGGACGACGTCGACCCGCACGCGACCCCCAACCTGTGGCGGCTGGCCGGGGAGAGCGACCTGGGGTCGGTGTCGGTGAAGACCGTGGGCACCCTCGCCTGCCCGTTCGACGGCTGGCTGTCGGTGTCCGCCGGCGTCCGCTCCGCCGTCGGGCAGCGCTGCGGGCTGCCGCCCGAGCCGGAGCGCACGGGCGAGGGCGCCCGGGTGCCGGGCTTCGACGGGCTGCGCGCGAGGCGTGACGGCACGTACGCGGGCACGCTCGGCGCGGCCGTGCACGCCGCCGGCCACTGCACGACCGCCGTGGGCCCCGGCGCCGCGCTGGCGCTGGCCGACGCCGACGGCAAGGTGGACGTGTACGCTCCGGAGCCGGCCGCGCTGGCCGATTGGTCGCGCTGCCGGGTGCTGGCCGTGGACGTGGACGAGCTGATCCGCCCCTACCTGGCGGGCGGCCACCTGCCCGCGGTGCCCGACGCGCTCGGCCCGGAGCGGCGGCGCGAGGCCGTGCGGGCCGCCGACGCGGAGGTCGGCGCCGCGCTGGCGAAGCTGCCCGCCGGCGCCCAGGTGGTGCTCAGCGGCATCGGCGACCACGGGTCGGTGCCGCACCTGCGGGTGGCCATGTGGAAGCGGGCCGAGGCGTCCGGTGGGCTGCTCGGCACCGCCTCGACCCGGCGCGGCGACATCGTCATCATCACCGACACCACGCCGACCGTGCTCACCGCCGCGGGCATCCCCGTCCCGCCGACCGTGATCGGCTTGCCCTGGCAGGCGGGGGAGCGGCTGCCGCTGGAGGAGGCCGTCGCGGAGCTGCGCAGGGCCGACATGATGGGCACCGGCATCCGCAACACCACCGGGCTGTTCTTCACCGGCTTCGCCGTCATCACGGTGTCGTTCTACGCGATCGCCTACTACGTGCTGTCCCGCCGCAGGAACGCCGGCGCCGTCGGCGTGGTCGCGCTCGGCCTGGCGGCGGTGCCCGTCTCGACGTACGCGGTGAACGTGTTCCCCTGGGGGCACGGCCCGTACCCGATCGCGCTGGTCATCACCGGCGTGGTGGCGATCGCCTCGGCCATCACCGCCTTCGCCGTGCTCGGGCCGTGGCGGCGCGGCCCGCTGGGGCCGCCCGGCGTGGTGGCCGCGATCATCGGCATCGTCATGGTGGCCGACCTGCTGACCGGCACCAACCTGCAGTTCAACAGCCTCATGGGCTACACGGCCGTGGTGGGCGGGCGCTACTACGGGCTGGCGAACATCCCGTTCGCGCTGCTGGCCACCTCCGTGCTGATGACCGCCGCGGTGGCCGCCGACCATCTGGTGCGGGCCGGGCGGCGGCGGGCAGCGGTGGCGCTGGTCTCCACGCTGGGCGTGGCCGCGATGCTGCTGGCGGGCTGGCCGGGGATCGGCAGCGACTTCGGCGGCGTGATCGCGTTCGTGCCCGGCATCGCGGTCACCGCGCTGCTGGTGGCGGGCAAGCGGGTGTCGGTGCTGAAGTTCGTCGGGTTCTGCGCCCTCGGCGGGGTGACCGTGTCGGCGCTCGCGGTGCTCGACTACCTGCGGCCGGCGCCGTCGCAGACCCACCTGGGCCGGTTCGTCGGCATGGTGCTCGACGGGACGTTCATGCCGATGATCCTCCGCAAGCTCGGGGCCATGCTCAACACCATGCTCTCGCCCAACCTGATGCCGATCGTGATCACCGGCCTGGCGTTCCTGATCTTCGCGATCATGCGACCGGGCAAGATCAGCGCCGGGGTGGTGCCGCAGGCGTTCGAACGCGCGCCCATGCTGAAGGCCGGGCTGATCGGGGCGCTGGTCAGCGGGGTGGTCGGGATGCTGGTGAACGACTCGGGCACCGCCGTGCTGTCGATGGTCGTGGCGGTGGCCGTGCCGCTGGTGCTGTACGCGGGGATCCACAGCGAGCCGCTGGCGGAGCCCGCGTCCGAGGAGGCCCCTGTCGCCGCCAAGATCTGAAATTTTCTTTTAGTTCACCCCAAGGTCTTGAAAGTTATATGCACGGACGATTGCATTCGGTCGTGCAGACCCTCCGTTTACTCGCCGCGGCGACGCTCGTGCTCACCGCCGCCGCGCCCGCACAGGCCGATCCCGCACCCCCGATCGAGGACGCGCCGACGGCGTCGTCCTACCCGCCCCTCTCGACGCTGGTCGCCGCCCAGGCGACCGGCGACCGGCTCGACACCGCCAAGAAGACCAGGCCGGTGGCCCCGGGCATCACCCTCACCTCCTTCGACCGGCTGGACCCGCTCGGGTGGCTGCGCGCCGACGCGCTCACCGCCGACCTCGCCGGCGGGGCGAGCGCCGACTACGTGTACTCCGGCGAGGTGTCGAAGACCGAGCCGCTGTCCGGCCCCGCCCAGCGGTCGCGGGCGGTCGCCGCCGTCAACGGCGACTTCTTCGACATCAACAACTCGGGCGCCGCCCAGGGCATCGGCGTGCAGACCGGCGAACTCGTCCAGTCGCCGATGGCCGGCCACGACAACGCGGTCGCGATCAGCGGCGACGGCGTCGGCCGGGTGCTCAAGATGCACTTCGAGGGCACCGCCACCCCCGAGGGCGGCTCACCGGTCACGCTCACCCAGTTCAACCAGCGCATCCAGTCAGGCGGCGTCGGCCTGTTCACCCCGCTGTGGGGGTCCTACACCCGGGCCCGCGCCGTCGAGGGCGCCACCGCCGTCACCGAGGTGGAGCTGAAGGACGGCGTGGTCGCCGCGGTCCGCGGGCAGGCCGGTGAGGGCCCCATCCCGGCCGGGACCTCGATCCTGCTCGGCCGCGACGCCGGCGCCGCCGCCCTGGCCGGGCTCAAGGCAGGCGACAAGGTCGAGGTCGCGTACCGGCCGAAGGCCTCCGACGGCGGGGACGTCAAGGCCGCGGTCGGCGGGAACTGGGTGCTGGTCAAGGACGGCAAGGCGCAGAACTCCACCGACCAGTCGGCGCACCCGCGCACCGCGGTCGGCTTCTCCGCCGACGGAAAGAAGATGTACCTGCTCACCGTGGACGGCCGCCAGGCCGACAGCCGCGGGGTCACGCTCAACGAGCTGGCCGCGATGATGGTCGAACTGGGCGCGGCCGACGCGCTCAACCTCGACGGCGGCGGCTCCTCCACCATGCTCGCCCGCGAGCCGGGCCAGGCCGCCCCGCAGGTCGAGAACAGCCCGTCCGACGGCGGCGAGCGGCACGTCCCCAACGGCCTGGCGCTCTACGCCCCCGAGGGCAGCGGCAAGCTCAAGGGCTTCTGGGTCGAGACCGCCGTCGACCCCGGCCGGGCCCCCGGCGCGGCGCCCATCGGCGGCGGGCGCCCCGAGCGCGTCTTCCCCGGCCTCACGCGGCGGCTGACCGCCGCCGGATACGACGAGACGTACGGGCCCGCGTCCGGGGCGCCGATCTGGCGGAGCAAGCCCGCGGTCCACGGCATCGTCAGGGACGGCAGGTTCCACGCCCTGGTGCCAGGCACCACGACCGTCACCGCCGCCCGCGGCAAGGCCACCGGCTCCCTGGAGCTGACCGTGCTCCAGCCGCTCCAGCGGCTCGGCGTCACCAGTGACCGGGTCGGCCTGGCCGGCGCGGACGACACCGCGACCTTCGGCGTCGTCGGCTACGACCGCAACGGCAACACCGCCCCGATCGAGCCCGCCGACCTGTCGCTCGACTACGACCGCGCCCTGCTCGACGTCACCGCGAACGAGCACGGATCCTTCACCGTCAAGGCCAAGAAGGACACCGGCTCCGCCCTGATCACCGCCAAGGTCGGCAAGATCAGCACCGCCCTGCCGGTGACCGTCGGCTTCGAGGACCAGCCGGTCGCCGACTTCGAGAACGCCGCCTCGTGGACGTTCGCCGCCGCGCGGGCCACCGGCTCGCTCTCGGCCGCGCCGGGCCAGAGCGGCGGCGGGCTCAAGCTCTCGTACGACTTCACCCAGTCGACGGCGACCCGCGCCGCCTACGCCGGCCCGCCCGAGCAGCTCGTGGTGGACGGGCAGCCGCAGGCGTTCGGGCTGTGGATCCACTCCACCGGCAAGGGGGAGTGGCCCAGCCTCGAGTTCTACGACGCGCTCGGGCAGTCGCAGATCCTGCGCGGCCCGTACATGACGTGGACCGGCTGGCAGTTCGTCGAGTTCGCGGTGCCGCCGGGCGTGAGCTACCCGCTCAAGCTGCGGCGCTTCTACGTGGCCGAGACCAAGGCCACCGCCTCCTACACCAACGAGATCCTGATCGACGGCCTGGTCGCGAAGGTGCCGCCGTCAGTGGAGACGCCGGAGGCGGAGAAGGTCGCCGACCCGGTGGTCAAGCCGGACGTGGCCGACCGGCCGTGGCGGTTCGCGGTCATGTCGGACGCGCAGTTCGTCGCCCGGGACCCGGACAGCGACCTGGTCGCGGGCGCGCGCCGCACGCTCCGCGAGATCAAGGCGGCGAAGCCGGACTTCCTGTTCGTCAACGGTGACCTGGTGGACGAGGCCTCGCCGGAGGACTTCGCGCTGGCCAAGCGGATCCTCGACGAAGAACTCGGCGATGATCTGAAATATCACTACATCCCGGGTAACCACGAGGTGATGGGCGGCAGCATCGACAACTTCAAGGCCGTCTTCGGCGACACGTACACCACCTTCGACCACAAGGGCACCCGCTTCGTCACGCTCGACACCTCCCGCCTCAACCTGCGCGGCGGCGGCTTCGAGCAGATCGAGCTCCTCCGTACGGAGCTGGACCGGGCCGCGGACGACGGCTCGATCGGCTCGGTCGCGGTGCTGTTCCACGTGCCGCCACGCGACCCCACCCCCGGCAAGGGCAGCCAGCTCGGCGACCGCAAGGAAGCCGCGCTGGTGGAGGGCTGGCTGGCCGACTTCCAGCGGGAGACCGGCAAGGGCGCGGCGTTCATCGGCGGGCACGTGGGCACCTTCCACGCCTCCCGGGTGGACGCGGTGCCCTACGTGATCAACGGCAACGCCGCCAAGAACCCGTCCACCCCGGCGGGCGACGGCGGCTTCACCGGCTGGTCCCTGTGGGGCGTCGACCCGGTCACCGGCAAGGAGGCCGAGCACGTCAGGCGCAACTGGTTCGCCGACGCCCCCGAGTGGATCGGCGCCGAACTGCGCCCGCACGTCGACCGGCTCACGCTGACCGCCCCGGCCAGGGTCGAGACCGGCACCCCGGCCACCGTCACGGCCACGGTCCGGCAGGACGGCCGTGACGTGCCCGTCGCCTACCCGGTGTCGGCGGCCTGGTCCGGCTCGCCCAACCTGCACGTGGGACCGCGGGCCAAGGCCAAGCCGTGGCACGTCGCCGTGCTCGACCCCGAGACCGGCACGCTCACCGCGCTGCGCAAGGGTCAGGTGACGGTCGCGGTCACCGTCAACGGCGTCACCGAGCAGGCCGCCGTGGCGGTCGCCGCCAGGTCAGCCGCCTGATCGACCGCCTGATCCGCGGGGACGGGCGCGCAGGTCGTGCCCGTCCCCACGTTCATCGGCCCCGCACGCGGGCACGGTTCGGGTTGAGGCCGTTGTCCGCGAAGGGGAAGAACGTACGTGTCGCGCGTAGAGGTGAAGCCGGGCGGGGGCGCCGATGGCCAGTGAACTCACCGTGCTGTCCGGGCTCCATCGGACGATCGAGGAACTGCCGCTGGTCGACCAGCACGCCCACGGGGTGACGGGCCGCGACCTGTCGCGTGCCGCCTTCGAGGAGCTGATCACCGAGGCCCACGGGCCGGCGCCCGACTGGATGACGCCGTTCGACTCGCAGCTGGGCCACGCCATCCTGCGCCACTGCGCGCCCGTGCTCGGACTCGACGCGTTCATCTCGCCCGAGGAGTACCTGGCCCGCCGCGCCCGGCTGGGCGTCGTCGCGGTGAACCGGCTGCTGCTCGGCGCCGCGGGCGCGGGCCACTACCTGATCGAGACCGGCTACCGCGCCGACGAGGTCGTCGGCCCGTCCGGCATGGCCGAGCTCGCCGCGGTCCCGGTCGACGAGGTGGTGCGGCTGGAGGCCGTGGCCGAGCAGGTCGCCGCCTCCGGCGTGTCCGCCGCGGGCTTCGCCGGCCGGTTCGCCGAGGCGCTGGGGGAGCGGATCCGCACCGCCCGCGCGCTGAAGAGCATCGTCGCCTACCGGCACGGGCTCGACCTCGACCCGGACCCGCCCTCGCCCGCCGAGGTGACCGAGGCCGCGGGCCGCTGGCTCGCCGCCGGCGGCCGCCTGGCGGACCCGGTGCTGCTGCGGCACCTCATCTGGACCGCGCTGGAGACCGGCCTGCCGCTGCAGTTCCACACCGGGATCGGCGACCCCGACCTGGACCTGCGCCGCGCCGACCCGCTGCTGCTGCGCGGGCTGATCGAGCGGACGCAGCCGGCCGGGGTGCCGCTGGTGCTGCTGCACTGCTACCCGTTCCACCGCCACGCCGGATACCTGGCGCACGCGTACCCGCACGTGTTCTTCGACCTGGGCCTGGCCGTCCACCACACCGGTGCGGGCAGCGCCGCGGTGGTGGCCGAGAGCCTGGAGATCGCCCCGTTCGCCAAGATCATGTTTTCGTCCGACGGATGGGGCCCGGCCGAGCTGCACTTCCTCGGCGCGGAGCTGTGGCGGCGGGCCATGACGCGGGTGCTCGGCGGCTTCGTCACCGACGGGGAGTGGTCGGCGGGCCAGGCCGTCCGGGTCGCCACCATGATCGGCGCCACCAACGCGCGCCGCCTCTACCGGCTCGGGGGCGCCGCGTGACCTCCTATCCCCGCCCGGACGGCCACTCCGACCGGCGTACGGACCACCGTGCTGAGCTGCGATCCGATCAGCTCTCCGGCCGGCGCGCGGACGCCCACGCCGACCTCGGCTCCGACCACCGCGAGGTGCTGCTGCGGGAGGCGCTGCACGCCGAGCTGCCCGCCGCCGAGCGGCTGCGGCGCGAGCTGCACGCCGACCCCAGGGTGTCGGGCAAGGAGGCGCCCACGCTCAGACGGGTGCTGGACGCGCTGCCGGAAGGGCCGGTGGAGCACGTCGCCGGGACCGGCGCGCTGGTCAGGATCGGCGGCCCCGGCCCCGCCGTGGGCGTGCGCGGCGAACTGGACGCGCTGCCCATCGTCGAGCGCACCGGCGTGCCCTGGGCGGCCGACAACGGCGCCATGCACGCCTGCGGCCACGACGTCCACCTGGCCGCCGTCGTGGCGCTGGCCCGCGCGGTCGCCAGGGTCACCGCCATCCTGGAGACGCACGAGAGCCGGCCCGAGGCCGGGTACGAGTCCGTGACCGCCCAGCAGCGGCCGGCCCCGCTCATGGTCGTGCTGCAGCCACGCGAGGAGAGCCACCCGTCGGGCGCCGCCGACATCGTCCGATCGGGAGCCCTGGCCCGCAACGACGTCTGCGCCATGATCGGCGCGCACGTGCAGCCCGTGCTGGACGCCGGGGTGACCGCCTGCACGCCGGGCGCGGTCAACGCCTCCGCCGACGAGTTCCGGGTGACGCTCAGGGGCGTGAGCGGGCACGCCGCCTACCCGCACCTGGCCCGCGACCCGATCGTCGCCATGGCGCAGGTGATCACCGGAGCCCAGCACCTCGTCAGCCGGACCGCCGACCCGATGGTGCCGACCGTGGTGACGTTCGGCACCGTGCACGCCGGCACCGCGCCGAACGCCATCCCCGCCGAGGCCGTCGCCCACGGCACCCTGCGCACCCTGTCACAGCCGGCGCGCGAGACGCTGCACGCCCAGTTCGCCCAGCTCGTCGAGGACATGGCGCGCACCTACGGCTGTGAGGCCGACGTCCGGGTCCACCGGGGCGAGCCGGTGCTGGTCAACGACGCCGCGCTCGCCATGCGCACCGGCGCGCTGCTGCGTCAGAGCGGGCGGTCGGTCAGCGAGGAGCTGCGCTCGTGCGGCGGCGACGACTTCGCCCAGTACGGCGAGCTGATGCCGTCGCTGATGATGTTCGTCGGCGTCGACACGCGGGCCGGGCTGCACACCCCCGAGTTCCTGCCCGATGACGCCACCGTGGGCGAGGTCGCGGAAAGCCTCCTGGCCGGCTATCTCGCCGCGTCCCCGTCGCCGGGCGTCAACGGGAGGGGTGTCCGCCGGCATCCCCAGGAACGGGTGATCCCCTGACGGGATCAGGCGTTCCTGGCGACCCGGAACGTCAGGTGCGTCATGCCCGGCGTCGTCACCGTCCTGACCTCCTCCAGGTCGGCCGGCAGCGGGAGCTTCCCGAACAGCGGCAGCCCGTCGCCGAGCAGCACGTGCGCGACGTGCAGCCGCAGCTCGCCGACCAGCCCGGCGGCCAGCGCCTGCCGGCACACGTCCGCGCCGCCGACCACCCACACGTCCCGCTCCCCGGCCGCCGCCCGCGCGCGGGCGACCGCGTCCTCGATCCCGCCGGTGACGAACGTGAACGTCGCCGGCGGCTTGACCAGCGGCTCCCGCTCGGTGTGGGAGAGCACGAACACCGGGTGCGGGAACGGCGGCGCGTCACCCCACGGCTCCAGGCCCGACCGGAACATGCCCATCCCCATCACGTACGCGCCCGGCTCGGCGGCGAACTCCGCCCTGATCTCCGCGTCCTCCGCGCTCTCCGCGAAGATCCACCGGTGGAGCCGCTCCAGATCCTCGTCCGGCCCGGTGGCGAACCCGTCGACCGAGACCGTCATGTTCAGCACCACATCGCTCATGCCCGGTAGACCGCCGTCCCGCCGGAAACTCGTCGCTGACGAAAGCGCGCCGAACCTCTAGGCTCGGCAGGCGATGGAATGCGAACGTTTCACCCCTGGTTCCGGCCGCCTCGACCCTCGCGCGGCCCTGCGCTCGGACGCCCCCTCGCTCGACCTCGACGGCACCTGGCGGTTCCGCCTGTCACCGGTGGCGACCGTCTCCGAGAGCTTCGCCGACCCCGGCTACGACGACACGGGCTGGGACGACTTACCGGTGCCGTCGCACTGGCCGCTGCACGGCCACGGCGCTCCCGCGTACACCAACGTGTCCTATCCCTTCCCCGTCGACCCGCCGCACGTGCCCACGGAGAACCCGACCGGCGACTACCGCCGCGCCTTCGACCTGCCGGACGGCTGGAGCGGCGGCAGGCTCCGCTTCGAGGGCGTCGAATCGTACGCGAAGGTCTGGCTGAACGGGCACGAGCTGGGCTTCACCACCGGCAGCCGGCTGCCCGCCGAGTTCGACGCCGGGCCGTGGCTCAAGCCCGGACGGAACGTGCTGGCCGTGCGCGTCCACCAGTGGTCGGCCGCCTCCTACCTGGAAGACCAGGACCAGTGGTGGCTTCCCGGCATCTTCCGGGACGTGACCCTCACCCGCTCGGCCGCCGACGTGCTCGTGCGCGCCTCGTACGAGGAAGGGCGCGGCACGCTGAGCTTCGACGGCGACGGCGCCCTCGACGTGCCCGAGCTGGGCATCACCGGGCTCGGGCCGGGCGAGCGCGTCACCGTCGGAGCCGAGCCGTGGAGTGCCGAGACGCCGCGGCTGTACGAGGCGGTGCTGCGCGCGCCGGGGGAGACCGTCCGGCTGCGCGTCGGCTTCCGCACCGTCGCCATCGAGGACGGGGTGCTGCTCGTCAACGGGCGGCCGCTGCTGCTCAAGGGCGTCAACCGGCACGAGTTCCACCCCGAGCACGGGCGGGCGGTCTCGTACGAGACCATGCGCGAGGACGTGCTGCTGATGAAGCGGCACAACGTCAACGCCGTCCGCACCAGCCACTACCCGCCCCACCCCGCCTTCCTCGACCTCTGCGACGAGCTGGGGCTGTGGGTGATCGACGAGTGCGACCTGGAGACGCACGGCTTCGGCCAGGTCGGCTGGCGGCGCAACCCCAGCGACGACCCGCGCTGGGAGGAGGCGTGCCTCGACCGGATGCGCCGCATGGTGGAGCGTGACAAGAACCACCCCAGCGTCATCATGTGGTCGCTGGGCAACGAGGCGGGCGTCGGCCGCAACCTCGGCGCCATGGCGGAGTGGACCCGCGAGCGGGACCCGTCCCGGCCCATCCACTACGAGGGCGACCGCTCGTGCGAGCACACGGACGTGTACTCGCGCATGTACGCCTCGCACGCCGAGGTCGAGGCGATCGGCAGGGGCGCCGAGGACCCGCTGGACGACCCCGAGCTGGACGCGCGGCGGCGCGCGATGCCGTTCCTGCAGTGCGAGTACGCGCACGCGATGGGCAACGGCCCCGGCGGGCTCGCCGAGTACCAGGAGCTGTTCGAGCGCTATCCGCGGCTGGCCGGCGGCTTCATCTGGGAGTGGATCGACCACGGCCTGGCGCATCCCGCGCTCGGGTACGCGTACGGCGGCGACTACGGCGAGCCCGTCCACGACGGCAACTTCGTCGTCGACGGCCTCGTCTTCCCCGACCGCACGCCGTCACCCGGGCTCCTGGACCTGAAGAAGGTGTTCGAGCCGGTCGCGTTCACCTTCTCGGAGGGTTCGGTGACGATCCGGAGCAAGTACGGCTTCCGCGACCTGTCCCACCTGGCCTTCTCCGGCGAGGTCGAGGCGGAGGGCGTGCCCCTGGCGTCGTTCCCGCTGGAGGTCCCGGCCGAGGGCGGCGAGGTCAAGCTGCCGGTCTTCCCGGAGAGGGAAGGCGAGCGCTGGCTCACCGTCCGCGCCTCCCTGGCCCGCGACGAGCCGTGGGCGGACGCGGGGCACGAGGTGGCGTGGGCCCAGGTCCCCCTCGACACGGACGGCACCCCGTACACGGGGCCGGACGACCTCCGCGCCGTCCCGCGCCGTGCCGATGGACCCGCTCACCGCAGGGACGCCGCCTCAGCCGCTCATGGTGCGGAGATCGAGGTCGGCGGGGCGGTGTTCGACGGGGCGACCGGCCGTCTCACCCGCCTGTTCGGCCTCGACGTCGAAGGTCCTCGGCTGGAGCTGTGGCGGGCGCCGATCGACAACGACCGCTACGACGGCACCGAGTTCCGCTGGCGCCTGCTCGGCCTGCACCGCCTCACCCACCGCGTCGACGCGGTCGAGCCCGGCGACGCGCTCACCGTCCGCACCAGGGTGGCGCCCGCCGCGACCGACCTCGGCATGCGCGCCACCTACACCTGGACCGCCTCGGGCGACGCCCTCGACCTCCGGGTCGACATCGTCCCCGAAGGCGACTGGCCCGAGCCGATCCCGCGCCTGGGCCTCGCCCTGACGCTTCCGTCCGTCCCGCGGACGGTCACCTGGTACGGCCTCGGGCCGGGGGAGGCGTACCCGGACACCGGTATGGCCACCCGGGTCGGCCGGTGGACCAGCACGGTGGAGGGGATGCAGACCCCGTACGTCTACCCCCAGGAGAACGGCCACCGCGCCGCCGTCCGCTGGGCCGAGCTCGCCGGGATCCGGATCACCGGCGCCCCGGTGTTCGGCCTGACGGTCCGCCCCTGGAGCACCGCGGCCCTGGACGCCGCCGCCCACCGCCCCGACCTCGTCCCGGACGGCCGCCTCCATCTCACCCTGGACCTGGCCCAGCACGGCATCGGCAGCGCCGCCTGCGGCCCGGCCACCCTGGCGCGGTACGAACTGCGCGCCCGCCCGGCCACCTTCCGCCTCCGTTTCGAGCCGTCGTGACTCCCTTGGAACGGGCCCTGGAGACGGTCATCGCCGACCTGCCGCCCGAGGTCAGGGCCCGCCACCGGTTCCACTTCGCCGAAGGGTGGGACGAGACGCTCTTCCTCGCCCTGGAGGACGGCAGGTACTGGAGCGGGGGAGCGTACCTGAGCGCGGACACCGAGTACGACGTGGCGAACGTCGCGGAGTGCATGCAGGACCTGATGATGGAGGTGCTCTGGATCGTGTGGCCGGAGTGCCCGGCACACGACTTCGGGCTGCACGTCGACTTCGAGGCGCGGCGGCCCGTGTGGCGCTGCAAGGGCGGCTCCCACGTGGTCGCCCCGATCGGAGCTCTTCACGACGCGCCGTCGTGAAGACGGATCATCCTCCAGGGCCGGTTGCGATGAACGGCTTGGTCCCTTTGTCGACCATTCTTTCCAGGTACCAGAAAGGAGGAACCGGCGAGCCGTCGCCTTGCGGCTCGGGTCGGCTGCGAGCATCGTACGGACCCGGTCGAAAGGAAGCTCACCGACATGTCCACGGCGAAACCAGGAAGAGTGGCCTCGTCCGGGCCGGGAAGGCGTCGCCCGGCCGGGAGATCGGCGATGCTGGTCGCCGCGGGCACCCTGTCCACGGCCCTCGTCGCCACCCTGTCCCCGTCGGCGAGCGCGGGCCCGGCCCCGGGTCCCACCCCGACTCCCACCCCCAGCCCTACGGAGAGCCCCACCGAGAGCCCCACCGAGAGCCCCACGGAGAGCCCGACCCCGGCTACGCGGGTGAGGTGGGGCTTCGGGGATGTCGACGCGACGTGCGAATCCAGGGTCTTCTTCAAGATCCACCGGCTCTCGCCGCGGAACTTCTACATTCCACGCACCCGTTTCATCGACGGGCCGGGCGGCACGATGACGGTGAGTGTGACACGTGAGCACGAGGTGCTCGCCTTCCTCGAGACCGAGTCGGAGAAGCAGATCTCCCTCACCACCGGAGACGTGGTGCGCAACCTGCGCCGGCTGGGAATCCCGCACCTGGAGGAGCGCCATATGGTCTTCGCCGGCCATGAGTACACGCGGGAAGTCAGCAAGGGCATGTACGGCAACATGCGCTACCGCGTCTTCGGTTACCGCGTCGGCTGGTCGGCCTGGTCGGTGCTCGGCACCTGCCGTCACCGTCTCATCGACCGCGGCATAGCCAACGTCCCCGCCAAGGTGGAGGGCTGGCGCTACTGGGAGACCAAGCACCCGAAGTACCACGGCCGCATCCTGTCCCTCAAGTAGGGTCAGCGGCTCCACCCGGCGGAGTCGGTCACCGGTCTGAGCTCGGAGGCCGGAGGTTCGACGGGACGGCCCTCGTACTGGGTGGACAGGACGACGAACGAGGTGAGCTCGCCGTGCCCGCCGAGGCGTTCGAGCAGTCCTTCCAGATGGCGCATCGAGGCGGTGCGGATCTTGAGCATGGTGCACGAGTCGCCCGTCAGTTTGTGCACCTCGACGACCTCGGGATAGTCCCCCGCCGTGGTGGTCTTCAGCAGGCAGCGGCCCGGCGCGCAGCGCATCTGGACGAACGCGGTGAGCGGCAGCCCCGCCTTGGCCGGATCGATCGTGACCTGATATCCGGTGATCACTCCGGCCTCCTCCAGACGGCGCACCCGCTCGGCCACGGCGGGCGGCGACAGGTTGACGAGGCGGCCGAGCCGGTTGTACGAGAGACGGCCGTCGCGCTGGAGTTCGGCGAGGATCCGCCAGTCCGTACGATCCAACTGTCTGTCCATTCGTCAACCTCTGACCGGATCATGCATCACGTTCGAGAAGCGTAACCGCCGCAGGACCGTTCAGATCCCCTTCATTCTCAAAACCGACATTCCTATCGTAAAGGGATGATCAATAGACACCGGCGCAGCATAACCGCCCTGTTCACGGCGACCGCGCTCATGAACGCCGCGATGGCGGCGGCGAGCGCGGTCAGCACCCTCGTCGCCACAGACCGCCTCGGCCTCGCGTGGGCCGGCGTGCCCGTGACGGCGGGCATCGTCGGCACCGGCGCCGGCGCCCTCGCACTGACCCGCGTGATGAACCGCGCCGGGCGGCGTGCCGGGTTCGTGCTCGGCTTCGCGGTGGCGACGGCGGGGGCCTGCCTCGCGCTCGTGGCCGTCGCCTCGTACGACATCGTCACGCTGACCCTGGGCATGCTCCTGCTGGGGGTGGGCAACGCCGGGGCCCAGCTGTCCCGCTACGCGGCGGCGGACCTGTATCCACCGGCGCGGCGCGGGTTCGCGATCGGGACCGTGGTCTGGGGCGGCACGCTCGGCGCGGTCGGCGGGCCGTTGCTGCTCGCACCGTCGAGCACGGTCGCGACGGGGCTGGGATGGATCGCCTTCACCGGCCCCTTCCTGCTGGCCGGTGTCGCCTGCGCCGCGGCCATGGCCGTCTCCGCCGCCCTGGCGGGATCCGGGGCACGCCCGGTTCCTGGGCGGGCACGGCTCAGCGACCTGGTGCACGGGCCCGCCGCGCGGTCGGCGTTCGCGGTGATGGCCGCGGCGCAGGTCGTGATGGTCGGCATCATGACCGCGGCCCCGCCGGACATGCACCTGCACCACCACGGCCTGGATGCGGTCGGCGCCGCGCTGGCGGCGCACACCTTCGGCATGTTCGCGTTCTCGCCGCTCACCGGCCACCTGATCGACCGGTACGGCGCGCGGCCCGTGATGGCCGCCGGGCTGGCGATCATGGCGCTGTCCGTGGCCCTGGCCGCGGCCGGGCCCGGCCGCATGCCGATGCTGACGGCCGGCCTGTTCCTGCTCGGGTACGGCTGGAACCTCTGCTTCATCGGCGGCAGCGCCGGCCTCGCCACGGGGCTGCCGGAGGGGGCCGACCGGATGCGCGTGGAGGGC
The DNA here is from genome assembly GCF_039540635.1 of Nonomuraea ferruginea. Taxonomy (NCBI): domain Bacteria; kingdom Bacillati; phylum Actinomycetota; class Actinomycetes; order Streptosporangiales; family Streptosporangiaceae; genus Nonomuraea; species Nonomuraea ferruginea. Next base: position 369,419 of record NZ_BAABFD010000002.1, on the reverse strand, counting down.
GCGGTCGACGCCGGACTATGGGGCGCGGCCGCCGTGGCCGGCCTGGCCTCCACCATGGTCCTTTCCTCTGGTGGGTACACCGTCCTCGCTCCGGTCGCCATGGCCCTGCTCGTCCTGGCCGCGGTCACGCTCGCCCGGACCCGGCGCGCCGCCCCTGCGCGAAGGTGACCCTCTCGTGCGCGCACCGATGAGTTCCGGCTCGTTCGGCGGTCACCACCACGACGGTCAGGACGAACTCGGCAGAGGAGCAGGACATGGTCATCGTCGCGGGGCACATCGTCGTCGATCCGCACCGGCGCGAGCGCTATCTGGCGGATTGCGAGGGCGTCGTCGAGCTGGCCCGCCGCGCACCCGGCTGCCTCGACTTCGCCATCGGCGCGGACCTGGTGGACGCCGGCCGCGTCAACATCTTCGAACGCTGGGAGTCGCGGGCGGCCGTCGAGGCGTTCCGCGGCAGCGGCCCCGACGACACCCAGCAGGACGCCATACTCGCCGCCTCGGTGACCGAGTACGACGTCGCGGACCTGCGCTCGCTGACCTGAGCTGTCAGCCGGTCCTCAGTCGCCCGCGTAGCGTGCCGAGACGTCCTTCCGGATACCGATGATCATCGCGACGACCAGGAAGAACAGTGAGACGACCAGCCCTGTGGGAAACGGCCAGGCGAGCACACAGCCGAGGTACAACGCCATGGCTCCCACGAGCGTCCAGGTGAGAGCGCCGAACACGTCACCGGTCCCGCGCGCGCTCCCGTGGCGCAGCCGGCGGACGCCGATGTAGCCGATCACCGGAAGGCAGGCGATCGCGCCGGCCCAGAGGACGTTGTTCCCCAGCGCGCAGGCGCTCGTCAGGAAACCGAGGGCGATCACCAGCCATAATCTGACGGACTCGAACATGGCACCTCCATGCCGCGGGGCCGCCAGTATGCCATGGAGCACCACCACGCCCAGATCATTAGGATCATTGCCGTTGCGATGACCCCGGCGATCGGGAGCCCCGATGAGCGACCCCCGCGGCTTCGGCCCCCGGGCAATGGACGAGCCAGAGGTGATCGGCCCGTACCGCGTCGAAGGCCGGATGGGCGCCGGCGGCATGGGCGTGGTCTACGCGGGGGTGGCGGCGGACGGCGCCCGGGTGGCGGTCAAGGTCATCCATCCGGGGCTGGCCGCCGATCCGCAGTTCCATGCCCGTTTCGTGCGCGAGGTCGATCTCCTGTCCCGGGTGCGCGGGCGCTGCACGGTCTCGGTGCTGGCCGCCGACACCGCCACGATGCCTCCCTGGCTGGCCACCGAGTTCGTGCCCGGCCCGACGCTCAGCACGCACGTGCAGGGCAACGGGCCGCTGCCGCCGGACGAGTTGCTGTCGTTCGGCGCCGACATCGCCGAAGCGCTCACCGACATCCATCGAGCCGGCGTCGTGCACCGCGACCTCAAACCCGGGAACGTCATCCTCTCCGCCTCCGGCGCGAAGGTCCTGGACTTCGGCATCGCCCGCGCCCTCGACGAGAGCGGGCTCACGGGGACCGGCGCGCTGATCGGCACCCCCGGCTGGATCAGCCCGGAGCAGTACCGGGGCGACCAGGCGGACGCGGCCGCCGACGTCTTCGCCTGGGGCGCGCTGATGGTGTACGCCTCGACCGGGCGCCCGCCGTTCGGCACCGGCGCCCCCGATGTCCTGGCCTACCGCGTCATGAGCGTCGACGCCGACCTGTCCGGCGTGCCGCCGCGCGTCCGCGACCTCGTACGGAGCGCGCTCGCCAAGGATCGGAAGGCGCGGCCGGCCACGCACGAGCTGCTCGCCCGGGTCACCGCGCTGAGGAGGGGCGCGACAACCCCCATGCCGGTGCCCGGCAGGCGCCCCGTGGTGCCGCTGTGGTCGGCCGTCGCCGTCGTGGCGGCGGTCTCGGCCGTCGGCGTGGCCTTCACGGTGAACGCGGCTGGGACGCCGGAGGCGCTGCGGAGCCCGGGCGTCTCTTCCTCGTCCACGCGGTCCGGAAGCCCGGAGCCGGGCGGGAGCGAAAGCCCGGAGCCGGATGAGAGCGAGAGCCCGGAGGAGACGGCGACGGCGGACGAGACCGCCGAGGAGTCGCCCACTCCCAGCAGGACCCCCGTGAAGACGCCCACCGCGAGGAAGACGAGCCCGCGCCCCTCGGCCACCACCGCGCCGTGCCCGTCCGACAGCGCGATACTCCAGCAGGTCGCCGCGATGAACGGCGGCAGCCTGCCGCAGGACGCCGCGGTCGGGGGCAGGAAATGCGCGGGCTCCTGGCTCGCGGCCGAGATCGAGTCCCCGAGTGTCGGCGGGATCTCCCTGATCGCGACGCGGAACAGAGCCCGGTTCGTCGACGCCGAGATCGGCAGCAACTTCTGCTCACTGTCGGACCGCCCGGCCCTCCTCGCGAGAGCGCCGGGCAGCATCAAGACCTTCCTCTGTCCCCAGGGCTTCAGCTGACGCCGCTGGTCGCCGGGACCTCCGAAGAGGTCCCGGCGACCACGGTTCAGTCCGTCACGGCGAGCACCGTGCCGGCGCCCACGGTCAGGCCGCCCTCGCGGATGGCGAAGCCGAGGCCCGGCTCCAGGGCGACCGCCTTGCCGAGGGTGACCGGGACCTCGATCGTGTCCCCCGGCCGGGCCGGCGAGGTGAGCAGCAGCTCACCCGGCACGTCCGTCGTGCGCAGGTAGAACTGCGGCCGGTAGCCCGAGGCGATCGGCTTGCGCCGGCCGCCCTCCTCCGCCGTCAGCAGGTACACCCGGGCGGTGAACGCCCGGTGCGCCGCCTGGCTGCCCGGGGCCGCGAGCACCATGCCGCGCCTGACCTGGTGCCGCTGGACGCCCCGGAGCAGGAGGGCGGCGTTGTCGCCCGCCTCGCCGCGCTCCATCGTGCGGCCGAACGTCTCGACGCCGGTGACGACCGCGGACAGGTCGCCGCCCAGCCCGACGGCCGTGACCGGGTCGCCGACGCGGACGGCGCCGCGCTCGATGGCCCCGGTGACGACCGTGCCGCGGCCGGTGATGGACATGACGTTCTCCACGGGCATGAGGAACGGCGCGTCCACGTACCGGACCGGGACCGGGATGTGGTCGTCGACCGTACGGAGCAGCTCGTCGATGGACGCCGTCCAGGCCGGGTCGCCCTCGAGCGCCCGCAGCCCGGAGACGCGCACCATCGGCGAGCCGCCGAAGCCGTGCTCGCCGAGCAGGTCCTGCAGCTCCAGCTCCACCAGGTCGGTGAGCTCCGGGTCGGCCCCGTCGGCCTTGTTGACCGCGACGACCAGGTGCTCGACGCCCACGCGCCGGGCGAGCAGGACGTGCTCCCTGGTCTGCGGCATGATGCCGTCGCGCGCCGACACCACCAGGATGGCGCCGTCGAGCTGCGCCGCCCCCGTGATCATGTTCTTCACGTAGTCGGCGTGGCCCGGCATGTCCACGTGGGCGTAGTGCCGCGTGGCGGTCTCGTACTCGACGTGCGAGATGTTGATCGTGATGCCCCTGGAGTGCTCCTCCGGGGTGCGGTCGATCCGCTCGAACGGCGTGTACGTCGCCTGGCCGCGCTCCGCCAGCACCTTCGTGATGGCGGCGGTCAGCGTGGTCTTGCCGTGGTCGACGTGGCCCATCGTGCCGATGTTGAGGTGCGGCTTGTTCCGCACATAGGCCTGCTTGGCCATGATCCCTTCCTTGCGAACCTGGATGCGTGGTGACCCGTGCAGGGCCGTCTACCTCTCCCCGCCGGGTCACACTCCGGGACGAACGGGAAGAGGTCAGCGCTCCAGGCCGTCGCAGGCACGCTCGAACGCGCCCGCGCGGGCGGGCGTCGTCGGGAGCGCGTGCCGGATCATGATGACCATGGTGCTGCTGTCAGCAGCGATGGGCAATCGAATATTCCCTTTGGTCCGGCGGACAAGGCGCGGGCCCCGGTTCGTCCTGCAGACCGAAGAAGGCGTGACGGTGCTGGCCTAGCGTTCGCTCATGCCCCGCATCACGCTGGACGACCTGTTCCGCCTGGCCGTGCCGTCCGATCCGCAGCCGCGGCCGGACGGCGGCGCGGTCGCGTACACGCTCACCACGGCCCGGCGCGTGCCGGACGGGAACCACGACGAGATCTGGCTCGCCGCCCCCGGCGCGGAGCCCCGGCGGCTCGCCGAGGGGAGCCGCCCGCGCTGGTCGCCGGACGGGCGCACGCTGGCGTACCTGCGGCCCGTCGAGGGCCGGCCGCAGATCCACCTGCTGCCCATGGACGGCGGTGAGCCGCGCGTCCTCACCGCCGCGCCGCTCGGAGCGGGCGCGCCGGTGTGGTCGCCCGGCGGCGACAGGATCGCGTACGCGGGTCCGCACGGCGAGCTCGACCCGCACGCTCCCGTGGTGGCGGACCGGCTGGACTACAAGGCCGACGGCGCCGGGCTGCTGCGCGGGATCACCACGCAGGTCTTCGTCGCCGAGGTGAGGTCGGGGGAGACCGTCCGGCTCACCGAGGGCGGCTTCCACGCGGGGCAGCCCTCGTGGGCGCCGGACGGGGAGCGGCTGGCGTTCACCGCCGGGATGGAGCCCGACGGCGACCTGCGGCTGTCGAGCTCGGTGTACGCGGTCGAGGCGGGCGGGGGTGAGCCGAAACGGCTGACCGGTCCCGAAGTGATCGCCACCGGTGTGTGGTGGCTCGGCGGTCGGCTGGTGGTGGCCGGGCCGGTCGAGCCGGTCGGGCACACGCGGCTCCACCTGGTGGAGGCGGACGGGGCGCGGGAGCTGGAGACCGGGCTGGACCGCAACGTCATGATGGGCGCGCCCGGCTACCCCGGCGCCGCGCCGCAGCTCGCCGGCGGGCAGTTGCTGTTCGCGGCCCGCGACCGCGGCTGCACGCACCTCTACACCGTCCCCCTGACCGGAGGGACGGCGGTGAAGGTCGTCGGCGGCGACGCCGTGGTGGCCGGTGCGGGCACCGCCGCCGGGAAGCTCGCGTACGTCGCCGCGACGGCCCGCAGCGCGGGCGAGGTGTACCTGACGGATCTCCCGCCGGGCGGAACATCCGAGACATCGGGAGAGTCACCGCCGGACCCATCCGAGACCCCGGCGCCAGAGGGCGCGCTCACCTCGTACGCGCTCGCTGACGTGGACCTGTTCACCCCCGTCCGCCGCGCGTTCACCGCCGCCGACGGCACGCCCGTCGAGGGGTTCGTGCTGCGCGACGAGACGCTGGACGGGCCGGGGCCGCTGCTGCTCGACATCCACGGCGGCCCGCACAACGCCTGGGCGCCCGTCTTCGACGGCGCGCACCTCTACCACCAGGTGCTCGCCGCACGCGGCTGGACCGTGCTCACCCTGAACCCGCGCGCCAGCGACGGGTACGGTGAAGCCTTCTACAAGGCGGCGGCCGGAGCCTGGGGGCTGGCCGACACCCAGGACTTCCTGGGCCCCCTCGACGACCTGGTGGCCGAGGGCGTCGCGGACCCGGAGCGGCTGGCCGTCACCGGCTACAGCTACGGCGGCTACATGACCTGCTGGCTGTCCACGCGGACCGGGCGGTTCAAGGCCGCCATCCCCGGAGGTGCCGTGACTGACCTGGTCAGCATGGGTGGAACCTCCGATATGGGATATTTCCTGAAAATGTTTGAATGCGGGGGTGATGTCGTACCCCAGTCCCCGCTCACCCACGTGGACGACGTCACGACCCCCACCCTCCTGCTGCACGGCGACACCGACGACCGCTGCCCAGTGGGCCAGGCCGAGCAGTGGTTCGCGGCGCTGCGCGAGCGCGGCGTGCCCGTCCGGCTGGTGCGCTATCCAGACGCCTCCCACCTGTTCATCCTCAACGGACGCCCCTCACACCGGATCGACTACAACGAGAGGATCATCGCGTGGCTGCAGCAATGGGTCACCGGCTCGCCGAGCTGATCGCCGAATACGAGGTGCCCGGCGCGGCCCTCGCCTACCTGCACCAGGGGGAGCTCCACGAGTTCGCCGCCGGGGTGCTCAACAAGGCGACGGGGGTCGAGAGCACCCCCGACTCGCTGTTCCAGATCGGCTCCGTCACCAAGGTGTGGACCGCCACCCTGCTCATGCAGGACATCGAGCAGGGCAGGCTCACCCTGGACACGCCCGTCGTCGACGTGCTGCCCGAGTTCAAGGTCGCCGACCCCGAGGTGACCAAGACCGTCACGATCCGCCACCTGCTCTCCCACACCAGCGGCATCGACGGCGACCTGTTCCTGGACACCGGCCGCGGCGACGACTGCGTCGAGAAGTACGTGGCCGCCTGCGCCGACCTGGCCCAGAACCACCCGCTCGGCGTCACCCAGTCCTACTGCAACTCCGGCTTCATCGTCGCAGGCCGGGTGCTGGAGAAGCTGGCCGGCAAGCGCTGGGACGACGTGCTGCGCGAGCGGATCATCGATCCGCTCGGCCTCACCCACACCGCCACCCTGGCCGAGGACGTGCTCCGCTTCCGCGCCGCGATGGGCCACATGGAGAACGGGGACCCCGCCCCGGTCTGGGGGCTCATGCGCTCCGCCGGACCCGCCGGGCTCATCTGCGCCCGCCCCGCCGACGTGGTCGCCTTCGCCCGCGCCCATCTCGAAGGCGGCCTGCTGGAGAACCCGGCCGCCATGTGGGAGCCGCAGATCGACATCCCCAACCCGCACACGCTCGGCAGGCAGTGGGGCATCGGCTGGATCCTCGACGAGTGGGACGGCCGGAAGGTCGTCTCCCACGGCGGCAACACCATCGGCCAGCACGCCATGCTCTGGATGCTGCCCGGCACCGGCACCATCGCCTGCGTCACCGTCAACGGCGGCCACAGCGGCGCGTTCACCCACCGGGTCGTCACCGAGCTGTTCGCCGAGCTCGACGGCGTCACCGTGCCCGCCAGGCTGGGCCCGCCCGAGCAGCCCGTCCAGGTCGACTCCGCCCGTTACGCCGGCGTCTACGAGCGCGCCGGGTCCCGCATCACGATCGGCGAGCGCGAGGGCGGGCTGCGGCTGCGCATGGAGTCCACCGGCGAGCTGGCCGCGCTGGACGAGCCCGTCGAGCTGGACCTGCGGCCCGTCGACGAGGTCACCTTCGTCGGCCGCAGGGACGGCGACCCCGACTGGCTCTCGGCCGTGTTCTTCGAGCTGCCCGACGGCTCCCCGTACGTGCACCTGGGCGCCCGCGCCACGCCCCGGACGGGCTGAAAGGCGTGCGTGAGGTGTTCGAGGGCGCGGGCGCGCGGGGTTTCCTGCACGCCCGCGACGTCGACGGCGACCGCGAGTCATGCCTCGACGCGGACGAGCCCGTCGTCCTCGCGTCCGTGTTCAAGATCGCCGTGCTGCTGGAGTACGCCCTGCAGGCGGCGGCGGGCGAGCTGGCGCGGACCGAGCGGCTGACCGTCACCGCCGCCGACAAGGACGGCGGCATCGGCACCTCGGGCTGCGCCGACGACGTCTCGCTCACGCTGCGGGACCTCGCGCACTTCATGATGACGATGAGCGACAACGCGGCCACCGACGTGCTGCTGCGCCGGGTCGGCCTGGACCGGGTGCACGCCACGCTCGCCCGGCTCGGGCTGCGCCGCACCCGGCTCATCGGCGGCTGCGCCGAGCTGTTCGCCCAGGTCGAGGCCGAGCTCGGCACCGTCGAGCTCGACGGGATGCCGCGCGAGCTGATCGAGCCGCTGGCCGTGCGCGACCCGGCGCGGACCACGTCGGGAACGCCGCGCGAGATCACCACGCTGCTCGCCAGGATCTGGCGGGACGAGGCAGGCCCCGCCGAGGCGTGCGCCGAGGTCCGCGCGGTCATGGGCAGGCAGATCTGGCCGCACCGGCTCGCCTCCGGGTTCGGCGACGAGGTCCGGGTCTCCGGCAAGACCGGCACGCTGTGGGGGGTGCGCAACGAGGCCGGCGTCGTCGAGTACCCCGACGGCGGCCGCTACGCCGTCGCGGTGTTCCTGCGCACGGACAAGCTGGGCGGGCGCGACCCGGCCGCCGACGCGGTGATCGGGCGGGCCGCCCGGCTGGCGGTGGACCGGTTGCGCGGCCCATGACGGCCGCCCCCTATGGTGAGTGGATGACCACCCGCCCGCGCGCCAGCCTGGGGCGGATCCTGCAGGACCTGGGCAGCACCGTCCTCGACGTGGCCGCCGCGCCCGGCGACCTCGACGCCGAGGTCACCGGCGTGCACATCTACGACCCGCACGACGAGCCGATGGTGGCGCCGGGCGGGATCGTGCTCGCCGTCGGGGTGCGCGGCGCCGACGGCGTCCGCGCCCTGCTGGAGCGGGCGCCGCGGGCGGCGGGCATCGTCGTCAAACTGCCGGTCGAGGTGGACGAACGGGTCCGCGCCGCGGTGACCGAGACCGGAGTGGCCGTGCTCGGCCTCACCCGCGCCGCCTCCTGGTCGCAGGTCGCCGCGCTGCTGCGCTCGCTGCTGGCCGAAGGCGACCTCGACGGGCCGGAGGACGAGCCGCAGGGCGACCTGTTCTCCCTCGCCAACGCCGTCTGCGCGCTGCTCGACGCGCCCGTCACCATCGAGGACCGCTCCTCCCGCGTCCTGGCCTTCTCCGGCCGGCAGGACGAGGCCGACCCCGGACGCGTCGAGACCGTGCTCGGCCGTCAGGTGCCCGAGCGCTACCGGCGCATGCTCGACGAGCGCGGCGCGCTCAAGGAGCTCTACCAGAGCCGCGACCCCATCCACATCGAGCTGCCCGCCGACATGCTCGACCGGGCCGCCGTCGCCGTCCGCTCCGGCGACGAGATCCTCGGCTCGATCTGGGCCGCGGTGGGCGAGCCGCTCACCGAGCAGCGGCAGCGCGCCCTCGCCGACGCCGCCAAGATCGTGGCGCTGCGGCTGCTGCGCGACCGGGCGGGCGCCGACGCCCAGCGGCGGCTCCGCGCCGACCTGCTGTCCACCGTCCTCGCCGGCGGGACGGGCGCGGCCGAGGCGGCGGGCCGGCTCGGCATCGCCACCCAGCGGCTGTGCGTGCTCGCCGCCCAGCTCACCGACCAGCAGGAAGGCGACCCCGCCCGCGGCGAGAGCGACCGCCAGCGCTTCTGCGACGCGCTCGCCCTGCACGTCGCCACCATCCACCCGAAGGCCGCCGCCGCGCTCGTCGGCTCCGTCGCGTACGCCGTGCTGCCGCTCACCGCGGGCCCGGAGGACGAGGAGGCCCGCGCGGTGCGCATCGCCCAGGACTTCCTGGCCCGGGTCGGCCCCCGCCACCCCGCCAACATCGGCGTCGGCCGGCTCGCCGGCACCCTCGCCCAGGCGTCCAGGTCCCGCGCCGACGCCGACCGGGCGCTGCGCGTCCTGCGCGCCCGGGGCACCTCCGGCCAGGCCGCCGGCTACACCGATGTCCACTTCGAGTCGCTGCTGCTGCAGGTCGCCGACGTGGCCGGCGCCGAGGAGCAGACCCCCACCGGCCCCTACCAGCGGCTGCTGGAGCACGACCGCGAGCACGGCAGCGAGCTGGCCGCCACCCTGCGGGCCTACCTCGACGCGTTCGGCGACGTGAACGCCGCCTCGGCGCGCGTCCACGTGCACGCCAACACCTTCCGTTACCGGCTCAAGCGGCTGGTCGAGATCAGCGGCCTGGACCTGTCCGACCCCGAGGCCAGGCTCACGGTCATGCTGCAGATGCGGATCTTCGGGCCGTAGCACGACGGCGCGCGCGGATTTCGTGGGCGGGCACGAAGAACGAGCCGCCGCAAGCGGAAAAGGTGGGGCATCACCTCCCACCTCCCGGAGTTCCCATGAAGAAAGCAGCAGGCGCCGCCGCGCTGGCCCTGTTGGCCACCGCATGTGGCGCGGGCACGCCCGAGGCGGCGCCCACGTCCACCGGCGGCACGTTCACGTACGCGATCCCGGCCGACCCCGGCGTGCTCGACCCCGCGACGGGCGTGCTGTCGGTCACCAACACCGTGCTCTCGATCGCGTACGACACGCTCGTGCGGGCCGGCGAGGACGGCGGCATCGTCCCCGGGCTCGCCGAGAAGTGGGACGTCAAGCCGGACGCCGTCACCTTCACCCTGCGCAAGGACGTCACCTGCTCCGACGGCTCCCCGGTCACCCCCGAGGACGTGGCGGGCACCATCAACCACATCGCCGACCCGGACACCAAGTCGCCCGTCTACGGCGTGTTCGTACCGGTGGGCATGAAGGCGGAGGCCGGCGACGGCACCGTCACGCTGTCCACGCCGGAGCCGTTCGGCTTCATCCTGGAGAGCGCCAGGAGCATCTTCATCGTCTGCGGCAAGGGGGTGGAGGACCGCTCCCTGCTCGCCCGCGGCACCTCCGGCTCCGGCCCGTACGTGCTGTCCGAGGCCGCGCCCGGCGACCACTACACGTTCAAGGTGCGCCGCGACTACGCCTGGGGGAGCAGCGGCACCGGCGCGGACCTGCCCGAGCAGGTCGTGCTCAAGGTCGTGCCGAACGAGCAGACCGCCGCCAACCTGCTCGTCGCCGGCACCCTCAACGGCGCCCAGTTCCTCGGCCCCGACCGCGCCCGCATGGAGTCCACCCCCGGCATCGGGCAGATCGTCACTCCCGTCGGCAACGGCCAGTTCTTCTACCACCAGGGCGACGGCCGGCCCGGCGCCGACCCCGTCGTCCGCAAGGCGCTCACCCAGGCGCTCAACCTGACCGAGCTGGGCGGCATCGCCTCCGGCGGCACCGGCCGGCCCGCCACCGGGCTCGTCGTCGAACCCCGCGCCTGCCCCGGCGACACCGTCACCGGCCACGTGCCCGCCTTCGACGAGGCCGCGGCCGCCGCCGCGCTCGACGCCGCCGGCTGGAAGCCCGGCCCCGACGGCATCAGGGTCAAGGACGGCGAGCGGCTCAGCCTGCGCCTGCTCTACGCCACCACCCGGGGGCCGGGCGTGCAGGCCGCCGCCGAGTACATGGCCGCCGCCTGGAAGAAGGCCGGCGCCGAGGTGAAGCTCAACGGCGTGCTCGACACCAAGCTGTCGGAGTCGCTCAACGTCACCCAGGACTGGGACGCCGTCTGGCTGCCGATCACCGTCACGCTGCCGTCGCAGCTCGTCGGCTTCCTCTCCGGCCCGGCCGCGCCCAAGGGCGCCAACTTCGCCCACCTGGACAACGACCGCTACACCGAGCTGGTGACCGAGGCCAACGGCACGCCCGGAGAGGAGGGCTGCGCGCTCTGGGGCCAGGCCGAGTCCGCCCTGTTCGAGAGCGCCGACCTGGTGCCCGTCGTGGGGAACACCACGCTCATCGCCACCAAGAACGCCGCCTTCCGGATGGCCGGCGGGCTGTTCGACCCGAGCTCGTTCCGGCTCACCCAAGGAGGCTGAGTGCGCCGTCCGCTCATCCGGCGGCTCGTCCGGTTCGCGGTGTCGCTCGCGGTGCTCGTGCTGGCCGCGTTCGCGATGATCCACCTGATCCCCGGAGACCCCGTGCGGGCCTCGCTCGGCCCGGCAGCCCCGGTCGAGCTGGTCGAGACCCGCCGGGCCGCGCTCGGCCTGGACCTGCCGCCGCACGAGCAGCTCGCCGCGTACGTGTCGGGGCTGGTGACCGGCGACATGGGCACCTCGTTCCTCACGGGGGAGCCGGTCACCGCCGTGATCGCCGCCCGGCTGCCCAACACGCTGGCACTCGCCCTGCTCGCCACCGTCGTGGCGCTGCTCGCCGCCGTCCCGCTCGGCATGTGGGCCGCCGTACGGACCGAGAACGGCCGCAACCGGGGCACCGAGGCCACGTTCGGCTCCGTCACGAGCGCCGTGGTGGCCATCCCCGAGTTCCTGTACGCGATCGCGCTCGTGGCGGTGTTCGCCATCGGCCTGGGACTGCTGCCGCCCGCCGGGAAGGCCGGGCCCGAGTCCTACCTGCTGCCCGTGCTCGCGCTGGCACTCGGACCGGCCGCCATGATCGCCCGCATCGCCCGGGTCGAGACGCTGCGCGTGCTCGGCACCGACTACGTCAGGCTGGCCAGGGCCAAGCGGCTGCCCGCCGCCCGGCTGCACCTGCGGCACGTGCTGCCCAACACGCTCACCGCCACCCTCACCCTGGGCGGGCTGCTGCTCGGCTCGCTCATCGCCGGCAGCGTGCTGGTCGAGTACGTCTTCGCCTGGCCAGGGCTCGGAGGGAAGATCGTCGAAGCGATCACCCAGAAGGACTACCCGGTCGCCCAGGGCGTGATCCTCGTCTACGGCACCATCGTCCTGCTCGTGAACCTCCTGGTCGACGTCGTGCTCGGCGTGCTCGACCCGACCTCCGCCATCAAGGAGTCGTGATGCTCCGCACCCCCGCGGCCATCGCCGGCGCCGCCCTGGCCGCGCTCATGGTGGTGCTGGCCGTGATCGGGCCGCCCATCTGGGGGGACGCGGCCGAACTGGTCAACGCCGGCGCGATCCTGCAGGGCTCCTCGGCCGCGCACCCGCTCGGCACCGACAACCTCGGCCGCGACCTGCTCGCCCGCGTCCTCGTCGCCGGCCGGTACTCGCTGCAGCTCGCGCTGGCCGCCGCGCTCATCGGCGCGAGCGCCGGCATCGTGCTCGGCGCGCTCCCGTCCGTGCTGCCCGCCCGCGCCGGACGGCTCGTCACCGGCGCCGTCAACGCGCTCGTCGCCTTCCCCGGCCTGCTGCTGGCCATGTTCACCGCGGTGGTCGCCGGGCTCGGCGCGCGCGGCGCGGTGCTCGGCATCGGCGCGGCCATCGCCCCCGGCTTCGCCCGGCTCACCCAGACGCTGGCCGCCTCCGTGTCCGGGGCCGACTACGTGGCCGCGGCCCGCATGCTGCGCGTGCCGCGCCACCGCATCCTCGCCCGGCACGTGCTGCCCAACATCGCCGAGCCGCTCATACTCAACCTCACCCAGGCGCTCGGCGGGGCGCTGCTCGGCCTGGCCGGGATGTCGTTCCTGGGTCTAGGCGTGCAGCCGCCGGACTACGACTGGGGCAGGCTGCTCTTCGACGGCTTCGGCCGCATCTACATCCACCCGGAGGTCGCGCTCGGCCCGGCCGCCGCCATCGCGCTCGCCGGCATCGGCTTCAACCTCCTCGGCGACGCCCTGGCCAGGCGGGCCGCCCGCACCCCCGTACGGACTCCGCGCTCCCGCCAGGAACGGCCGGCCGCCGCCGCGGACGCGGGGGAGACCCAGCCCGGCGCCGTCCTCGACGTCGCCGGCCTCACGGTCACCTTCCCCGGCGGCGTCACCCCGGTGCGCGGCGTGTCACTGAGCGTGCGGCCCGGCGAGATCGTCGGACTGGTCGGCGAGTCGGGCAGCGGCAAGTCGCTCACCGCCGCCGCCGTCGGCGGGCTCGTCCCGTACCCCGGGACCGTCAGCCACGAGCGGCTGCGGCTGTGCGGCGAGGACGTGCCGAACCTGAGCCGCAAGCAGCTCGGCACCTCCCTCGCCATGGTCTTCCAGGACCCGATGGCCTCGCTCAACCCCGCGCTCAAGATCGGCGGCCAGCTCGCCGAGGTCGCCGTCGTGCACCAGGGCGCCACCCGCGAGGACGCCCGGCGGCGCGCCGTCGACCGGCTCGGCCACGTCCACCTGCCGGAACCGGAGAAGCAGGCCGCGCGGCACCCGCACCAGCTCTCCGGCGGCATGCGCCAGCGCGCCGTCATCGCCATGGGCCTCATGGGCGACCCGAAGCTGATCATCGCCGACGAACCCACCACCGCGCTCGACGTCACCGTCCAGCGCCAGATCCTCCGCCTGCTCCGCGAGGTCGTCGAGGAGAGCGGCGCGGGCGCGCTGTTCATCTCCCACGACATCGCCGTGGTCGGCGAGCTGTGCGACCGGGTGGTGGTCATGTACGCGGGCCGGGTCGTGGAGGAACTGCCCGTGGACCGCCTCGCCGACGGCGCCGCCCACCCGTACACCCGGGCGCTCATCTCGTCCCTGCCCGACATGGACACCGACCGGGCGCTCCCGCTGGCCAGCATCCCCGGCCGCCAGCCGGCGCCCGCCGAGGTGGGCGCCGGCTGCGCGTTCGCCCCCCGGTGCCCCCTCGCCACCGGCCGCTGCGCCACCGACCGGCCCGCGCTGGAGGCACACGGCCACGACCACCGGGTCGCCTGCTGGGAGGCTTCGTGAGAATCGACGACCTGACCGTCCGGTACGGCGCGTTCACCGCCGTCGACAAAGTGACTCTGGAGATCCCGCCCGGCCGCATCGTCGGGCTCGTCGGCGAGTCGGGCAGCGGCAAGTCGTCCGTGGCCCGCGCCGTCAGCGGCCTCGTCCCGCACACCGGCAGCGTCACCGGCGCCTCCCGCATCCAGATGATCTTCCAGGACCCGTACGCCTCGCTCGACCCGCGCATGCGCGTCGGCGACTCCGTCGGCGAAGCCCTCCTCCACCTCCCGCGCCGGGCCCGCGCCGCCGAGGTGACCCGCCTGCTGGGCATGGTGTCCCTGCCCCCGGAGACGGCGCCGAGCTACCCGCGCGAGCTGTCGGGCGGCCAGCGCCAGCGCGTCGCCATCGCCCGCGCCCTCGCCGCCGACCCCGACCTCCTGGTCGCCGACGAGATCACCAGCGCCCTGGACGTGTCGGTGCAGGGGTCCATCCTCAACCTGATCCGATCCCTGCGCGACCGGACGGGGCTGCCGATCCTCTTCATCTCGCACAACCTGGCGGTGGTGCGGTACGTGTGCGACGAGATCGCCGTCATGCACCGGGGGCGCGTCGTCGAACACGGCCCCACGGTGGACCTGGTCTCCAGCCCCGCCGATCCGTACACGCGGACCCTCCTGGAGGCGGTGCCGCGCCTGCGCCGCTGAAGTTTGTCGGCGTCGAACGACCCGGAGAGGTCCTGCGGCTCCTCCGTTTCCTCAGGGAGGAGGAAGCCGGCGATGTCTAGCCTTCTCTGGCCTGGAACTGATGCAGCAAGAGCTGCATGATATGGGGGTCTATATTGCTCAAAGCACCGGCTTGGGACTGGTGAGCTTCAGCCTCTTGGTCGCCGAGGATGTCCACTTGGCCGGGGGCGATGTTCAGTTGATTGATGAAGCGCTCGCCGAATTCGCGATCGAGTGACACGCCGACGAATCCCAGCCGCGTGCTGTCGCCTTCCCCGGATGCTCCCCCGCGCCTGAGCCCTCCCGGCAGCGACAGCAGCGCTCCTTCGCTGTTCAGGCCGTATGCCAGCATCTGATAGAAGCGCTGATAGAGAATCTTCCGGATTTGCCCGGGAGGTCTCAGTGCTATTTGGGATATAGCCCGGCGAGTCGGATCCGTGGCGCTGGCGGCAAGATCGAAGAACGAGGAGATGACGTAGCGCGACCTGCGCCACATGTAGACTCGGTAAGGAACTCTCGTAAGGATGAAGTTGGGGTTCGCGTTGAGCCATACCTCATCGAATGTTCTATCGCCCGCGGGATAGGCCAGATCCAATTCCTCGGCCCAGATGCCTGTGGTCCACCCATACCGCTCGCCTTCGATGATGAGTATCCTTCGAGGCAGATCGTCCAGCTCGTGGCAGGCCTGGTCGAAGATAGCCGCTATTGCGCCTACTGTCTGTTCGTGCCTTGCCCGCATGTAGCGCAGAAGGAGATTCGCATTCTCCAGCAGATACGACTCGGCGGCATTCTGGAACTGCTCGACGTAGCCTCGCTGGCGTGACAGGCCGACGATCTCCTCAGGGCTGGTGAGCGGGCCGACTTCGTCAACGAATCCGATGCCGGTGTTGCTGGGCTTCAGCAACAGGCTCCAAGGATTCGGAAACGTTTTGAACCTCAGCAGGAGATCCGGCGCCACCCTGTCGAAGTGCTGGGTGCAGAACGCACAGAAGCATGTGGCCTCCACGCGCCCCAGGCTTCCGCCCATCGGCCATAGGTCGGTCGCGTCGATGGCGATGCCCTGCAGCTTTCCCGGCTGCTGTGCGCATACTTCTCTAACGATATCGACGCCTGTGCCCAGGATGGCGGCGATCACCTCCACGCTCCGCGGATTCGCCACACACAGTTGTGGCGACGCGTCACCGAGGATGTCGCGAACCGATAGCCCTTCGCCTGGGATGAAAGACAGGTTCGGACAGATGGTGAGCACGATGCCCATGCCGCGGGAGGCGAACTCCTGGACGACGTCCTCAAAACCATTGAGGACGTTGGAGACGCTGGCATAAGTGGAGAACTTGATGCCCCGAAGTCCATCCACCCCGAAGAGAGGGCCGTCGAACTCTGTTGCCGGAAGACTCACCGCTGTGGGTTCGACACCCCACAGCTGGGTGAAATTGGAGATCAACTCTTCAGGAGTGCGGTACCGGAGTATGGCGAGACTCGGTATCTCCAGCACTCCTTCCCCCGCGTTCTCTTTGATTCTGCTGATCGGCCATGACCTACGCGCCATCAGAAGGAACCTCCCCGTGACAGTGCCTGCCGGCCCTTGGTCGTCACTTCGTATCTACTGTCAGGGCTGGAACGCATATATCCTTCGTTCATCAACGCCTCGACTATTCTTTCGGCTGGCTCGGTATTTTCGACAGAGCTAATCGTCTCTATCATCTCGGCGTGTTTGAGCCTGCCGTTCAGCGCGTGGCCCGATCGTTGCACCAGGGCGGTCAACACACGAAGCATTTCCGGCTCTATCTGCCAGTGCATGCGCTTCTTCACCGCGCTATCCAGCTCCCGCACATCTCTCACCGCCTCCTCCACGGCCGCGTGAATCTGTTCCAGTTTCTCACTGTGGCCGGAGTTCGCAGTGTCCACGGCAGTTATCACAGTGCCGATCTCATGTCGCAGTTTCTGGGTTTCCAGGCGCAGTTTCTCGGCCTCCTGCAACGTCTTCTCGATGTCCACCCTTATCTTCTCGGCCTCGAGTGGCACCTTCGTTGCGTCAGCCCCTAGTTTCGCAATTTCGGCCGCGATCTTCCTGCGATTTGCCCATACGCCGATCAGCACGCCTATGACTGCGAAAAGTCCCCCCGTTCCCGCTGCAAGTATCCCTTGCCACCACGTCATGCATCGGATCATATACAGCGAGAATCGCCGCGCAAGCTTGTTTGTAACATATTACAAGCCTAGGTGCGCTTATTGCCTGATTGGTGCGCGCCGAAATTGTATTGATAATACATTATAGGCATATGTGCGCTTTGTCCGATTGCATTATAGAGTGGATCTTTCTCGGCCAGCTGATCAGCGGCCCCCGCGCACCGCTACGACATGGGCAGAACGTCAAACGCAGCCCCATCCCCAGAGTCCTCACGACGATCTAGGGAACAAAGAAGCAAGCCTAGTACGGCAGCCGCCATTTGCTGTGTGAGCTGGGAAGACGTGGTGCCGGGCCGGACGTGAGTTTCTGGCGGGATCCCCGTACAACGAGAGCAGCCGCTCGTGATCATGTCTGTGTGACGAGAACAAGATCCAAAGCGGCTGCTGCCCTCATCGTAGAGGCCAGGCGGGCGCAACAAAACCTCGACGACCTCATGACCGCGCTGGCCCCGATGTTCCCCCGGATCGAACCGCGACTGCAGGCCGCCAAGTACGTCCGGGCCGTGATGTCCGAGCTGCCCCGGCGCAACGGCTGGACGATCGCCGAGTGGATCGGTGACCGCCGTCCGGACGCCACCCAGCGCCTGCTGAACCGGGCCCGATGGGACACCGCGGGCGCGATGAGTACCGTCCGCCGCTTCGCTGTCACCCGGCTGGATGCCGCCACCCGGCCGGGCAGCCTGACCGTCGGCGTGCTGGACGAGTCCGGCCAGGAGAAGAAGGGCACGGCCACGGCAGGCGTCAAACGCCAGCACATGGGCTGCGCCGGCGGCATCGACAACGGCATCAACACCGTCTACCTCGCCTACGTGCGCGCCGGGGCAGGGCACGCGCTGATCGGCGCCCGGCAATGGATCCCCGCCGAGCAGATCAGCGACCCGGTCACCGCCATCACCACCGCTCTTCCGCTGGACCTCAGCTTCGCGACCAAGGGTGAACTGGCCATCGGCCTGCTGCGCGAGGCCTACGCCGACGGCGTGCGCCTGGACTTCGTGACCGGGGACGAGGTCTACGGCGCCTGCACCACGCTGCGCACCTACCTGGAAACCCACGGCCAGGCCTACGCGCTGCGCATCCGCGCCACCTTCACCCTCACTCTCGGCGGCGGCGCCTGCCTGACCTGTGAACAAGCCGTGGCCAAGCACCTGCGGCCCAAACGCCGGTGGACCATTCGCTCAGCCGGGCACGGCTCCAAGGGCGAACGCACCTATGCCTGGGCGTGGATCGCCACCGCCAGCCCTGCCCACTTCCTGCTGGTCCGCAAGCACCGCACCACCGGTGAGCTGGCCTTTCACTACTGCTTCGTGCCCGCCGGTCAGCCGGCCACCCTGGCCCGCCTCATCTCAGCCGCCGGGTTGAGGTGGCCGGTGGAGGAGAGCTTCCAGGCCGGCAAGGACCTGTTCGGCCTGGACGAGTCCCAGGTCCGCCTCTATGAGGCACTACTGCGGCACCTCGTGCTGGTCATGGCCGGCCTGGCCGTCTGCGCGGTCGCCGCCGCAGCAGCCCGGCATGGAACCGACACCCACGCCGGCCGACCCTGGCCTGATCCCATTGACGGTCGCCGAGGTCAAGCGCCTGTTCAACGCCGTCACCGGACATCCACCGACGCTGGAACACACCGTCCACTGGTCGACCTGGCGACGCCGCCATCAAGCCCGCGCCCGCTGGTTCCATCACCGAGCCCGCCTGGCCACTGCATATAGCCAGGTCAACTAATGAATGGCGGCTGCCGTACTAGAGGGGGATCCACTCCTTGGACGTGGTGATCTCGTCCAGGATGGACGGGATCGGGTCCACGCCGAGGCCAGGCCTCGTCGGCACTGCCAGGTGGCCGTCCGAGAGTTCGAAGGGCTCGGTGAGGTCGGTGGCGAAGTAGCGGCGGGAGGCGGAGGTGTCGCCCGGGAGGGTGAAGCCGGGCAGGGCCGCCAGCGCCACGTTCGCCGCCCGGCCGAGGCCCGTCTCCAGCATGCCGCCGCACCACACCGCGATCCCGTTGGCCCGGCACAGGTCGTGGACGCGGCGGGCCTCCAGGTAGCCGCCCAGGCGGCCGGGCTTGATGTTGATGATGGAGCAGGAGCCGAGGGCGATCGCCGCCGCCGCGTGCTCGGCCGACTCGATGGACTCGTCCAGGCAGACGGGGGTGCGCAACCGGCGTGCGAGCGCGGCGTGCTGGACGAAGTCGTCGTTGGCCAGCGGCTGCTCGATGAGCAGCAGGTCGAAGGCGTCCAGGCGGGCCAGGTGGCGGGCGTCGGCCAGGGTGTAGGCGGCGTTGGCGTCCACCTGGAGCAGCACGTCGTCGCCGAAGCGCTCGCGGACGGCGCGGACCGGCTCGATGTCCCAGCCGGGCTCGATCTTCAGCTTGATCCGCACGTACCCCTCGGACAGGTAGCCCTCCACCGCGTCGAGCAGCCGCGGGATCGAGTCCATGATGCCCACCGAGACCCCGCACGGCACCCGGTCGCGCGACGCCCCGAGGTAGCGGCCGAACGACTCGCCCGACGCCCGCAGCTGCGCGTCCAGCACGGCCGTCTCCAGCGCGGCCTTGGCCATCCGGTGCCCCTTGACCGGTTCCATGGCCCGGCCGGCGGACTGCGCGTCCACGCTCGCGGGCAGCCTGGGCAGGAGGAAGCGGCGGATCACCTCGGCCGCGCCGTCCACGTACTCGGAGGAGTAGAGCGGCTCCGACATGGCCACGCACTCGCCCCAGCCCTCCGCGTCGGGCGTCACCACCCGCACCAGCAGCACGTCGCGGGCCGTCTCGGTGCCGAACGAGGTGCGGAACGGGGCCACCAGCGGCATCGCGACCCGGCGCAGCTCGACTCCAGTGATCTTCACGCTCTCTCCACTACGTAGTACGACTTGTCGTGAAATCCGGTGATTCTGCGTCCCTCAGCCAGCATGTCACCCAGCGTCTCCCGTACGGCATGCCGCCAGGCCTTGGCCGTGCCGGGGTCGGTGCGGCGCAGGCGCTCGACGTCCTCGGGCACGGCGACCAGGACGGTGGCGGCGTCGGCGCGGCCGGGCACCGGGCGCCCGCCGTCGCCGGCGAGCGCCACCACCGCGTCCGGCGGCACCGGTACGGGGGAGCGCGCCCCCGAGACGAGGGCCTCGACGCGCCGGTCGCTGATCGGCCAGACCGCGAGCACCCGGTCGGCCTCGTCGCCCTGGTTGATCGCGTCGTCCATGACGCCGTAGAAGGCCGGCAGGTACTCCTCAGGCCGGGCGCCCAGCTTGGCCAGATTGAAGTGGGCGTTGCGGCGCACCAGCGGGTCGAACGTCCAGGTGATCCGGCGCACCCCGCGCTCCAGCGCCCACTGCCGCTGGTGCAGCTTCAGCGCGAACCCGGTGCCGGGGGAGCCCAGCACGCCGGTGATGTGCGAGTGCAGCGTGGCGTCCGCACCGAAGAACGCCACGGACGCGCCCACCAGCCGCTCGCCGTCGAAGGCGCCCGCCACGTAGTTGCCCGCGTGCGCCATGGCCAGCATCAGCTCGGCGGTGATCGGCCGCCCGGCCGGCTCGAAGTGCCAGATGTCCTCGAACAGCGCCATGACCTGCTCGAACTCCGCGATGCCGTGGAGCTCTCTGATGGCGTTCAAAGCTGTCGGCCCTCTCCGTGGGTCGGATGTCACCGCGACGTTATGCCACCGCACCCCCGCCGGGATTCGTCCGGGCATACCAAGACGGCGGGCTTCTTCGTCGCCCCGCCCGAGGAGGCCGCCCTGGGCGAGGTCAGCGTTCGAGGACGGGGAGGGAGGAGGGGGCCGTGGTCAGGGGGCGGGGGCCGGATTCCGTGCACGCCACGATGTCGGCCACCCGGGCGCCGAACAGGTCCGGTACGTAGATCGCCGGTTCCAGGCAGAGCACCATGCCCGCTTCCAGCGGCGTGTCGTCGTCCGCGCGCAGCCGGGGGCCCTCGTCGGCGCCCAGCCCGACGCCCCGGCCAGCCCCGGGCGCCGCGAACCGGCCGTAGCCGCTGTCGTCGACGGCCTGCGCCACGGCCGCCGCCACCGCCGCGGCCGGCACGCCTGGCCGGGCCGCCGCCATCCCGGCGTGGCGGGCCGCCACCACGACCGAGTACACGGCGTCGTAGTCCTCCGGCGGCTCGGCGACCGCGAACACCCGGGCCACCTCGGCGCAGTAACCGTCCCAGCGCGCGCTCAGCGACACCAGCAGCGCGTCCCCCGGGTTGATCACCCGGTCGGACGCGGAACTTCCCGGCGCGGCGGTGCCTGGACCGGCCGTGACCCGCACCGACAGCACCTCCTCGCACCCCGCCTCCAGCGCCAGCACGCGCAGCCGGGTCGCCATGGCCCGCTCGGTGGCGCCGAACCAGGACAGCTCGGGGGCGCAGGCCAGCACGGACTCGGCGGCGAGCGCGGCCCGCTCGACCATCGCGACCTCGTACGGCTCCTTCCTCAGCCGCAGGGGCGCGAGCACCTGCGCGGCCGGGACCAGTTCCGCGTCGACGGCCAGCCCGAACAGCTCCCGCACCCGCATCTCGGGGTCCACTCCGACCCGCCGCACCCCCGGCGGCAGGTACGGGCGCGGGTCCGCGGTCTCGGCGGCCCCGTCCATCGTCACCACGAGGAATCCGTCACCGCGCCCGCCGAGGAACCGGAAGTCCGGCGAGGGCCGCAGCACCAGCGCGTCGATCCCGTCCGCCGCCATCCCCGCCCGCACGGCACTCAGCCGGTCCCCTCCGGAGACCGGAACGGACACGGCGGGGCGCGTCCGCTCCTCCCGCACGCCGCCCACCGGCCGGAGGTCCGGCGAGGGCTGGGAGGGGTCCGGCGGGGTCACGACGGCTCGTGCAGCCAGCAGGCGACCGGCCCGAACTCCGGCTCCTTGACCCGGCACACGTCCATCACCAGCGGGCACCGCGGATGGAACCGGCACCCCTGCGGCGGGTCCGCCGGGTCGGGGACGTCGCCCGGCAGCTCGGCCGGCAGCACCCCCATCCCGTCCGGCTTCGGGATCGCCCCCAGCAGGGCCTGCGTGTACGGGTGACGAGGCTCGGCCCACACCTCGGCCGTGTCGCCCACCTCGACGATCCGCCCCAGGTACATGACCGCGATCCGGTCGGCGATCAGCCGCACCACCGACAGGTCGTGGCTGATGAACAGCAGCCCCGCCCCCGAGGAGACGGCCAGGTCCCGCATGAGGGTGGCCACCTGGGACTGGGCGGAGGCGTCCAGCGCCGAGATCGGCTCGTCGCCGATGAGCAGCCGCGGCCGCGCGGCCAGCGCCCGCGCGATCGCGATCCGCTGCCGCTGCCCGCCGGAGAACTCGTGCGGGTGCCGGGAGGCGAACTCGCGCGGCAGCCCCACCCGCTCCAGCAGGTCGGCCGGGCTGCTCGTGGCGTCGCCCGCCACCCGCAGCCCGTCCGCGATCTGGTCGCCGACGCGGCGGCGCGGGTTCAGCGACGCGTACGGGTCCTGGAACACCATCTGGACCCCGGTCATCGTCCTGCGGCGCAGGCCGAGCGGCGTCACCGGCGTCCCCTCGAAGCTGATCGACCCCGAGGCGGCCCGGTTCAGCCCGACCACGGCGCGGGCCAGCGTGGACTTGCCGCAGCCGGACTCGCCGACCAGGCCCACCACCTCGCCCGCGCGCACCTCCAGGCTCGCCCCGGCGACCGCCCTGACCACGGGCCGGCCGGGGGTGCGGTGCTCGACGACCAGGTCGTCGATCTTCAGCAGGCTACTCATGAGACCTCCGCGTCGGGCAGCGACGCCAGCAGCGTGCGAGTGTACGGGTGATCCGGCTCGCGCAGCACCCGGGAGCGCGGCCCGGTCTCCACGACCAGGCCGTCCTTCATCACGCTCACCTCGTCCGCGACCGCCGACATGACGCCCAGGTCGTGCGTGACCAGCAGCACCGCCAGGCCCAGCTCGTCGCAGAGCCCGCGCAGCAGCCGCAGCACGCCCGCCTGCACGGTCACGTCCAGCGCGGTCGTCGGCTCGTCGGCGATGAGCACCTTGGGGGAGCAGGCCAGCGCCACCGCGATCGCGATGCGCTGCCGCATGCCGCCGGAGAACTGGTGCGGGTAGCGCCGGTACGCCTCCTCCGCGCCGGGGATGCGCACCTTGCGCAGCAGCTCGACCGCCCGGTCCCGAGCCTCGGCCCTGCCGAGGCCGAGGTGGTGGCGCATGTGCTCGGTGAGCTGCCTGCCGACGGTCAGCATCGGGTGCAGGCTGGTGGCCGGGTCCTGGAAGACCATGGCGACCTCGCCGCCGCGCACCTTGTTCAGCTCCTTGGGCGGCAGCGTGAGCAGCTCGCGCCCCTCCAGCGCGATGCCGCCGGTGACGCGGGAGCCGTGCGGCAGCAGGCCGAGCACGGCCAGCCCGGTCATGGTCTTGCCCGAGCCGCTCTCGCCGGCCAGGCCGTGCACCCGGCCGGGCTCCAGCGTCAGGTCCACGCCGCGCAGGATGTCCTTCCCGCCGATCGTCACCTTCAGGTCCGTGATCGCCAGCGTCACAGCGCACGCTCCTTGATCGCGCGAGCGGTACGGGGGTCCAGGGCGTCGCGGAGGGTGTCGCCGAGGAAGTTGAACGCGAGCACCACGGTCAGGATCGCCAGGCCCGGGAAGGTGGCGACCCACCAGCTGTCGAACACCTCGACGCCCGACGACACCATCGCCCCCCACTCGGGCGACGGCGGCTTGGCGCCCAGCCCCAGGAACGACAGGCCGGACAGCAGCAGCAGCGCGGTGCCGATGTCGAGCGTGGCCAGCACCAGGATGGGGCCGGTCACGTTCGGCAGCACGTCCACGCGGAGCGAGCGCCACGCGGAGAAGCCGAGCAGCCGCCCGCTCAGCACGAACTCCCGCTCCCGCACGCCCAGCACCAGCCCGCGCGTGACGCGCGCGTACGCGGGCCAGGCCACGACCAGCACGGCCAGCACCGCGTTGGTGAGGCTGGCGCCGAGCGCCGCGGCCACCACCATCGCCAGGATCACCGTCGGGAACGCGAACACCAGGTCCGCCAGCCGCATGATCGTCTCGTCCACCCATCGGCCGAAATATCCGGCGCAGGCGCCGAGGAGACCGCCGATCAGCAACGACAGCGCCACCAGCGCCAGGGTCAGCGGGATCGACACCCGCGCCCCGTGCATGACCCGCGACAGGATGTCGCGCCCGAGCTGGTCCGTGCCGAACCAGTGATCGGGCCCCGGCGGCGCCAGCCGCGGCAGCTCCTGGGCGAGCGGGTCGTGCGGGGCCAGCCAGGGCGCCGCCACCGCGATCACCAGCCAGGCCACCGCGATCACCACGCCGGACACGGCGAGCGGCTGCCGCCAGGCCTGCGGCAGCCGGCCCAGCAGCCCCTTGCGGGCCAGGGGATCCCGCCTCATCGCAACCTCACTCGGGGGTCGATCACGCCGTACAGGACGTCCACGATCAGGTTGATGACCAGGTACACCACGCCCACCACCAGGCCGACGCCCATCACCGCGGGCAGGTCGAGCGTGGTGGCGCTCTTGTAGGCGTACTGGCCGATGCCCGGCCAGGCGAAGATCGCCTCCACCAGGACGGTGCCGGACAGCAGGCTGCCGAACGCCAGGCCCGCCACCGTGATGACCGGCACCAGCGCCGAGCGCAGCACGTACCGGAACAGGATCACCCGTCCCGGCAGGCCCTTGGCGCGGGCGGCGCGCACGTAGTCCTGGCCGAGCACCTCCAGCACCGCCGAGCGGGTGAACCGGGTCAGCAGCCCGATCGTGTAGAGCGCCAGCACCAGCGCGGGCGTGATCAGGTGGCCGACGGCGGAGCCGAACACGTCCCACTGGCCGGCCAGCAGCGCGTCCACCGTGTGCAGCCCGGTCACCGGGGGCGGCGCGCCGAGCGCCGGGTCCACCCGGCCGCTGCCCGGGGTGATCTGCAGCCGGTAGAAGAACACGTAGAACGCCACCAGCGCCAGCCAGAACGTCGGCACCGAGATGCCGATCAGGCTCAGCAGCCGCAGCAGGTGGTCGGAGAGCCGGTCGC
Organism: Nonomuraea ferruginea; assembly: GCF_039540635.1. NCBI lineage: Bacteria > Bacillati > Actinomycetota > Actinomycetes > Streptosporangiales > Streptosporangiaceae > Nonomuraea > Nonomuraea ferruginea. Next base: position 344,528 of record NZ_BAABFD010000002.1, on the reverse strand, counting down.
GGCGCAGCGCGGCGATCACGCCGAAGGCCACGCCGAGCACCAGCGAGATGAGGATGGCCGCGCCCGCCAGCTCCAGCGTGGCCGGCACCGCCTCCGCCAGGTCCTGGCTGACGGGCCGGTGGCTCTGCTGGCTGTCGCCCAGGTCACCCTGGACCAGCCCCTGCAAGTACAGGCCGTACTGCTCCCACAGCGGCTTGTCCAGCCCGTGCTCGGCCCGCCACTGGGCGACGATCTCCGGGTCGTTCATGGCCCGCTGGCCCAGGTTCGCCGCCACGGGGTCGCCCGGTACGAGGTTCGTCAGCACGAACGTCACCAGGGTGACCCCCCACGCGAGGAGGATGGCCATCAGCACCCGGCGGATCAGGAACCGGGCCAGCGGCGGCAGCGCCGGCCGCCGGGGGCGCGGCGGGGTGACCGCCGCGCCCTTCTCCACGCTCGCGGGCACTTCTACTGCACGCCCAGGTCGGCGACGTCGACCTGCCACACCGGGTGGTACTCGATGCCGGTGACCGAGGTGGCCGCGACGATGTTCTGGCTCGGCTGGATGAGCGGGACGAACGGCCCGGACTCGTTCAGCTTGCGCTGCACCTCCTGGTAGGCCTGCGTGCGGGCGTCGTCGCCGATCGCGGTGGCCGCCTTCTCGCCGAGCTCCTCCAGTTCCTTGTTCGCGCCGGCCTTCCACCCGGCGCGCTCGCCGACGAGTTGGCCGGGCAGGAACGCCAGGTAGACGTTCGGGTCGGGGTAGTCAGGGCCCCAGTACCACAGGCCCATCTCCTCCTTGCCGTTGCGGTAGTTGTCCAGCGCCGTCGTCACCGGGGCGGGCTGGAGGTCCACCGTGATGCCGACCTCCTTGAGGTTGGCCTGCACGCGCTCGGCCAGCGGCTGGAAGGACAGGCCGTTCACGGTCAGCTCGGTCGGGTACTCCAGCTTGACCGTCGGGTTGGACAGCCCGCTCTCGGCCAGCGCCGCCTTGGCGCCCTCCACGTCGCGCTGGACCGCCTCGCCCTCGGGCAGCGCGCCCAGGATCTGGGACGGGATCACGCCCGGCGCCCTGGCCGCGCCCTCGCCGGCCAGCTCCAGCAGGCCCGAGTAGTCGACGCCCTTGCGGACGGCCTCGACGAACTTGGCGTTCGTCGTCACGTCGCTGATCTCGGAGTCCTGGTTGGCCAGCAGGAAGAAGACGTTCGCCGAGGCGGTCTTCTTGACCTGCAGCGTGTCCGGCATGTTCGCCACCTGGTCGCCGGACAGGTTCAGCGCCAGCTGGCTGTCGCCGCGCTGCACGTTGAGCTTCTGCGTCGCCGACTCGACGTTGCGGATGACGACCTTCTCGTACGCGGGCTTGTCGCCGTGGTACTGCGGGTTCGCCTTCAGCACGACCTGGCTGCTGACGTTGAACGTCTCGATCTGGTACGGGCCGGAGCCCGCCGAGTTGGCGTTGAGGTACTGCTCGGCCTTGTCCTGGGCGTCGGCGGTGCCGCCGTTCTCCTTGACCACGTCGCTGTTGAGGATGCCGAGCGCGGGGTTCGGCAGGATGTACGGCAGGGCGGCGTTGGCCTTCTCCGACGTCATCGTGACCGTCGTGTCGTCGGTCTTCTCGACCTCCACGCCGTCGAGCAGGAACGACGGGCTACCCTTCATGTCGCGGACCCGGGTGAGCGAGAAGACCACGTCGTCGGCCGTGATCGGGGAGCCGTCGGCGAACGTGGCTCCCTGCTTGAGCTTGAGCGTCAGCACCTTGCCGTCGTCGGACAGCTCGTAGGACTCGGCGAGGGCCGGGACGGGCTTGGTCACGTCCGACCCGTCGAACGTGAGCAACGTCTCGTACGTGGCCTTGCCCACGATGAGGCCGGTCGGCTCGTACGTGCGTCCGGGGTCGGCCGTCTTCAGGTCGAAGGACGTGTCGATGACGAGGGTCTTGCCGCCGCTCTGCGCGGCGGGGGCCTGTGCGCCGCCGCTTCCGCAGGCGGCGAGGGCGAGCGCACCGGCGAGCAGCACTGCCGCCGTCTGCGAGCGGGTCGCCATGTAGGTCCTCCAAGTGGACGGTTCGAACGGGAACGCCCAGGATTGTCCGTCAATCTGTCCAGGTTCTGTGCGGTCACTGAGACGGATATAAATGAGTGCGAGGTAACAATGACTGAAATTTCCAGAAATGGTGGTACCGGGGGCACGCACCCTGGACGGATCGGCATCGGGCTCGACCTGGACTCCACCCATATGAAGATCCTTGAGGTCCTCCGCGAGAACGGCAGGATCTCGGTCGCGTCCCTGGCGGAGCGGGTCGGCATCTCCCGGGCGAACGCCTACACCCGTTTCGAGGCGCTGCGCGCGGAGGGCGCCATCAAGGGCTTCACCGCCGAGGTGGACCCGGTCAAGGCCGGACTGGGCATCACCGCGCTCATCTTCGTGACCGTCCGGCAGCAGATGTGGAAGCAGTTCAGGGCCGAGCTGGCGCGCATGCCGGAGGTCGAGTACTGCGCGATCACCACCGGGCAGCACGACGCGATGATCCTGGTCAGGGTGGCGGACGTGGCCGAGGTGCACGCCATGGTGACCGACCGGCTGGCCAACATCCCCGCGGTCAAGGCCACCGAGACCGTGTTCATCCTGGACGAGGTGCTCAAGCGGCCCTACGTGCTGCCGAGCGACCGCGAGCGGGCCCGCCCCGCCCGGCGGCCCGCCCCCGAGACGCCGGGGGACGTGCCGCTGGGCAAGATGCGCTTCGTGCAGGCCGCCGAGGGCAGGGCGGCGCTGCGCAAGGACACCTGACGGTCAGGCGACGACCTCGGTGCACACGCTCACGTGCGGCGTGTCGTCACCGGCGAACATGAACTCCTCCACCAGGCGCAGCCTGCCGTCCGACTCGTTCTCCACCCGGCTGTCGCTGCGTCCCGCCGCGGTGCCGCCCGCCACCAGCGCGTGCACGTACGAGATCGAGACCCGCTCGCCCTCCCGGGTGCCGACGAAGCGGCCGAGGGTCACCGTGTCGCCGGTGTAGCTGCCCCACACCAGGCCGTCCTCCTCCCAGTACTCGAACTCGGTGGGGCTGTCGGGGTCCACCTTGCTCGCGGTCGAGCTCACCATCACGAATTTGCGGCCGTTGAGTAGGTTCACGCGCTCCATCGTGGAGGCTGCGCGCCCGCGGCCGGGAACCGGCTGGACGGATGGCGCGACGGCGACCGGCTGGGCGGCGATCCGTCCAGCCGGGCCCGGCGAATCCTTGGCTATTCCGATCACATCGCTTAATGTGTTGGTCAAATCACCGTCGGTAACGAGGAGATCGTCATGGTGGCGTACGTGTTCTCGGTCATGGCGGCGGTTGCCCTGGTGGGGGCCGCCGCCTTCACGTTCCGGCTGGCGGGCAAGGGGAGTGACGACCGCGGCGCCGACGGGCCGTCGGCCGGGCACGCGGGGGCCATGCTCTCGGCGCTGTTCCTGCTGGTCTTCGCGATCGCCGTGATCGTCCCCTGGACCACCGCCGACGCGGCGAGACAGAACACCCAGGTCGAGAGCCGCGCCGTCGTCGACGCCTACTGGGCCGCCGCCGGGCTGCCGTCCGTCATGGTGGAGCCGATCCGCACCGGGTTGCGGGAGTACGCGACCTTTGTCGTGGAGGACGAGTGGCCGCGGATGGCCCGGGGTGAGCTCGACCCGATGGGCGGTGTCAGGCTCGACGAGCTGCGTTCCCGGATTATCGAGCTGACCTCGGACGACGACGACGAGCGGGAGGCCAGGACCACCACGCTCGGCCACCTCTCGGCCATCGGCGCGGCCCGCGCCCAGCGTGCCGCGGACGCCGCCGCCACCCCGCCGGCGGGCCTCCTGTCCCTCACGGTCCTGACCGGGCTGGCGGTGATCTTCTTCCCGTTCCTCGCGGGGGCCCGGCCGCGCGGGATCACGTTGCTGCCGCTGGCGGCGATGGCCGCCCTCCTGGGCTTCGGCACCTACCTGACCTGGGACATCGCCCGCGCCTTCGACGGCCCGCTGGCGGTCGGCCCGGAGGCCTTCACAGCGGCGCTGAACGAGTTCGCCCGCATCGCCGGAGGCGTCTGACATGCCACGTCCCCTGGCTCCCCTGCTGGTGGCGATCACCCTGCTGACCCTCTCCGCCTGCCTGCCCGCCGAGCCGGCGGCGCGCGGCAGCGGCCCCGCCCCACCGCTCGTCCGCCCCGTCGCGCCCTCGGATCTCCCGCCCGTGCGTGTCAGCCGTGTCGAGGGCGCGTCGTATCGCGCCGGGCGTTGGTCCGTGACAGGTGTACGTGCCGATCACGGCCCGCCGGACCCCGCCGAGCTGGGGGAGCGGGCGGAACGGCTGGCCAGGAACCTGTCCCGGCCGAGGTCCCGGACGCCGGATTCCCGGTTGTCGAAGCCCCGGCTGGCCGAGCCTCGGGTAATGAAACCCCGGGTGTCGAAACCCCGGGTCGAGCCGCCCGGGGTCTCCGTCGGGGAGGGCCGGGTGCCGGGGAAGCGGCGGCCGGGGCCGCTGGTGTCGGTGCCTGACGTGCGGGTGTACGGAGACGCCGTGTGCGTCGAGACCCCGCGCTCCCACGTCCACATCGGCAGATGCCGCGCCACCCCCGCCCCGGAGAGCACCTGGCACGCCTCCCAGGTGTCGCCGCCCGTCGTGACCCCCACCCCGACCCCCACGAAGGCCGAGCCCACCCCCACCTCCAACCTGAGGATCGTGGCCGCCCGCCCCGACCCACCAGGACGGCCCAACCCCCTCGCCACCGTCCTGCTGATGGCGGTGCTGACCACCGTGATCGCCTCAGCCACCGCCGTCGCCTTCGGCGCCGTCAAATAACCACCCACAACCGGCCTGACCGCCGGTCGCCCTCGACACAGGCAAAGGAGCCGGCCCGCCGGCATCAGACGTCCACTGCCCGCCCGGCCGGGTGAACCCCGCGCTGATCCAAGCCGGGCAAGCTCCGCCCGACTACCCGATCAGGTGAGTGCCGCTCGCTGGTCCAGGCCGGGTGGGTGTCCCGGTCGGGTGGGTGCTGTCCCGCCCTCAGTCACTCACCCCGACCACCCCGGTCGGGTGAGTGCCGCTCGGTGATTGCGGGTCAGCTGGTCGGTGCGTGGTCGTTTCGGTGGTGGGTCGCAAGGGGTGGCGTGATCGTTGCCAGGAAGGGCAGCAGGGCCTCGGCGGTCTGGTCGGGCATCTCGGCGTGCGGGTAGTGGCCCGCGCCGTCGATCACGCGTACGGTGGCCGGTCCGCCGAGCTTGGCCGCGGTGCGGGCGGCGTCGCCGGCGGGGTCGGGGAAGTCGGCGTCTTTGCCGCCCATCACCAGCAGGGACGGCTGGGTGACCTCGGCGTACCGGTTCTCCACCCCGGACAGGGAGAGCGCGATCTGCGCGCGCAACGGGACCATGCCGCCGGGCGCGCGCAGGGCCGCCTTCAGCTCCGCCAGGTACGCGTCGAAGTCGTCCGGCCGGGCCGAGGGGTAGCTCGTACGCAGGAACATCCCCCAAAGCCCGGCGTTCCTGCCGACGAGCCAGGACGCCGCCCGCATCCACGCCTTGACCCTCGTCTCACCGGAGAACGTGCCGATGAGCCCGAGGCCGGAGACGGACTCCGGCGACTCGGCCGCCGCCCAGACCGCCGACGAGCAGCCGATCGAGTGGCCGATGACCGTCGCCAGGCCGCCCAACCGGCGGATGAGGGCGAGCACGTCGGAGCCGATCGCGTCCACCCCGTACCCGGGCCAGCCGGTGCCGGAGGCGCCGTAGCCGCGCACGTCCATGGCCGCGACCCGATGGCCGGCCAGCCGGGGGATCAGGTGGCGGAAGGTGCGGTGGGTGTCGCCCATGCCGTGGACCAGCACCACCAGCGGGCCCTCGCCGCTGACCCGGTACGCGATCCGGCCGCCGGGAACGTCCAGCGATTCCATAGTTCACCGCTCCAATCAGAGAGCACCGATCTCCATTGAGTGCAGTGAACCACGCGCACGGCGTGAAGGCAAGGGGCTCAGACGCTGGAACGGCGCCCGGTCAGCTGGAGGCTCTGGCCCCGTTCCAGATAGACCACGCGATCGTCCAGGCCGCAGCTCAGCATGTGCTGCTTGAAGTCGCTCAGCGGCGAGGCGAACGCCGCGTAGTCGTCGAAGTGGACCGGCACCACGGTGGTGGGATCGACGAGGTCGACGTAGCGGGAGCCCTGCTCGCCGTCCATCGTGACCGTCATCAGGCCGAGCAGCTTCGTGCCGCCCAGGTGCACGACCGCCACGTCGACGTCGGGGAAGCGGATCGGGATCGACTCCAGCCGCCGGTCCATCAGCGTGTCGCCGCTGATGAGCAGCCGCAGGTCGGGCAGCCCTTCCGAGTCGCAGAACTCCAGCATGCTCCCCATGACGGGAGGCAGCAGCGTCTCGGCGGAGCCGGGCGCGTGGCGGGCCGGCAGCGCGGTGATCGTCACCGACCCGCCGGGGCCGCGCAGCTCGTGCTGCTGCCAGATGGACAGGCCCGTCGTCCGCTTGAACCCCTGCCGGCCCAGCCGCCGCGCCGCGTGCCGGGTCGTCACGATCTCCGTGTCCCGGTCCAGGCCCTTGCGGGTCACCCGGTCCCAGTGGTCGCCGTGCATGTGCGACAGCACCACCGCGTCCAGCGGCGGCAGCTCGTCGATCCGCAGCGCGGGCTCGGTCAGGCGCTTGGTCGTCAGCCCGTAGCCGAGGTAGGCGCGCTGGCCGCGGTGCAGGAAGTTCGGGTCGGTGAGCAGGTTGAAACCGTTGTAGCGGATGAGCGTGGTGGCGTTCCCGATGAACAGCAGGCTCCCCCGGCCGGTGGCGGGCATGGCGTCCTCATCTCCTGCGGGTGGAACGGTCGGGCAGGACTTTTGTCCCTTTTCGTCCAGTAAATGACCCCATGCCACCGATTGCTGACGCCAAACCCGCCCGTACGGTTCAGCCAGGGGCGATGCCACTCAGGCACGTCGCCACCAGGCGGTCGGTGAAGCCGGGCGGGACCCGGATCTCGCCGGCCGGGGTGCCGGTGAACAGGTGCGGCAGGATGAGCTCGTGGCAGGCCCCGACCACCATGGTCGCCGCGGCCTCGGCGTCGGCCCGCGCGGCGACCTTGCCCGCCGCCTGCCCCGCCCGCAGATAACGCGTCAGCGCCCCCCGCAAACCGTCCGGCCCCTCGGCGTGCCCTCGGAGGAGGCCGGGGCCGCCGCCGAGCTCGGCGAAGCGGGCCAGGACGCCCGGCTGGGCCAGGAGGCCGGCGAAGGCGGGCAGGATCGCCAGGTGCAGCGCCACCCCGTAGTCGACGTACGCCCGCAGACCGGTCTCCAGGTCACCCTCGCCGGAGCCGTCCGGCAGCGCGGGGAGGCCGCGCTCCACCGTCCGGACGTGCGCCAGCAGCGCCCGTGCGATCAGCTCCTCCTTGTCGGCGAAGTGGTTGTACAGCACCCCGTCGGCGACCCCCGCCTCCTTGGCGATGGCCCGCACGGTCAGCCCCGCCGCGCCGTGCCGGGCGATCAGCCGCTCGGCCGTCGCGATGAGGTGCGCGGGCAACGACTCACTGCCGGGGACGGCTGCCGCTTTACGAGGGCTCATGCCCGTACGCCCGATATCAGGTTGGCGTAGCCGCGCAGCCGTACCGCGCCCGCTCGCTCGTACGGGCGCAGGGCCGGCGCGAGCGCGGCCGTGGCGCGCTCGGCGGAGGCGGGATCGGCGAGGGAGAGCCGGTAGCGGATCGGCCCCCACCCGGCGAGGAACGCGGCCGCGTCCTCCGTGTCGCGCCCCCACACCTGGTCGGCCTCCACCGGGGTCACCTCCACATCGGTGAAGCCCGCGGCGGTGAACACCTCCTGGACGCGGGCGGGGTCGGCGAGCGAGGCGGGGGAGGTGCCGTCGGGTGACTCGGGCGGCGGCGGCAGGTGGGCCGCCATGGCGCCGAGCACCGTGACCAGCTCCGGTATGTCGCGCAGGCTGAGGAACGCCACCCGCCCGCCGGGCGCCAGCGCGCTCCCGATGTTGCGGAAGGCGGCCACCGGATCGGCGAAGAACATGATGCCGAACCGGCTGACAGCCAGGTCGTAAGCGCCTTCGCCGAAGTCGTGCACCTGGGCGTCGCCCTGGGTGAAGGTCACGTTGCCGACCCCCTCGGCGGCGGCCAGCTCGCGGGCCTTGGCGAGCATGGGCGCCGACAGGTCGAGCCCGGTCGCCTCCCGGCCCCGCCGCGCCGCCAGCCTGGTGAGCTGGCCGGCGCCGCACCCGACGTCGAGCACCCGGTCGCCGTCGCGCACGAAACGGAGGAGGTGCTCGTTGTAGACGCCGTTCATGGCGTCGTAGCGGTCGTGGTGGCCGGCCCAGTGGGCGCCCTCGTAGCCGTTCCACGCCTCGGCCTGGTGAGTGTTGACGATCGCCATACCAACTCCTGGATGAACATGCGTTCATGAACGTGCATTCATGATGTTAGCATGCCCGCATGGCGATCTCCGCACATCCCGTGACAGAACCCGTCGCCCACCACGGCGAGGGCCCCGCGTGGCACCCGCGCTGGGGCGGCCTGCGCTGGGTGGACATGCTGGCCGGCGACCTGCTCGCGCTCGACGCGCAGGGGCGCGTGCGGCGCAGGCACGCCGGATCGCTGGCCGCCGTCATCAGGCCGCGCGCGGGCGGCGGGTTCCTCGTCGCCGCCGAACGTGAGTTGCTGCTCGCCGACGCCGACGACCTCCACGCGCCGCTCCGCTCGCTGGGCGAGGCGTGGCAGGACCCGTCCGTGCGGATGAACGAGGGCGGCTGCGACCCCGACGGCCGCTTCTACATCGGCTCCATGGCCTGGGACGAGACCCCGGGCAAGGGCTCCCTGTACGTGGCCGCGCCCGACGGGTCGCTGACCGTGGTGCTGTCCGGGGTGGGCATCTCCAACGGCCTCGACTTCAGCCCTTCCGGAGACCGCGCCTACTACGCCGACACCATGACCGGCCGGGTGGACGTCCTCGACTACGACCGTGAGCACGGGCTCACCGCGCGCCGCCCGTTCGTCACCGTGGACCGGGGCAAACCCGACGGGCTGACCGTCGACGCCGAGGGCGGCGTGTGGGTGGCGCTCTTCGACGGCGGCGCCGTGCACCGCTACGCGCCCGACGGCACCCTCGACGCGGTGGTCGAGCTGCCGGTGCGGAAGGTCACCGCGGTGACGTTCGGCGGCGACGGCCTGGACCGCCTGTTCATCACCACCTCCGCGGTCGGCGTCGACCGCGCGGAGCAGCCCCTCGCGGGCGCCCTGTTCACGGCCGATCCGGGAGTACGGGGCCGTCCCGTCCTGGAGACGACCCTCTGACCTCTTCCGTCACTCCACGGCGGACAACGCCTTCAGCTGCTCGGTGCGCGTCCGTTCGAGGTCGGCGGCCATGGCCAGGGCTCGCGGGTCCGCGCCCGAGTCCCGCTCGCCGCGGGTCACCTTGACCGACTGGTCCAGGTGCGCGCGCACGCTCTCCAGGAACAGCCGGTCGAACGCCTTCCCCCGGGCTCCGCGCATGGCGTCGAGCCAGGCCGCCGTCGCCATGCCGGGCATGTCGTGCCCCTCGTGCGCGTTCACGTCCGGCAGCCCCGCCGCGGCGCGCAGCTCGCGCAGCCGGTCCAGTTCGTCGCGGTGCGCCTCGGCCAGCGACGCCGCCAGCTCCCGCACCTCCGGCGTGGAACCGCGCCGGACGCCCAGGTCCAGCATCGGGAGCGCGCGCCCGGCCATCGGGATCATGAGCTGCAGCCACGCGGCGTCGGTGCCGTTGAACCCGCTCGCCGACGCCACGGGGGCGGGCGGGGGAGGGTGCCCTCCCGGGCCGCACGAGGTGATCAGGAACGCGGCGAGCAGGGCCGCGCACGCCGGGGGACACCGCATGGACTCTCCTGACGACGACGGGCGTGAGAGCGCTCTCTCAGCGTAGACGACCAGCGGGGAAGAGCCGGCTCGCGCGGATGGTTGGCATGGACATGGACGAGGTCGACGTGGTGGTGATCGGCGCCGGGCAGGCGGGGCTGTCCAGCGCCTACTTCCTGCGCCGGTTCGGCCACGACCCGCTGGTCCTGGACGCGGACGACGGGCCCGGCGGCGCGTGGCGGCACCGCTCGCCCACGCTCACCATGGACAAGGTCCACGGCGTCTTCGACCTGCCCGGTGTCCGGCGCGACCCGGCCCGCGACGGCGACGACCGGCCCGCCGCATCCGTCGTGCCCGCCTACTACGCCGCCTACGAGCGGGAGCTCGGCCTGGACGTGCGCCGCCCCGCCAAGGTGACCGCCGTCGAGCCGGGCCCCGCCGACCGCCTCCTGATCACCGCCCGCCTCGGCACCGCGACGACCTCCGGCATTGATGCGGCGTCGTCCCGTACCGGGGAGGTCGTCGCAGGGTGGGCCGCGCGGGCCGTAGTCAATGCCACCGGCACGTGGACGCGCCCGTACTGGCCCTACTATCCGGGCGCCGCGGATTTCCGCGGCCGGCAGCTGCACTACGTCTCCTATCGCGGGCCCGCCGAGTTCGCCGGGCTGCGGGTGGTCGTGGTGGGCGGCGGCCACTCGGCCGCGCACGTGCTGGCGGAGCTGGCGGGGGTCGCACGGGAGACGTTCTGGGTGACGCGCCGGCCGCCCGACCTGCGGGGCGACGACTTCGGCGAGCAGGCCAGGCGCGAGGCGGTGGCCCAGGTCGAGGCCCGGGTCCGCGCCGGCCTGCCGCCGCGGAGCGTGGTCAGCGTGACCGGCCTCGGCGCCACCCCCGTCGTCCGGCAGGCGCTGGAGGCGGGCGCGCTGCGCCGGTGGCCGATGTTCGAGCGGATCACCCCCGGCGGCGTGGTCTGGCCCGGCGGACGGTACGAGGAAGCCGACGTGATCGTCTGGGCCACCGGCTTCCGGTCGGCCCTGGACCACCTGGCGCCGCTCCGGCTGAGGGAGCCCGGCGGCGGCATCAAGGTCGACGGCACCCGCGCGGTCCGGGAGCCTCGCCTGCACCTGGTCGGATACGGGCCCTCCGCGAGCACGATCGGCGCCAACCGGGCCGGCCGGGAGGTGGCCCGCGCGGTCGACCGGCTCCTCACCCGAGCCGCCGCCTGAGCACCGCTTCTGATGCGGATAAATCATGATTGGCCACAGGTGAGCGAAAGATCCCCTACTATTTGCCTCGATAGTGGGCGCGACCGGCCCGTGCAGTCCAGGCCCGGAAACGCGTCCTGCACCACGTGGCGAAGGAGAAGCGTGGCCGTTGCGTCCTCCGCCGGCAGGCGGCGCGGCCTCCTCCGAGTTCTGGGCACGACGGCCCTCCTGACGGCACTCTGCCCGGGCCTGACCGCGGCGGTCCCGCTGACGGCGCTCGCGGACCCGAAGCCCTCGGTCAAGAAGCTGGAGAAGGAGCTGGCCGCACTCCAGAAGGAGTCCGACAAGCTGATCGAGGACTACTACCACGGCCGCCGGGAGCAGCAGCAGGCGGAGAAGGCCGAGAAGGCCGCCCGTGAGAAGCTGGCCGGATCCCAGGAGGTGTTCGACCGGCACGCCACCGAGCTGCGCGCCATGGCGATCACCCAGTACATGACCGGCGGGTCCGAGAACATGGCGCTGCTCACCGGCGTCGAGGACCGGGGCGGCCTGATCCGCAGACTGGCGCTCACCCGGCACCTCGCCGACGAGCAGCACGCCAAGCTGTCGGGCTTCGCCCGGGTGCGCGACGGCCACCGGCAGGCCAAGGAGGAGGCGGAGGCCCGCGCCGACGAGCTGGACGCCACCGTGAAGGACCTCGCCGGCCGGCGCGAGAAGGCCGAAGCCACGATCGAGAAGATCAGGGACAAGATCGACCAGCTGCACAAGGCGCCCGGCCGCCGCTCCGACGGCACGTTCGTGCCGCAGCTCCCCGACGGGTCCGACAACGTCACCCCGCGCATGCGGCTGGTCAAGTCGCTCATCGAGCGACGCTTCGGGACGGGGCCGGGCATCGGCTGCTACCGGCCCATCCAGGACGGTGGCGAGCACCCCCTGGGCCGCGCCTGCGACTTCATGCTCAGCCGGGGCGGCGCCTTCCCCTCGCCGGCCGAGGTCCAGCGCGGCCACGCGATCGCCGAGTGGGCCATCAAGAACGCCCGGCGCCTCGGCATCATGTACATCATCTACCGGCAGCGGATCTGGCACGTCAGGACGGGTTCCTGGCGCGTGATGACCGACCGCGGCGGCACCACGGCCAACCACTACGACCACCCGCACATCTCGGTCTACTAGCCGCGCTTTCCTCGCCGTCGAAGCCGGGACGGCCGGGAAAACGCGGTAAGTCAGCGCTTGCAACCACGGATACAGTGCGCTGCAGGCGCGCGGCATCGCACGAGCAAGCGTCCGGCAGGCGGTCGGCCTTATCAAGGTGGTGCACACCCCGACAGCACACGGGGCCCCCGGGAGAAGCCCGGGGAGCACTCATCCCTCAAGGAGAAGTCATGCGCCGCTCGCTTCGCACCGTTCTCACGCTCGCCGCCGCCTCCGCCGCCACCGCCGTGGTCATGGGCGCTCCGGCCGCCGCCTCGACAGACCCGCAGCCCCTGATCATGAACCCGCCGACGCAGAACTGGGGTTCCTACTACTCCAGCAACTTCAAGGCCAAGGCCAAGGGCACCGTCAAGGCCAACTGGAACCCGGCCCACACCAAGAACGACGTCCGGATCAAGGGCAAGCTGTACGACCTCGACTTCCGCACCCTGCAGCAGGGCGGCAAGTGCGCGTTCGTGCAGATCCGGGTCCACCACCTCTACCAGCCGAACTGGAAGTGGGACGAGGCCGGGGCCTACAAGCTGTGCAACGCCGGCCACGTGAAGAACTTCACGTTCTGGAAGCACAACGTGGACAAGGTCCGCATCCGCGTCAGCCAGATCGGCTACTACAGCAACAACCTCACCAAGCGGGGCGCCTGGCACCAGGTCACCATCTGATCAGACGACCGCGACGAAGAAGGCCCGCTCGCCCGAGCGGGCCTTCTTCTATGACCGGGGGTGCCGTGGCGCGCACCAAGGTGTACGTATACGTCATGTCGGCTCTGCCGGCCCGGCTGTCGCCCGGGGTGACCATCCGATCCGGCCGTCTCCCACCCCCCAACGGAGATATCCATGAAGACCCGCCATCGCGCCAGGGCGTGCGCGCTCGTGCTCGCCCTCCTCGCCGGGCTGCCGCTCGCCGCCCAGCCCGCCCACGCGGCGCCGGCCAAGCCGCCGCCGCTGTCGACCCCGTGGACGAGCCAGGCCCTCGTCGGCACGCCCTTACCGGAGTACCCCCGCCCGCAGATGATCCGGCCCGACTGGCTGAACCTCAACGGCGAGTGGCAGCTGAGGCAGTCGGCGACCGACGGCGCGCCGCAGTTCGGCGTCACCCTGCCGGAGCGCGTCAACGTCCCGTTCGCGGTCGAGTCCGCCCTGTCGGGCGTGATGCGGCCCGCCGGCGACGACCGCCACTACCTCTTCTACCGCCGGACGTTCACGGTCCCGCCCGCCTGGCAGGGCCGCCGGGTGCAGCTGCACTTCGGCGCGGTCGACTGGGAGGCGTCGGTCTGGGTCAACGGCCGGGCGATGGGCAGCCACCGGGGCGGCTACGACCGCTTCGAGTTCGACATCACCGACGCGCTCGACGGCGGCACGAACGAGCTGATCGTCAAGGTGTACGACCCGACCGACTCCGGCCACAACGGCAGCCACCCGGTCATCGGCAAACAGACCCGCGACCCGTCGGCCATCTTCTACACGCCCGTGTCCGGCATCTGGCAGACCGTGTGGCTGGAGCCGACGCCCCCGTCGTCCATCTCCAGCGTCGACACGTACCCCAGCCTGAGTGACAACACGCTCCGGGTGCGCGTGTTCACGCGCGGGAACGTCAGCGGGCACTCCGTGCTCGCCGAAGCCCTGGACGGCACCACCGTCGTCGGCACCGCCACCGGCGCGTTCACCGAGTTCCGCGTGCCCGTGCCGAACGCCCGCCGATGGACGCCCGACGACCCGTTCCTGTACGACCTGCGGATCTCGCTGCGCGACGGCGCCGGGCGGACCGTCGACCGGACCACGCACTACTTCGGCATGCGCGAGGTCGGCAAGCGGCTCGTCAACGGGGTGCTGCGGCCCACGCTCAACGGCGAGTTCGTCTACCACCTCGGCACGCTCGACCAGGGCTACTGGCCGGACGGCCTCTACACCGCGCCCACGGACGCGGCGCTCGCCTTCGACCTGCAGAAGCACAAGGAGCTCGGCTTCACCATGGTGCGCAAGCACATCAAGGTCGAGCCCCAGCGGTGGTACTACCACGCCGACCGGCTCGGCCTGCTGGTGTGGCAGGACATCCCGTCGATGCAGGCGTCCAACAGGAACATCACCCCCGCGCACGCGCAGCAGTTCGAGACCGAGGCGCGGGAGATCGTCGACGAGCACCGCAGCTCACCCGCGGTCGTCGCCTACGTCCCGTTCAACGAGGGCTGGGGCGAGTGGAACCTCGCCGACACCCGGCGCGTCATCCAGAACGTCAAGAACCAGGACCCGACCCGCCTGGTCAACGGGCACAGCGGGTTCAACTGCTGCAACTCGCTGGGCGACCCGGGCAACGGCGACATGATCGACTGGCACGTGTACACGGGCCCGGACGCTCCCGCGCCCTCCTCCACCCGCGTCTCGATCCTGGGTGAGTTCGGCGGCCTCGGCTTGCGCACGCCGGGTCACGAGTACAGCCCGCACGGCGGCTTCTTCGCCTACGAGCACCTGACCAGCGGCGCGCAGCTCGGCGACCGCTACACCGGCATGGTCCGCGACCTGCGGGAGCTGGTCACCAAGAAGGGCCTGAGCGGGTCCGTCTACACCGAGATCACCGACCTGGAAGGCGAGTACAACGGCCTGATGACCTACGACCGCCGGGTGCAGAAGGTCGACACGAACCAGGTGCGCGCCGCCCACCGGGACCTCCTGGCCGCCGCCGCGAACGAGAACGCGACGCCGCGGCTGACGGCCGGCCACGTGCGCTCGTTCCGCGTGACGACCCCCGGCCACACCGGCCGCTACCTGCGGCACGCCGACTCCGTCGCGCGCACCGACGTGATCACTACGACGAGCCCCGACCTCGCCCGCAGGGACGCGTCGTTCCGCGCCGTGCCCGGCCTGGCCGACGCCCGTTGCCACTCGTTCGAGTCGGTCAACCTCCCCGGCCGCTACCTGCGGCACGCGAACTCGGTGGTGCGGCTCGACGCGAGCACCGGCGGGTCGTTCGCCTCGGACGCCACCTGGTGCGCGCGCCCCGGCCGGACCGGCACGGGCGCCTCGTTCGAATCGCTGAACTTCCCTGGGGCGTTCCTGCGGCACCATTCGGACAACGTCTACCTGGCCAGGCCGAGCGGCCCCAACCCCTTCGACGGCGGCGCCGCCTTCGACGCCGACGCCACCTGGGACGTCAGCGCCCCCGCCCTGTGGCGCAGCTCCGCCGACCTCCCCGTGGACGCGCGCCGGTCGCTGCAGGTGCGGACCTGGGGCTTCACCGACCGCTACCTGCGGCACGCCGACAGCCTGGCGTCCACCGCGGTGGTCAACTCCGGCAGCGGCGCGCTGCTGAAGAACGACGCCACGTGGACCATCCGCCGCGGGCTCGCCGACTCCAGCTGCTACGCCTTCGAGTCGGTCAACTACCCGGGACGGTTCCTCCGCCACGCGAGCTCGCGCGTGCGCATGGACGCGAACGACGGAAGCGCGCTGTTCGCCCAGGACGCGACCTGGTGCGCCCGGCCCGGCCTGCAGGGCGACGGCGTGACCCTCGAATCGATCAACTATCCGGGCTCGTACCTGCGGCACTACCAAGCGGAGGTGTGGTCGGCGAACGGCACGGGAACCGCGTGGAACCGCCCGCAGACGCTGACGGCCGACAGCACGTGGCAGCTGGCCGCGCCGTGGGCCCCGTGAACGGCCTAGCGAACCCGGCCCCTGGCCTTGAGCCGCGTGCCGGGCAGCACGGGAGCGGGCAGCGGCGCGCCGTCGTAGCCGCGCACCGTGCCGAACCCGTCGCCCTCCATCCACTCCTTGCGGAAGGCGGTGATCTCGTCGTGGCTCCGGCCGACGAAGTTCCACCACATGACGATCTCCTCGGCGAACGGCTCGCCGCCGACGAGCAGCACCCGCCCGGCGCCGCTCAGCCGCACGACCTCGCGGCCCGGCGGCACGTACAGCAGCGGCCCCGGCGGCAGCGCGGCGACCTCGCCGTCGAGCAGCAGCAGCCCGTGCTCGTACGCGGGATCGAGCGGCACCTCGGCGTCACCGTCGACCGCGATCTCCGCCCCCACGAGCGGGCTGTACGCGGTCGCCGGCGAGCGGATCCCGCCCAGCGCGCCCATGAACACGGTGGCCGCGTAGCCGGGCCCTGACAGCACGGGCAGCACGGCGTGGTGCTCGAAGGCGGGCGCGACCTCCCGGTGCCCGCCGGGCAGCGCCACCCACAGCTGCACCCCGTGCAGCGTGCCCAGCCGCGACTCCTCGGAGTGGGAGATGCCGCGCCCGGCCGTCATGAGGTTGAGACTGCCGGGCCGGATCGCCTGGAGGCTGCCCAGGCTGTCGCGGTGCAGCACCTCGCCGGCCACCAGCCAGCTCACGGTCTGCAGGCCGGTGTGCGGGTGCGGCGCGACCCGCATCTCCGCCTGCTCCGGGCCGTAGGCGTCGACGAAGCACCAGGCGCCGATCATGCGCCGGTGCACGTGGGGGAGTGTCCGCGTGACGGTCATGGCACGCGGGCCGCCGAGCGGCACCGCGCGCCCTTCCAGCGTCTCGCCGCCCGCGCCGCCGCCGGGGCCGCAGAGGATCTCGGAGGGGTCCGGTTCCAGGTTGCTCACCCCCCGACTGTACGGGCCGGGCCCAGCATCTCCCACCAGGTGTCGACGGCGGGGAGGTCGGCGGTGTCGACGGCCTCACCGGGCCTGGGCACCACGAACGGCACGTCACGTGCCTTGGCCTCGTGCCAGAGCCGGTCGACCGGCTCGGCCCACGGGTGCGGCGCCAGCGTGAACGTCGCCCAGTGCACCGGCAGCATCAGCCTCCCGCCGAGGTCGACGGTGGCCGTCACCGCCTCCTCAGGGGTCATGTGGATGTCCGGCCAGGACGGGCTGTAGGCGCCGATCGGCATGATCGTCAGGTCGAACGGCCCGTGGGCGGCGCCGATGCCCCGATAGCCCTGGAAGTATCCCGAGTCGCCCGCGTAGAAGACCCGCCTGGCGGCCCCGGCCACCACCCACGACCCCCACAGCGTGTCGTTGCGGGTGAACGACCGGCCGGAGAAGTGGCGGGCGGCGGTGGCCGTGAACCGCAGCCCGGCCACCTCCGCCTCCTCGTCCCAGTCGAGCTCGATGATCCGGTACGCCGGCACGCCCCAGAGCTCCAGGTGGGCGCCGATGCCCAGAGGGACCAGGAACGGCGCCTTCTGGGTGTGGGTGAGCGCGCGCACCGTGGCCATGTCGAGATGGTCGTAGTGGTCGTGCGAGATCACCACGGCGTCCACCTGGGGCAGCCCGCCGATCGGCACCGGCACCGGATGATGCCGCTTCGGCCCGACCAGCTGCGACGGAGACGGCCGCCGGCTCCACACCGGGTCGAGCAGCACCCGCCTGCCCTCGATCTCCACCAGCGTCGAGGCATGCCCGTACCAGGTCGCGCGCAGCCCGCCGGCAGCGGGCTCACCGGACGGCGGCGCCAGCACCGGGACGGGGCCGGGCGGCCGGCGCAGCTCCTTGTTCCTGAGCAGCCCGGCGATCGCGCCGACCGGCGGCGCGGTCATCAACGTGACCGGTTCCGGCATCCGGTTGAAGAAGACACCGTCACGGAACTGCGGCGAGCGCCGCATCCTGCCCGCTCGGACCGGCCCGGAGCCCAGGGGCCGCAGCCCCAGCTCCGCGGGCACCCGGCGCAGCGCCCAGCCCGCGGCCGCCAGAACCGCGCCACCCGCCAGCACGCGCCGTGCCGTCCGGAAACCCGCCATGCTCACACCCCCTGGAAAACGTCCTCCCGCGTCAACCCGGCGGGAGAGCCCCGATGTTCCCTATCGGTACGATAGATCGCGGAAGATCGGAGCGCGCCGACCGCACCGCCGCCGTGCTCTCCACGTCAACGCTCCGCGCGGCCACGCTCCGGGTGCGGCCACGGGTTCGGGCGGCAGCCGTGCAACGACTTCGACTGCTGCGCCATCACCGGCGCGAGCCGGCCGCGTCTCGGGCATCTGGCGTGGCGGTGGCCGAGCGCGTGCCCCACCTCGTGGTTGATCAGATAGCGGCGGTAGGCGGCCAGGTCGCCGCCGTACTGCGGGACGCCCTCGGCCCAGCGGCGCGCGTTGATGACCGAGCGGGAGCCGTTCCAGCAGGACAGGTCGCCGCTGGTGCGCAGCGGCACGCACTCGCGGTCGGTGAGCCGCGGGCTGGACAGCGCGACCCGCAACCGCACCGGCGGCCCGTCCACCCGCCGGAACCGGCCCCAGCCGCGCGGGTCGTTGAGCGTCCGGTGCACCTCCGCCGCGAACGCCCGCGTCCCGAACGGCAGCCCCCGCTCGACCTCCACCAGGTAGCGGATCACCTTCCCACGCCCCCGCCTCGCCATCGCGCCGCCCGGGACCACCTCGTACCTCCCCGACGCCCGCCGCGGCACCTCGGGCTCCGCACGCGGCGGCGCGCTCGGCGGCGGCGCGCTCGTCCCCGGAGGAGACGGCGGAGGCTTCGACGGGACCGACACGGCACACCCCGCCACCACGACGAGCAGCACCACCAACGCGCGCAACGACGCCTCCCCACGACCACACGCGGGGGATGTCACAGATCGTACCCACGACGTCACCCCCCTTACCGGCGACCGACAGCCATCAGGGAACCCGGCTGCGCCGGCACCGGTGAAGACGGAGACCAGCGACCCTGCAGCCTTGTCAGAGGGCCCAGGTCAGCGGCCCGACTGTCCTGTCAGAGGACCGAGGCGACGACGCGGCTGGGCTGGTGGTCGGAGGTCAGGGGAGTCGGGGGTGGTATGGGCGGAGGTTGAGGGGTGGTTCCTCGCCCAGTGCCAGTCCGGCCGCTACCCGTCCGGTGAAGGGGCCCGCTGTCAGGCCGTACGCGCCCAGGCCTGTAGCCACGATCACCCGGTCGTTCACCGGTCCGATGAGCGGCGGGCCCGGTGCGTGCACCGGCCGTAACCCCACCCTGGTCTCCGTCACCGTCGCCTCGGAGAGGCCGGGCGCCACCCGGAGGCCCGCACGCAGCACCTCGTCCAGGCCGCCCATGGTGACCCGCGGCGCGAACCCCGCGTCCTCGATCGTCGCCCCCACCACCACCCGCGAGCCCGGGAACCCCAGCAGGTACGGCCCGACGTGGGGCAGCACGATCGGCCACCGCGAGGTGTCCACGCCCTCCAGCGTCACGTGCACGATCTGCCCCCGGCGCGGGAACACCGGCAGCTCCACCCCGAGCCCCCGGCACACCTCCCCGCTCCACGCACCGGCGGCCACGATCACCACGTCGGCCTCGACCAGCGTCCCCTCACCGCCCGCCCCCGGCTCGTCCCCGTACGGTGAGCGGGGTTCGTGCGGGGCGCCTGCGGCGGCGTCGCGGGTGGCCCCGGACGGAGACGCCTCGGACGCCGGATGCGTTCCGTGGGCGGAAGGCGGGCCTTGGGGGGAACCCGGGGTGGCCTGACGCCAGGATTCCCGGTCGGCCGGAGCCCCGGGCAACCCCGTGACGCGCCCGTGGGAGTCCGCCTCACGGACCGCACGCACCAGCACCCCGCCGTCCGAGGTGAGCGTCGCCGTGCCCGTACGCAGCTCCGCCCCCTGACGGAGGGCCGCGCGCAGGAGGGCGTCCCGCACCGCCCGCCCGTCCACGCGCGCCGCGCCCGGCACCAGGAGCGCGCTCAGGTCCTCCGCCAGGGGAGGGAACAGGACGGACGGCGCCGCCACGTCCACCACGTCCCCCATCTCCGGCGCCTCCGCGTGCCGCCGGGCCAGCAGGGCGCGCACCGGCTCCAGGTCGGAGGGCTCGCCGGCGACCAGGAGCGCGCCCACCCGCGCGTACCCCAGGGACTCGCCGAGTGACGACACCAGCCCCGGGTAGCGGCGGGCGCCCTCACGGGTCAGCCGGTACCAGTCCTCGTCGTCCGGATGGTCCACCCACGGGCACACGATCCCGGCCCCCGCCTGGGTGGCCTGCCCCGGGTACGCCCCGTCCACCACCGTCACCGGCACGCCGCGCCCGCTCAGCCGGTGAGCCGCGGCGGCCCCGACGATGCCACTCCCGATGACCACGACACGCATGCCCCCATGATCCCATCCGGGTTAACGTCGGAGGATGACAGTCGTACTCATCGGCACCCTCGACACCAAGGGCGAGGAATACGGATGGCTGCGCGACCGGCTGACCGAGCTGGGCCAGGAAGTCGTGGTGATCGACGCGGGCACCGGAGACCCGGGCGTGCCGTACCCCGTCGACCACCCGAACGACCGGGTCGCGGCCGCCGCCGGCGCCGACCTGGAAGCCCTGCGCGCGGCCGGCGACCGGGGGGCGACGGTCACCGCGATGGGCGAGGGCGCGGCGGCGGTGCTGGGGGAGCTGCACGCGGCGGGGCGGGTCTCCGCCGTCCTGGCCGTGGGCGGCAGCGGTGGTTCGTCGATCGCCGCGAGGGCCGTCCGCGACCTGCCGATCGGCCTGCCCAAGCTGATCGTCTCCACCATGGCGTCCGGCGACGTGTCCCCGTACGTGGGAGCGAAGGACGTCACGCTCATGTACAGCGTCGTCGACATCGCGGGCGTCAACCGGCTGTCCCGGGCGATCCTCGGCAACGCCGCCGCCGCGGCCGCCGGGATGGCCGCCGCCTACCGGGAGCAGCGGGCCGCCGAGGGCGACCGGCCGCTCGTCGGGGCCACCATGTTCGGGGTGACCACGCCCGCCGTCGACGCCGCCCGCGAGCGGCTGCGCGAGCTCGGGTACGAGGTGCTGGTGTTCCACGCCACCGGGGCCGGCGGCCGGGCGATGGAAGGGCTCGCCGCAAGCGGCATGCTCGCCGGGGTGCTCGACCTGACCACCACCGAGCTGGCCGACGACCTGGTGGGAGGCGTGCTGTCGGCCGGGCCCGACCGGCTGACCGCCGCCGGACGGCACGGCGTGCCGCAGGTGGTCGCGCCCGGAGCCCTCGACATGGTCAACTTCGGGCCGCGCGACACCGTCCCCGAGCGGTTCGGCCGCCGCAACCTGTACGTGCACAACCCCACGGTGACCCTCATGCGCACCACCCCGGAGGAGATGGCCGAGCTGGGCCGCAGGGTGGCGGCCAAGCTGGCCGGGGCGAGCGGGCCGGCCGAGCTGTTCGTGCCGCTCAAGGGGGTGTCCGCGCTCGACGCCGAGGGCATGCCCTTCCACGACCCGGAGGCGGACGGGGCCTGCTTCGCCGCCCTGGCGTCCTTCCCCTCGACCGTGCGGCTCGACCTGCACATCAACGACCCGGAGTTCGGGCGGGCGATGGCCGACCGGCTCCACGAGATGATCGGAGGCAAGCGGTGAACCGGCAGACAGTGCTCGAACGGCTCCACGCGACCGTCGCGGAGGGCAGGCCGGTGATCGGCGCGGGCGCGGGCACCGGGCTGTCCGCCAAGTGCGCGGAGTCCGGCGGCGTCGACCTGATCATCATCTACAACTCCGGCCGCTACCGGATGGCCGGGCGCGGCTCGCTCGCCGGGCTGCTCCCGTACGGCGACGCCAACCAGATCGTGGTCGAGATGGCCGCCGAGGTGCTGCCCGTGGTGAAGGACACCCCGGTGCTGGCCGGGGTCTGCGGCACCGACCCGTTCCGGGTCATGCCGCGCTTCCTCGACCAGCTCAAGGCCATGGGGTTCGCCGGCGTGCAGAACTTCCCGACGGTCGGTCTGTACGACGGCGTGTTCCGGCAGAACCTGGAGGAGACCGGCATGGGGTACGACCTCGAGGTCGAGATGGTCAGGCTGGCGCGCGAGCGGGAGCTGGTGACGGCGCCGTACGTGTTCGACGAGGACCAGGCGCGGGCCATGACCGAGGCCGGGGCCGACGTGCTCGTGCCGCATGTCGGGCTGACCACCAAGGGCAGCATCGGCGCCGGCACCTCGCTCACCCTCGACGAGGCCGTGACCCGCGTGCAGGCGATGCGCGACGCGGCCGTCGCCGTCCGGCCCGACGTCCTCGTCCTGTGTCACGGCGGGCCGATCGCCGAGCCGCAGGACGCCCAGCACGTGCTCGCGCGCACCAAGGGCGTGGCCGGCTTCTTCGGCGCGTCCTCCGTCGAGCGCCTGCCCACCGAGCGGGCCATCACCGAGCAGGTCGCCGCCTTCAAGAACCTGGAGATCTGATGCTCATCAATCCCGACGCGGTCCCGACGATGACGTTCGGCTGGGGCTCGATCAAGTGGTTCGTCACTCCGTCGGCGATCGCCGGCGCGGGCAGCACCCTGGGCGAGGTCATCGTCAACCCCGGCATGGGCCACGCCCGCCACAACCACCCGGACGCCGAGGAGGTCCTGTACGTGATCTCCGGCGAGGCCCGGCAGATGGTCGGCGACGGCGAGGAGTTCCCGATCCGCGAGGGCGACGCCGTGCACATCCCGGCAGGCGTCTACCATTCGACGTTCAACACCACCTGGCGCCCGCTCCGCCTGATCGTCACCTACACGCCGGGCGGCGAGGAGAAGGCCCTGGAAGCCGCCCCCGACTTCCACCTCCACCAGGCGGGGGACATCCCCGCCTGGCGCCCCGCCTGACCGCCGCGGGACACACCGCGGGACTCACCGTCCCGCGGCCCACCCGTACGTCCTCATCAGCAGCGCGGCCAGCCGCGTGAACCGGTCGGCGTCGAGCACCGCGCCCTCGCGCCGGATGTCGTCCTCGTCCAGCTCGAACACCCGGTCCAGCCGGACGTACGAGGTCTTGCCGTCGCGGCCCCAGGCGCCCAGTTCGTACCAGTCGGGCCCGTCGTCGCCCCGGCTGGACAGCATCATGCCCAGCAGCCTGCGCCCGCTCCGGCCCACGACGAGCAGCGGCCGGTCCTTGCCCCGCGACGGGTCCTCCTCGTACGGCACCCAGGCCCACACGATCTCGCCAGGATCGGCGAGCCCGTCGAGGTCGGGCGAGTAGGCCAGCGTGGCGGCCTCCCGCAGGGACCGCACCTCCCGCACGGCGCCCCTGACGGGCCGCGGGTCCTCTCCGATATCACGCACCCGCGGATTCTACGGGCCGCCCCGCCCACCCGGCACCCGCGGTCACACCGGATCGTCAGAGGCGCGCTCTCGCCAGCCGGGTGACGGCGGCGAAGCGGGCCAGCTCATCGGGGGCGGGGTCCTCGGTGAGCAGGCCCAGCGCCACGAGCCTGAACGCCAGCGCGCGGGCGAGCCAGCGCGGCGCGTCCTCGCCGATCGCGTCCACCAGGTCCGGTTCGGCGTCGTGGTAGAGGAGGGCGTCCGCGACGACGATCGCGTCCGCGTAAGGGGCGGGCCGCCAGTAGGGGGAGAAGTCGATCACCGCGGGCGGGCTGCCCCGGTGGAAGAGCACGTTGCCCGTCAGGTCGCCGTGCACGAGCTGGGCGGGCGCGGCGACCGGCGCGAGCAGCCCGAGCAGCTCGGCCAGCATCGGCCCGGCGTCCCCCCGGAGCGCGACGTCCTCCTCCTGCCACGCCACCCGGTCCGCGACGGCCCACGGGTGCACGCGCCGGTCCAGCAGGCCGGGGCGCGGCACGTCCCGCAACGCCTCGTGGAAGGCCCGGCCGACCGCCAGCAGCGACGCCCACCTCCTGGTTCCCGTCCGGCCGGGAAGGAGCTCGGACGCCGTCCACCCGCCGACCACGTACGTGCCGGAACCGGCCCTGATCGGCCGGGGGACGCGGAAGGACACCGACGGCGGCAGGCGCTCGAACAACCCGGCGCTCCACTCGGCCTCCTCGCGGCCGTCGACCGGCTTCAGCACCGCGCCGCCGACCCGTACGGCGCGGCCCTCACCACCGGGCAGCGGCTCGGGGACGCCGGAAAGGCCGAATGCGGCGAGCACGCCCGCGGGCGGTAGGACCGTCATATCTCCGATCTTCGCCGCCCCGCGAGGATGTTCAAGAGCCGGGGCGCCCGAGCCGCACGACCTGGCCGGGCGGCTCTCCTCTAGAATCTCATTCTGTGACGTCCCCGTTCTTCACCTCCCAAGGCGCCGAGTTCGTCCCGGCCGCCCACGCGCACAGCCCCTGGTCCCCGGGCATGCTGCACGGCCGCCTGCTCGGCGGGCTGGCGGCCCGCGCCATCGAGTCCCGCTACGCCGACCCCGACCTGCACGTCGCCCGGCTCACCGTCGACCTGTTCCGCAACAGCCCGATGCTGCCGGTCACGGTCGAGACCGCGCTCGTCAGGGACGGGCGGCGGATCCGGGTGGCCGACGCGACGATCCGCACCGAGCAGGGAGTGATCGGCCGCGTGAGCGCCGTCCTGCTGCGCACCAGCGAGCAGCCGGAGAACCAGCCGGTGCTCACCGACCCGTGGGACGAGACCCCGCCCGACGGCCCCCCGGAGCCCTCGACGGGCTGGGAGCCGCCGTTCGAGATGTGGTGGGTGCCCGGCCAACGGCGGTTGTGGATGCGCGAGGACCGCCCGCTCGTCGACGACGAGAAGCTCACCCCGATCGTGCGCACGGCACTCGCCGGCGACTTCGCCAGCCCGCTCACCTCCATGGCCGAGGGCGGCGTCGCCTTCATCAACGCCGACTACACGCTCACCCTCGCCCGGATGCCCGGGAGCGAGCTGATCGGCATGGAGGCCACCGGCCGGGTCGCCGCCGCCGGCGTCGCCACCGGCCAGGTCACCCTGCACGACACCACCGGCCCGTTCGGGTTCTGCGTGGTCACCGCCCTGGCCAACCCGGTGCCGCTGCGCGGCTGATCAGGCGGGCCGCTCCGCGCGGTCGCCGGACCAGTCGGTGTGGAAGGCGCCCTCCCGGTCGACGCGCAGGTACGTGTGCGCGCCGAAATAGTCGCGCAGCCCCTGCACCAGCGCGGCCGGGAGCCGGTCGCGGCGCAGCCCGTCGTAGTAGGCCAGCGCCGAGGAGAAACCGGGCGTCGGCACGCCGATCTGGACCGCCGTGGTGACCACCCGCCGCCACGACTCCTGCGCCACGCCCAGCGCGGCCGCGAACGTCGGGTCGGCCAGCAGCGTCGGCAGGGTCCGGTCGGCGTCGTAGGCGGCGCGGATCCGGTCCAGGAACTTGGCCCGGATGATGCAGCCGCCGCGCCAGATCGTCGCCATCGCGCCCAGGTCCAGGTCCCAGCCGTACTCCTTGGACGCGGCCGCCATCTGGTCGAAGCCCTGCGCGTACGCGACGATCTTGGACGCGTACAGAGCCTGGCGCACGTCCTCGATCAGCTCCTTGGCGCCCACCCCGGACACCGACGGGCCCGCCAGCTCCCTGGCCGCCGCCCGCTGCTCGGGATGGCCCGACAGCGCCCGCGCGAACACCGCCTCGGCGATGCCCGTCACCGGCACGCCCAGCTCCAGCGCGCTCTGCACGGTCCACCGGCCGGTGCCCTTCTGCTCGGCCCGGTCGACCACGACGTCCACGAACGGCTTCCCGGTCTCCGCGTCCACCTGGTCGAGCACCTCGGCGGTGATCTCGATCAGGTACGAGTCCAGCTCGCCCCGGTTCCACTCGCGAAACACCTCCGCCAGCTCGGCCGGGGTGGCGCCGAGCGCCTGGCGCAGCAGGTCGTAGGACTCGGCGATCAGCTGCATGTCCGAGTACTCGATGCCGTTGTGGACCATCTTCACGAAGTGGCCGGCGCCGTCGGGGCCCACGTGCACCGCGCACGGCACCCCGTCGACCTGGGCCGCGATGTCCTGAAGGATCGGGCCGAGCGCCTCCCACGACTCCTTCGACCCGCCCGGCATGATGCTCGGGCCGTTCAGCGCGCCCTCCTCGCCCCCGGAGATGCCGGTGCCGACGAAGTGGATGCCCTTGGCGCGCAGCGCGGCCTCCCGCCGCCGGGTGTCCTCGAAGTGCGCGTTGCCGCCGTCGACGATCATGTCGCCCGGCTCCATCAGCTCCGCGAGCGCGTCGATCACGGCGTCGGTGCCCGCGCCGGCCTTCACCATGATGATCGCCCGCCGCGGCCGCTTCAGCGACGCCACGAAGTCGGCCAGCTCCTCCGACGGCACGAACGTGCCCTCGCCGCCGAACTCCCGCACCAGCGCGTGCGTGCGCGACGCCGACCGGTTGTGCACCGCCACCGCGTAGCCGTGCCTGGCCAGGTTGCGGGCCAGGTTGCGGCCCATGACGGCCAGGCCGGTGACGCCGATGTCTGCCAAGTCCATGTGAAAGCTCCTCTATGGGTGGTACGCAGGCTCCAGCCCACAGGTTCGGGCCGGTATTCCCGCTAGTAGTCGCCGTGCCGGACGCCCAGCTCGTCCAGCCGGTCGAGCATGTCGGCCGGGTCGGCGTACACCCGGAACGCCCCCGTACGCTCAAGCTCGTCCCTGCCGTAGCCGCCGGACAGCAACCCGATCCCCAGCGAGCCGGCGCGGCGCGCGGCGAGCAGGTCCCAGATGCTGTCGCCCACCACCATGGCATGCGCCGGATCGGCCCGCAGCAGCGCGGCTCCGGCCAGGAACAGGTCGGGGTCCGGCTTGGCCCGGCGCACCAGGTCGCGCGTCACCAGCGGCGCGTCATCCGGCAGCCCCAGCATGCCCAGCGCCAGCCGGGCCGTGCGGGCGTACCCGCTGGTCGCGATCGCCCACGGCACGCCCCGCGACGACAGCTCCGCCAGCAGCTCCGGCGCGCCCGGCAGCGGCCGCACCGACTCGACCTGCTGCTCGTACGCGTCGGCGTGCGTCGTCTGCAACTCGTCGATCTGCGCCTGGGTGAGCTTCAGCCCGGTCTCGCGCAGCAGCGCGTTCACGAACAGGCCGCCGCTCATGCCGATGCGCCGGTGGATGCGCCACACCGCGAGGTCGATGCCCATCCCCGACAGGGCCTGCCGCCAGGCGATGACGTGCTGGTAGACGCTGTCGATGAGGGTGCCGTCGAGGTCGAAGAGAAACGCCGGAGCGGGCGCCTCGGGGAAGTCGTGCATACCCCCATGACACCATGGGGCCATGAGGATCATCATCGCGGGCGGACACGGGCAGATCGCGTTGCGGCTGGCCAGGCTGCTCGGCTCCGCCGCCGTCGGCCTGGTCCGCAACCCCGCGCACGTCCCCGACGTCGAGGCCACCGGCGCCCGGGCGGTGGTGTGCGACCTGGAGAAGGCGAGCCCCGACGAGGTCGCCGGGATCGTGCGCGGCGCCGACGCGATCGTGTTCGCCGCCGGCGCCGGCCCCGGCAGCGGCGCCGCCCGCAAGGACACCGTCGACCGGGGGGCGTCCGTGCTCATGGCCGACGCCGCCGAGCGGGCCGGCGTGCGCACGTTCGTCCAGATCTCCTCCATGGGCGCGGGCCGGCCGCCCGCGGCCGGCACCGACGAGGTGTGGGCCGCCTACATCACGGCCAAGACCGAGGCCGAGGACGACCTGCGCCGCCGCGACCTCGACTGGACCATCGTGCGCCCCGGCCGCCTCACCGACGAGCCCGGCACCGGCCGGGTCCGGCTCGAACCGGAGGTGCCGCCCGGCTCGGTGCCCCGCGACGACGTGGCCGCCGTCGTCGCCGCCCTGCTGACCGCTCCCGGCCGGCGCACGCTCGAACTCGTCTCCGGCGACACGCCCATCCCCGAAGCCGTCGCCTCAAGGTGAACGGTCAGCGGCCGTCCAGGGCCGCGCGGGCCAGTTCCCTGCACTCCTCCAGCGTGTGACGGGCCAGGGCGTCGCGGACGGCGGGGACGCAGACGGGCGCCATCGAGAGGCTCGTCACGCCGAGACCGGCCAGGATGGGGGCGAGCCTCGCGTCGCCGGCCGCCTCGCCGCAGACGCCCACCGGTTTGCCGGCCGCGCGGCCCGCCTCGGCGCAGAGCTCGACCAGGCGCAGCAGGGCCGGCTGGGCCGGGTCCAGCAGGTCGGCCAGCGCGGGATGCTGCCGGTCGGCGGCGTAGGTGTACTGGCTCAGGTCGTTGGTGCCGATGCTCAGGAAATCCACCTCGCGCAGCAGACGGTCGGCCAGGAGGGCCGCGGCCGGGACCTCCACCATCGCGCCCACCCGGGCGATGCCGCGGGCGCGGGCGCGGCGCGCGAAGGCGGCGGCCTCACCGGGGGTGCTGACCATCGGGGCCATCACCCACGCCTCGGCCCCGGTGCGGCGGGCCGCCTCGGCGATCGCGTCCAGCTGGGTGTCCAGGACGTCCGGCAGCACCCGGTCCACGCGCAGACCGCGGACGCCCAGCGCCGGGTTCGGCTCCTCGGGCAGCCCGAGGAACGGCAGCGGCTTGTCGGTGCCGGCGTCGAGGGTGCGCACCACGACGTACGGGACGGCGGTGAAGACGTCGGCGTAGGCCGTGACCTGCTCCTCGTACGTGGGCGCCTGCTTGCGGTCCAGGAACAGGAACTCGGTGCGGAACAGGCCGACGCCCTCCCCGTCCGGGCGCAGGTCGGCGGCCGAGCCGATGTTGAGCAGCAGCTTGACCGGATGGCCGTCGGCGGTCCTGCCGGGGCCGCTGGTGGCCGCGAGCCGGGCCCGCTCGGCGCTGTCCTGCTCGCGGACGCGTGCCGCGTCCTCCTCCGTGACGCCCGTGACGATCTCGCCGGTGGCGCCGTCCACCGAGATGTACGTGCCGTCCACCAGGTGCGCGGCGCCCGCGCACGCCACCACGGCGGGCAGCCCGCGGCCGCGGGCCAGGATCGCCGTGTGGCTGGTCGGGCCGCCCTTCACCGTCACCAGCGCCAGCACGTCCGGGCCCAGCCCGGCGGTGTCGGCGGGGGAGAGGTCCTCGGCGACCAGCACGAACGGGTGCCCCGGCGACGGCACGCCCGGCATCGGCACGCCGAGGGCGGCGGCCACCGCGCGGTGCTTGAGGTCGTCCAGGTCGGCGGCCCGCTCGGCGAGGTAGCCGCCCAGCGCGGCGAGCGCCTCGCGGTGACGGGCGAAGGCCGCGTCCAGGGCGTGCGGGGCGTCCAGTCCGTCGCGCACCCCCTGCTCGGCCTCCTCCTTGAGCATGGGGTCGTCGGCCATCATGGCCAGCGCGTCGAGGATCTCCGCGGCGCCGCGGCCACCGCCCGCCACGGCGGCGGAGCGCCGGCGCAGGTCCTCGGCGACCGCCTCCAGCGCCTCGCCGACGACGGCGAGCTCGGCGCCGGTGTCGGTGACGGGGTTCGGGGCGGGCAGCGCCGGGGGCCCGGCCATGCGCAGGCACGGACCCGCCGTCCGCCCCGGGCTGACCCCCAGCCCGGCCAGCGAGGCCGGGCCGGAGGGCTGGAGGTCAGGCATCCAGGGCCTCTTCCGCGTCCAGATCACGGGACAGAAGGGTCACCAGGGCGTCGAGGGCCTCGTCGGCGCCGGGGGCGTCCGACTCCAGGGTCACCTCGGTGCCGTGGACGGCGCCCAGCGACAGCACGCCCAGCATGCTGTGGGCAGGGACCGACTTCTCCCCGACCCGGATGCGCACGGGCACCCCCAGCCGCGCCGCCTCCTGGACGAACAGTTTGGCGGGCCGGGCGTGCAGCCCGCTGGCCGACGCGACGGCCACGGTCCTCTCGGGCATGGGTGCCTCCTCACGGTTCGATGGTGACCTTGATGGCCGCGCCCTGGCTGACCAGGCCGATCCCGTCCAGCACCCGCGACAGCGGGAGCCGGTGGGTGATCAGGTCGGCGACCGGCACGGCGCCCTCGGCGATCAGGCGGAGGGCCTCGGCGTTGTGGCCGGGGCTGGAGCCGTTGGCGCCGACGATGGTCAGCTCCCGGTAGTGCACCAGGTTCGAGTCCAGCCGGATGAACGGGTCGTCCTTCGGCAGACCGCCGAAGAAGCTGATGCGTCCCTGGCGGGCGGTCATCAGCACGGCCTGCTCCTGGGCGGCGCCGGCCGCGGCCGCGGTGATGACCACGTCCGCGCCCCGGCCGCCGGTCAGCTTGAGCACCTGCTCCACCGGGTCGGCGTCGATCGCGGCGTCGGGGCGTACCAGCTCGGCCGCCATCGCGAGCCGGTCGGTGTTCACGTCCACGAGGAACACCCGGGCGGCGCCGCGCGCCCGCGCCAGCCGCACGTGCAGGCAGCCGATCGGGCCCGCTCCCATCACCACCACATCGTCACCCGTACCCACCCGGGCCAGGGCCTGCCCGTTGAGCACGCACGCCAGCGGCTCGGCCACCGACGCCTCGGCGAACCCGACGCCGGACGGGATCGCGTTCACCCCGTTCACGGCCAGCACCTTGGCCGGGATGATCATGTATTCGGCGAAGCCGCCGTCGTAGTGGTAGCCCATCGACTCCTGGTTCGGGCACACGGTCATGCGGCCGTGCGCGCAGTCGGGGCAGGCGCCGCACGGGATGGCGGCGATCACCTGCACCCGCTCGCCGGTGTCCACCACCTCGCCGGCGATCTCGTGGCCCATCACCCGGGGCGGCCGGATGTGGTGGTGGCCGAACTTGTAGATCTTCGCGTCGGTGCCGCACGTCGAGCAGTTGCGCACCCGGATCTTCAGCTCGCCGGGGCCGGCGACCGGCTCCGGCGCGTCCTCGATCCGGATGTCGCCCGGCGCGTGGAATCTGGCGACCTTCACGTCAACTCCTCTATCACCTGGTGTGCTTCCGTCGCCTCGCGCAGCGTCCGCGCCCGGTCCGGGTCGAGGAGGATCTCGGCGAGCGCGGCCAGCAGCGGCACGTGGCCGTCGTCCTTGGCCGCGATCCCGACGCAGACCGTGACGGGCTCGCCGTCCCAGTCGACGCCGCCGGGGAACCGCACGACGCAGATCGCGTCGCGCCTGACGTCCTCCTTGGCGGCCGCGGTGCCGTGCGGGATGGCCACGCCCTCCCCGACGTACGTGGAGATCGAGCGCTCGCGCTCCAGCATCGCGTCGATGTACGGCTCCGCGACCGCGCCGATGTCGACCAGGACCCGCCCGCAGCGCCGGATGGCCTCCTCGCGGTCGGCCGCGCTCTCGTGCAGCAGCACCGCGCGCGGGTCGAGCAGGTCCTCACGCATCGACCGTGCCGCCGCTCTTGATCGTGGCGACGAGCTTGGTCACGGCCGGGTCGCCCAGGAAGATCTGGAACGGCACCAGCACCTTGCCCGGCGCCGCCGCCCTGGCCCTGGCGGCCAGCCCGGCGTGGCAGAGCACGACGTCGGCGTCGGCGGGGATGTTGTTGACCGGCGTGTGCTCGACGGCGACCCCGGAGTCCTTGAGCTGCTTGCGGAGCTGGCTGGCGAGCATCACGCTGCTGCCCATCCCCGCGTCGCAGGCAACGATGATCTTGTGAATGTCCTTGCTGTCGATGCTGGGCATGCTTCACGCCTCCTTGCTGGCGGTACGGGTCTCGGTCTGCGCGGGCTCGCCGGAGTCGCGGCGCTCGCCGTTGGCGGGCTGCTCGCCGGGGGTGTCCGCCACGACGTCCGGCACGGTGTCGTCGGCGCCGGCCCGGTGGGAGCCGGCGGGTTCGGGAGCGCCCTCGGCCGGCAGGTCTCCGGCGGGCTCCTCCTTCTCGCCGCGGCCGAAGCCCAGCAGCAGCGCGGCCAGGGCGAACGACACGGCCGTGGCGACCACGATGCCCGCGATGGACGCGAACAGGCCGCCGCGCGGCGTGACGGCCAGGTAGGCGAAGATGCTGCCCGGCGACGGCGTGGCGACCAGACCGGCGCCGGTGACCATGAAGGTGAACACGCCGGCCATGCCGCCGCCGATGACGGCCAGGATGAGGCGGGGCTTCATCAGCACGTACGGGAAGTAGATCTCGTGGATGCCGCCGAAGAAGTGGATGATCATCGCGGGCGGCGTGCTGGGCCGCATGGCCCGCGGGCCGAAGAACATGAAGGCGAGGAGCAGGCCGAGGCCGGGGCCGGGGTTCGACTCCAGCATGAACAGGATCGACTTGCCGGTCTCCGCCGCCTGGGTCACGCCGAGCGGGCCGAGGACGCCGTGGTTGACGGCGTTGTTGAGGAACAGGACCTTGGCCGGCTCGATCAGCACGGACGCGAAGGGCAGCAGGCCGGTGGCGATCAGCCAGCCGACCGCGTCCTCCGCGGCGCCGGTGATCACCTGCACGATCGGGCCGATGCCCAGCACGCCGGCCACCGCCATCGCGCCGCCGATGATGCCCGCGGAGAAGTTGTCCACCAGCATCTCGAACCCGGCCCGGGTCCGCGCTTCGGTGAACGCGTCCACCTTCTTCAGGATCCAGGCGGTGAGCGGACCGATGATCATCGCGCCGAGGAACATCGGGGCGTCCGCTCCCACCACGACGCCCATCGCGGCCACGGCGCCCACCACGGCCCCGCGCTGGCCGTGCACCATCCGGCCGCCCGTATAGGCGATGAGGACCGGCAGCAGGACCTTGATGATCGGGTCGACCATCGCGGCGAGATCCGCGTTGGGCACCCAGCCGGTGGGGATGAACAGGGCGGTGATGAGACCCCAGGCGATGAACGCGCCGATGTTCGGCATGATCATCCCCGCCAGGTGGCCGCCGATCCGCTGGATCGTGGCTTTGGCGCCGGTTCCGTAGACCGGGGGAGTATAGGTGTCGGCCATGGGACATTGCTCCTTCGGGGGGTGAGCAGGCTCGTGCGTGGGTGAGCCGTAAGTCAGCGGGGGGACGGCGGCGGATGCGGCGCCGTCCCGGTGGCCGCCGCGCGAACCGTCACGGGGGTACGGGGGAGCGGCGAGGTGAGGAGGCGGGCGGGGTCGGGGCGGGAGACGCGGACGGCGTCGCGGCGGATGTCCGCGGGCCCCGGCATGCGGCTGCCCGGCAGGCTGACCGCGGCGGCGCCCCAGGCGAGCGCCTCCACCAGCGCCGTCTCGCCGCTTCCGCCGCCCGCGAGGAACCCGGCGAGCATGGCGTCGCCCGCGCCGACCGCGTTGCGGGGCTCGGCGACGGGCGCCTCCCCGTACCAGCACCCGCCGTCCTCGACGAGCACGGCGCCGTCGGCGCCGAGACTGGCCAGCACGGTCCGCGCGCCCGCCGCCCGCAGCTTGGCCGCGGCCGCCACCACGTCGCCGACGCAGGTGATCGCCACGCCGGTGGCGTCGGCCAGCTCCTCCAGGTTGGGTTTGATCAGCGCGGGCCCGGCGCCGAGCGCGCGGGTGAGCGGCGGGCCGCTGGTGTCGACCGCGACGTGGATGCCCGCCCCGGCGAACCGGCGGCACAACCGGGCGTAGACGTCGCCGGGCACCTCGGGCGGGAGACTGCCGGAGGCGACCACCCAGTCGGCCTCGCGCGCCTCGGCCAGCACGGAGTCGGCGATCGTGTCGAGCTCGCCGGGGGAGAGCGCCGTGCCCGGCTCGTTGATCTTGGTGACGGTCCCGTCGGGCTCGGCCAGCGTCACGTTCGACCTGGTCCGGCCGGCCACCGGCACGGTCACCATGTCCAGGCCCTCCTGCCGGAGCAGGTGCACGAGTTGCCGTCCCTCGTCGCCGCCGAACGGCACCACGGCGCGCGAGGCGACCGCGTTGGCCAGCAGGGCGCGGGAGACGTTCACGCCCTTGCCGCCGGGGTCGAGGCGGGCGGCGGCGGCGCGGATGACCGCGCCGCGGTCCAGCGCGGCGATCTCGATCGTGCGGTCCAGGCTGGGATTGAGCGTCAGGGTCACGATCATGCGCGGACCACCTGAGGTCCGGCGGCGGACAGTTCGGCGGCGAGCGCGTCGTCCACTCCGGCGTCGGTGATCACCACGTCGATCTCGCTCAGCGCGGCGAAGCTCGCCAGGTAGGTGTTGGTGAACTTGGTGTGGTCGGCGAGCAGCACGCTGCGCTCGGCGGCCCGCACCATCGCCCGCTTGATCGCCGCCTCGGCCGGGTCGGGCGTGGTCAGGCCCTTCTCGGCCGAGCAGCCGTTGGTGGCCATGAACGCCACGTCCACGTGCAGGTGCGCCAGCGGCTGCAGCGCCCAGTCGTCCACCGTCGCGAGGGTGCGGCCGCGTACCCGCCCGCCGAGCATGATCACGTTGAGGTTGCTCCGCGCGGCCAGCACGGTGGCGAGCGGCGGCGAGTTGACCACCACGGTGAGCTCGCGGTCGGCGGGCAGCACGCCGACCAGGCGGCCCGTCGTGGTGCCCGCGTCGATGATGACCGAACCGTCGTCGGGCAGCTCGGCCAGGGCGGCCTTGGCGATGCGCTCCTTCTCCGCGGTCATCACCTCGTCGCGGGTGGCGAGCGCGGGCTCGAAGCCGAGCCGCTCCACGGGGATGGCGCCGCCGTGCACGCGGCGCAGCACGCCGGCCCGCTCCAGCGCCGTCAGGTCGCGGCGGATGGTCTCGGTGGTGACGTCGAGCTCGGCCGCCAGCGACACCACGTCGACGCGGCCCGCCACGCGCGCCCTGCGCAGGATGTCCTGCTGCCGCTCCTCGGCGTACATGATGTTGGTTCACCGCCGTTTCAGGTTGGTTTCCCCTTTGTTTATCCCCGTTTCTGTGGTTGGTCAAGACTCTGATAGGTATGTGCGATGCGATTGAAGCCCTGGGCCGCGGTCGCCGCGGCCGTACCCCTCGCGGCGGGATGCGTCGCCGGCCCCGCGGCGGGCCCCGCCCGCGCGTCGAGCGGCACCTCGCAGAGCTCGTCGGCCGAGAGTCCGCCCGCCCGGGCCACGGCGTCACGTACGGCGCGGCCGCCCAAGGTCCCGCCGGGCACGACCGCGTCCTGGCTGGTGTTCGACCGGCAGCGCGGCAAGTTCGTCGCGACCCGGCACGCGCACCGCAAGTACCGCTCCGCCTCGGTCATCAAGATCCTGATCGCGATCGACTTCCTGGAGTCGCGCAGGACCGTCTCCGCGGCCGACGCCAGGCTGCTGAAGATCATGCTGAGGGAGAGCGACGACGACGCCGCCTCCACGTTCTGGGACCGGGGCGGCAAGGGCGCCATCGTCACCCGCATGGCGCGCAAACTCCGGCTGCCGGACACCACGCCGCCGCCCGCGTCCAAGCCCGGCTTCTGGGGTTACGCCACGCTGAGCGCGCACGACGTCGTGCGGACCTACCGCTACCTGCTCGACACCGCCTCGCCCCGGGTGCGCGACACGATCCTGGGCCACCTGCGCGCGGCGACGCCGTGCGGCAGCGACGGCTTCGACCAGGCCTTCGGCATCCCCGACGGGGTGCCCGGCCGCAAGGCGGTCAAGCAGGGCTGGTCCGGCTTCGGGCTGACGCCGCCGGTCAGGTGTGACGCCAGGACGCAGAGCGCGTCGATCTCCCTGGTCGCCTCGCGCGCCGCCGACGCGCGCGTGCCCGACTACGGCCGGCCGGTGCTCTACACGACCGGGCTCGTGGGCAAGGACGAGAGGTACGTGATGGCGGTGCTGACGGCGCACCCGGCGGGCAGCGCGTGGCGGGGCTCGGTGAACCGGATCACGAAGCTCACCGCGGGGCTCTATCGCAGCGTCACCTGAACGGCTGAAGGGCGGCCCCGTCGCGCTAGCCGACGTAGGCCGCGTACACCTTCTTCGGCACCACCATCCGCCACGCCTCCAGCACCAGCTCGCGCATCTCGTCCGGGTCGAGGACGGCCAGGCGCGCGACGACCCAGTTGAAGCGCAGATCGGACTCGGGGGGCAGGAGGAACTTGTCGGGCTCCGCGGCGACCAGCGCGGCCCGTTCCTCCTTCGGGAAGGCGAACCCCATCAGCGTCTCGTCGCGCGAGAACGCGACGTAGACGATGGAGCCCACGCGGAACTTGATCCGGTCTCTGATCAGGTGCTCCGATGACCGCGGGAAAGTCGCCGCGAGCCGCCGCACGTCCTCGACTGTGACCACGTGGTCAACGTTAGCGGTTGCCCTCCGCCGCGGAGATGTCGGCGAGCGCCGAGTCCGGGTCGCGCTCCATCGCGAGGTCGCCGATGCTGAGGATGCCGACCGCGCGGCCGTCCTCGAGCACCGGGAGGCGGCGTACGTGGTGCTGGCGCATGAGCTGGACGGCCTGGTCGATGCTGGTGTCCGGGCAGACGGCCTCGACGCCTGGCGAACAGGCCTCGCGCACGGGCGTGTCGGGGCCCTTGTCGTCGGCGACGCACCTGATCGTGATGTCGCGGTCGGTCACGATGCCGGCCATCCGGCCGTGGTCGTTGACGATGATCGCGCCGGTGTCGTTGTCGCGCATGAGCGCGGCGGCGACGCTGACCGGCTGGTCGCCGTCGACGGTCGCGGGGTGGCTGGTCATCACGTCTGCCACGGTTCTGGCCATGGTGTGTCTGCCCATGGTGTGTCTCCTCGATGGATTGCTTCCGGAGGAGCACCATCTACCCGATTTGCCGTCGCTCACGTGCCGGGTGGGTTGTTTGTCGGAATTTGCCCTGTGGCGAGGGACTGCTCGTACGCGGCCAGCACCTGCTTGCGGCGTTTGGCCGGGAGGCGGTCGATGTAGAGGTGGCCGTCGAGGTGGTCGGTCTCGTGCTGGAGGCAGCGCGCGAGCATGCCGGTGCCCTCGACCGTGACGGGCCGGCCCTCGGCGTCGGAGCCGTGCACCGTGGCCCGGTCGGACCGGGGGAGCGGGGCGTACTGGCCGGGGACCGACAGGCAGCCCTCCTCGCCCGCGTCGAGGCGCCGCTCGCCGACGCCCGGCAGCTTCAGCGCGGGGTTGACGACGACGCCCCGGTGGCGGACGCCGTCGTCGTCGGGGCAGTCGTAGACGAACACCCGCAGGGGCACGCCGATCTGGTTGGCGGCCAGCCCCACGCCGTCGGCCGCGTACATGCTCGCGAACATGTCGTCGACCAGCGCCCGCAGCGCGTCGTCGAACCGGGTGACCGGCTCGCACGGCGCGTGCAGCACCGGGTCGCCCACGCGCACGATCGGCCGGACCTCTCCCATGGCGACCGCCCTTCCGTAGTCGTCCGGAACAGTGTACGGTCGAGCGCCACATATCCATATAATGAGACATATTCTCTCGTATAGCGAGATAAATGGTAGCGTGCCGGACGTCAGGCGAGACGAGGGAGTTCCGATGAACGCCGTCTACACCCACGGCCACCACGAGTCCGTGCTGCGCTCCCACCGGTGGCGCACCGCCGGCAACTCGGCCGCCTACCTCCTGCCCCACCTCCGGCCCGAGGCGGTCCTGCTCGACGTCGGCAGCGGCCCCGGCACCATCACCGCCGACCTGGCCGCCAGGGTGGCCAGTGTGACCGCGACCGAGGTGAGCGAGGAGGCGCTGGAGCTGGCCAGGGCCGAGGCGGCGGCCAGAGGCGCGGGCAACGTCGGCTTCGCCGTCGCCGACGTGCACGCGCTGCCCTTCCCCGGCGGGTCGTACGACGTCGTGCACGCCCACCAGGTGCTCCAGCACGTCGGCGACCCCGTACAGGCGTTGCGCGAGATGCGGCGGGTGGCGCGGCCCGGCGGCGTCGTGGCCGCCCGCGACAGCGACTACGCGGCCTTCGCGTGGTATCCGCGCGTGCCCGCGCTCGACACCTGGATGGAGCTCTACCAGAAGGTGGCGCGCGGCAACGGCGGCGAGCCGGACGCAGGCCGGAGGCTGCTGTCATGGGCCCGCGCCGCCGGGTTCACCGACGTCACCGCCACCTCGTCCACCTGGTGCTTCGCCACCCCGGAAGACCGAGCCTGGTGGGGCGGCATGTGGGCCGACCGGATCCTGCGCTCCGCGATGGCCGAGCAGGCCCTGGCCACCGGCGCCGCCACCGCGGAGGACCTGCGGCGCGTCTCCGACGGCTGGCGCGCATGGGCCGGGTCGGACGACGGCTGGATGTCGATCCTGCACGGCGAGATCATCTGCCGCGCCTGACGACCGGCGGTCAGAGCCCGAGCGTGCGCGCCCGCTGCCACTGGGGGTCGCGGAACAGCACCACGTCGGTGCCGTCGATCAGCTCGTCCGGCGCCGACACCATGGTGATCTCGCCCGCCGCCTGCATCTCCAGCAGCAGGTCGCGCACCCGCGGCCCCACCGGCAGGCGGCCCGGCGGCAGCCCGAACCCGTCGCGCACCGCGTCGGCGACCTCCGACAGACGGAACGGCCCGTCGAAGGCGTCCACCACCGAGCGCACCACCACGGGCGTGACCAGCCGCTCCGCCTCGGCGTGCGCGAGCT
This sequence comes from Nonomuraea ferruginea, assembly GCF_039540635.1. Taxonomy (NCBI): domain Bacteria; kingdom Bacillati; phylum Actinomycetota; class Actinomycetes; order Streptosporangiales; family Streptosporangiaceae; genus Nonomuraea; species Nonomuraea ferruginea. The sequence continues at coordinate 306,445 of NZ_BAABFD010000002.1, read as the reverse complement.
GCCAGTTGATCTGCTCGCGCCGCCGCCCGGTGCCGGCGCAGGAGGTGCAGGGACGCGTCAGGCCGGGCGCGGGCTCCTCCTCGGCCGAACCCAGGCAGACCGAGCACTGGTGGTGCTCGGCGGCGTGCACCTCGGCCGCCATCCGCCCGCCCAGCTGGGCCCCGCAGTCACAGCCGTAGGTGTCGCCGAGGATCGTCCCGGTCTGGCGGGTGATCGTATGCTTCGTCATCGTCGCCGACTCTACCCCCGGCCCCTCACCCGCGGGCCGCGGCGAGGCCGTGCAGGCGGCGCAGCGCCTTGCGGGCGGCGGCGGCCACCCCCGCGTCCGGGTGGTAGTCGATGAACACCCGCAGCACGGGCTCGGTGGCCGGGTGGTCGCAGAGCGCCAGCAGCGTGATCGTGCTCGCCTGCTCGTCCGTCTCCATGCCGGCCGCCACCGACTCGACCACCTCGGACGGCTCGCCGCCGAACTCCAGCAGCGCCGCCGCCATGTCCACCAGCACCCAGCCGATCTCCTCGGTGGCCGGCTGCCGGTCGTCGCGGCTCAGCCGGGCGGCGATCACCGCGCCCACCTTGGGCTCGATCACCAGGTCGTCCAGCGCCCGGCGGCCCTCGTCGCCCAGCTGGAAGCCGAGCAGCTCGATGCCGATCGCCCGGCTGAGCGGGCTCACCGCAGGCAGCACGCCCGCGATCTCCCTGGCTGCCCCCGCCGCGTCACGGCGGGCCAGCCAGCCGGCCAGCTCCTCGTCGCGGTCCGCCTCCGGGTACGAGCGCAGGCCCAGCAGCAGCCCCGCCCCGTCGCGCTCCGCGAGCGAGCCCATGACGGGCACCTCCTGCCCGGTCAGCTCCCCGATCAGCCTCCGGCCCATCCACAGCCCGACCGGCGTCGCCTCGTACGGGTTCGCGCCCTTCACCAGGCCGAAGGCCACCAGCTCGGCGGGAGGGTCGCCGACGGCGGGCTCGCGCGCCACGAACAGGCGCACCACCTCCAGCAGCAGGCCCTCGTCGAGCCGGTCCCTGCACACCTCGCCCCAGGCCTCCAGCACGTCCTCCTGGCCGTCGAGGAACTCGGCCGCCAGCGGCGCCGCGCGCACGGCGGCGACCAGCTCGTCCTGAGGCGGCAGGCGGACGGGCGGCTGGAGCGGGAAAACGTCTTCGTAGGCGGGCATTCCCCTATCCTGTCGGACCTTTCTGGCAAGTGCGATATGGTCCCCCTACCCCGTAAGACCGGAAGAAAGGAGGCGCTGAGATGTCCCGCTCCTTCCGGACGCTCACCGCGTCCGACCCCGCTCTTCGGAGGACTCGTGCTTTTCCGTCCCACGGCCGCGCCTGATCTCGGCCGCCTGCTCGACTGCGCCGTCGACGAGCCCGTCAGCTGGGCCCATCCCGAACGGCTGCGCTCCTTCCTCGCCGACGGCCACTACCACCACGACCGGATCTGGGTGGCCGAACAGGACGGCGAGATCCTGGCCCGCGCCGTCTGGTGGGGCTTCCCCGGCGCCGGGCCGCTCGCGCTCGACTGCCTCCACACCCACCCTTCGGTCACCGACCGCGTCGCGCTCGCGGCCGAGCTGCTGCGCCACGCCCATGACGCGTTCGGCGGACGTCCCGCCTACCACGTGTTCCTGCCGGTCGGCTGGCGCGGCAACGACGCCGTCACCGCCGCCGTCGGCTGGCGGCAGGAGGCCTGCCGCCGCGCCGGCCTGACCGACGAGCTGGAACGGCTCCGGTACGCGTGGACGCCGGACCGGCCGCTGCCGGAGGCGTCCGGCAGGCTCGTCTTCCGGGAGGAGCCCGACGACGAGGCGTTCGTCGCCGCCTTCGCGGCCGCGTCGGCCGGCAGCCTCGACCACCACACCCGGCAGGCGCTGCTCGTCAAGGACGCCGAGGCCCAGGCCAGGGAGGACCTGGCCGACTACCTGGCGATGCCGGGCGACCGGTCGTGGTGGCGGCTGGCCCACACCCGCTCCGGCGAGCTCGCCGGGTTCGCGCTGCCGTCCGCCAACGCCTCCGGGCCGGTGGTCGGCTACCTGGGCGTGCTGCCCGAGCACCGCGGCCACGGCTACGCCGGCGACCTGCTCGCCGAGATCACCCGCAGTCACGCCGGGCGCGGCGCGGACCGGGTCGTCGCCGACACCGACACGGGCAACGTGCCGATGGCGCGGGCGTTCGAGCGGGCCGGGTACGAGCTCTTCGCCGTCAGGCTCGTGCTCTCCGCGAATCCCGTGAACGCGTGATGCGCGCGGGCCGCCCGCTCCGGCACGGTTGAGCCATGTGGCACATCGATGATCTCGACCTGGACGCGTACCTCGACCGGATCGGCCACGGCGGCCCGCGCACCCCGTCCGCCGCGACGCTGCGCGCGGTCCACCGCGCGCACGTCACCGCCATCCCGTTCGAGAACCTGGACGTGGTGCTCGGCAGGGGCATCCCGCTCGACCCGAAGTCCCTGCAGGACAAGATGGTGACCGGGGGCCGCGGCGGCTACTGCCACGAGCACAACCTGCTGTTCGCGGCCGCCCTGGAACGCCTCGGGTTCCCGGTGACGCGGCTGCTGGCCCGCATCCGCCTCGGCGGCCGCTCCCACCTGCCGCGCTCGCACGCCATGCTGCTGGTGACCGCGGACGGGCGGCGGTGGCTGGCCGACGTGGGGTTCGGCGGCGACGGGCTGGTGGAGCCGATGCCGTTCGCCGAGGAGGCGACCGCCTCGGCGGGCCCCTGGCGGTGGCGCCTGACCCGGGACGGCGACCTCTGGATCCTGCACGCGGGGGAGGAGCAGCTGTACGGGTTCCGCACGGACGAACCCCACTACCCGAGCGACTTCGAGGTCGCCAACCACTACGTGGCCACCCACCCCCGCTCCCCGTTCCTCTCCCACGTGCTGGCCCAGCGCACGGCGATCGGCGAGCGCGTACGGATCGAGCACCTGGGGGCGCGGACGGCGGAGGGCCTGCGGGACGGCCTGCGCGACCGCATCGGCATCACGATCTCCGAAGCGGACGCCGCGTCGCTGCTGCCCTTGATCTACCCCGAGGGCCGTCCAGACTGAGGCCTTCGCCCGGCATCCCTTCGCTGTCCGAGCACGGGCCATAGAGGTTTCCGGCCTGGGCAAGGGGACGCCCCCGCCGCGTCTGGGCACGGGTCAGAGAGGCCTCTGGCGCGGGGCCGCCTTCGCTGTCGGGGCACGGGTCAGCGAGGTTTCCGGCCGGGGCGCGGGCCCGGAGCCGCCTTCGCTGTCCGGGCGCGGGTCAGCGAGGCCTCAGGCCGGGCGCGGGCCCCGCCGGGCTGGGCGTGGGTCAGGTGAGGCCCTCGCTGATCAGGGCGTGCCGGGCCAGCTCGACCCGGCTGCTGACGCCCAGCTTGGCGAAGGCGTGCCGGAGGTGGCTGTCGACGGTGTGCGGGGACACGAACAGCTCGGCGGCCACCTCCCGGTTCGTCAACCCCCGGGCGACCAGCCGCGCCACCCTCAGTTCGGACGGGGTCAGCGCGGCCCACCCGGTCGGCGGGCGCCCGGCGGCGTCCCTCCTGACGCCGCACGCCGCGTACACCTCCAGCGCCTCGTCCCTTCGCCCGGCCTCCTCCAGCGCCGCGGCCAGCCCCAGCGGTCGCGGCGCCGCCCGGTACAGCTCGACGGCCTCGGCCAGCCGCCCCTCCGCGTGCGCGGCCGCCGCCCGTAACGACATCACCTCCGGGTTGCGCGCGGCCAGCGCCCGGATGCCCGCCACCACCCCGGGCTCCCCACGCAGCCGCGCCGCCGCCCACGGCTCCTGCAACAACAGGTACGTGAGCGCACTCCCCTCCTCACCCAGCCACCCCAGCCCCGGCGCGTCACGGCCCCGACCCAGACCATCCGACGTCCCAAGGGCCCGCCGATCGCGGTGGGCCAGTGTTCCCCGGGCTGCCTGATCGCGGTCGGTTGGTGTTCCTCGGGCTGCCTGATCGCGGTTGAGCGGTGATTCGGGGGTGGGCTGTTCGCGGTCGGTTGGTGTTCCGTGGGTGGGCTGTTCGCGGTCGGTTGGTGTTCCGTGGGTGGGTTGATCGCGGTCGGTTGGTGTTCCGTGGGTGGGTTGATCGGGGTGAGTCGGTGTTCCGTGAGTGGGTTGATCGCGGTGGGTCGGCGTTCCGCCAGCCCGCTGATCGCGGTCGGCCGACTCCTCGCCTCTCCTTATCCGCCTGCCCGTCGTCCCGTGCCCGTAGAGCGACCGTTCGAAGAGTGCCGTACGGAAGCGCAGTTCGTCGTGGACCAGGCCGGGGCCGCTTCCCGCCAGCTCGGCCCCCTGGCGGAAGTGGCGGCGGGCGGCCTCCGAGTCGCCGCGCAGCGCAGCCACGTGGCCGAGCACCGCCAGCAGCGCCGGTGCGAGGGCCATCGCCGACAGCTCGGCGGTGACCCGCAGCCCGGCCTCCGCCTCCGCCTCCGCGTCGTCCAACCGGCCCCACGCCAGCAGCAGATCCGCCCTGAACCGGTGACGCAACGGCAGCGACCAGGCCGTGCCCGCCGCGCCCGACTCCCGCGCGACCGCCGCGTACACCGCGTCCGCCTCCTCGAACCGGTCCAGCACGGTCAGGGCCGCGCCCAGCCAGAGCCGTGGATGCCTGTGCGCCACCTCACCCCCGGCCGCGTCCGCGATCCGTACCGCCCGCTCGGCATGCTCCAGCGCCACCCGAGGCTCGCCCCGGAACAGCGCCACGGTCGAACGCGCCTGCAACGCCACCACCTGCCCGAACGGCTCCCCACTGGCCACCGCTCCCGCCGCCGCCGCGTCGGCCTCGTCGATCCGTCCGGTCATCATCAGCGCGTGCGCCCGTACCGCGAGCAGCCGCGCCCGCGCCTCCACCGGCACCCCGGCCCGCGCCAGCGCCCGCCCCGTCCGCTCCACCACACCCGCGTCGTCACCGGCATGCTTGAGCGCCTCCGCCAGCCCGAGACAGATCGCCGCCTCCTCCCCAGCACTCAGCCGCCCGCCCAGCGCATCCGCCGATGCCGTCGTCGTCCTCGCGCCCGGTTCTTCGGGTGTGTCCAGCCGTCCGGCTTCCGTCTGCCCGCTCGGGGCGTCCAACGGTGCCGTCGCCGTCCTCGCGCCCGGCTCTTCGGGTGTGTCCAGCCGTCCGGCTTCCGTCTGCCCGCTCGGAGCGTCCGCCGATGCCGTCGCCGTTCTCGTGCTCGGCTCTCTGGGTGCGTGCCGCCGGGGGGTGGGGCCGTCCATCGGGTCGTTCTCATCACCTGGGAGAGCCGGGGTATCAGGAGACCAGGGACGGGCGTACGGTCTCGTGGAGCAGTCGTCGGCGAGGGTGCGGGCATCGGCGAGGCGGCCCGCCGAGGCGAGGAGGCGTACGGCGTCCGCGACCAACGCCGGATCCCAGCTGTCCGAGAGGTCGAGGGCTCGCGTCATCAGGTCGGCGGCGGCCGACGGGGCGGTGGCCCTGAGGCCGGCCGCCGCCGCACGCAGCTCCGCCACGGCCGCGGCGTCACCCCGGCGGGCGCCGTGCCGCAGGTGCTCGGCCAGCTCCGCCGGGGGCCTGCCCTCGGCCCTGAGCACGGCGGCCGCCTCCCGGTGCCACGCGCTCCTGACCGCCTCCGGCAGCCCTCCGTACACCGCCTCCCTGATCAGGTCGTGCCGGAACGCGAGCCGCCCGCCCTCGTCCACCAGCACCCCGGCCCTGACCGCCTCCTCCACCGCCGCGACCGCCCCGGCCACCGGCGTGCCGAGCACCCCCGCCGCCTCGTGCACCGAGAACGGCCGCCGCAGCACCGCCGCGACCTCCAGCAGCCGCCGCGTCCCCGCCGCGAGCGGCAGCAGCCGCCGCTCCACCGCCTCAGGGAAGCCGCCGTCCATCCTGACCCGGCCGTCCTCACGCGCCGCCGACAGCGCCTCCTCCAGCAGGAACGGATTGCCGCCGCTCGCCCGTACCAGCTCCAGAACCGGTCGCGACGGCGGCGATCCCAGCAGGTGACCGCTCAGCTCCGCCGCCTCCTCCTGGCTGAGCGGCGGCAGCGGCACCCGCACCGCCTCCAGCCGGTCCAGCGACTCCTGCTCGGGCAGCGGCCGCCGGGCCAGCAGCCACACCACCGGCGACCCGCCCGGCACCAGCCGGCGCAGCGCCAGCAGGCTCAGCTCGTCGGCCCACTGCACGTCGTCCAGCACCACGAGCAACGGCCCGGCGAACCGCTCCAGCGCCTCCCCGATCATCTCCACCCGATCCACGGGATAGCCGATGGAGTCCGAATCGGCGGCCCGCCGGACGTCGTCGTGGGTGATCGTGAGGGGATGGGGCTGGTCGAGGGGGTGGCCGGTGGGGTCCGTCTCGGCGGCCTGCCGGACATCGGCGCCACCGGTGACGTCGATCAGCACGACTCCGGCCAGTGCCGAGCGCAGTGTCGACAAGGGGGCCACCCGGTCCAGCTCGGTGGCACGACCGGCGGCCACCGTCAGGCCGCGTGCGCGGCCGAGGCGGGCGGCCTCCGCGAGCAGCCGGGTCTTGCCGATCCCCGCGGGGCCCTCCACCAGCACGCATCCCGCACCCGCGGCCAGCACGCCGCTGATCGCCGCGAGCGCCTCCCGCCTGCCGACGAACGTCATGGCACCGATTCTGCGCTAACCCAGGCGGATCCGGACCACGAGGTCGTGCAGGGCGGCGTGCGCGGAGGCGGTGCCGGGCAGCGCCGAGCCGTCCCCGGCCCGCTCCAGCTCCGCGGTCATCCTCGCCACGTCCGCGGCCGCCGAGGCGATCACGGGCGCGGCGCCGTGCTCGGCCTCCCGCTTGGCGGCCACCAGTTCGGGCAGGTACGCGGGCCCGTACCCGTACAGCTGCGTCAGGTCGGCCCGCAGCTCGCCCGACCGCATCAGGTGGATCCCGGTGGCCAGCACCCGGAACGTGTACAGCAGCGGCTTCAGCTCGCCCGTCTTCCCGAACAGCCGCCACTGCGTCCGCGCGAATCCCAGGTAGTGGTGGGCGTGATGGCGCGTCAGGCACGCGGGCGCCAGCGCCACCAGCTCCTCGTGCACCGGCGACGACGCCACCACCAGCGGCGACAGGAGCTGCTCCAGCACGTAGCCGTTGCGGCTCAGCAGCAGCCGGCAGAACTTGGCCAGGTCGTGCGTCACCAGGTCCACCTCGACGCCGTCTCGCGTCCACGTCGCGTCGAGCGTCTCCGGCCCGGTGACCAGCCCGACGACCTCCCGGGCGGGCAGCACGTGCACACCGCGCAGGTCCACGTCCGAGTCCGCCGACGGGAACCCGTACAGATGGGCCCCGCTCACGGTGGCGAACACCAGCGGGTACGGCTGCTCACCCGGGATCTCCGGCAACCAGGCGGGCAGGTTCACAGGTTCTCCCTCCGCACGCCGATCAGGAACTCCTCGACCGCGTCCCGGTCCGGCCGCTCCGGCAGCACCGAGTCGGCCGCCGCCAGCTCGGCGACCAGCCGCGCGCGCCAGGCGTCCACCTCCGCCCACGGCACCTCGCCCCGCTTGACCGCCAGCAGGCGCTCGCGGTCGTCGCCCATCCGGACGCGCGGCTCGCCGTGCCGGACCAGATGGAGGCCGCTCAGCAGCAGCCTGATCATGTGCATGGCCTGCTTCCACTTCGGCGCCTCCGGGTCCAGCCGGCGGAACTGCGCGTCCGCGTACCCGGCGAACGTCTCCTGGGCGCGGCCCGACAGGAACGCGCGGCGCAGGTCGAGCAGCCGCCGCCCGGCGGGCGTGACCAGCTCGACCAGCGGCGACCACAGGCACTCCAGCACCGTCGGGTTCGCCTGCAGCGCCAGCACGCAGAACCGCTCGACCTCCCACGAGAACTGCTCGGGCAGCGGCCCGTCGCGGTGCGTCGGCGGCTTGTCCAGCCGCCAGAACGCCTCGGTCGGGGCCGCGAACACGCCACGCCGGTCGATGTCGGACGCCTCAGTCTCCAGCCCGTACGCGCGCGAACCGGTCACCACGGACAGGATCAGGTCATCGCCCATGAGGATCGACTCCTACCTCCAGTGGTCGGCACCGAGCCCAGCACGAAGCCCGAATCCCCCAATTTAGGGCTTTGTTGCCCGTTCCGGGTTGATGATCGTCGATTGCTGACACAGTCTTGAGTCGTGGGAAGTGCTCCGGAAATGCGTAGCTACGAGTCCGTCTACCGGCAGAGCATCGAGGCGCCGGAGGAGTTCTGGCGCGAGGCGGCGCGGGGCGTCGACTGGGACGTGGAGCCCGAGCGGGCCCACGACGGCGGGCGGTGGTTCCCCGGAGGGCGGCTCAACACCTGCCACAACGCCGTCGACCGGCACGTCGCGGCGGGCCGGGGCGACCAGGACGCGCTGATCTACGACAGCCCCGTCACCGGGTCCGCGCGCCGCTACACCTACCGGGAGTTGCTCGACCTGGTGTCCCGCACCGCGGGGATGCTCCGCGGGCTCGGCGTCGGGGCCGGCGACACCGTGGTGATCTACATGCCCATGGTGCCCGAGGCCGTGGTCGCGATGCTCGCCTGCGCCAGGCTCGGGGCGGTGCACTCGGTGGTGTTCGGCGGGTTCGCGGCCAGCGAGCTGGCCGTCCGCATCGACCACGCCAGGCCCAAGGTGGTGCTGTCGGCGTCGTGCGGGATCGAGCCGTCCCGGCTGGTGGAGTACAAGCCGCTGCTGGACGCCGCGCTGGAGCGGGCGTCGCACCGGCCCGCCCACTGCGTGATCCTGCAGCGCGAGCAGCACCCCGCCGACCTCACCGAGGGCCGCGACCTCGACTGGGAGAGCGCCGTGCGCGACGCGGAACCCGCCGGATGCGTCAGCGTGGCCGCCACCGACCCGCTCTACATCCTCTACACCTCCGGCACCACCGGCGCCCCTAAGGGCGTGGTCCGCGACAACGGCGGCCACGCGGTCGCGCTCCACTGGAGCATGGCCAACGTGTACGGCGCCGCGCCCGGCGAGGTCTACTGGGCCGCCTCCGACGTCGGCTGGGTCGTCGGCCACTCCTACATCGTCTACGCCCCGCTGCTCGCCGGCTGCACGACCGTCCTGTACGAGGGCAAGCCCGTCGGCACGCCCGACCCGGGCGCGTTCTGGCGGGTGGTGTCGACGTACGGGGTGCGCACGCTGTTCACGGCGCCCACCGCGTTCCGCGCGATCAAAAAGGAAGACCCGTCCGGCAGTTTCGCCAAAAAGTGGGATCTGTCCAGCCTGCGTTACCTCTTCCTCGCCGGCGAACGGCTCGACCCCGACACCTACCACTGGGCCTCGGCCCTGCTCGGCATCCCGGTCATCGACCACTGGTGGCAGACCGAGACCGGCTGGCCGATGGCCGCCAACTGCGTCGGCATCGAGGAACTGCCGGTCAAGCCGGGTTCGCCCACCAAGCCCGTCCCCGGCTGGGACATGCGCATCCTCGACGACGACGGGAACGAGTGCCCGCCCGGCGTCGAGGGCGCCGTCACGGTCCGGCTGCCGCTGCCCCCCGGCTGCCTGCCGACCCTCTACCGCGACGACGACCGCTTCACCGAGGCCTACTTGTCGCGCTACCCCGGCCACTACCTGACCGGCGACGGCGGCCGCATCGACGAGGACGGCTACCTGTTCGTCATGGGCCGCATCGACGACGTCATCAACGTGGCCGGGCACCGGCTGTCCACCGGGGCCATAGAGGAGGTGCTCGCGGACCACCCGGACGTCGCCGAGTCCGCGGTCATCGGCGTGACCGACGAGCTGAAGGGGCAGCTCCCGGTCGGGCTCGTGGTGCTCAAGGCGGGCGTGGAACGCGACCCCGCCGACGTCGAGCGCGAGCTGACCGCCCTGGTCCGCGAGCGGATCGGTCCCGTCGCGGCCTTCCGCAGGGCCGTCGTCGTGAGCCGGCTGCCGAAGACCCGCTCCGGCAAGATCCTGCGCGGCACCATGCGCGACATCGCCGCCGGGACCCCCTACCGCGTGCCGTCCACCATCGAGGACCCCGCCGCCCTCACGGAGATCACCGACGCGCTCAAGGGCTGAGCATCCGACAACCCTCCAAAGCCGGACCAACGGCGTCATGATGGGAGCTCTCACGCTCTTCGGAGACGCCGATGACGGACATCCTGAGCTACGCGGGCGCGCTGGACATCCTCGGCTGTGAGCGGCCCCGGCTGGCCAAGGCCGTCGAGCGGGCCGCGGCCGTGCCTCCGACCGGCTGGGGCGGCGCCGCCGTGCCCGCCGCGGGCCTGGTGGAGCTGCGCGGCGAGATCGTCCGCTACACCGAGGACACGGTGCGCGGGGTCGCCGCCCGGCGCGGCGGCGACACCCGGTTCGTCAGGACCCGGCGGCTGGCCGCGGCCCACGCCGTGATCGTGGTCTCCGCGTACTTCGAGGCCCTGGGCGAGGAGGCGAGGCCCCCGGTCACCCTGGAGCGACTGGACCACACCCGCCACCCGGAGGCGGCCGAGCGGTACGCCGCCCTCGTCAGGAGCCTGCTCGCCACCGGGCTGCCGACGCCCGAGCCGCATCGCCCGTACGAGGAGACTCGGCGGGCCGTGCGGCTGGTCCACCGGCGGATGTCGGAGGCGCTCCTGTCGTACGCGCGCGGCCTGCCTGTGTGGGGCGAGCTGCCGGCGGGCGACCGGGCCCGGCTGCCGGCGCTGTTCGCCGACGGCCCGGAGGCGCACGCGCTGCGCGTCTACGACGAGGACTACCGGCTGCTCGCCCTGGACCGCCCCGAGTTCGGCAGGTGGAGCCTGGCCGCCGAGCAGCCGCCGCCGGGCGCCGGGCTGTCGCGGGTGGCGCGGCTGCTGGCGGAGCTGGCCCCGCCGCGCACCGGCGACCGGCCCGTCATCCACCTGGTGCGGCTGGCCGCCGGCGCGCTCGACCAGCCGCTGATGGCCGGCCGGGAGCCGCCGGATGACGTGACGCTGCCGCTGCTCGGCGAGGGCTACATCACCCCGCGCTGCCGGGTCGCCGAGCTGGCGGCGACCGCCGCCGAGCCGCCCAGGCCGGCCGCCAGGAGCTGGTGGGCCGGGCAGCGGGCGCTGCCCGACACCGAGGCGTTCCTGGTCGGCCATCTCACCTCGCTGGGCGCCACCCAGGCGCCGCTGGTCGTGCTGGGCGAGCCGGGCGCGGGCAAGTCCACGCTGGTGGAGGTGCTGGCCGCGCGGCTGGCCGGGTCGGAGTTCCTGCCGATCCGGGTGCGGCTGCACGACGTGGTGGCGGAGTCCACCGTGCTGTCCCAGATCGACCAGGGGCTGCGTACCTCGCTCGGTGAGGACGTGCGCTTCGAGGAGCTGGTCGAGGCCGGGCAGGGGGCCCTGCCGGTAGTGCTGCTCGACGGGTTCGACGAGCTGGTCCAGGCCGCCGGCGAGGGCCGCCACGACTACCTGGAGCAGATCCAGGAGTTCCAGGCCAGGCAGTACCGCGTCGGCCGGCCCGTCGCCGTCGTCGTCACCGGTCGCACCGTCGTGGCCGACCGGGTGCGCTTCCCCGACGGCCTGGTCGTGCTGCAGCTGCGCCCGTTCGAGGAAGACCAGGTGCGGCGCTGGCTCGACATCTGGGACCAGGCCAACCGGGCGGTGCTCGCCCGCCGTGACCGCGCCCCGCTGTCCGCCGGCGACGCGCTGGCCCACCCGGAGCTCGCCACGCAGCCGCTGCTCCTGCTGCTGCTCGCCCTGCACGACGCCACGGGGGACGGCGTGCGCGGCGCCGGCCCCATCGGCCGCGCCCAGCTGTACGAGGCGCTGATCCGCGGCTTCGCCCGCCGCGAGGTCGCCAGGGACGCCTCCGCCGTCGGGCTGCCGCCGCCCCGGCTGCGCGCCCTCGTCGACCGGGAGCTGGTGCGGCTCGGGGCGGTCGCGCTGTCGATGTTCGCCCGCGGCCGGCCGGTCGCCGCGGCGGCCGCGCTCGACGCCGACCTGGCGGCGCTGTGCGGGCCGGGCAGCGGGGCGGACCGGGCCACCAGGCGGTTCTTCTTCGCGCGCCGTACGTCCGCGCACCGTACGGGGAACGGGACAGACGGCTACGAGTTCGCGCACGCCACGTTCGGCGAGTTCCTCGTCGGCTGGCTGGCCGTGTTCGCGGTGCGCGAGCTGGTCAGGAGACACGACCTGACCGGCGGCGAGCTGGCCGCCGCGCCCGCCCAGGACCTGGACGACGACCTGCTGTACGCGGTCACCTCGTTCTCCTGCCTGGCCGAGCGCGGGCCGATCGTGGGCTTCGCCGTCGAGCTGCTCGCCGGGCTGCCCGCGCGGGAGCGCGAGCGGGCCGTGGAACTGCTCGGCGTGCTGCTGCGCGAGTCGCTGTACGAGCGGCGGCGGCGCTCCTTCACCGCGTTCGAGCCGGTGCGGCGGCCGGTCACGCGGCGGCTGGCCGCCTACTCCGCCAACCTCACCCTGCTCATCGTGGCCGCGTCCGCGGCGCCCGTACGGGTGTCGGAGCTGTTCGGCGGCCCCGACCCGCTGGCGCGGTGGACCTCGCACGCCCACCTGTGGCGCAGCCAGCTCGGCGACGGCGGCTGGAGCGGGCTGCTGGCCGCCATGCCCGCGCTGCGGGTCTCCGAGCACGGCGAGCGCGACATCCTGCTCGGCGGGCCGGCCGAACCGCCGGGCGGCGACGGGCTCGGCTGGTGGTTCGGTCACGGCCTCGGGCGGCGGGCCACCGTGCTGCGCCACCGGATCAGGGTGTTCGCCGAGCGCGCGTACCTGCTCAACCCCGACACCGACCTGCTGGCCGACCTGCTCGACGAGGGCGCCGACCCGCCGCTCCTGCTGCGCCCGCGGGGCCGGGTCGCCAGCCTGCCCCGGCTGCTGCGGGACCTGCTGACCGGCGAGCCCCTGAACCCCGACGACCGGCTCGCCCGCTACCTCGACGCGATCACCGCCGCCACCGCCCCCGGCCTGCCGCCCGACGCCCGCCTGCTCGCGCTCATCGCGCACGCGGTCACGATCGACGGCGCCCGGCTGCCGTTCGCGGGCCGCGGCCGCATCGTCAGCGAGCTGCTGCACGCCGGCGCCGACCACGCGCTGCTGCGGCCGCTCGTGGAAGCTATGATCGCCGAACGGTTCGAGAGCTGGGAGAGCCTCGTCGAGGCGGGCATCCCCGAGGACGTGCTCCGCAAGATCCACAGCCCATGAGCGGCTCGCCCGGACTTTGCGGGATAAATGCCGACATAGCTTGATCAAGTACCGCTAGGGTATCCGCCGACCGCTGAACCGCGGTTCCGCGCCGGGATCCGCCCGGCCCGTCCGGGGGAACCTCTGCCATGGCGTCCGTCCTCGCCTTCCGTGTCCCGCCAGGCCGCTCCGCCGTGGCGCGACCGGCCGGCCACCGCCTGTTCGCGGCCGTGCTCGTGCTCGCCGCCGCGCTGCGCGTGCTGGTCATGCTGGGGTACGACACCGCGATGGTGTACTGGTACGACTCGTTCACGTACCTCGACACCGCCGTGCGCATGCGGCCGAACGGGGCCTTCCACCCCGCCGGATACTCCGCGTTCCTGTGGCTGCTGCGGCCCTTCCACAGTGTGGAACTCGTGGCGGGCGTGCAGCACGCGATGGGGCTGGGCGTCGCCGTGCTGATGTACGCGCTGCTGCGCTCGCGCGGGCTGCCCGGCTGGGGCGCCACCCTCGCCACGCTGCCGGTGCTGTTCGACCCGTCGTTCGTCCGGCTGGAGCACGCGATCCTGTCCGACCTGCAGGCGATCTTCCTGGTGATGGCCGCGCTGCTCGTGCTGGGCCGCCGGGAGGAGGTCACCGCGCGGGCGGCGGCCGGGGCCGGCCTGCTGCTCGCCCTGGCCGGGCTCACCCGCACCGCCGCCGTGCCGCTGATCGGCCTGGCCGCGCTCTGGCTCCTGCTCAGGCGGGGCCGGCGCCGGCGGGCGGCCGTCCTGCTGGTGGCCGGCGCGCTGCCGCTGCTCGCCTACGCCGGATGGTACGAACGCCACCACGACCGGTTCGCGCTCAGCGGCTCCGACGGCGTGGCGTTATGGGCCCGCACGATGACGTTCGCCGACTGCTCGGTCATCCAGCCGCCGCCCGCCGAGGCGCGACTCTGCCCGAACGGCACCGTGATGGACGCCGCCTCCGAGTACGTGTGGGCGCCCGGCGCCTCGCTCAACCTGCTGCCCGGCGACCGGTTCGCGTACAACGACCTGGCCAGGTCCTTCGCCCTGCGCGCCATCGCCGCCCAGCCCTTGGACTACCTGCGGCAGATCGCCGGGGACACCGCGCTCGCCTTCACCTGGGAGCCGGTGCCGCACCCCGACCGGATGACGCCGACCTCCACGTTCCCGTACGGGGTCTGGACCGTGCCCGACAACGAGCTGGTGCGCGCGGTCCGCGCCGACTACGACCCGGACATCAGGGGGATGCGGTCGGTGGAGCCGTGGGGATCGGTGCTGGCCGCCTACCCGTACCCGTGGTTCCTGCACGGGACCCTCTTCGGGGTGCTGCTGCTGGCCGGGGCCGCCGGGTCCGTCGGGCGGCGGCGGCCGGCGCTGCTGCCGTGGGCGTTCGCCGCGTTCCTCCTGGTGGCGCCGGTCGCCGCGCTCGACTTCGACCACCGGTACGTGCTGCCCGCGATCCCGCCGGCCTGCGTCGCCGCCGCGCTCGCCGTACACGGGATACCGCGACCGCGGTATCGCGCGGCGGGGGACGAGCGCACTACCGTGAACATGTGAGGACGCTCGCCCTGGTCTGCGGCATGGCGGTGGTCGTCCTGTATTCGACCGTCATGGCCTACGACAACCAGCCCGGGGCCACGCCCCTCGACCCGGCCGGCTACGCGCTGCTCGTCACGGCCGTGCTCGCGCTCGCCTGGCTGCCCCGCAGGCCGGAGGTCGCGCTGGCGATCAGCGCCGGGGCGGTCGCCGCCCTGTTCACCCTCGGCTACGCGTACGCGTTCTGGCCCGCTCCGGCGCTGATCTCGGTCTTCGCCACCATCTCGACCGGCCGCCGGGCGGCGGGCTGGGCGGGGGCGGCGTTCCTGGTCGCGGTGCCGGCGGTCGCGGCGGTCCTCCACCCCGGGGTGGACAACGCGGTGGCCGTGGTCATCTGGGCGCTGCTCGTCCTCGTCGCCGCGCAGCCCGCCGAGGTGTCGCGGGCCCGCCGCGCCTACACCCTCGAAGTCGAGCGCCGCGCCGCCGAGGCCGAGCGCGGCCGCGAGGAGGAGGCACTGCGCCGTGCCCAGGAGGAGCGGCTGCGGGTGGCCAGGGAACTGCACGACGTCACCTCCCACACGGTGTCGGTGATCGCGCTGCACGCCGCCGTCGCGGCCGAGGCCGTCGCCCGCGCGGGCGGGCCGCCGGAAGCCCGCGACGCCCTCCAGGTGATCCGCGACTCCAGCCGGCAGGCGCTGGCCGAGATGAAGGGCGTGCTCGGCGTGCTCCGGCCCCGGCATCCCCTGCCCGGCAGCGCCCAGCTCCCCGCCCTGGCCAGGACCGCCGGGCTGCCGGTCACGCTGGAGACCACCGGCGAGCCCCGGCCGCTGCCGCCCGCCGTGGACCTGGCCGTCTACCGGGTGGTCCAGGAAGCCCTGACCAACACCATCCGTCACGCGGGCGCCACCCGCGCCACGGTGACGCTGGCGTACGAGGAGGCGGGCGTGCGCGTGCGCGTGGACGACGACGGCACCGGCCCGTCCGGCACCCCCGGTCTGGACGCGGGAGGTCATGGGCTGAGGGGGATGGCCGAGCGGGTGGAGGCCGCGGGCGGGAGACTCACCACGGGCGCCGGTCCGGCGGGCGGGTTCCGGGTGGCGGCGTGGATGCCCGCGTGATCACCGTCCTGCTGGCCGACGACCAGCCGCTCGTCCGGGCGGGGCTGCGCGCGCTGCTCGACCCGGAGGACGATCTCACCGTCGTCGGGGAGGCCGCCGACGGGGCCGAGGCGGTGCGCGAGGTGGCCCGGCTCGGGCCTGACGTGGTGCTGATGGACATCCGGATGCCCGGCGTCGACGGGCTGGAGGCGACCCGCCGCATCGTCTCCGGACGCACCCGCGTCGTCGTGGTGACCACCTTCGACCTGGACGAGTACGTGTACGAGGCGCTCCGATCGGGTGCCAGCGGATTCCTGGTCAAGGACGCGGAACCGGCCGAGATCCGGCACGCGGTGCGGGTGGCCGCCCGGGGTGACGCCCTCCTGTCCCCGGGGGTCACCCGCAGGCTGATCGAGGAGTTCGCCGCCCGGCCCGGCGTGAACGACGACCGGCTCGCCCCCCTCACCGGCCGCGAGCGTGAGGTCCTCGCCCGCGTCGCGCACGGCCGCACGAACGACCAGATCGCCGGCGAGCTGTTCATGAGCCCCGCCACCGTCAAGACGCACGTCAACCGCATGATGACCAAACTCGGCGTCCACGACAGAGCCCAACTCGTGGTCCTCGCCTACGAAACCGGCCTCACCCGCCCCGGCCACCACCCCTGACCACGCAGCGGGTGCGGTAGGGGACGACCTGCACCCGCCTCTGACCCCTCGCTGTCCGGTGCCGGGTGCGGTGGGGGGGCAACCCGCACCCGCCTCTGACCCCGCCGTCCGATGCTGCGGGTGGGGGACGACTCTCACCCGCCCTTGACTCTCCGTCGTTCGGTGCTGGATGCCGCGGGTGTGGTAGGCGGGGGACCGCGGTGGGCTGACGACCGGTGCGGGGGGTCGTTCGTAGCGTCGGCGGCATGATCCGATTCTGTATCCGCCACCGGCGGCTGGTCCTGCTGGGCTGGCTGGCGCTGGTCGCCGCGCTCGTCGCCGGGGCCGCCTGGAACCCGGCGCCGGTGGCCGGTGAGTTCGCGCTGCCCGGCAGTGAGAGCGGGCGCGCCGCCGAGCTGCTCGGGCCCGCACCCGCCGAACCGCCCGGCACGCTCGTCGTGTCCGCCCCCGCCGGGGTCGAGTCCCCGGCCGCCCGTCAAGCCGTGGACGGGCTTCTCACGAGGATGAACGAGGTCCCGGGGGTCCGCGCCGAGACCTCGTACGCACGCGTCTCGCCGGACGGGACCGTCGGCACGATCCCGATCGACTACCCGGACGAGACCGCCGCCCGCGAGCTGGCCGAGGTCCGTGACGGCTTCGAGGCCGGGGCCGTCACCGCCGAGCTGGCCGGCGACGACTTCGCCGACTTCACCCCCGGCGGCCTGACCGAGGGGGTCGGGCTGGTGGCCGCGGCGGTGATCCTGCTGTACGCGTTCCGGTCGCTGCTCGCCTCCGCCCTCCCGATCGCCATCGGGGTCGTGGGCGTCGTCTCCGGCACCAGCCTGCTCGCCCTGCTCGGCCACCTGGTCGCCACGCCGGACTTCGCCGTGTACCTCACGATCATGCTCGGCCTCGGCGTCGGCATCGACTACGCCCTGCTCATCGTCACCCGCTTCCGCACCGGCCTGCACGAGGGCCAGGACGTCGAGACAGCCGCCGGCACGGCCATGCGGACCGCCGGCAGGTCCGTGCTGTTCGCCGGCGTCACCGTCATCGTCACCGGCGCCGGCATCGTGTTCCTCGGCCCCGGGCTCGGCGGCGGCATCGCGGTGGCCGCGGGGTGCGGCGTGCTCATGGTCATGCTCGCCTCCCTCACCCTCCTGCCCGCGCTGCTGACCGTGATCGGACACCGGATCGACCGGTTCTCGCTGCCGGCCCGTACCGGCGGGGAGCCGTGGTCGGCGCGGTGGAGCAGGGCCGTGCAGCGCCGGCCGTGGACGGCGGGGCTGCTGGCGACGGCGCTGCTCGCCGGGCTCGCGCTGCCCGCGCTGGACCTGCGCACCGGCTGGTCGGACGCGTCCGACCGGCCCGTCACCGACACCACCAGGCGCGCCCACGACCTGCTGGCCGGCGCGTTCGGGCCGGGCGCCGGGGCGCCGCTCGTGCTCGCCTCCGACCGCCCGCTCGGCGCCGCCGTCGAGCGGGCCCGCGCCACCCCTGGAGTGGCGGGCGTGACGCCGCTGGGGGAGCGGGCCGCGCTCGTCGTGCCCGCCACGGCGCAGCAGGACGAGGCCACCGCCGGCCTGTTGCGCCGGCTCCGCGCCGAGCTGCCGGAGCCCGTCCTGGTGACCGGCTCGACCGCCGCCGCCGTGGACTTCGCCGACCACGCCGCCGACCGGCTGCCGTGGACGGTCGGCGCGGTGCTGCTGGCCTCGCTGGCGCTGCTCATGGCCGTGTTCAGGAGCGTGGCGGTGCCCGTCAAGGCGATCCTGGTCAACCTGCTGTCGATCGGGGCCGCGTACGGGGTGGTCGTCGCCGTCTTCCAGTGGGACGTGCTCGGGCTCGGCACCAGCGGGCCGATCGACGCCTGGGTGCCGATGATGCTGTTCGTGATCACGTTCGGGCTGTCCGTGGACTACGAGGTGTTCCTCGTCTCCCGCATCCGCGAGGAGTACCGGAACGGGCTGGGCAACAGCGCCGCGGTCGCCGCCGGGCTCGCCGGGACCGCCCGGGTGATCACCGCCGCCGCCGCGATCATGTTCTGCGTGTTCGCCGCCTTCGGCGCGTTCGACGACCGGGCGCTGCGCGTCATGGGGGTCGGGCTGGCCGCCGGAGTGCTGGTCGACGCCACGATCGTGCGGATGGTCCTGGTGCCCGCCGCGATGGAGGTGCTCGGCGACCGCAACTGGTGGTTCCCCGGCCTGTCCTTCGCGAGGCTGACACCCGAGCGGGATGTTTCGTAGTATCCGGAACAGAGGAGCGTTGGGGGCGCCGAGGTGCCAGGGCAGAGCGTGGGAGTGGTCGTCGATCCGGCGGTGCCGCCGGAGACCGCGGGGATGCTGCGCGCGAACGCCCCGCTGCTGTCGAGGATCCGGACGGGCTGGGTGCCCCCGGCCGCCCTGCCGGTCCCCGCCAGGCGGCGCAACACCTCCAGCGTGGCGCTGCTCGCCGCCACCCCGCTGGTCATCGCGCTCATGGCCGTGCTGCTGGACTCGCCGGCCGCGCCCGCCGGGTTCCTGCTGCTCGGCGGGTTCGTCTTCCTCGTCCTCGTCAAGATCGCCAACATCAGCGAGGCGGTCGACGACGACCACCGGCCCCAGGAGCGGGCCCTGTACGAGAAGGCCCGCCGGCACCACGGCCGCTACCTGATCCCGCAGGACTTCGACGAGGAGGCCGCGGCCGTGCTCCACCGGGCCCAGCAGGCCGTCGGCACCGTGCTGCGCTCCCACGTCAACGCCGAAGGGCTGCTCGACGGCCCGCGCAACGCCCTCCTGCTGCCGGAGCAGGAGTGGGAGATCGCCCGCCTGCTCGCCAAGCTGTCGGCGCTGCGCGCCGACCACCGCGAACTCCTCGGCCGGGGCCTCGCCCCCGAGGTCGCGGCCGTGCTCAAGCCCCTGCAGGGCGCGCTCGACAGCAGCGAGGCGGCCGTGGTCGCGCGCGTCGAGGCTCTGGAACGTTACGCCGGGCACGTCGCCGAGGCCGAGCGGGCCTACCACGCCCGCGAGCAGATCGAGGAGCTGCGCGCCAGACTGCCGCGTTACGAGGAACTGCTGGCCGAGACCGGCGCCGGCACGATGGCCGTCGCCGAGATCGAACGCCTCGCGGAGGACGCCGACTCCGTGGAACGCGCCCTGCGGCGAAGTGTCACCTCCGCGCATGAGGCTTTTCGCTACTTAGAAGGCTGACGTTCGGACAGACCGCCACATAGGATCCTTAATGTGCCGGGTCGTCATGCGAAGGTGGTAGTGGAGCCGACGGTGCCTGCCGAGACGGCCGACCTGTTCCGTGACCATCGCAAGCTCCTGCTGCGCATCCGCGCCGGGTGGACCCCGCCGAACAGGCGTCATCCGCCGGCCCTCGGGCTCGTCACCCGGATGACCACCACGCTCGTCGCGCTGGTCGCCGTCGGCGCCGGGCTCGACTTCTTCCTCGCCGGCCTCTACACCCCGTTCGTCGTCGTCATGACGCTGGCCGCGCTGCTCATCGCCGGCGTGCTCGCCAAACCCAGGCCCGACGCCGAGGCCGAGCGGCGCCAGGTGGTCGAGCGGCACGTCTACGACAGCGCCCGCAGGTTCGAGGGCCGCTACGTGCTCCGCGAGGACCTCGACGAGAGCGCCCGCCGGCTCATGGCCCGTGCCCAGGCCGCCGTCGACGCGGTCATGGAGTCCCACGTCAACGCCGGAGGGCTGCTCGACGACGTGCGCAACGCCGTCATGCTGCCCGCCCAGGAGTGGGAGATCGCCCGCCTGCTGGCCAAGCTGTCGGCGCTGCGGTCCGGACACCGGGAGGTCGTCTCCGAAGGCGTCACCCCCGAGGTGGCGGCCGTCGCCGAGCCGCTCGCCCAGGTGCTCGACAGCAGCGAGCGCGCGGTCGTGGCCCGGGTCGAGGCGCTGGAACGTTACGCCGGCCACGTAGCCGAGGCCGAGCGGGCCTACCACGCCCGCGACCAGATCGCGCGGCTCAGCGCCCAGTTGCCCCGCTACGAAGAGCTCCTGGCCGAGTCCGGCGCCGACGACTCGGCCGTGCCCGAGCTGAGCCGGCTCAGCGAGGACGCCGACCGGCTCGAACAGGCGCTGCGCGACAGCGTCACGTCGGCCCACGAAGCGTTCCGCCACTTACAGGGGTGATCGGCCGTTCACCCCGCCGTCCGCCACAGGGAGGGTCGCACGCCGTTTGTCGTACAAAGAATCGAGCTCGAAGGGCAGAGTTCCCATAGGATCCGGATTTGTGGAAGTCGTGGTGGATCCAGGGGTGCCACCGGAGGACGCGCGACTGATCAGGGACAGCGGCCAGGTCCTGGTCAGGATGCGCCGCGGCTGGGTTCCCGAGCCGCCGCCCCGCGCCGGCGTCGCCCAGTCCAAGGGCGTGGCCGTCGCCGTGACCGCCGTCGCCGTGCTGCTGATCGCGCTCGGCCTGATGAGCCGCGGCATCGGCCTGCTGCTGCTTGCCTTCGTCGGCGTGCCCGTGCTCCTCGTCGCCTTCATCCGCAACGACCTCACCGACGAGGACGAGGAGGCCGTGCTCGCCCGCGAGGTCTACGAGCAGCTGCGCTGGTACGAGGGCCGCTACGTGCTCACCGACGACCTCGACGAGGCCTCGCGCAGGCTGCTGGCCCGCGCGCAACGGGCCATCGCCACCGTCAACGAGTCGTCGGTCAACGCCGAAGGGCTGCTCGACGGGGTGCGTAACGCGGTGATGCTGCCCGCCCAGGAGTGGGAGATCGCCCGCCTGCTGGCCAAGCTGTCGGCGCTGCGCACCAGACACCGCGAGACCGTCACCGGCGCCGTCACCCCCGAGGTGGCGGCCGTCGCCGAACCGCTCGCCCGGGCCCTCGACAGCAGCGAGGAAGCCGTGGTGGCGCGGGTCGAGGCGCTGGAACGCTACGCGGCCAACGTCACCGAGGCCGAGCGCGCCTTCCGCGCCCACCAGCAGGTCGAGGAGCTGCGCGGCCGGATCCACCAGTACGAGGAACTGGTCGCCGAGACCGGGGCCGACGCGTTCGCGGTGCCGGAGATCGCCCGGCTCGCCGAGGACGCCGACCAGCTGGAGCAGGCGCTGCGGCGCAGCCTCAGCTCCGCGCACGAGGCCTTCCGCCACCTGGAGCCGGGCGAGCGGTCCTAGGCCGCGGCGGGCCGGGCGGGCTGGGCGGTCTGCAGCAGCAGGTCGCACAGCACGTCGGCGGCGTCCACGCGGCCCAGCTTCTGGGCCGCCTCGCCCATCGCCGCCCGCAGGCCCGGGTCGGCCAGCAGCGGCATCAGCTCGGCCAGCAGCTGGTCGGCCGCAGGGTTCGGCTCCAGCAGCGCCCGCGCCGCGCCCGCCGACACCAGATAGCCGGCGTTCTTGCGCTGCTCGTCGCCGCCCGTCGGGATCAGCGGGATCAGCAGCGACGGCTTGCCGATCGCGGTCAGCTCCGACACCGTGCCGGCTCCGCTGCGCGAGATCACCACGTCGGCCGCGGCGTACAGGTCGGCCAGCTCGGAACCCACGTAGGGGACCGGGTGGTAGCGGTCGGCGAGCTCGGGCGGCAGCTCCACGGCCCGCATCTGCTCGATCCAGGCGGGGCCGCACTGGTGGACGATCTGGGCGTGCGGCAGCAGCCTGGGCAGGACCTCCGCGATCAGTGTGTTGATCTGCTTGCTGCCCTGCGCGCCGCCCGTCACGTAGATCAGCGGCACCTCGAACGTCAGCCCGAACAGGTCGTAGGCCGCCGCCCGCTTGCCCTGCAGCAGCTCGGGCCGGATCGGGTTGCCCGTCACCACGGCCTTGGCCCTGGCCTTGGCGGGCAGGTGTTCGAGCGACGACTCGTGCGACAGCGCGATCCGCGTCGCCAGCCTGGACAGGATCCGGTTGGCCAGCCCCACCACCGTCGTCTGCTCGTGCATGACCAGCGGCCTGCGGATCAGCTTGGCCGCCACCCCGATCGGCACCGCCACGTAGCCCCCGGTCGACAGCACCACGTCGGGCAGGTAGCGGGCGGCGTGGCCGATCGCCTGGAACACCCCGACGGGGATGCGGAACAGGTCGGCCAGGTTGGTGCCGAGCTCGCGCAGGTTGGGCCGGCGGCGCAGCTTGCCCGTCGTGATCGCCTTGAACGGGATGCCGTGCTCGGCGGTGATCCTGGCCTCCAGGCCGTTGGCCGTGCCCACCCAGAGCACGTCGTGCGGCACCTGCCGGCGCTGGATGGCCGTCAGGGTCGTCAGGGCCGGGTAGGTGTGACCACCGGTGCCGCCGCCGGTGATCAGCAGTCGCAGGGTTTGTGACATGGGCTCAGACTATGGCCGCGCACCGGAAACCCGTATGTCCGGTGGCCGAGTCGGGGGTGTTGGCGGTGCGGGCGGCCAGCCGGTAGCGGTTGCAGTAGGAGTCATGGCACATGTAGGAGCCGCCCCTGATCACCTTCATGGTGCCCTCGGCCGGGCCCGTGGGGTTCTCCGCGTACGGTTCCCAGCGGGTGTCCCACCAGTCGGCGGTCCACTCCCACACGTTGCCCGCCACGTTGTAGAGGCCGTAGCCGTTCGGCTGGAACGACTTGACCGGCATCGTGCCCCTGCTCGGCGCCGAGGGGAACGGGCCCTGCCAGATGTTGCACCGCTGCCGCCCCTTCGGCGCCAGCTCGTCGCCCCACGGGTAGCGGGTCCGCCGCAGGCCGCCGCGGGCGGCCGTCTCCCACTCGGCCTCCGTCGGCAGCCGCTTGCCGGCCCATCGCGCGTACGCGGTCGCGTCGTGCCACGACACCTGCACCACCGGATGGTTCTGCCGGTCGCCGATCGACGAGCCGGGCCCCTCGGGGGAGCGCCAGGAGGCTCCTTCCACCCCGACCCACCAGGGCGCCTGCGGCACGCTCGCGTCCATGACACCGCGGGAGGCGAACTGGCGGAACACGAACGACCAGCCGATCCGCTCGGCCTCGGTCACGTATCCGGTCTCCTTCACGAACCTGGCGAACTGCGCGTTCGTCACGCAGGTCGGGTCGATCAGGAACGCATCCAGCTTCACCTCGCGGACCGGGCCCTCGCCGTCCTCCGGGTTGGCGTCGGGGTCGTCGCCGCCCACCGAGAACGTCCCGCCCGGGACGCGGACCATCCCGCGCGGCGGCTCCCGCCGCGCCGGACCGGGCATCACGAGGACCGGCGCCTCGGGGGCGTCCGCCCCGGTGACGGCCTCCCTGGCGGGCCCGCAGCACGCGCTCATCTGGCTCCTCCCATGTGTCACGACCTCTAGGAAGGGTAGTCGCCCCGGCATGCCCACGATCACGCGGTCGTCGCCCCCCGGCCTCCGCTTCGCGGGCGAAGCGCCTGCCTGTAGCGTCATCGCCATGCGACTCGGCGTGCTGGACATCGGCTCGAACACCGTCCATTTACTCGTCGTGGACGCCCACCGCGGCGGCCGTCCCATTCCGGCGTTCTCCCACAAGGAGGAGCTGCGCCTCAGCGAGCATCTCGGCCCGGACGACAAGCTGTCCGCCGAGGGCGTGGACCGGCTGCGCGCGTTCGTCGAGCAGGCCGTGGTCATCGCCGAGGACAAGGGCGTGGAGGAGCTGCTGGCCTTCGCCACCTCCGCCGTGCGCGAGGCCGCCAACGGCGAGCGGGTGCTGGAGAAGGTCCAGCGGCACACCGGCGTGCTCATCGACGTGCTGTCGGGCCGCGACGAGGCGAGGCTGACGTTCCTGGCGGTGCGCCGCTGGTTCGGCTGGTCGTCCGGGCGGCTGCTGGCCTTCGACATCGGCGGCGGCTCCCTGGAGATCGCGGCCGGGGTCGACGAGGAGCCCGACGTCGCGGTGTCGCTGCCGTTCGGCGCCGGGCGGCTGACCCGCGACTGGTTCACCGCCGACCCGCCGTCCGCCGACGAGGTGCGCCGGCTGCGCCGACACGTGCGCGCCGAGATCGCCCGCACCGTCGGCTCCGTCGTCCGCTACGGCGGGGCCGACCGGGCGGTGGCCACCTCCAAGACCTTCAAGCAGCTGGCCAGGATCGCCGGGGCGGCACCGTCCAGCGACGGCGTCCACGTGCCGCGCTCGCTGTCGCGCCAGGACACCGCCGACTGGGCCGCCAAGCTGACCGCCATGACGGCCGCCGAGCGGGCCGAGCTGTCCGGCGTGTCGGCGGGGCGGGCGGCCCAGCTCGCGGCGGGCGCGATCGTGGCCGACGCGGTGATGGACCTGTTCGAGGTGGAGCGGCTGGAGATCTGCCCGTGGGCGCTGCGCGAGGGCGTCATCCTGCGCCGGCTGGACGCGCTGCCGGGACGGCTGGAGGCGCCCGACGGAGCCACCGAGTAAGAGGGATATATCGCCACATAACAGGCAACTGACCGCGATGAAACTGCAGAGAACGAGCACCGGCGGGCAACTCTGACGGGGTGTGGACGTTGCTCGGCGCGATCGGCTCGCTGCTGGTCGCCCTCTCCCTGTCGTTCCTCGCGGTGCTGGGCATCGCGGTGGCCGTGCTCATCTGGCTGGCGCTGATGGCCTCGATGAGCGGGATCGTCCTGACACACGGCGGCTCCGCCCGGCGGAGCGGCCGTGAGCCATGACGTCCTCACGTCCGGATGAAGTGCGGCCCCGCCGCGCCCGGTGAGTAGCGCAGCCGCTTCTCCAGGCACACCACCGCGCCGTTCTCCCGCTTGTTGGTGAAGCGGACGTCGTCGGCCAGCGCCCGCATGATCTGCAGCCCCCGCCCGTTCTCGGACCCGGGCGTCGCGTCCCTGACCGACGCCGGATCGAAACCATGGCCGGTGTCGACCACCCGGATCACGCACAGATCGTCGTAGACCATGGCGCTCACCGTGTACTCGTCGCTCGGCGCGGCATGCTTGACCACGTTGGAGCACGCCTCCGTCAACATGAGCTCGATGTCGTCCCGGATCTCCGGCTCCACACCCAGCGAGTTCAGCGTGCCGTCGAGCATCTGCCGGATGAGCGGCACGCTCGCCGCGTCCCTGGGCAGCCGCAGCGCCATCGTGGTCTCCACCGGCGCCTCCCTTCCGTGTCGAGAATGCCTCTGCCCATGATCCGGCGAAGCATTCGTTACGGAAGGAGACGCTCAGCCCGGCGGCAGGCCGAACAGGCGGTCGAGCGCGGTCATCCGCATCAGGTTGCGCAGATAGGGCGTGACGGCGACCACCCGCAGCACCGCGTCCTCGGCGGCCACCCGCTGGTAGAGGCGGACCAGGGCCGCCAGCCCCGACGAGTCGATGAACCCCAGCCCCGACAGGTCGACGTCCACCCGCTCGAATCCGTCACCCAGCAGGACCGACGACAGCTCGTCCGCGGTGTCGAAATCGAGGTCACCGCGGACCGCGAGCTGGACCGTTGTCTTGTCGGACGAGTCGATCTCGATCTGCAGCGGGGTCTTGTCGGGCACCCTCACAGCCTAACCACCACGAAAATACGGCGCGCGGCGAGGGGCACAACCATGACAATCACCCCATGCATCACTTCAGCCGACCGGGTGCCGGAGACGCCCCGGCCATCCACGAGCTCAGCGCCGCCTGCGACACCGAAGTGCTCGGACGGCCCGACCTCACCCTCGACGACATCGCGGGCGAGCTCGCCGAGCCCGGCTTCGACCTCGACAGCGACGCCTGGCTCGCGCACGGCCCGGACGGCCGCCTCGACGGCTGGGCGTGGGCGCGCCGCCAGGGCGCGAGCGAGATCGTCGACGCCGACGTGATCGTCCGCCCCGGCGTGGCCGGTCTCGCCGAGCGGCTCTGGCCGCTCGTGCTGGAGCGCGCGGGCGCGCTCGCCCGCGAGGCGGGCCACCCCGCCGCCGTCACCGACGTCGGCGTCTACCGGGCCGACCGGGCCAAGCAGGCGCTCGTCACCGGGTACGGGTTCGCGGCCGCCACCAGCTTCCACCGCATGCGCGTCGACTTCGACGGCCCCGTCGAACCACCTGAGCCGCCGCCCGGCGTCACCCTGCACGGCGGCCAGAACGAGCAGGTCCGCCGCGAGGCCCACGAGGTGTACCAGGAGGGCTTCGCCGACCACTTCGGCCACGCCTACGTCGACTACGACCGCTGGTACGCCCGCAGGCAGGCGATCCCCACCACCGACTGGAGCCAGCTCACCCTGGCCAGGGTGGACGGCCGCGCGGCCGCGATGGTGCTCGGCAACAACCAGTTCGCCGCCGACGAGGGCTGCGGCTACGTCGACACGCTCGCCGTGCGGCCCGAGTTCCGCGGCCGGGGCCTGGGCCGCCTGCTGCTGCGCACCGCCATCGCCGCCGACGCCGCCCGCGGCCGCGAGGGCACGATCCTGCACGTCGACACCAACAACACCACCCCCGCGCTGGGCCTGTACGAGTCGGAGGGGATGCGCCCGGTCCTCGTCATCGACATCTGGCGGCGCACCGTCGAAGCCGGTTAGACCCGGTGGGCCGCCAGGTGGTCCAGCACCGCCTGGTTGGCCTCCCACCCGTCGGGGAACTTCACCGGCACCCCGAGCTGCACCGGCTCCGCCGACGGATGCGCGTCGAGCAGCTCGGCGATGCCCGCCCTGGCCACCACCACGCACGCGTGCCGGTGCCGCGACGCCAGCACGCACAGCCGCCCCGACTCCAGGTGGAAGGCGGTCGCGTCGCGCCGCCCCGACAGCGGGTGCAGCACGATCGTCACGTCGTACTCGCGGCCCTGCAGCCGGTTGGCGGTGTCGACGGTGATCTCCGGCGGCAGCCCGGCGTTCCTGATCGCCGCCACCTGGTCGCGGTGGGCCGCGCCGACTGCGATCCGGTCGGCCGTCACCGGCCGCTCGCCCTGCTCCGAACTCGCCACCGCGCCGCGCTGCATCAGCCGTGCCGCCAGCAGCGCCACCGCCTCCACCGCTTCGGCGTCGGTGCGCACGGTGTGCCGGTTCGGCAGCTCCAGCAGCGCCCACCCGGAGCGGGCCGCCTCCTCCAGCGCCCGGTCGTGCACCGTGCCCATGCCGCCGGTGACCAGCTCCAGCCGCCGGTCGCCAGGCCCGGTGCCCGACCGGAACCCGGTGAACGGGTAGAACGCCCGCGACACCACCGGCGCCGCCGACGAGGGCAGCCGCCACGACACCGGCAGCCGGTGCACCGGCAGGTCGGGGTTGTGCCGCAGCAGCACCGACACGGCGCTCTGCAGCGGATCCCACGACAGCCCCGACCACCGGTCGCCGTCCACGATGGAGAACGGGTCGAGCTGCCCGGGGTCGCCCACGAACAACGCCCGCTCGAACAGCCCGGCGATGCGCAGCAGCTTGTCGGAGCGCATCTGGTAGGCCTCGTCCACGATGGCCCACGGCCACGTCCGGCCGCTGATCCAGGCCCACTTGTCGGCGGTGGCGATGACGACGTCCGGATCGCCGAGGTCCTGGACGCGGGTGCCGAAGGTCACCCCTGGCAGCTCCAGCATCCGCTTGCGCGGCACGTAGCCGCCCGCCGACAGCCGGCCCACCGTGAGCCGCGGATGCTTCTCGCAGATCCGCGTCACCAGGTCGTCCACCTGCTCGTTCGTCTGGGCGACGATCATCAGCGGCTCGCCGGTGGCGGCCAGGTGCGCCGCCGCCCGCACCACGAGCGTGGACTTGCCCGCGCCGGGCGGCGAGTCGACCACCACGCCCCGGTGGCCCGGCAGGTCGGCCAGCACCCGCCGGATGACCTCCTCAGGCGTGGGCTCAGGCGTGGGCTCAGGGATCACGACCACTCCTCCCGGGCGTCCTCGTCGGCCGGTTCGTACGGGCGCGGCGGGCCGCCGTGGGTCCACGGCGTCGCCTCCGGCTCCGGCAGCGCCGCCGCGCCCTGGAACTCGTCGGTCAGCGAGCTGTAGCAGACCCGCTCGCCGATCTCCGGCACCGCGCCGGGCGCCGGGGTCTTGCCCCGCCCCATGCCCTTGGTGATCTTCAAGGTGACCAGGCCGTCGCCCGCCGACACCAGCTCGGCCCCCTGCCCGCGCCGTTCCGGCGTGCCCAGCGAGGTGCCGGGCGGGATCCGTACGGGATCGTCGGTCTTGACCGTCACCAGCGGGCGCAGCTTGCGCGAGCGGCCCTCGCCCTCGGTGTTGCCGGGCACCGTGTCGACGACCTCGCCCGCGAACGCCTCGCCCGTGAGCCGGTACTCGGCCATCACCAGCGGGTCGTCGTAGGCGCGCTGCACCTCGTAGGCGGCCTGGGCGCGTTCCATCCGCGAGAGCCGGGCCGCCGCGGCCACCGCGCCGTCGCGGCGGGCCTGCGGCGGCGCCCCCTCCGCGAGCTGCGCGGTCATGCCGCTGAACGAGCCGCGGTCGTGCTCCCACCGCTGCGCCACGCTCGCGCCCGGCTCCAGGCCGCGCAGCAGCTCGACGGCCCGCCACACCAGCCGCCACGTCGGCTCCAGCTGGGTGCGCAGCGCCTCGGTGATCCGCTCGGCCGATCCGCTCTCCATCGCCGGCGCCAGCACCTCCGCGTCGAACCCCGGATCGGTGGCCGGGCCGGCCGGCGGCCAGATCAGCGGGTCCTCGGCCGCGTCGTCGGGCCCGTCGGTGATCCAGGCGAGCAGCGCCGCCAGGTTGGCGTCCTCCAGCGCGCTCTGCCCGCTCGCCCAGTGGCGGGCCAGCTCGTCGGTCGCGGCCAGCATGAGCGACGAGCCGGGGTACGCGGCGCGCTCGGCGAAGTACGTCAGCCACCGGCCGAGCAGCGGCACCCCCTCCGGCACCGGGAACGGCCCGTCGGTGCGCCGGAACCGGGTGGAGCGGCCGAGCAGCCGGGTGAAGGCCACCCCGGCCCGGTTCGGCACGATCAGCTGCGGCGCGTCCAGCGCCCGCTCGTACGGGTCGGCGCCGCGCCGCTCCACCGTCTCGGTCTCGGCCGTGAAGCCCGCCACGTACGGCAGCAGCACCCCGGCCAGGTCGGCCGTCCAGGCGAAGCGCAGGTCGCGGTTGCGCGGCTGGGCCACCGCCAGCAGCCGCGGCTCGGCGGGGTCGGTGCCCAGCATGGCGGCCAGCGGCGCCGCCGCCTCACCCGACAGCTTCAGCGGGATGAACACCATCGGCCGCGCCGACAGGTGGCAGTGGCGGACGGTCGCGATCGGCTGCGCGACGCCCTCGTCGATCGCCCGCAGCCGGGCGAGCGAGGTGAGCAGGCTCACGCCAGGCACTCCCGCCGCAGCCGCTCGGCGCCGCGCAGCAGCCGGGCGATCTCCTCCTGGCCCTGCGCGGGCGCGCGCGAGCCGTCGGCCAGCGCCAGCGCCTCCCGCACCGACGCCACCCCGCCGAGCTCGTCGCGGACGGCGCGGCCCAGCAGATCGGACGCGCCCTCCTGGCGGGCCTCGTCGCGGCAGAAGAAGCACAGGTCGCACGTGGACAGGCAGTCGGGCGCGTAGCGGGCCTCCGCCCTGCGGACCGCGTCGGCCAGCTCCGCGACCGGCCTGGCCGGCCGCCCGTCGGCGTCCGGCGCCAGGTCGAACGTCACGTCCTCGGGCAGCGCGTCCAGCAGCCGGTCCAGGCTCGTCATCCGGGAGAGCTGGCGGCGCAGCACCGCGAGCTGGCGGCGCACGTCGACCAGCGTCGCCACCGGACGGTTGGCGAAGTTCTCCGGGCAGACCAGCACCACGTCGTCGGCCACCCGGAGCGGGTCGTGGCCCAGCTCCTCCAGCAGCGTCCGCAGCGCCAGCACGTACACCGCCGCCTGCCGCGCGGCCGCCGCCACCGCGGCCGGGTCGGCCTGCCCGTCGACCACCGCGAACGACTTGATCTCCACGATGTGGAACCGGCCGCCGAGCTGGAACGCGACCACGTCGGGCTCCAGATAGGCGGTGTGGCCGGCGATGCCCAGCGTGAACAGCGGGTGGTCGTAGACGGTGCCCACGCCCTCGCCCCTGGCCGCGCGGTCGATCAGCGCGCGGGTGTGGGTGTGGCGCAGGTGGGCGCCGACGTTCTCCACGTCGTGGTAGGCCACCTCGTCGATCGGCAGGCCGAGCAGCTCGCGCAGCATCCGGATCAGCTCCGCGCACCCGTCGGCCTTCACCAGCGCCTCGAACGCGTTGCCCCGGGTGATCGCGAACGGCGACTGGCCGAACGGGGCGGGGAACCCCAGGTGGCGGGCGACGGCGTCCTTGTCGATCCCGGCGCCGTCCATGAGCGCCCGCCGCGTGCAGCCGGGGTTGGCCGCCAGCGCGGCGATCGCCCTGGCGTCGTGCGGCTTCGGCGGTGTGGTGCCGCGCAGCGCGTCGAGCCGGTTCATCGGCCGCCTCCCATAGCCATGACTGATCTTGGAACAGTGGTCAGCGTAGTGGCCCCGAACAGCCGGGCCACGTCATCGAGCTGGGTGTCGGCGCGTCCCGCCAGCTCCGCGCGGTCGCCGGCGTCGCGCCCGGCGTGCACGGCCAGCTCCCGCCGCGCCGCCTCGGCCACCCGCGCCGGGTCGGGCGGCACCTCGTCACCGGCGCCAGGGATGTTGCGTGCCATCCTGGATAACAGCCGGTCGCCGTCGGGCGAGCGCCGCCCCGCGGTGTGCTCGGCGATCCGGATCGCGCAGGTGAGGAAGTCGACGCGAGGGCTGAGCGGGCCCACCACCCGGCGCTCCACCGGCCACGTGCTGACGGTGAGGTAGCCGCGGGCGGGGGAGAGCCGGTCGGTCAGCGCCGCGCACAGGTAGTAGGGCCGCCCGAACGGCGACGAGCGGAACGAGCGCTCCTCGTCCCTGCGCAGGCTGGTGAGCTGGGAGCTGCGGATCGTGCCGGCCAGGAACGCGCCGCTCACCGCCACCACCAGCCGGGCCTGCGCGGGCGCGCCCAGCAGCTCCAGCGCCTGGTGCACCTGCTCGCGCACGGTCACCAGCCGCGGCCCCTGCGTCTTCCCTGCGGGCTTCTCGCCGCTCACCAGGGAGTCCCACGCCTTCTCGGCGGTGCGGAGCTCGGCCCGCAGCGCCCTGGCCGCCGAGCCGTCCCTGGCCCGCATGGCCCTGCGCACACCGGCCCTGAGCTCGTCGATGCGCCGTTCGAGCTCGTCCAGCCGGTCACTCATGGCGCGAGGGTATCAGGGGTTCCAGTAATTACCAGTATTTCGGTGCGTGTCCCGGAGATGCGTACGCGGCCGCACCCGGGAAGGGCGCGGCCGCGTACGGAAGGGTCAGGCGGAGGTGGTGACGCGGTCGGCGGGCGGGAGGCCGAGCTGGTCCGTGGGGACCTTGTGGGTCTCGCGCGCCGTGGCCACCGCCACCGCGCTGATCGCGCAGAGGATGGCGGTGAAGATGCCGACGCCGACCCAGCCCTGCAGGCCGAGCCAGCCTCCGGGGGAGACGATGCCGGCCGCCGAGGCGACGGCGAAGCCGGCGACGGCGAAGCCGATCTGGGTGCCGATGGCCATACCCGACAGCCGCACCTTGGTGGTGAACATCTCCCCGTAGAGCGAGGGCCAGATGCCGTTGGAGGCGCTGTAGACGACGCCGAGGGTGAGGATGCCGACCAGGAAGATCATCGGGTAGCTGCCGGAGTTGATCGCCGCCAGGTAGGCGAAGATCATGATCGGGCTGCCGACGGCTCCGATGAGGAACACGGGCTTGCGCCCGATCCGGTCCGACAGCATGGCCCACAGCGGGATGGCCAGCAGCGCGGCGGTGTTGGCCACGGTGCTCACCCAGAGCATGGTGGCCCGGTCCAGGCCGACGTTCTCGACGGCGTAGTTGAGCGCCCACACGGTGAAGATGGTGCTGACCGTCGCGATCAGCGCCGCGCACACCACCCGCACCACGCTCGCCCAGTGGTCGCGGAAGAGCAGCGACAGCGGCATCCGCGGCACCGTGCCCTGGGCCACCTCGCGCTCGAACGCCGGCGTCTCCTCCAGCTTGCGCCGGATCACCCAGCCGACCACGGCCACGATCACGCTCATCCAGAACGGCACCCGCCAGCCCCAGGACAGCAGCTGCTCCTCGGGCATGGCCGCCACCGGGATGAACACGACGGTGGCCAGGATCTGCCCGAACTGCGTGCCGTTGAGCGTGAAGCTGGTGTAGTAGCCGCGCCGGTGCTCGGGGGCGTGTTCCAGGGTCATGGAGTTGGCGCTGGCCTGCTCCCCGGCGGCCGACAGGCCCTGCATGATGCGCAGCACGACCAGCAGCACCGGGGCGAGGTCGCCGATCTGGTCGCGGCTCGGCAGGCAGCCGATGAGGAACGTCGACACGCCCATGAGCACGAGCGTGAACACCATGATGCGCTTGCGGCCGAACCTGTCGCCGACGTGACCGAGGATGAACGCGCCCACGGGCCTGGCGGCGTAGGCGACGCCGAAGCTGGCCAGCGACTGCAGGGTCGCCGTGGTGGGATCGGACTCGTCGAAGAACACCTTGGAGAAGATGAGGGCGGCGGCGCTGCCGTAGATGAAGAAGTCGTAGTACTCCAGCGCACTGCCTATCCAGGCCGCGACGGCCGCTTTGCGCGGCGTGCCCTGGCGGGCGCCGGGGGGTTGGTCGGTCACGATGGCTCCCTGTTGGTGCGGCGTCGTCAGTGTGGACCGTGCCCCCGTCCGGGCCCCGCACTTGTTACGAACTAGATAGTTAATTGCTCGCCATGCTCCTGTGACCGCGATCTCATGTCAAGAGTCTCTTCACGGGACGGCTCCGGAGATGTTATGACTAACTCACTAGTTCGTACATAACTCATGAGGGTGAGCATGACCTCCTACCTGATCGGGCTCATCGGCTCCGGCATCGGGCCGTCACTCAGCCCCGCCCTGCACGAGCGGGAGGCGGTCCGGCTCGGCATCCCGTACGTCTACCGCCTGATCGAGGCGGCCGACGCCGCCGAGGTGGGGGAGCTGGTCCGCGCCGCGCGGCGGTTCGGCTTCGACGGGCTGAACATCACCCATCCCTGCAAGCGGGCCGTGCTCCCGCACCTGGACGGGCTGTCGGCGGACGCGGCCACGCTGGGCGCGGTCAACACGGTGGTGTTCGACGGCGAGCGCGCCGTCGGGCACAACACCGACTGGACCGGCTTCGCCGAGTCGTTCGCGCGCGACCTGCCCGGCGCGCCCACCCGCCGGGTGACGCAGCTCGGCGCGGGCGGCGCCGGGGCGGCGGTCGCGCACGCGCTGCTCACGCTGGGCGCGGGCGAGCTGACGGTGGTGGACGCCGAGCCAGGCCGGGCCCGGGCGCTGGCGGGGGAGCTGGCCGAGCGGTTCGGCGCGGGCCGGGCGCGCCCGGCGGCCCCGGACGACCTGCCGGAGCTGCTGCCGGACGCCGACGGGCTGGTGCACGCCACCCCCACCGGCATGGCGGGGCACCCCGGCCTGCCGCTGCCCGCCGCCCTGCTCCGCCCGGACCTGTGGGTGGCCGACATCGTCTACCGGCCGCTGGAGACCGAGCTGCTGCGCCAGGCCCGAGCCCTGGGCTGCCGCACCCTCCACGGCGGCGGCATGGTCGTCTTCCAGGCGGCCCACGCCTTCCACCTGTTCACGGGCAGGAAACCGGACGCGGAGCGGATGCTCGCCCACCTGACCGAACTCGTCACCGCCTGACAGGAGGACGCCATGCGCAAGTCCATCGCGACCGTGTCGGTGAGCGGCACGCTGACCGAGAAGCTGGAGGCGATCGCCGCGGCCGGCTTCGACGGGGTGGAGGTGTTCGAGAACGACCTCGTCGCCTGCCCGCTGCCGCCCGAGGAGATCCGCCTGCGGGCGGACGACCTGGGGCTGGGCATCGACATGTACCAGCCGCTGCGCGACTTCGAGGCGGTGCCCGACGACGTGCTCAAGGGCAACCTGCGCCGCGCCGAGTACACGTTCGAGCTGATGAACCGGCTCGGCGCGGACACGCTGCTGGTCTGCTCGAACGTCTCCCCGGACGCCCTGCCCGACGACGAGCTGGCCGCCGCCCAGCTCCGCCTGCTCGCCGAGCGGGCCGCCGGGCACGGCATCCGGGTCGCCTACGAGGCGCTCGCCTGGGGACGGCACGTCAGCGAGTATCTGCACGCCTGGCGGATCGTGCGGACGGCCGACCATCC
Source organism: Nonomuraea ferruginea (assembly GCF_039540635.1). Classification (NCBI taxonomy): domain Bacteria; kingdom Bacillati; phylum Actinomycetota; class Actinomycetes; order Streptosporangiales; family Streptosporangiaceae; genus Nonomuraea; species Nonomuraea ferruginea. The sequence continues at coordinate 272,192 of NZ_BAABFD010000002.1, read as the reverse complement.
CGCGCTCGGCGTCTGCCTGGACAGCTTCCACATCCTGTCGCGCGGCTCCGACCCCATCGGCATCGAGGCGATCCCGGGGGAGAAGGTGTTCTTCCTGCAGCTCGCCGACGCGCCCCGGCTGGCCATGGACGTGCTGCAGTGGAGCCGCCACTACCGCTGCTTCCCCGGCCAGGGCGGCTTCGACGTGACGGGCCTGGTACGGCACGTGCTGGCCACCGGGTACGCGGGACCGCTGTCGCTGGAGGTGTTCAACGACGTCTTCCGGCAGTCCGACGCCCGCCGGACCGCGCTGGACGCGATGCGGTCGCTGATCGCGCTGGAGGAGGCGCTGACGCCGGACGGGGTGCCGCCGGTGGTGCCGTCCGGGTTCGCCTTCGCCGAGCTGGCCACCGAGGGCTCCGCCGAGCTCCCCGGGATCCTGTCGGCCCTCGGCTTCGCCCGTACCGGCACGCATCGGACGAAACCGGTCGAGCTCTGGGAGCAGGGCGGCGCCCGCGTCCTCCTCAACGCGGCCCCAGCGGAATCGGCCGACGAGGAGCCGGCGCTGGTGGCGATCGGGCTGGAGACGCCCGACCCGGCCGCTTCGGTGAAACGGGCCGGGAAACTGCTCGCGCCGGTGCTGCCGCGCGAGCGCGCGCCCCGCGACGCGCCGCTGGACGCCATCGCCGCCCCCGACGGGACCGCGCTGTTCTTCTGCCGCACCGGCCACGCCGACCACCCCGACTGGACGGCCGACTTCCCCCGTACGGAGCCCGTACCGGAAGGGGACGTGACCGGGATCGACCACGTCGCGCTCACCCAGCCCTGGCAGCACTTCGACGAGGCGTCGCTGTTCTACCGCGGCGTGCTCGGGCTGCGCCCGCAGGAGAGCCTGGAGGTCGCCGACCCGTACGGCCTGCTGCGCAGCCGCGCCATGGCCGGCGGCGGCACCCGCCTGGTCGTCAACATCGCCAGGACGGTCGCCCGCCAGGCGTCCCGGCAGCACGTCGCGTTCGCCGTCCGCGACCTGCGGGCGCTCGCCCGGCGGCTGCGCGCGGACCATCCCGGCCTGCTGCTGCCCATCCCGGCCAACTACTACGACAACCTGGAGGCCCGGTACGGGACGGACCCGGAGATCAGGGAGCTGGGGCTGCTGTACGACAGGGACGAGGAGGGCGAGTTCCTGCACCTGTACACGGTGACGGCGGGCCGGGTGTTCTTCGAGCTGGTGCAGCGGATCGGCGGCTACGACGGGTACGGCGCCGCCAACGCGGCCGTCCGGCTGGCCGTGCAGCACGCCGAGCGGTCATAGGATGAGGCGTATCGTCCCCGCCGTCCCGTGGAGTCACATGACCTCGCAGCCAGCCACCGGTGAGCGACGGCGCGACGCCGACCGCACCAGGGCGGAGATCCTCGAGGTCGCCCAGCGGGAGTTCGCCAGGCGCGGCTACGCGGGGGCGCGGGTCGACGAGATCGCCGAGCTGATGCGCACCACCAAGCGCATGATCTACTACTACTTCGGCAGCAAGGAGAAGCTCTACATCGCCGTCCTGGAGAAGGCCTACTCCGAGGTCCGCGCCGCCGAGCGCGACCTCGACGTGGAGCACCTGGCGCCGGTCGAGGCGATCCGCACGCTCGCGCAGCTGACCTTCGACCACCACGAGGCCCACCGCGACTTCATCAAGCTCGTCGCGATCGAGAACATCCACGGGGCCGAGCACATACGCAAGTCGCAGGCCCTGGCCAACCTCGGCACGCCCGTGCTCGGCGTCATCGAGCGCATCCTGGAGGCGGGCCGGGCCAGCGGCGACTTCGACACCGAGGCCGACGCCGTCGACGTGCACATGATGATCAGCGCGTTCTGCTTCTTCCGGGTGGCCAACCAGCACACGTTCGGCGCGCTGTTCGGGCGCGACATGGCCGCGCCCGAACACCGCGACCGGCTGCGCCGCATGGTGGGCGAGATGACCGTCGCCTACCTGCGCGGCGGTCACAAACCGTAGGCCTCCAGCAGCCGCAGCCACACCTCGCTCACCGTCGGGAACGACGGCACGGCGTGCCAGAGCCGCTCCAGCGGCACCTCGCCGGTCACCGCGACGGTCGCCGAGTGCAGCAGCTCGGCCGTGCCCGGCCCGGCGAACGTTACACCCAGCAGCACCTTGCGGTCCTCGTCCACCACCGCCTTGGCCCGGCCGCGGTAGCCGTCGCCGAGCAGGTAGGCGCCGGACACGTCCGCGAGATCGTACTCGACTGCCCGCACCCGGAACCCGGCCTCGCGGGCGGCCGACTCGGTGCGCCCGACCGAGCAGATCTGCGGGTCGGTGAACACCACCTGCGGCGGCCCGAACCCGTCGGCGACCGCGCGCATCCCCGGCAGGTCGTCGGCCTCGCCCCTGGCCCGGGCCGCGATGACGTCACCGCACGCCCGCGCCTGGTACTTGCCCATGTGGGTGAGCAGGTTGCGCCCGTTGACGTCGCCCACCGCGTACAGCCAGCCGCCGTCCACGCCGGTGGCGCGCAGGCTGTCGTCCACCTCGACCGGCCGGTCCGCCGGCAGCCCGACGCTCTCCAGCCCCAGCCCCTTGGTGGCGGGTCTGCGGCCGGTCGCGACCAGCACCTCGTCGGCCTCGATCGGCGGGCCCTCCGGCAGGTGGACGGTCACCTTGCCGCCCGGCTCCGGCCGCTCCACCCGCTCCGCCGAGGTGTGCGGCCGCACGTCGATCCCGGCGGCCGCGAACGACTCGGCCAGCAGCTCACCCGCGAACGGCTCCATCCGCTCCAGCAGCCCTCCGCCGCGCACCAGCATCGTCGTCTGCCTGGCGCCCAGCCCGTGCATGGCCTGCGCCATCTCGCAGCCGACCACGCCGCCGCCGATCACCGCGAGCCGGTCGGGCACCGAGGAGGCGGCGGTCACCTCGTGGCTGGTCCACGGCTCCGCCTCCCTCAGCCCCGGCACCGGCGGCACCGAGGCGACGCTGCCGGTCGCCAGCACCACGGCGTGGCGGGCGGTCAGCACCCGCTCGCCGCCGTCCGGGGTGTCCACGACGACCCGGCGCGGGCCGTCGAGCCTGCCGCGCCCGCGCACGAAAGTGGCGGGCACGCTCTCGATCCACCCCACCTGGCCGGCGTCGTCGTAGCGGCTGACCGCCTCGTCGCGGCGGGCCAGCACCGCCCGCGTGTCGATCGGCCCCACCTCCAGGCCCGGCACCCGGGACACGTCGGCGGCCAGCTCGACCGGGCGCAGCAGCGCCTTGCTCGGGATGCACGCCCAGTAGGAACACTCGCCGCCCGCCAGCCGCTCCTCCACGACCGCGGCCGACAGCCCGCCGCGCACCGCCCGCTGGGCGACGTTCTCACCGGCCGGGCCTGCTCCGATCACGATGACGTCGAACTCGTCGGACACGGTTACCTCCCGGATGGCGTTTCCCCTGGGGGCAGTCTGCCAGTCGATCAGCGCCCGCTCCAGAGCCCTCACCGAGCGGCGGAACCGGTCACGAACCGGTCGAGGGCACCGCCCTCACCCAGGTTCTGTCGTCGGTCAGGAACCGGTCCAGCCGCAGCCCCGCCGCCTCAAGGGCGGCCGCCAGCTGGTCGTCCGACAGCCGCCGCGAGGTGAACGACTGCGTCCACTCGTGCTCCCCGCACACGGACCGCATGGTGGCGTTGACCACGCCGGGAGCGACCTCCTCCAGCGCCGACATCTCGATCCGCATGTCGCCCTCGGTGCGGCCGCGGCCGACCTCCCAGGCGTCGTGCCGCTCCGGCGGCGTCCACTGGATCAGCACCGCCCCGTCCCCGGCCACGTGCCGCGCGCACGCCTCCAGCAGGCCGTGCCGTCCCTCCTCGTCGGCGGTGTGCACGAGGTTCGAGGCCATCAGCACCCCGTCGAAGCGCCGCCCCAGCCGCAGGTCCTGGATACGGGTGCACACGGTTTCCGCGCCGCGCACCTCGGCCAGCATCTCGGCCGACTCGTCGACGGCGACCACCTCGTAGCCGCGTTCGATCAGGGCGTGCGTCACCCGCCCCACGCCCGCCCCCAGGTCGAGCACCGACCCGCCGGCCGGCACCTGGCCGGCCACGACGTCCGGCTCCTCGCGCGGCTTGATCCTCTTGTAGACCTCGACGGAGGAACCGTCGGGGGTGATGGCCCCGGACCCGGTCCCGCTGTTCGGAGTGATCTTCATGCGTTCGACACTAATCCCGGAAGGACTCGCCGTCAGTCGCCGAACCGGGACAATTTCCCGTGCCGCCGGGCATACCGCAACGCCCACCCGAACAGCGCCAGCGTCGCCGCCACGTAGACCACGTTCAGCCCCGCCGCCCACGCCATCCGGTCCCACGGCACCGCGCCGCCCGCCATGACCGTGCGCATCCCCTCGAACACGTGGGACGCGGGCGTGAACCAGGCCACCACCCGCAGCGGCTCCGGCAGCACCGAGACCGGGTAGAAGATCCCCGCCAGCGGCTGCACCACGAACACCAGCGACCAGGCGATCACCTGCGCGTTCTCGCCGAACCTGAGCACCGCCGAGATGCCGACCAGCCCGAGCGACCAGCCGAACACCAGCAGCACCCCCATGAACGGGACCAGCCCCACGCCCAGGGTCATCACCCCGAACCCGTACAGCGCGTACGCCAGCCCCGCCATGACCATGACCGCGACCGCCACCTTGCCCAGCGCGAACAGCATCAGCCCGGTCACGTACTCCACGCTGGACAACGGGCTGACCTGGACGTTCAGCAGATTCCTGGACCAGATGTCCTCCAGGAAGGCGATGGAGATCTCGTTGCTGGCCTTCTGCAGCACCTGCCACAGCAGCACCGCGCCGAGCAGGAACGTGACCACGAACGGCACCCGCTGCGACTGCAGGAAAAGCGTCACGAACCCCCACAGCACCAGCTCGACCGTCGGCCAGAACAGGATCTCGAACATCCTGATCGGGCTGCGCCGCAACGCCGCGAAGTCGCGCCGCACCACGCCGAGGATCCGCTGCCGCCGGGCGGCCGCCCCGAGCGGGGGCAGCGTCAGAGTCGTCATCCGCGCGCCACCTTCAGGAACACCTCTTCCAGGTCCACGGCCCCGTAATGACCGGCCAGCTCCGCGGCCGTCCCCGCGGCGACGATCCGCCCGGCCGCCATGAAGCAGATGCGGTCGCACATCCGCTCCACCTCGCGCATGTTGTGCGAGGTGATCAGCATCGCGCTGCCGTTCTCCCGGGCCACCCGCGACAGCAGGCCGCGGATGCGGTCGCCCGCGTCGGGGTCGAGGTTGGCCGTCGGCTCGTCGAGCACCAGCAGCCGGGGCGCGTTGAGCAGCGCCTTGGCCAGCTGCACCCGGGTGCGCTGGCCCGACGACAGGTCCATCATCCGCCGCCCGCGCAGCGGCCCCAGCTCCAGCAGCTCGATCATCTCCGCCACCCGCGCCTTCGGCCGCCGCACCGCGTAGAGGCGGGCGAACGCGTCCAGCACCTCGTGCACCAGCAGCGGCCCAGGGAGGTCCACGTAGCTGGCGGCGAAGTTGACCTGGCTGAGCACCTCGACGCGGTGCCGCGCCAGATCCATCCCGAAGACCCGCACCTGGCCCGCGTCGGGAGTGATCAGCCCCAGCAGCATGTGGAGCGTCGTCGACTTGCCCGCCCCGTTGAGGCCGAGCAGCCCCACGACCTCGCCGGGGCCTACGCCGAAACTCACCTCGTCGACCGCGGTGACCGGGCCGAACCGCTTGACCAGCTTGATCGCCTCGAGGATGGCCACCGCTTCAGCGTGCTGCCCCGGCGTGAGTCACCGCAACGGGTTTTCCTCCAGCATGGCCAGCAGGTCCCACTCGTTCTCGCACACCCGCCGCCCGATCGCCGCCAGTTCCACCGACCGCGACTCGCCGGTGAGGTGCCGCCGGGCCTGCACGACGCAGATGACGCCCCACTTGAGCACCCCGAACGTCTCCCACCAGCGCAGCGCCTCCCGGTCCACCGGGTGTCCCGACGCCTTCTCGTACGAGGTCACGAGGTCGTCGTAGGACCCGAAACCGCCCACCGGCAGCGGCGACCCGAACCGCCACGCCTTGACGCACAGCCAGCCGAGGTCCTCCAGCGGGTCGCCGGCGTGCGCCAGCTCCCAGTCGAGCACCGCCCTGACGCCCTCGGGCCCGACGATCAGGTTGCCGTTGCGGAAGTCGCCGTGCACCACGGTCCGCCGGCCGCGCTCCGGCCGCGCCGCCGCCAGGCGCCGCAGGGCCAGCTCGAAGACCGGATGCGGCTCCCCGGCCATGTCCAGCGCCGCCCGCCACTGATCCAGCGGATCGTCCGCCGCGCCTGCCGCGCCGGCCTGGGGGAGCGCGGACAGCGGCATCCGGTGGATCGCCGCCAGCGCCTTACCGCACTGCGCGGCCAGCCGCGGCCTCGCCTCGCGGAAGGCGTCGTCCCGCAGGATCCGCCGCGGGATCGTCTCACCCTCGATCCGCTCCATGAGCACGTACGCATCAGCCGCCGCCACCACGCCGGGCACCGGCACCCCGGCCTCCCGCGCGGCCCGGATCAGCCCCGCCTCGGCCGCCAGCCCGGCACCGAGCCCGCCGTCGGCCCCCGACCGCAGGATCAGCGGATGGCGTACCCCGTCAGGCGTGACCACGTCCAGCGCCCACGTCTCCCGCGAGGCCCCGCCCGGCAGCCGCACCCGTCCCTCGACCGAGGCCCCGCAGCCGAAGGCCTCCCGCACCACCGCGTCGACGTCGGTCACCGGAGCCCGAACTCCCAGTTGCCGCCGCCCGCGTACTCGCCGAGTATCCGCCGCCCCACCGAGTCGATGTGCACCTCGTCCGGCCCGTCGTAGATCCGCCCGGCCCGCGCGTGCCGGTACATCCGGTCAAGCGGCGTGTCCGGAGTCAGCCCCGCCGCCCCGTGCACCTGGATCGCCCGGTCGATCACGTTGTGCAGCATCCGCGCCCCGACCACCTTGATCGCGCCGATCTCCACCCGCGCGCCGCCCCCGGCGTCGACCGCCTCCGCCGCCTGCAGCGTCAGCAGCCGCGCCGCCTGGATCTCCGCGTACGAGTCGAACACGTGCTGCCGCATCAGCTGCTTCTTCGCCAGCGGCTCGCCGAACGCCGTCCGCTCGTGCAGCCGGCGGCACATCAGGTCGAACGCCCGCTGCGCCTGCCCCAGCCACCGCATGCAGTGGAAGATCCGCCCCGGCCCGAGCCGCTTCTGCGCGATCACGAACCCGTGCCCGCGCGGCCCCAGCAGGTTGGCCGCCGGCACCCGCACGTCCTCGTACCGCACCTCGCAGTGCGACCCGTTCAGCCCGAGCACCGGCGTCTCCCGCACGATCGTGTAACCGGGCGTGTCCGTCGGCACCAGGATCATCGAGAACGCCAGGTGCGGCGGCGCGTCCTCCTCGGTCCGGCACATCACGGTCGTGTACGCCGCCTGCGACGCGCCCGTGGTGAACCACTTGTGCCCGCTCACCACCCACTCGTCGCCGTCGAGCACCGCCCGCGTCGCGATCTGCGTCGGGTCGCTGCTCGACACCGCCGGCTCGGTCATCGCGAAACTCGGCGAGATCTCGGCCCGCACCAGCGGCGCCAGATAGCGCTCCCGCTGCTCGGCGGTCCCGTGCTCGTACAGCATGAGCGAGTCCTGCAAGGTGTACGTGCCGAGCGCGAGCTGCCCGTACTCGCTGCGCCCCTGCACCTCGTTCACGTACACGTAGTCGAGGAACGGCAGCCCGCCGCCGCCCAGCTCCTTCGGGTGCCCGAGCGCCCAGAGCCCTTCCTTCTTCGCCTCCTCCTGCAGCTCGCGGAGCGCCTCCCGGCCGCCTTCCTCGATGGCGCGCTCCGCGGGCTCCACCCGCTCGGTCATGAACGCGTACACGGCATCCCGCAGCGGGCGGACCCTGTCAGGCACGGCGAAACTCATGCAAGGATCTCAACCGAAAACGACTGTCCGGTCAACGGAGAACAGCATGCACGACGCCCCGACATCTGCCCAGCTGGTCGCCGCGGTCCGTGAGTTCCTCGAAACGGACGTGCTCCCGGCGGCCGAGGGCCGGGTCCGCTTCCACACCAGGGTCGCCATCAACGTGCTCGCCATGGTCGAACGCGAGATCGAGCTCGGCCCGTCCCAGGCCCTCGACCACGAGACCCGCCTGGCGGCCCTCGGCGTCGCCTCCGACGCCGAGCTCGCCGCCGCGATCCGCGAGGGCCGCCTCGACGACAACCCCCTGCTGGCGCCCTTCCTGAAGGAGGCCGTACGCGCCAAACTCGCCGTCGCCAACCCCGGCTACCGCTGAAATTTTCACCCCGTACGAGCCCTCTTCGGAAAGCCCTTTCCCCAGCTCATCCCCTGGTAGGTTCGTCCACTTCAGCCCTTGACATCATGCCGTCATTGGCGTGGCCTTCAGCGGTCAGATACCGTCACCGGACGGAGCGCTCCCACCACCGGCCCCCTACCGGAACACGGAGACCGCACTATGTCCCACGCCGGACCCCGCCACCGGGCGCGGCGCATCCTCGCGCTGCTCGCCGCCACGGTGACCCTCCTCGCCATGCCCCTGACCGGCACCGCCTCGGCGCACGGCTCGATCGTCGACCCCGCCTCCCGCAACTACGGCTGCTGGCTGCGCTGGGGCAGCGACTTCCAGAACCCCGCCATGCAGCAGCAGGACCCGATGTGCTGGCAGGCCTGGCAGGACAACACCAACGCGATGTGGAACTGGAACGGCCTCTACCGCGACAACGTCGGCGGCAACCACCAGGCCGCCGTCCCCAACGGCCAGCTCTGCAGCGCCGGCCGGACCCAGGACGGCCGCTACCGCTCCATGGACACCCCCGGCGCCTGGACCATGACGAACGTCGGCAGCTCGTTCAGCATGCGGCTGTACGACCAGGCCCGCCACGGCGCCGACTACATCAGGGTCTACATCACCCGCCAGGGCTACGACGCCACCACGACCCCGCTCGGCTGGAACCACCTGGAGCTCGTCCGCGAGACTCCCCGGTACGCGCCCGCCGAGAACTACCTGATCACCAGCCTGACCAAGGGCTCGCGCACCGGCCGCCACGTGATCTACACGATCTGGAAGGCGTCCCACATGGACCAGACGTACTACTTCTGCAGCGACGTCAACTTCACCTGACCGTCGTCGTTTTTCCCGCGAGCGGCCGCGCGCATGGACGCGCGGCCGCTCGACGTCTTGCCTCCATTCGACGCCCGGATCCGGTTCGAGCACGATGGGGTGCGCGGCGTTCCAGGCATCACACGGGTGGGCCACGCCGGAGGATTTCTGTGGAGGGCATGACCATGTCGAGCGAGCGTCAGCCGAAGGCGGTCCGGCAGTTGCGTCTGGTTGTGGAGGCGGAGGATTACGAAGCGGCCGTCGCGTTCTATCGGGACGTGCTCGGGCTGCCGGAGCAGGCGGCGTTCTCCGGGGGTGACGGAGCCGAGGTGGTCATCCTGGAGGCTGGCCGGGCGACGCTGGAGATCGCCAATCCGGCGCAGAAGCGGATGATCGACGACGTGGAGGTGGGGCGGCAGGTGGCGCCCAAGTTCCGGGTCGCGTTCGAGGTGGACGACACGCGGGAGACCGTCGACCGTCTGACGTCGGCCGGAGCCGATGAGGTCGCGCCGCCGACCGTCACGCCCTGGCAGTCGCTGAACGCCCGCCTGGACGCGCCGGGTGGCATGCACATCACCGTGTTCCAGGAACTGCAGAGCCTGGAGGAGCGGGAAGCGATGGACGGATTCGGCACCGGGACCTGACTGCGTCAAGCCTCGTCTTTCCCGGTTGGCTGGAATGGGTGCAAGGGCCCGGTTCTTTTGACCTGCGCATTTGCGTCACGGTCGAAAAGATTGGCGCGGTTCCGCGAGGCTGGAAATCCTTGGGAGGGCAACCTCAGGCATCCGCCGAACACGGGAGTGCCAGTCCCTGACTTTCAGGAGTTTCTCGATGCGAAGCTCCATCCGATCGACCATTGCCGCCGCGATCGTCCGGCCCCTTGTCTTCGTAGCGTCACCGGCGAGCGCGGCGACCAGTGAGAGCGCCGCCTACTGGAATGACCGGCCGGTCGCCAAGGCATGGTTCAACAGCGGAACTCACAACATGAGCAAGGGCCGTAACTCGTTCACGCTGAAGGTCGAAGAGGGAGCGACCGAGGCAGGGCTCTACTGGGAAAGGCCCAGCGTTTCCGGTAGCGGGCAGATCGGACGTCTCTACGGGTCCGGAAACGAGGTCTCGTTCTCGATCTCCGGGGCCGTCAGTCCTCGTGTGCAGATCTGGTACCAGGTATGCGGAAAGATCAATGGGAAGAGTTACTGCGGACCCGGCCGCTTCGACTGGATTCAGTGACCGACGCGGTCGCGTGATGATGAGGAGCAACTCTTCCGTGGCTCCTGACCGGGACCGATCGGTCAGGAGCCGTTCCATCGATGTCTGAGTCCACCTGCGACGTGGCAGACCCGGCGTCGGGAGCTCCAGGCCAACCCGGCCGCGACGAGGACGACGATGCTGATCACGGCCAGCGACACCGTCGCCGACTCTCGCCCTGACAGCTCCATCGTGCTCCGCAAGGTCTCGCCCGCGCCGTGGAAGGCGAACGCGGCCGCACCGCAACCGAAGACGAACCCCGCGACACCGACGAGCGCGGTGATGGTCTTGCCTACGCGCACCGGCAGGAACCACGCGAGACCGGCACACAGCAAGCCGGTGAGGACGACATCGGCAACGGCGACGATCAGCAAGGCGACGCTGAGCACGGCATCGTCCCCGTAGTGCTCGAAGTGCTCCCACGTCCCGCCGGCATCGGGGAGCCCGGCGACGCCGACCGCCGTGACGATGGCCATCAGCGCGGCAACACCCATGGGCTGCCACGCCTTCGGCCGCGCCGGGAGGATCTTGGTGTCGCGCTGCACGTGGACCTCGGCGGCGGGCTGTGCCCCTGCCATGGTCAGTGCTTCGGCGACGGTCGGCCTGCGCTGCGGGTCCTTGTCCAGCAGCCGGGTGATCAGCTGCGTGAGCGGTCCGGTCCGTCGCGGCGCCGGGGCCTCCTCCAGCAGCACCGCGGCCAGCGTCGCCTCGTGGGTGTCGCGGCGGAACGGCGAGACGCCCTCGACGGCCTGATAGAGGGTCACGCCGAGGGAGAACAGATCGCCGGCGGGAAGGCCGTCGGTGCCGCGCAACCGCTCGGGCGCCGTGTACTCGGCCGAGCCGATGAGCATCCCGGTGGCGGTCAGCGCGGTGTCGGTGTTGTGGATCGCGGTCCCGAAGTCGGTGAGCAGGACCTTCCCGTTCTCGGCGAGCATGACGTTGGCGGGTTTGATGTCGCGGTGCACGACACCTTCCCGGTGCGCCGCGCCGACGGCCGTCAGCAGTGCGGCGGCGACTTCGGCGGCCCTGCCCGCCGGAAGCGGTCCGTGCTCCGCGAGGTGCTCGCTCAGCGAGCGGCCGTCGACGAGTTCCATGACGATCCAAGGAAGGCCGCCGTCGACGACGACGTCGTGGACCGCGACGATGCCGTCGTACTTGCGCAACCGGGCGGCGTTGCGGGCCTCGCGCGTGGCGCGCGCCAGCCGCTCGGCTCGTTCGTTCTCCGGCAGCCCTGCCGGCAGCCGCAGTTCCTTGATCGCCACGTCCACGTCGAGTGTCGTGTCGCGGGCCCGCCAGACCCGCCCGAAACCCCCGGACCCCAGTTCGGCGACCAGCCGGTAGCGCCCGCCGACCACATCACCGGCCAGCCTCGAACTCATGACCGTCTCCCGCCATCGTGCTCGGCACGAACAGTTGATCAGAGTACAGCCACCGATATCGGTGCATGCCTGTTTGCGCTTATGCGAAGGCGACGGTCATCGCGTCTGCGGGCCGGTGTTATTCGCTGGCCCGCGGGTGCGAGCCCCTTCTAGGATCCCGGCCATGCCGTCCCTTCGTCGCCAGCGACAACGTGAGTTCACACCGCACCACTGGTTGAACCCCCACCCCCGCGACGGAGAAACAATGACCGCACCGCCACTCGACGTCCGCTATTTCGCGGACGCACTGCCCCATGCCGACACTGATCTGGCCTTCCTCCTCGCCGAGGTGACCTGGGACGACCGCATGCGTGCGCGCCGTACCGCCAGCTTCGGTGTGCCGTACAACTACTCCGGCCAGCACTACGAACCCATGGCGATGCCGTCGCGGATCGCGGCGATCGCGGCCCGCGTCGGTGAGTTCGCGGGTCACCCCTTCAACAAATGCCTGGCCAACTGTTACGAAACCGGCGACAACCATGGGCTTCCACCAGGATTCCTATGAGGGTCTGACTCCGTCCAGCGCGATCGCGATCGTCTCGCTCGGCGCGACACGTCCCCTGGTATTCCGCAGCGTCGACCGGGCCCACCGCACGGAACTCGTCCTGGAGCACGGGTCATTGCTCCTGATGACACAGAAGACTCAGTGCACCTGGACCCACGGTGTCCCCCGCACCACTTCCGCCGGACGCCGCATCAGCCTCACGTTCCGTTGTTTCGATACAGGGCCCGTCAATCCTTCCAGGTGAATCTCGACGCTCTTGAAGTGAAGGCAGCTGCAGGCACGGAGACAGGTCGAGGCCGGCTCGCCCGGGAACGGAGGCGCTCCGTACAGATCGCGGTGGGTATGCGCAAATTCTGGGGATCACCAAGGGGGACACATCAAGATCAGGATAAATTCGGTCACCGGCTACGACAACAACCCACGCATGGGCCGATTCGGCGTACCTGCGACTAAATTCCTGATCAAAGGCACAACAAGTCCAAGCGTGGTTCCGACGAACCAGAGGGTACGATGATGAGCCCGGAAGAACTCGAGCGAGAGAATGAGGCAGTTCTGGACGCGGTCCAGGCGCTATTGGGCCTCATCTCCCCAGATGTGATTGCCGTGGCAGTCCGTGCGGAGAAGGATCGCATCGAATTGAGCTTCTGGGTTCGACGCCGTACGAGCGAACTCGACGAGGACATAGAGGATGCAATCTTCGACATGGAGGCTCTCCATTCTGGGGAAGGTCCTCTTATCGAGCCAATTGTCCATGACGGAGCACCCGATCCTGCGATGCTAGGTCCATACGTTCGGATGATCTACTGGGCGAAGCACTGAGGCTTTTTTCGTGCGCCCAGCAGAGCAGGAGGTGAAGCCGTGACATAGCGGTGGATCTTGCTGTTCGTAAGCTCGTCGTCGCTTGCCGATGGGAGTCCGGCCCGGGTAGCTGCCAGGAGGCCCGGCAGCAGCCCGCCCTTGTGGTGGGACAAGGGAGTGCCGAGCCTCTCGAAATCGGGGCGAAGGCCATGGACGCGGTGAAGATCCTGGAAGCAGCCGTCAAGGACTCCCCGGCGTATGGGGCGCGGAACGTGCCGATAGTGGCGGCGGGAACTGGGGGAGGCCCTCCCCGGCCCGGCAACCTGCGGAAGCTTGTGGTGGGAAACGTTCAGGTCGTGGGCGAAGCACAGCACGTCGTGCTCGCGGTCGCGCAAGACTTCCAGCAGGACGTTGCCGAGCAGTTGGGTGACGGTCTTGGCCGGTCCGGGGATGCGGCGGACCTCGGACAGGCCGACCCGGACGCCGTGTCGGAAGCTGTTGATCCCCATGGCCTTGGTGCCGGGTTGGGGCGGCCTCAGGGCTCTTGCCCCGTCTCTGACGGCATGCAAGGGTGGCCTGATCTCCGATGGTCGGCCTCCATGCATGTGGCAACACCTTGGCTGCTGCTGTGAGGGACGCTGCAGGCACGGAGATGGGCGTGAAAGGGCAGTCGAGGTCGGCTCACCCGAGGCCGGAGGCGCTTCGGAGGCTGTGATGGTACAGATCGCGGGGATGAATGGGCGGGCCGGGGTCAGCACCTGATGCTGTCCATTGAAGAAGATGGCAGAGGATGGATCTCGTGAAGGTGAATTGGACGCCCCTTGTCCTCACAGGCGTAGCTCTCGTCGTCGCCGCTATTTCGCTTGCTCTGAAGGCAAGTCCTGACCCTGACGTGGTCCGAATCGGCGGCACCCTCGGCGCCGTGGGAATCCTGGTGGGCACGGCAGCCCTCGTGGTCTATGGGATCCAGCGCGAGATCGAACGGGATCGAGACCGTCGCATGTGATCGCATCCTGTCCGTGCTCTGAATGTGATCCGAGCGGGGCATCATCACGTTGATGAAAAGGATCACCGTGACTTTGGTGGCCTGTGGTGTTCTGCTGGCAGGCGGTGATTCTTCTCACGCAGTGACCAAGGACCCCGTACGGGCGCTTGATGCTCTTCTGGCGCCGGGACGTGGCGTGCACTTCACCGAGGTGACCACTCTGTCAGGTGGCGCCGGCGAACGGGTGGAGCGCCAGCGTACGGGGCTCTTCGAGTTCAACGCGGACGGCGGCGTCAAGGCCCTCCACGTCACCACCACGGGGGGTGAGCACGGACGTGAACGTGCTATCGGCTTCAACCACGACGTAGGCGGCACCGGCTACCGTTCCGGGGGCCCTGTAGGAAAGTGGCTGAAGACGGGCAACGACTGGTGGAAGGATTCTCACCAGTCGCACCTCTGGCACACAGAGTTGCTTGGTTATGACGAGCAACTCGTCAACCCGGCCGAGCCCGCGACCCTGGACGCTCTGCTGAAGAACGGGAAGCGGAGTGGAGACACCATCACGGGCGTAATCACTTTCGAGGAGCTTGAGCGGGTTTCCCTCTGGGCGCAGCACTCGACGCACGCCGGCTGGGATTCGGGCACGAGACTGTCCTACACCATCACTCTGAACTCCATGAACGTGATCAGCAGGGTGCGGAGCACATTCACATTCGCCGACGGCCTGGACGAACTGGTAGGCAGAACCCTCCACGTCGACACCCGCTACAGCCGGTGGGGTGGCAATGTCTCCATCAAGGCGCCGGACCCTGGTGAGACGACCACCGAGCTATGCATCGAGGGCATCTGCAATTGGCGCCTTCCTGGCTGACGGGCAGAGCATATCCCGATCGTCTGTGACAACACCTTGAGGGAGATCTCCGAATGCAGGTAATGTCCCGTAGCTCCGATGCGATCGTCCTCGAACTCTCTGTCAAAGAGATGCGCACAATCATCGCGGGTCTGCGTGAAGCAGATCAGGAGTTGGAAGACTGGGAGTTTCAGACAAGAACCGGAGTCGAGCGAAGCGCGATGAGAGAGTTGCACCACGCCATCCACGATGCACTTTATGGAGCTGGGGCGTAAGTATTCGTCCCTGGCGGCGGCGGCCGTCGACTGTTGCGGGTCCGCAGAGTGGACAGACCTCACGAGGATGTGCATGCACAGCGGTTTCCGAATCGTTGCCCGTGCATGGGCGGGAACGGGGAATCTAAGGACAGGAGAGATCGGACAGGGGGATCTGATGGACCTGAAACACAAGCGTGCCGAGACCAATGGGGTCCGGCTTCATTACGTCGTCGCCGGATCGGGGCCGATCGTCCTGTGCCTGCACGGCTGGCCGGAAACGCACCGTGAGTACTTGATCATCATCGAGCGACTGGGCCACAAGTACCGTTTCATCGCTCCTGATCTGAGGGGGTTCGCCGACAGTGACAAGCCGTTCAGCGGCTACGAGCCCAAGACGATCGCTGCCGACATGCTGGGCCTGCTCGATGCGGAGGACATAGAGCATTTTCACATTCTGAGCCATGATCTGGGTGGCCCTGCCTCCGTCGCCCTTGCCTACCTGGCAGAGGATCGCGCCTTGTCGCTCTCGACGATCGAAACGCCGTTCTTCGGCCTCGACTACCCGGGCTACGTGGATCCCCGCATTGCGTACTGGCACCTCGGGATGCATATGAACATGGACATCACCCGTTTCCTCATCGAGGGACGCGAAGAGCAATATCTGCGGCACTTCTTCCGAGATTTCGCCTACGATCCGACCGCGGTGCCGGAATCGGAGATCCAGGCATATGTCATGCAGATGCGTCAGCCCGGCAATTTGCGTGCGAGCCTCAACCTCTACGGCTCCATTCCGCAGTCGGCCGACCAGATGAGGGAGCTGACCGAGGAGAAGCTGACCGTGCCGATGATGGCATGGGGCGGCCGATCGTCCTTCGGATCTCACTGCATCGACAGTGCGAAGGCCATCGCGACGAACGTGCACGGCGGCGTCATCGAGGAGTGCGGTCACTGGGTGTTCCAGGAGCGGACTGGCTTCATCTGCGAGGAGATGGATCGGTTCTGGGCCAACGCCGACTGAAAAGCCAGGGAATGCGTTCTTGGGTGCCGCCGGACGATGGCGGCAACGTAGTTCAGCGTCTGGGACGACAAATCGACGGCAGCACGATGGAACAGCATCTCGAGTTCCGGGTCGGTGCCACCCTCCACGGTCACAGGCTGGCGCCCGAGGCGATTCTCGTCGTCCTGTCGTCGGGCTGCGGCCCTGATTTTCCGCCGCCGATCTCGATGACCGTTGCGCCCAGTGGAGCGAGGGTGATCTCCTCCGCTACTTCAGCTCCAGTCAGCAGGTCGATGCCGGCGAAGGTGAGGGGAACGGTGGTGGGCTCATCGGCGCTGTGGTTGAGCAAGAAGAGGTACTTGTCCCCTCTGATCGTGCACTCCACGTGCGAGGGAACTCCGGCGAACGGCGACTCCACGCCCGCCTCCCGGACGGCATCCACCAGCACCTCACCGAAAGCCGACTCCTCCAGCAGCGTGGCGAAATACACCACCCGGCCGGAGCCGAAGGTGTTCTCGACGACGGCCGCGCGGCCGGAGAGGAGGCCGTCCTGGTAAACCGCCAAGGGCTTGCCGGTTTCCAGGTGGAGGTCTTCGCGCCACCAGGTCGACGTGGTCACCCGGCCGTCGGTGAACTCGACGGTGAAGGTCTCGGCGGGGCGCGCCGGCCAGTATTCGTCGATCTTGGCCCCGATCAGCTCACGGAACGCCCCCGGATACCCGTCCGGCCGGACGCGGTTGCAGGAATCCACCACGCCGGAGAAGAACGACATGATGACCGTCCCGCCGTTACGGGCGAACTCCTGGATGCCCGATACCCCGACATCATCGATCAGGTACGCGTTAGGGACGATCAACACCTTGTACGGGGACAGATCGCTGGAGGCGGACACCACGTCCAAAGGCACATGCTCCCGCCACAGCGGCGTGTAGTGCCGCATCACCGTGTCCGCATAGCTGAAGTCATTACGCGGCAGCCCGTACGTCTCCTCCAGCCCCCACCACCCGTTCCAGTCGAACAAGATAGCCACGTCGGCCCGAGACGAGGTCCCGGCGACCCCCGACAGCAACCGGAGCTCCCGGCCCAGCTCCACCACCTCACGGAAGGTACGGGACGACGGCCCGGAGTGGGGGAGCATCGCCGAGTGGAGACGCTCCTGGCCGCCCCGGCTGGCCCGCCACTGGAAGAACATCACCGAGTCCGCCCCCCGCGACAGCGCCTGCAGTGACCCGAGCAGCATCCGCCCCGGCTCCTTGACCACGTTCAGCTTCCACTGACTCACCGCCGAGGCCGCCTGCTCCATCAGCATCCACGGCTGACCGCCCTTCAACGAGCGGAACAGGTCGTACTGGAAGGCGGCCGAGATGTGCGACGACGGGTCCGCCGGGTCGGGGTAGATGTCGAGGGCGACGGCGTCCTCTTCCGGCGCCCAGCGCCAGTAGTCGGCATGGCGATAAAAGCGCATAAAGTTGGTCATGACTGGAATGTCGTCCCGGAACGACCGGACGATGTCCCGCTCGGCGACGAAACACTCCAGCAGCGCGTCCGACGTGAACCGCTTGAAGTCGAGCCGCCGCGCCGGATTGGACCACGACCGCGGGATGTTCGGCACCTCGATCTGCTCCCAGGACGTGTAGACCTGCCCCCAGAACCGGGTGGTCCACGCCTCGTTCAGCGCGTCGAGGGACCCGTACCTCCGCCGCAGCCACTCCCGGAAAGCCACGGAACTGGCCGGGTTGTACGCCGTCGGCCCGTACTCGTTGCTGATGTGCCACATCGCCAGCGCCGGATGGTACGAGTACCGCTCGGCCAGCTTGGTGGTGATCGCCGCAGCGTACCGCCGGTAGATCGGCGAGGACGGGTCGTAGTGCAGCCGGCTGCCGAACCCGAACGGCTCCCCGTCCGCCATGATCGGGAAGACCTCGGGATGCAACTGGGTCAGCCACACTGGCGGCGCGGCAGTCGGAGTGGCCAGGTTGACCGCGATGCCGTTGCCGTGCAGCAGGTCCATGACCTCGTCGAGCCAGCCGAACGCGTACGTACCCGGCTCGGGTTCCAGTGAGGCCCAGGCGAAGACGCCGAGCGAGACGACGTTGACCCCGGCCTCGCGCATCAGCCGCACGTCCTCGCGCCACACGGCCGGGTCCCACTGCTCGGGGTTGTAGTCACCGCCGTACGCCAGCCCGCCGACGCGACTCCTGAACGCGGCCATACGAGACATTGCGCTCCCCAACCAGCGGTCCATCGACGCCGCACGGGCATCAGAAAGTTTCGGTAGGAGTTGCCGGAAACTTGGCCGTCACTTGTTGCGTTACGGTAGGCTCCGCTTCGCGGCGCTGTCAACAGCGCCACGAGCGCTCCCAGGGGGTTCCGTGCAACGCGCCACGCTCGCCGACATCGCCGCGACCGCCGGTGTCTCCGTGCCCACGGTCTCCAAGGTCCTGAGCGGCCGCAAGCACGTCTCGCCCACCACCCGCGACCGCGTGCTGGAGGCGGCCAGGGCCCACGGCTACGAGCCGCCGCGCCCGCCGGGCGGACCCCGGGCCGGCATCGTCGACCTGCTCATCAACGGCCTCGGCTCGCCCTGGGCGCACGTCCTCATCGAGGGCGCCGAGGCGGCGGCCGCGCGCTGGGGCTTCTCGCTCGTGGTCACCTCCTCCTACCGCCCCGACTTCGACCGGCGGCGCTGGGTGGGCATGCTGCGCAAGCGCGGCACCGACGGCATCGTGCTGGTGCTGTCGCGGGCCGGCCAGGAGGAGATCGAGGCGATCAAGGACCTGCTGCACGTCCCGCTGGTCCTGCTCGACCCCGTCGGCCAGCGCGAGCTGGGGCTGTCGGCCGTCGGCGCGACCAACTGGGCCGGCGGCGTCCAGGCGACCACCCACCTGCTGGAGCTCGGCCACCGGCGCATCGGCTTCATCGGCGGCCCGCTCGACAAGCAGTGCACGCTCGACCGCTACGAGGGCTACCTCGCCGCGCACCGCACGTTCGGCATCGACCCCGACCCGGCCCTGACCCGCTACGGCGACTTCCTGATCTCGGGCGGCCGGCTGCACGGCGGCGAGCTGCTCGACCGCCCCGACCGGCCGACAGCGGTCTTCGCCGGATCCGACCCGCAGGCCGCCGGCGTCTACCAGGCCGCCGCCGAGCGCGGCATCCGCGTGCCCCACGAGCTGTCCGTCGTCGGCTTCGACGACTCGCCGCCGTGCGAGATGATGACGCCCCCGCTCACCACCGTGCGCCAGCCGCTCGACGAGATGGCCAACGAGGCGATCCGGCTGGTCCACGAGGAGCTCACGCACCCGCGCTCCACCGGCACCCGCATCGAGCTCGCCACGAGTCTCGTCGTACGGAGCAGCACCGCTCCTCCCGCCGGCTGACTCGTCGTACGGCGGCATCATGCGGGCGGGCGTCACCCCTCGCACGGGTCTCTGAAAGTTTCTGGCAAACGCGCCCCGCCCTGGACGTTGCCGCAGGTGCGCATCTCCTGGTGCGGCCGGGCTCCGACACCCCTCTTGACACCTCTCGACGCGCGCCCTAAGTTGCCGAAATATTAACGGGTCTCCGAAAATTTTCGGCAAAGTCCGGCATTGCGGTTTCCGTATGCCGCCCGGCCGAGAGGATGGCATGACGGGCCAGTCACCCCCCGACACCACGCCCGGCGCGAACTCCCCCTGGCGGGACCGGAGGCTGACGCCCGCCGAGCGGGCCGACGCCCTCGTCCCGCTCATGACGCTGGAAGAGAAGATCGCCCAGCTCGTCGGCGTCTGGGCCGGCGCCGACCCATCGGGGGACGGCGTCGCCCCGCGCCAGGCCGACATGAACGTCGTCGACTGGGCCACGGTCATCCGCCACGGCCTGGGCCAGCTCACCCGCCCGTACGGCACCGCCCCGGTCGACCCGGCGGCGGGCGCCCGGTCCCTGGACGCCTCCCAGCGGGAGATCATGGCGGCCAACCGGTTCGGCATCCCGGCCCAGGTGCACGAGGAATGCCTGACCGGCTTCTCCGCCTGGCGGGCGACCGTGTACCCGGCGCCGCTGAGCTGGGGCGCGTCCTTCGACCCGGGGCTCATCGAGGAGATGGCCGGGCGGATCGGGCGCTCCATGCGCGCGGCCGGCGTGCACCAGGGCCTCGCGCCGGTCCTCGACGTGACCCGCGACTACCGCTGGGGGCGCACCGAGGAGACCATCGGCGAGGACCCTTACCTGGTCGGCAGCATCGGCGCCGCCTACGTGCGCGGGCTGGAGGGCGCCGGGATCGTCGCCACCCTCAAGCACTTCGCCGGCTACGCGGCCTCCCGCGGGGGACGCAACCTCGCTCCCGCGCACATGGGGCCGCGTGAACTGTCCGACGTCGTGCTGCCGCCGTTCGAGATGGCGTTGCGCCTGGGTGGCGCCAGGTCGGTCATGAACTCGTACGCGGAGATCGACGGCGTGCCCGTGGCCGCCGACGAGAGCCTGCTCACCGGGCTGCTGCGCGATGAGTGGGGCTTCACCGGCACGGTGGTCGCCGACTACTTCGCCGTCCGGTTCCTGCAGAGCCTCCATGGGGTGGCCGGGGACGGGGCGGAGGCGGCCGGGCTCGCCCTGCGCGCCGGCATCGACGTCGAACTCCCCACCGTCGACACCTACGGCGGGCCGCTCGTCGAGGCCGTCAAGTCCGGCGCGGTCAGCGAGGCGCTGATCGACCGCGCACTCCGCCGCGTCCTGACCCAGAAGGCCGAACTCGACCTGCTCGACGAGGACTGGCAACCGATCCCGGACCCTCAAGTTCCGGGTCGCGCGGATGACGGCGTGGAGGAGGAGGGTGTCGGGGGTCGTGGTGGTTTGAGGCTTGATGACGAGGGGTCTCGGGGGCTTGCTCTGCGGCTGGCTCGGGAGTCTGTCGTGCTGGTGAGGAACGGCGGGGTGTTGCCGCTGGCTGCCGGCCGGCGCGTCGCTCTGGTGGGGCCGGTGGCCGACGATCCGATGGCGATGCTCGGCTGTTACGCCTTTCCGAATCACGTGGGTCCGCACCATCCCGGGCAGGGGCTCGGGCTGGAGATCCCGTCGCTGCGCGAGGAGCTGGCGAAACGGATCCCCGGGCTCACGTACGCGGCGGGCTGCGACGTCAGGGGAGAGGACACCGCAGGCATCGCGGCGGCCGTCGCCGTCGCCGAGGAGAGCGACGTGTGCGTGCTCGCCGTCGGCGACCGGGCCGGGCTGTTCGGGCGCGGCACCTCCGGGGAGGGGTGCGACGCGACCGACCTGAGCCTGCCGGGCGTGCAGGCCGAGCTGGTGCGGGCCGTGCTCGCCACGGGCACCCCGGTGGTGCTGGTGCTGCTCGCCGGTCGCCCGTACGCGCTCGGGCCGGAGACGGACGCGGCCGCGGCCGTGCTGTTCGGCTTCTTCCCGGGCCAGCTCGGCGGTCGAGCCGTCAGCGAGGTGCTCACCGGCGAGGTTAACCCGTCCGGGCGGCTGCCGGTCAGCGTCCCCCGCGACGACGGCGGGCTGCCGGCCACCTACCTGACCCCGCCGTTGGGACGGCGCACCGACGTGTCGTCGGTCGACCCGACACCCGCGTTCCCGTTCGGGCACGGCCTGACCTACACGACCTTCGAGTGGACAGGGGCCGAGAGCGGCGGCGAGTGGCCCGTCGACGGCGAGACGGTCGCGGCCGTCACCGTCCGCAACACCGGGGAGCGGCCCGGCGCCGAGGTCGTCCAGCTCTACCTGCACGACCCGGTCGCCCAGACCACCCGTCCGGTCGTCCGCCTCATCGGGTACGCCCGCGTGCCGCTGGAGCCCGGCGAGGCCGCCCGCGTCACCTTCACCGTCCACGCCGACCTCGCCTCGTTCACCGGCGTGCGCGGCAGGCGGATCGTCGAGCCCGGCGACGTCGAGCTGCGCCTGTCCCGCTCCAGCGCGGACGTGGCGGCGGCGCTCCCGTTACGCCTGACAGGCGAGGAACGCGAGGTCGCCCGCGAACGGCGCCTGCGACCCACGGTCCGCGTCGAGCGCGGCATGACCGGCGTGGGCCGCCGGGACGGAGCACCGGAGGTCTGATGAGCGCAACCGACACGGTCCCGCCGGACACGCGCGAGCCGCGCCGGGCCCGGCCGGACGGGGGGAAGCCGCCGGCGGCGCCGCGCACCACGTGGCGGCGGGCGCTGCGCCGCGACTGGCAGCTGTACACGCTGGCGCTGCTGCCGTTGGCGTTCTTCCTGGTCTTCAGGTACGTGCCGATGATCGGCAACGTCATCGCCTTCCGCAAGTTCGAGCCGGGCGGCAGCCTCTTCGGCGAGGAGTGGGTGGGGCTGCGCTACGTGCGCATGTTCCTGGACGACCCGACGTTCTGGACGGTGTTCACCAACACGCTCGTCCTCGGCGGCCTGACGCTGCTGTTCTGCTTCCCGCTGCCGATCGTGCTGGCGCTGCTGCTGAACGAGATCCGCACCCGCAAGCTCAAGCGGTTCCTGCAGTCGGTGTCCTACCTGCCGCACTTCCTGTCCATCGTGATCGTGGCAGGCATCGTCATGCAGATGACGGCCGTCGACGGCCCGATCAACCAGCTGCTCAAGGTGGTCGGCGAGGAGCCCGTACCGTTCCTGCAGAAGCCGGAGTGGTTCCGGACGATCTACGTCACGTCCGAGATGTGGCAGACGGTCGGCTGGGGGACGATCCTCTACCTCGCCGCGCTGACCACCATCGACGACCAGCTGTACGAGGCGGCGCGGATCGACGGCGCCGGCCGGTGGCGGCAGATCTGGCACGTCACCCTGCCGGGCATCCGCCCCACGATCGTGACGCTGATGATCCTCAACATCGGCACGTTCATGGCCGTGGGCTTCGAGAAGGTCCTGCTGCTGTACAACCCGCTGACCTATCCGACCGCCGACGTGATCACCACGTACCTGTACCGCATGGGCGTCGAGTCCAGCAGCCTCAGCTACGCCGCCGCGATCGGCCTGTTCGAGGCGCTGATCGGGATCGTGCTCATCACCTCGGCCAACGTGATCTCCCGCCGCACAGTAGGGACGAGCCTGTGGTGAAGCTGGACGACAGCCCCGGCTACCGCGTGTTCCGGTGGATCAACGCGGTGATCCTCACCGGCGTCGTGGTCGTGACCCTGTATCCGTTCGTCAACATCATCGCCCGCTCGTTCAGCGAGGAACGGTACATCGTCACCGGGCAGGTCAACCTGATCCCGCGCGGGTTCAACCTGTCGACCTACGAAGTCCTGATGTCGGACCCGATGTTCTGGACGAACTACCGCAACACGGTGGTCTACACCGTCGTCGCCACGGCCATCGCCATGGTGATGACGACGTGTTACGCGTACGTGCTGTCGAAGAGGCACCTCAAGGGCCGCACGGTCCTCATCTGGATCGCCGTCTTCACCATGATCTTCTCCGGCGGCCTGATCCCCAACTACGTGCTGATCAACAGCCTCGGGCTGACGAACTCCATCTGGGCCATCGTCCTGCCCAACGCCATCAGCGTCTTCAACCTCCTGGTCATGAAGGCGTTCTTCGAGAACCTGCCGACCGAACTGGAGGAGGCCGCCGCGATCGACGGCCTCGGCACCTACGGCATCCTGTGGCGCATCGTGCTGCCGCTGTCGAAGGCGGTCATCGCCACGATGGTGCTCTTCTACGCGGTCTCGTTCTGGAACTCCTGGTTCACCGCGTTCCTCTACCTGCACGAGCAGCGGCTGTTCCCGGTCACCATCTACCTGCGCAACCTCATCGCTGGGGCCACCACCTCGGATTCCTACGGCCTCGCGGCCGGCGACGTGACGCAGGCGGCGTCGAACATCCAGTCGGTGGCGATCATGCTCACCGTCCTGCCCATCCTGGCGGTCTACCCCTTCGTCCAGAGGTACTTCGTCTCCGGCGTCATGCTCGGCGCGGTCAAGGGATAGACCGCAACCCCACCCCCACGGCAAAGGAGTCCCCCCATGCGCGACATCTCACGGCGTCAGGCGATCATCGGACTGGGCGCGTTCACGCTCGTGCTCGCCGGCTGCGGCGAGGACGGCACGGCTCCGAAGGCCGCCGACACGTCCGCGAACAGGGCGGGCGCGATGGCGAACTACGGCGTCGGCCAGCAGTTCAAGGCCACCGAGCCGATCTCCTTCGACGTGCTCTACAACAACCACTCGTTCTACCCCAACAAGAACGACTGGCTGTTCTGGGAAGAGCTCACCAAGCGGACGAACGTGACGCTCAAGCCCGTCGAGGTGCCGCTCAGCGACTACGAGCAGAAGCGCGGCCTGCTCGTGGGATCCGGCCAGGCCCCGCTCATCATCCCGAAGACCTACCCCGGGCAGGAGGACACCTTCGTCTCCTCCGGCGCCATCCTGCCGGTCAGCGACTACCTCGACCTGATGCCGCACTTCAAGGACAAGGTCGCCAGGTGGCGGATGGAACCGGAGCTGAACACGCGCAGGCAGGCCGACGGCCGCTTCTACCTGCTGCCCGGCATGCACGAGAGCGTCTGGGTGGACTACACGCTGGCCGTCAGGACCGACATCCTGGAGAAGCTCGGCTTGGAGGTCCCGGCCACCTGGGACGACCTCTACACGGTGCTGAAGGCGATGAAGGAGGAGTACCCCGACCAGTACCCGATGACCGACCGGTGGGGCGACCCCACCCCGGGCGGCAACCTGTTCAAGCTCGTCGCCCAGGCGTACGGCACCAGGGGCGGCTGGGAGTACCTGCACGCGACCTGGGACCCCGCCGCCGGCAAGTTCGCCTTCACCGGCGCCATGCCGCAGTACAAGCAGATGATCGAGTACCTGCACAAGCTGGTGCAGGAGAAGCTGATCGACCCGGAGAGCTTCACCCAGCAGGACGAGCAGGCCAAGCAGAAGTTCACCTCCGGCAAGTCCTTCGTCATCAGCACCAACGCGCAGAGCCTGATCAACGACTACCGCGGGCCGCTGGAGAAGACGGTCGAGGGGGCCAAGGTCGCCAAGATCCCGGTGCCCATGGGCCCGGTCGGCGACTACAAGATCGGCACCCGGCTGGAGAACGGCATCATGATCTCCAGCAAGGCCAAGGACAATCCGAACTTCGTGGCCATGATGCAGTTCATCGACTGGCTGTGGTACTCCGACGAGGGCCAGGAGTTCGCCAAGTGGGGCGTCGAGGGCACCACGTACACCAAGGACTCCGCCGGCGCCTACAAGCTCGCCGACGACATCGACATGGTCGGCCTCAACCCGGGCGCCTCCAAGCACCTGCAGAAGGACTTCGGCTTCGGCAACGGCGTGTTCGCCTACGGCGGCACCACCAAGCTGCTGCAGTCCACCTTCTCCGAGGAGGAGCTGGAGTTCCAGAACGTGATGAACGCCAGGAAGCAGTGGCCGGTGGACCCGCCGCACCCGTTCACCGACGAGGAGCGCGAGCGGTCGACCCTCTGGGAGACGCCGCTGAAGGACCACGTCACCCAGAACACGCTCAAGTTCATCCTCGGCGAGCGCGACCTGGCCGAGTGGGACGCCTACGTCAAGGAGCTCGAAGCCAAGAACATGACCACCTACATCGACCTGGTCAACGCCGCCGCGGACCGGTTCAAGAAGGAGCACGGCTGAGCCGATGGGCGAGGTGACCGCCGGGCGGCGGTTCGGAGAAGGGCCGCTCTCGCGCGCCGCCGCCCTGATCTACACGATGCTGGTCGTCGAGCTGCTGCTGCTGGCCGCCACCGCGCCGGGCCTGGCCGGGCTGGTGCTGCTCGACCGCGACGCGAGCAACCTGCCGCTGTACGCGCTCTGCGCGCTGCCGGCCGGCCCGGCGCTGTCGGCCGCGCTGTACGCGCTGCGCCACCGCGGCGCCGGCCTGGCGGACCTGTCACCGGCGGCCGCGTTCCTGCGCGGTTACCGGGCCAACGCCGCCGACGTGCTGAAGGTCTGGGCGCCGTGGCTGGCCGGCATGACCGTGGTCGGGGTCAACCTGGCGCACTTCGCCGCCGCCGGGGTGCCGGGTTGGTGGGCGGCCCTGCTGGTCGCCGTCGCGGTGGCGGCCGCGCTGTGGGCCGCCAACGCGCTGGTGATCGCGTCGCTGTTCCGGTTCAGGGCTGTGGACGTCGCCCGGCTGGCCTCGTACTTCCTGGCCCGGTGCCCGGGTGCCACGCTGGGCAACGCGTGCCTGCTGGTCGTGGCGGGCGGGCTCACCCTGCTGGCCACCGAGCTGGCGCCGCTGGCGCTGGCGTCCGCGTTCGCGGCGGGGCTGCTGCGCAACAGCCGGCCGATGATCGCCGAGATCCGCGAGCGCTTCGTGTCCGGTCAGTGAATGCGGCGGCCGTGCGCGTCGGGCACGCCCGACTTGCGGAAGAAGTACGTGTTGATCTGGTCGCGCCACTCCCGGGCGGAACGGAGCTGCTCGTCCAGCAGCTCACGCACCCGGGCGTGCAGCGCCGGGTCCACCAGCCCGACCAGCCCGTCCCAGACGGGCCGCAGCTCCGCGACCTCCTCCGCGCCGGCGAAGTGGGTGTCGTAGATGTGCTGGATGACCGTCTTCCCGCTGTGCAGTACGTGACCGTACGGGACGTGGTGGAAGAAGAGCAGCAGCTCGTCCGGGCACCGCTCCGCCGACTCGTACACCTCCGACCACGGCTCCGGGTACTGGCCGGTGCAGCCCGTGCCGGTGGCGCGCGTCCGGTCCACGCCGACCCCGTCGCGGTCAGCGAAGTGGTACGTGCCCCACGGTGTGTACTCGTAGCCGTCCACGTCCGGGCCGTAGTGGTGACCGGGCCGGACCATGAAGCCGACGCCGAGCGGCGCCGTGTAGCGCTCGTACGTCTCCCACGAACCGTTCATGATCGCGTGCAGCGGCTCCCGCAGGCGGTCGGCCGTGTCCGGGAAGGTCAGGCCGATCCACTCGTCGAGGATCTCCGCCGGGCCGAGCCCCGGGTCCCAGGCCAGCCGCCCGAACGCGTACAGGTTGGCCTGCGCGAGCGGATGCCCGGTCCAGTACGGGTCGTCGCCGGCGTTCGAGACCGCCACCAGCTCGCCGGCGACGCCGGCCACCGTCCGGCCGCCGGGACCCCACGGCTCGAAACCGAGCACCTCGCGCCACATCGGCGCCAGGTAGCAGACGTGCCGCTGCTGGCCGGTGTACTCCTGCGTCACCTGCAGCTCCACCGCCAGCCGGGTGCGCGGCATCGCGGCGATCACCGGCGAGACCGGCTCGCGCACCTGGAAGTCGATCGGCCCGTGCTTGACCTGGAGGATCGCGTTCCCCGCGAACTCCCCGTCGAGCGGTGCGAAGTGGTCGTAAGCGGCCCGCGCCCGGTCGGTGGAACGGTCGCGCCAGTCCTGCCGGTGGTCGTAGACGAAGGCCCGCCAGTGCACCACCCCGCCGTACGGGGCGAGCGCGCCGGCCAGCAGGTTGGCCCCGTCGGCGTGGCTGCGCCCATAGGCGAACGGCCCCGGCTGCCCCTCCGAGTCGGCCTTGACCAGGTAACCGCCGAAATCCGGGATCGCCTCGTACACCCGCGCGGTCGCCCCCGCCCACCAGGCCCGCACGTCCTCGTCCAGCGGGTCGGCGGTGGACAGCCCGCCGAGGACGACGGGCGCGGCGAAGGTGACCGACAGATGGACCCTGATCCCGTACGGGCGCAGCGCGCCGGCGAGGGCGGCCACGTCGCCGAGCCGGTCGGTGAGCAGCCGCGCCTCGGTGGCGTGCACGTTGACGTTGTTCACCGCGACCGCGTTGACGCCGGCGGCGGCCAGCAGCCGCCCGTAGGCGCGCACCCGGTCCAGGTCGCCGCGCGGGCCGCCGTCCGCCCAGAAGATCGAACCGCCCGCGTACCCGCGCTCGACCTGCCCCATCACGGGATGCACGTCCACGTTGTCCCAGTGGTCGAGCATCCGCCGCCGCATCGCGGGCCGATGACGCTCGGCCGGGAAGTCCGCGCCGAACGCCCGCTCGCCCAGCCGGACGACATGGAACAGCCCGTACAGCAGCCCCGCCCCCTCGCCGGCCACCACGGTCACCCCACCCCGCCGCCCGACGAGGAAGTTCTCGTCGCCGTCGGGCGTACCGGTCATCCTGTCGCGCCGCCCGGTCGGAAACGCCTCGTCTCCTCCGGGCGCGGCGCCGGTTTCCCCGGCCTCTTCGCCGTAAAGGACCGCGCGCGCGTGGGCCGGGAGGTGGTCGGACGTGGCCAGCACGAGGTCGGCCTCCCCGCCGTCGCACAGGCTCCCGCCGAACCGGGCGCAGGCCCGCGCGACCTCGTCGCGGACCGTGCCGGCGAGCGGCCCGTCCCCGTGTACGAGGACCCGCCGGGATCCGATCGCCCGGAACGCCTCGGGAGGCAACCAGGCCGGATGGACGTCCGTCATGAGAAGAATCTATCGAGAAAACATGACAGTGGATGTCCTCTTTTCCGGGAAACCTGGTCGCATGATTGCTTTGGTGGCGGGCGCGACCCGCGGAACAGGACGTGGCATCGCCGTCGAACTCGGCGCCGCCGGCGCGACGGTCTACTGCACCGGCAGGACGACCCGGGAGCGGCGCTCGGAGATGGACCGGCCCGAGACGATCGAGGAGACGGCGGAACTGGTGACGAAGGCCGGCGGCACCGGCATCCCCGTGCGGGTGGACCATCTTGATCCGGCCCAGGTCAAGGCCCTGGTCGAGCGGATCGACCGCGAGCAGGGCCGGCTCGACGTGCTGGTGAACGACGTCTGGGGCGGCGACAAGCTCTGGAGCTGGAACACCCCGGTCTGGGAGCAGGACCTGGAGAAGGGGCTGAGGATGCTCAGCCTGGGCGTGCACACCCACCTCATCACCAGCCACCACGCGCTGCCGCTCCTGATCAGGAACAAGGGCGGCCTGGTCGTCGAGGTCACCGACGGCACCTGGGACTTCAACGCCCCCCGCTACCGGGAGAACCTCTACTACGACCTGGTCAAGATGTCGGTGAACCGGCTCGCCTTCAGCCAGGCGCACGAACTGCGCCCGCACGGCGGCACGGCGGTGGCGCTCACGCCGGGGTTCCTGCGCTCGGAGGCGATGCTGGAGAACTTCGGCGTCACCGAGGAGAACTGGCGCGACGGGGCCAAGCGGGAGCCGTCGTTCGCGGTCTCGGAGACCCCGGCGTACGCGGGTCGCGCCGTCGCCGCCCTGGCCACCGACCCCGACCGGGCGCGCTGGTCCGGCAAGTCCGTCGACAGCGGCACGCTGGCCAAGGAGTACGGCTTCACCGACGTGGACGGCAGCCGCCCCGACGTGTGGCGGTTCATCGCCGACACCGACGGCGGCAAGCAGCCGAACCCGGACGACTACCGGTAGAGCGCCGTCATGCGGGCGGCGGCCTCCGCGACCATCGACCGTAGTTCCGCCGGCTCCAGCACCTCCGCCTCCGGCCCGAAACGCAGCACCTGCGAGTACGCGATCTCGATCGACTCCACGCGGAGCCGCACCGTGCCGTCGGGCTGAAGTGAGGCCACCGCGTCCGGCAGCGCCGCCGGGTCGGCGACGTGCCGCAGCATCCGCAGCCCGGCTTCGGTGAGCCGCAGCGTGATCGAGGTCCGCAGCAGCGAGTGGCCGAACGCGGCCGACTGCTCGGTCCAGAACGCGGCCAGGTCGAAGCCCGGATCCCGGACGAACACGTCGTCGCGCACGGTGATCTCACCGAACCGGTCCACCCGGAACAACAGGAACCGCGCCTGCCCCGCCGACTGCCCCTGCGGCTGTGCCGATGACGGCCCCGGCCCAGGTGACGGTCCCGGTCCTGGTTTCGGTGATGGTGGGGACGGGGATCGGGCCGCGAGGTACCAGGCGCCCGCCTTGAGCACCAGCCCGTACGGCTCCAGGGTGCGCGTGCGTCCCTTGTATCCGGCGGTCACCCGCCGGTCACCCCACACCGCCCTGGCCAGCGGGGCGAGCTGCGGCGGCGGTGGGGAGTCGTGCGCGAACCAGCCGGGCGCGTCCAGGTGGAAGCGCTGCGCGGCCGTCGCGGGGGCGTCGCGCAGCCCGGGGGAGAGCGCGGCGGCGGCCTTCAGCCGGGCCGTCGCCGCCACCTCCTGCAGCCCCATCTCGCGCAGCGCGCCCGGGACGCCGGACAGGAACAGCGCCTCGGCCTCCGCCCGGTCCAGCCCGGTCAGCCGGGTCCGGTATCCCTCCAGCAGCCGGTAGCCGCCGCCGCGCCCCCGGTCGGCGTAGACAGGGATGCCGGCCGAGGACAGCGCCAGCACGTCGCGGTGGACGGTGCGCTCCGACACCTCCAGCTCGCGGGCCAGCTCCGCCGCCGTCATGCCGCCGCGGCCCTGCAGCAGCAGCACGAGCGACATCAGCCGGGCGGCGCGCACAGCGGCATGATCACGGCGGACGGGTGATCGGGGGAGTGGAAGACCTCGACGTCGCTCGGCACCATCGGCCCGCCGGAATGGGTGAGAGGATCGCCGGTGCCGGGGTTACGGGCGATCGTCGGATAGGCGCCCGCGGCGACGTGCACGCGGACGCGGTGGCCCCGCCTGAACCGGTGGCCGATCGGCCACAGCTCCACCCGTACCCTGCGCACGTCCCCCAGCGTATCGGCGTCCAGCGGGCCGAGGCGGCGCACGCCCTCGCACACGTTCATCGACCGCCCGTCCGGGTGCACGTCGCACACCCGGACGACCACGTCCGCGTACGGGGTGCTGGAGCGGACGTACAGCTCCGCGCTGACCGGGCCGATCATCTCCAGGTCGGACTCCAGCGGGGGCGAGCTGTAGACGAGCACGTCGCGCCGGGCCTCCAGGCGGCGCTGGTCGCGCGGCCGGGAGTCGGCCAGCAGCACCGGGCCGCCGATCACCGGCGTCGGATGGTCCGGGTGGTAGCGGAACCGGTCCGGCTCCGACTCCAGCGGCCCGTCCGTGCCCAGCCCGAAGCCGTGCTGCAGGTGCCAGCGCCGCCGCCGCAGGCCGGGCACCGGCCAGTCCGGGTACTCGCGCCATTCCTCGGCCCCCGTCACGTACAGCCGCACCGGCTGGTCGCGCAGCCCGGAGACGTCGCCCAGCAGGTGGGCGCGGAACCAGGCGAGCGACTCGGCCATCGACGGGCCGATGTGGCGGGCGTCGATGTGGTACCAGGGGCCGATCGTCAGGTACGGCCGCCGGCCCGCCGCCCGCAACGCCGCGTAGTCCTTGAGCTGCCACGGCAGGAACACGTCGTACCAGCCGCCGAGCATGGTGACCGCCGCGTCCACCTCGCCGACCTTGGGGGAGTGGTCGCGCCGGGTCCAGTACGGCGCCGGGTCGGCGTGGTGCGCCAGCAGGTCGCGGTAGAAGCGGAGCGGCCGGCCCGCCGACGCCAGGTCCAGCTCGCCCACCGGCCGCCCCGACAGCACGGCCCGCCGCGTCACCCGCGGCGCGGTCAGCCCGGCCGCGCCGCCGAAGCGGCGGCCCATGTGCTCGGTGAGCGTGGTCCAGCTCAGCGCCGACTCCAGCGCGAACGCGCCGCCCACGTACGCGGCGTCCCTGAACTGGGAGGCGGTGATCTGGGTGGCCATCGCCTTCAGGTCAGGGCCGGCGTACGGGGCCACGGCCCACTGGGTGAACCCCAGGTAAGAGGGGCCGAACATGGCGAACGAGCCCCCGTACCAGGGCTGTTCGCGCATCCACGCGATCGTCGCCAGGCCGTCGTCGTGCTCGTGGCCGAGCGGGTCGAGATCGCCGCCGGAGCCGAAGCCGCCCCGGCAGCTCTGCATCACCACCTGGAAGCCGTGCCAGGCGAACCCGCGCCCGTACAGCAGCCCGAACAGGCCGCGGCGGCCGTACGGGGAGCGGATGAGGACGACCGGCGCCCGCTCCGCCCCGGCGGGGACGTAGCGGTCGGCCAGCAGGGTGACGCCGTCGGGCATCCGCACGGGGATGTCACGGTGGACACGTACGCGTCGCATTACCTACCAGTAACATACGTGGCCGCGCAGGCGGTAGCCCGGAGCCCGGCCGATCCGGCCGGACGGACCGGCGTGCGCGGGGGCGGCGGCGGGCGTCGCCCCCGCGCGGCCGTTACGGCGCGGTCTTGTCCGGCCGCTCCGAGACGCGGATCGCGTTGACGATCGTCGCCCCGTCCCGGGCCGCGAACCTGACGTTGAGCTGGCCGTCGGTGACCCGCACCGTGTACTGCCTGCTCACCGCCGTGTACGTGCCCGCCTCCAGGGCCAGGTCCAGGGCCGGGATGGCGAGCTGGCCCTCGACCAGCACGTCGAACACCCGCCGCCCCATGGCCATGTTGCGGATCTCGGCGAAGTCCAGCTCGACCGTGTAGACGCCGTTGGGCACGGCGTCGAAGCGGTACTCCAGCATCCGCTCGCGGGCGGTCCTGAACAGCGCCTGGTCCTCGGTGCCCTTGATCGTCTTGTTCGTGCTGTGGGTTGCGGAGGAGGTGGCGACGTACCCGTGCGAGCCCGCGCTGTAGCGCCGGTCCGGCGTCCAGGCGTCACCGGCGGCGTCCGTGGACCCCCGGGTGGCGCCCACGTCCACCGCCACCTGGTGCCTCGGCACCACGACGGTCACCGTGATCTCGATCACCGGCTGCCGCCCGCTGGCCGACCTGATCAGGAGCTTCCCGGCCCGGGTCGAGCCCGGCTGCACGCCGTCGCTCGACACCGTCACCCTGAGCGTCGCCTTCTGGCCCGTGGCCAGGGTGCCCGAGGCCGGGGTGACGCCGAGCCAGCCGCCCGCCGGATCCGTGGTGATCGTGTACGGGGTCGGCGAGCCGAGGTTCGTCAGCTCCATCGTGCGCGTCCTGCTCTGGCCCTGCGGCATCACCACGGTCAGCTCGGCGGCCGAGGCGGCCACCCGCCCGGTCACCAGCGCCGTGTCGATCCGCTGCACCGTGGCCGGGGCCACCGTCACGGCCTGGGTGAACGTGCCGTAGTGCTCCTTGGACACCTCCACGTCGTAGTCGCCGGCCAGCACCTGGCCGTAGAAGGAGCCGTCGGCGCCGGTGGTGAACGTCGCCACGTCGCCGATCCGCACCGTCGCGCCGGGCAGCGGGTCGCCGTCGTTGGCGTCGGACACCACGCCGGTCACCAGGCCGTGCCTGCTCGCCGTGATGGTCACGCTCTGGCCGGCGGCCAGGGCGGGCTCCTCGTACAGGTAGAGCAGCGCGTCGTTGCCGGCGGCGTTCTCCACGCCGACGGTGCCGAACGCGCCCCGTTCCCGATCGGTCTCCATGTCCTTGTAGCGGAAGCCGATCGAGCCGTCCTCGCCCAGCAGGGCCGCGAACGACACGCGCAGGTTCTGGTCGGCGTAGAACTTCACGTTGCGCCACTCCACCACGAACCGCCTGTGCGGAGCCGTCCCGACCACGCCCGTGTACACGCCGCTCTCCGCGTCCACGATGAAGTCGTCCCAGAGCGGGTAGACGGCGTTGTTCGGGGTGCCCGTGCTCGGCAGGCGGCTGTTGCTCGGCGTGGTCAGCCGGGCCTCGGCGAAGGTGAGGAACCCGTTGGTGACGACCCAGGCCCGGCTCTGGCCGGTGCCGTAGAACGGGACGGGGAACGGCAGCGTCACCTGGACCGCCTCGTCGTCGCCGGTCAGCGCCAGCTTCTCGGTGCCCGCGACGTACGGCTCGGCGCCCGCGCGGCAGGTGTAGCCGAAGTTGTCACCGCGCAGCGGCAGCTCGACGTCCCTGGTCACGTCGCCGTCGACCGTCACGGACACGGTGGCGCCCGCGGAGCAGCGCGACACCGGGGTGACGACCAGTTCGTACTCGCCGCGCGGCAGCGTCAGCTCGTACCGGCCGGAGGCGTCGGTCACCGCGCTGAGCGGCGTGCCCGAGGCCGTCACCCGGGCGTCCGGCTCCGGCGCGCCCGCGGTCGTGACCGTGCCGGACACCGTGCCCGCCGCGACCGCGGTCATGGTCAGGTCCACGGTGGTGGTCTGGTCGCCGGTGACGGTCGCGGTCGCGGTGCCGCTCTCGTAACCGAACTTCGCGGCCGTCACCTGGTACTCGCCGGGCAGCAGGCGGACGAACGAGAACGCGCCGTCGTCGCCCGTCACCAGCGTGCGGTCGGTCGGGCCGTCGATCGTGACCGTCACGCCGGCCACCGGCTGCCCGCCCGCGGTGACCGCGCCGGTCAGCCCGCCGAGGCTGTCCTGAGGCGTGGCCCGCACCGCGGCGTAGGCGTCGAGCCGGCCCTCGCCCCACACGTTGTTGTCGGCGGCCGTGCCGCCGCAGCTGGTGTCGGCGACGTCCACGGCCGTGCTGTCGAGCAGCGGCCGGGTGGCGGCGATGTCGCCGTGCAGCCCCGGCGAGGCCGACCACATGAGCGCGACCGTGGCCGCCACGTGCGGCGAGGCCATCGAGGTGCCGGTGCCGGCCGCGTAGCCGCCGGGCACGGAGGAGCGCACGCTCACGGCCGGGGCGGCGATGTTCGGCTTGATCTCGCCGTTCTCGCCCGCGCCCTTGCTGGAGTTCACGTACAGCGCGTTGTTCACGTCGAACCCGCCGGCGCTGTAGCTGATCTCGTACTGGCCGGGCGAGCCGCTGCTCTGGCAGGACGGGCCCTCGTTGCCGTTGGAGAACGCCGGGAAGATGCCCGCCGCGACCCACGCCTCGACCGTCTCCTTGTACCAGGGGTCGAAGCCGTCGCCGCCCCAGGAGTTGTTGACGATGTCGGGGGCCAGGTCGGGGCGCGGGTTCTCGCCGTTCGCGTCGGTCGGCGCCAGCACCCACTGGCCGGAGGCCAGCAGCGAGGCGTCGGTGCAGGTGTTGACCTCACAGCCCTTGGCCGCGATCCAGCGCGCGCCCGGGGCCATGCCGATGCCGTTCGCGCCGACCATGGTGCCCATCGTGTGGGTGCCGTGGCCGTTGTTGTCGCACGGCACCGCCGTCGGGCAGACCCCCGCGGGGTCGAACCAGTTGTAGTCGTGGGTGACCGTGCCGTCCGGGTTCCTGCCCCGGTACGCGTCCCGCAGGTCGGGGTGGTCGAACTGGACGCCGGTGTCGATGTTGGCCACCACGATGCCCTCGCCGCGGTTGCCCAGCTCCTCCCACACGCGCGGGGCGTTGACCCGGTCGATGTTCCACTCGACCGCGTTCACCCGCGCCTCGGCCTTGGCCGGCTCCGGCTTGGGCAGCGTCAGCGTGCGGACCGGCTCGATCCGCTCCACCTCGGGCAGCCCGGCGATCTCCGCCGCCAGCTTCGACCCGGCCGTCACCTTGACGGCGTTGACGATCCAGAACGGGGTGTACTCGGCGCGGTGCTGGTCCAGCAGCTTGCGCAGACCGGCCTGCGAGGCGTCGGCCTTCTCGGTCTTGGCCTCGTAGACCCGCTCGGCCTTGTCCTGCTTGCCGGTGGCCCGGCGGGCGCCGCTCAGGTCGGCGTCGTCCTTCATCCGCACCCAGAAGGTGGCCTTGTCCTCGCTGTCCAGCTGAGCCTGGACCGACTTGTTGATTTTGTCCGGAGGGGGCGCCGCTTGGGCCACTCCGTTCGGGACGATCATGGCTAATGCGGCGACGGCTCCTGTCAGGAGCGCGCGCCAGCGGGGGGTGTTGGGCACCGGCTCTCCTTCACACCAGCGGGAAAGAGCTGATCTTTACGGCTCTGTGGAGAAGAGTGAAGAGACCTTGTCGGGATTGCAAGAGAAAATCCTGACAATGCGCGGTATGTCACAAAATGTAATGTGGTCAGTCGAACTGCTGCCACCGATGCCAGGTCGCCGTCCACGGCTGCCGCAGCCCCTGACACAGGAACACCGGCATGTCCTGCTCCTCGTTGTCCAGCCCCAGGCCGTTGTCGACCCTGGCACGCACCTCACAGGAGGAGTACTGCAGGTCGCGCCGCATCCTGCCGACGTTCACGATGATCGCCGGGTCCCCGTCGTCCGGCGGCGGCCCGTACTCCCAGAGCTGGTTGTGGCCGGAGTAGACCCGCGTCAGGCCGCCCTGCACGAGCGAGCCGTGCTCCCCGTAGTTGCCCGTGACCACGACGGCGCGCCGGCGCTCGTCCGGCGGCAGCGAGTCAAGGACCCCGGTGACGGCCGCGTTGAACGCCGGCCAGCCGATCGACTCGCGCGCCACCTCGTTGATCAGGGGCACCGGCGTGCTCGCCAGCATGGTCAGCGGCACCAGCGGCAGTGTGATCACCGCGTTGCCGAGCCCGTTGACCGCCAGCGACAGGCCCGCCGACTTGATCTTCTCCCGCCCCGCCGACTCCGCCGTCACGCAGCCCGCGGCGAACAGCAGCAGGACCAGCCCCGCCGTGTAGTCGAACCGGCCGCCGCTGATCACCGTCACCACCGCGGCCGCCGGATAGGCGACGGCCAGCGCCCGCACCCGCCGGTCACGCCACAGCCGCACGAACCCGAAGCCGGCGATCACCGCCACCACCGGCCCGAACAGCAGCAGCTGCATCGGCGTGAACAGCAGCCGCATCGTGTCGCCGTCGCCCTCGCTCAGCCCCGCCGCCATCTTCAGCTGCGGCCAGTCGTGGGTGAGCTGGTAGACGAAGTTCGGCAGCGCCAGCACGGCCGCGACCAGCGCCCCCGCCCACAGCCACTTGCTCGCCAGCAGCCGCCGCGGCCCCGCGGCCAGCAGCCCGGCCGCGAGCCCCAGCACCAGCATCACGATCAGAAGCTTGTTGTACGTGGCCGCGCCGATCACCGCGCCGGCCGCGAGCCACCAGCGTTCGTCGCGCAGCAGCGCCTTCAGCATGAACAGGATGGCCGCCGCCCAGATCGGCAGGTCGAAGCTCGCGGTGAGCAGTGTGTGCCCGGCGATCAGCGTGTAGGCGCCCGTCGCGGTGCCGGCCGCGGTCAGGGTCTGCGCCGCGCCGCCCCCGCCCAGCTCGCGGGCGATCAGCGCCGTCAGCACCACCAGCAGCGCCGCCGCCAGCGCGGGCAGCACCCGCAGCGCGGTCGGCGAGTCGCCGAACAGCGCCATGGACAGCCTGGCGGCCATCGGCGTGAACGGCGGCTGGTCCACGTACCCCCAGTCCGGGTAGTCCGCGAGTGCCCGGAAGTACAGTTCGTCGCGGTGGTAGCCGTAGCGGGGGCTCAGTGCCAGCAGCAGCGTCACGAGGACCGCGGAGACGGCGGTGACCGGCCGCCACGCGAGGGGGCTGTCCATGACGATCCAACCTATGCGCCGTAGATCCTTCGTGCCACCTGCGCGTCGCGTTGCGCGATCTTGACAGCCCGGAGTAGCCTTGCCTCATGCGAACTCACGCCGAGCTTCAGTGGTGGCGCCGCTCCTAGGCGGCGCGAAGATTTCGCATACCCTCTGGCAGGCCGCCCCGGTTCGGCGGCCTTTGTCGTGTTCGCCCCGGGGCTCGTTGATCGAAGTGCGCGAAGGGGCAGCAGTGGAGACGAGCGGATATACCACCGCCAAGGGCATCGACGTCGAGCTCGAGGTGCGCGAGGTGTCCGAGGACGCGCTCGAAGAGATCGTGACGGCTCTGGGAGAGCGGCGCGGCGGCGCGTTCTCCTCGGGCATGGACTACCCCGGCCGTTACAGCCGATGGGCCTTCGGCTACGTCGACCCCTGCGTGGAGCTGGTCGCCAAGGGCCGCACCATCTCGGCCAGGGCGCTCAACGAGCGCGGCCGGGTCGTGCTGCCCGCCGTCGCCTCCTGCCTGCTCGCCGCGGGCAAGCCGGTCGGCGAGCCCACCGCCGACTTCGTGCAGGTGCACGTCCCGGAGTCGGAGGACCTGCTGCCGGAGGAGATGCGCAGCCGCCGGCCCACCGTCTTCACCGCCATCCGCGAGGTCATCGCGACCTTCAAGGGCGCCGACCCGCACCTCGGGCTCTACGGCGCGTTCGGCTACGACCTCGCCTTCCAGTTCGAGCCGATCAAGCACCGGCTCGACCGCCCCGCCGACCAGCGCGACCTCGTCCTCCACCTGCCCGACCGGCTCGTGGTCATCGACCGCCAGCGCGAGACCTGCTTCGAGCGCCGCTACGAGTTCACCGTCGACGGCCGGAGCACCCGCGGCCTGGAGCGCACCGGCGAGGCCCGCCCGCAGGTCGCCCCCGCCGAGGTGCCGCCCAACCCGCCCAGGGGCCAGTACTCAGAGGTCGTGGCCGCGGCCAAGGAGCGGTTCAAGCGCGGCGACCTGTTCGAGGTGGTGCCCGGCCAGGTCTTCCACGCCACCTGCGCCGACCCGTCCGGCTTCTACCGCGGGCTGCGCAAGAGCAACCCCGCCCCGTACGAGTTCATCATCAGCCTCGGCGAGGGCGAGCACCTCGTCGGCGCCTCGCCCGAGATGTACGTGCGCGTCAGCGGCGACCGGGTCGAGACCTGCCCGATCTCCGGCACCATCGCCCGCGGCGCCGACCCGGTCGGCGACGCCGAGGCCATCCGCACCCTCCTGACCAGCGTCAAGGAGGAGTCGGAGCTGACCATGTGCACCGACGTCGACCGCAACGACAAGTCGCGCATCTGCGTCCCCGGCACGGTCAAGGTCATCGGCCGCCGTCAGATCGAGCTCTACTCGCGGCTCATCCACACCGTGGACCACATCGAGGGCCGGCTGCGCCCCGAGTTCGACGCGCTGGACGCCTTCCTCACCCACATGTGGGCCGTCACCGTCACCGGCGCGCCCAAGACCTGGGCCATGCAGTTCATCGAGGACCACGAGGCCACCACCCGCCGCTGGTACGGCGGCGCCATCGGGTTCATCGGCTTCGACGGCTCCATGAACACCGGCCTCACCCTGCGCACCGCCCAGATCAAGGACGGCCTGGCCACCGTGCGGGCCGGCGCCACCCTGCTGTTCGACTCCGACCCCGAGGCCGAGGAGCGCGAGACCGAGCTGAAGGCCAGCGCCCTGCTCGGCGCGCTCGCCGCGGTCGGCGCGCCCGACACCGTGGCCGAGACCCCGGCCAGGGAGCAGCCGGGGCTGGGCATGAAGGTGCTGCTCGTCGACTACGAGGACTCCTTCGTCAACACGCTCGCCGACTACTTCCGCCAGGAGGGCGCCGACGTGGTGACGCTGCGCCACGGCTTCCCGACGGAGATGCTCGACGAGATCGGCCCCGACCTGGTGGTGCTCTCGCCCGGCCCGGGCTGGCCCGCCGACTTCGGCACGGCCGCGCTCATCGACCAGATCTACGCACGAGACCTGCCGGTGTTCGGCGTCTGCCTCGGCCTGCAGGCGATGGTCGAGCACGCCGGCGGCACGCTCGAACTGCTCGACTACCCCGAGCACGGCAAGCGCGGGCAGGTCTCCCGGCTCGGCGCCGGCGTGCTGCTCGACGGGCTGCCCGAGGAGTTCACCGCCGCCCGCTACCACTCGCTGCACGCCAAGCGGCCCGGCGTCGTCGGCTTCACCCCGACCGCGGTCACCCCCGACGGCAACGTCATGGCGATCGAGGACCCCGACCGGCGCCGCTTCGGCGTACAGTTCCACCCGGAGTCGATCCTCACCGCCGAGGACGGCGCCGGGGCCAAGGTGATCAGGAACGTGCTGCGCCTGTGCCGCCGGTGAGTGGGTAAAACGTCCGCGGGCGCGTGCGGGGACCGCCTAGAGTCTCCCGCATGCTCCCCGTAGACCTGCCCGACACGGTGCGTGACGCCCTGCTCGCCCCGCTCGTCGACCACGCCTGCCACGGGGTGCGCCGCGACGAGCTGACCCGCGGGCGGTTCGAGCTGCTGCTCAACGAGGGCGGCAGCCCGGCCCCGCCCGGCACCACCCATTTCGACACCCCGCTCGGCGCGGCCGTGCGGCGCTGGTGCGCGCCCGTGCTC
This sequence comes from Nonomuraea ferruginea, assembly GCF_039540635.1. Classification (NCBI taxonomy): domain Bacteria; kingdom Bacillati; phylum Actinomycetota; class Actinomycetes; order Streptosporangiales; family Streptosporangiaceae; genus Nonomuraea; species Nonomuraea ferruginea. Next base: position 232,375 of record NZ_BAABFD010000002.1, on the reverse strand, counting down.
GGCCTGGAGCCGCACGCGCCGCCGCCCATCTACCTGTCCCGCCGCGCCGAGCTGGGCGCGGCCGAGGTCAACCGGCTCCTGCTGCGGGCGTCCGGCGTGTCGGCCTTCCTCGTCGACACCGGCCCCGAGGGCGCCGACCTGCTGACGGCGGCCGAGATGGGGTCCGGCGGCGAGGCCGCGGCCGGCGAGGTCGTCAGGATCGAGCAGATCGAGCAGGACGTCGCCGAGATGGCGGGCGTCGCCGTCGACTACCTCGACAGCCTCGGCGACGAGCTGTCCGCCCGCGCCGCCCGCGCGGTCGCGCTCAAGACCGTGGTGGCCGGTCTGTGCGGCCTCGGCCTCGACCCCGCGAGGCCCAGCCGGGGCGCGGTGCTCGCCGCCGCCAACCGGCGGCTCGCCGACCCCAAGCAGCCGCTCGCCGAGCCCGCGCTGGCCCGCCACCTGCTCTGGTCGGCCGCCGACGTGGCCAGGGAGCGCGGGCTGCCGCTGCAGATCCACGCCGGCCTCGGCGCCTGCGACGCCGGGCCGCACCTCGCCGACCCGGCCCTGCTCACCGGCTTCATCCGGGCGCTGCAGCCGGCCGGGGTGCCGGTCGTCCTGCTCACCTGCTATCCGTACCAGCGCCAGGCCGCCTATCTGGCGCACGCCTTCCCGCACGTGTACGTGGACGTCGGGCTCGCCCTGGCCCACACCGGCGCCGGGTCGCCCCGGGTGCTGGCCGAGCTGCTGGAGCTGGCCCCGTTCCACAAGCAGCTGTACGGGTCCGGCTGCCGCGAGCTGGCCGAGACGTGCCACCTGGGGGCGGTCTACTTCCGGCGCGCGCTCGGCGCGGCGCTGAAGGCCCGGCTGGACGCGGGGGAGTGGAGCGCCGCCGACGCCGCCAGGATCGCCCACATGATCGGCGCGGGGAACGCCCGCCGCGTCTACCGCCTGTGAGCCCCGGCCTCCGCCTGTGGTTTGCTTGTATGCCGTCATCACCACCGAACCGACCGGGGGGGTTCCCATGGGCAGCGCCGAACCTGAGATCACGTTCCGCGGCGACATGGACGTGGAGCTCGTCAAGTCCGCCGCGTCGGACGCCGACGTGCTCTGGGCGGCGCGGGTCTCCACGAAGGGGGAGAGCTCGCTCGCCGAGCTCGAAGCCGACCCCGAGCGGTCCAAGGGCCTCATCAACTTCCTCATGCGCGACAGGCACGGCACGCCGTTCGAGCACTCGTCCATGACCTTCTACGTCAGCGCGCCGATCTTCGTCTTCCGCGAGTTCATGCGGCACCGCACCTTCTCCTACAACGAGGAGTCGGGCCGATACCGTCAGCTCGTGCCGGTCTTCTACGTGCCCGGCCCCGACCGCAAGCTGGTGCAGGAAGGCAAGCCCGGCAAGTACGTGTTCCGCGAGGGCACCCCCGAGCAGCACAAGGTGGTGACCGAGGCGACGACGGAGAGCTACCGGCAGGCCTACCGCGCCTACCTGGAGATGCTGGAGGCCGGGGTCGCCCGCGAGGTAGCCCGGACCGTCCTGCCGGTCGGCCTCTACTCCTCGATGTACGCCACCTGCAACGCCCGCGCCCTGATGAACTTCCTCTCGCTCCGGGTGCGGCGCGACGACTCCGCCTTCCCGTCGTTCCCGCAGCGGGAGATCGAGATGGTGGCCGAGAAGATGGAGTCGCTGTGGGCCGGGCTGATGCCGCTGACGCACGCGGCGTTCGAGGCCAACGGCCGCGTCTGCCCCTGATCGAGCGGGTCAGGCCAGGGCGGGCATGACGTACACCTCCGCGCCCGGCGGCAGCGTGCAGTCGAGGCTGCCGAGGCCGCGGGCGTTCTCGCCGCACACGACCATGTTGATGTGGCGGCGGATCCGCCCGTACTCGTCCCTGATCCGCTCCTCCAGCAGCGGGTGGGTGCGGCGCAGCACGTCGAGCGCCGCGCCCAGGGTGGGCGGCGAGTCGCGGTCGGGCCCGACCGCGAACACCTTCACTTCCGTACGGCCGCTCACCCACCTGCGCAGGGCGGCGGGGAGCACGAACACGACCAGCATCACGGGACGGGCCATGGCTCAGAGCACCGCCGCCCGCACGGTCAGCACGTCAGGCAGGTGGGAGGCCACCAGCGACCAGCTCGCGCCGTCGTCGGCCGACCGGTAGACCTCGCCGCCGCGGGTGCCGAAGAACAGGCCCGCCTCCGTGGCGGCCATCGCGTCGCGCAGCACGCTCGCGTGCACCGGCCCCTCGGGCAGGCCGCGCTCCAGCGGCTCCCACGACCCGCCGGCGTCGGTGCTGCGGTAGACGCGGTAGCGGTGGCCGACCGGGGTGCGGTCCATGTCGGCGTGCAGCGGCAGCACGTACAGCGTGCCGGGGCGCGACGGGTGCGTGACGACGGGGAAGCCGAAGTCGGAGGGGAGCGCCGAGCCGATGTCGTGCCAGGAGCCGCCGAAGTCGTCGCTGCGGTAGACGCCGAAGTGGTGCTGCAGGAACAGCCGGTCCGGCCGGCCCGCTTCCATCGCCACCTTGTGCACGCACTGGCCGAACTCCGGATACTGCTGACCTTCGGGCAGGAACGGGGCGCGGATGCCCTGGTTGGCCGCCTCCCACGACAGGCCGCCGTCGGTGGTGCGGTAGAAGCCGCCGGTGGAGATCGCCACGCCGAGCACGCGCGGGTCGGACGGGTGCGGGATGATCGTGTGCAGGCACAGCCCGCCGCCGCCCGGCTGCCAGCGCGGCCGGTGCGGGTGCTCCCACAGGCCTTCCACCAGGCTGAAGGTGACGCCGCCGTCTTCCGACCTGAACAGCGCGCCCGGCTCCACGCCGGCCCACACCACGCCGGGCTCCGACGGGGAGGGCGTGAGCTGCCAGACGCGGGTGAGCGTGGTCTCGGTCTTCTCGGGGAAGGCGATCGGCGGGCTCTCGGCCTCCCGCCAGGTCGCGCCGAGGTCGTCGGAGTACATGACCGAGGGGCCGAAGTGCCCGTACTCGATGCCGGCCAGCAGGCGGGGAGCCGCGCCCCCGGTGTCGATCGCCACGGAGTGGATCCCGACGGTGGAGAACGCGATCGGCTCGACGCGGAACGCGCCTGCGGCGGTGGAGCGGGCGAGGAACAGGCCCTTGCGGGTGCCGATCGCGAGCACTGCGTCTGTCATGGCATCGCTCCCATGGTCGCTATGCCGCCATCGTGCCACGCGGGTGACCGGCTCGCCGAGTACTGGGAGATTTGCCGCACGATTACCTGCCAGGTAATCGTGGCACTTCCCCCTTTGTCGCTAACGTATCGGGACATGGGAGCTGTGGCCGTACAAGAAGAGGCTTTTGGTGATTTGTTGCGATCGTGGCGGCAGCGGCGCCGGGTCAGCCAGCTCGACCTGGCGATCGAGGCGGACGTCTCCGCCCGGCACATCAGCTTCCTGGAGACCGGGCGCGCCCGGCCCAGCAGGGAGATGGTGATGAAGCTGGCGGAGGAGCTGGAGGTGCCGCTGCGGCACCGCAACAGGCTGCTGATCGCGGCCGGGTTCGCGCCGGTGTTCGCCGAGCGCGCGGTGCGCGCGCCCGAGATGCACGTCGTACGGCAGGCGCTCGACACGATCCTGGCCGGGCACGAGCCGTACCCGGCGCTGGTCGTGGACGCCGCCTGGAACCTGGTGGCGGCCAACCCGGCGGCCGGGATGTTCATGGCGGGGGTCCCGGCCGAGCTGCTGGAGGAACCGGTCAACGTGATGCGGCTGTCGCTGCACCCGGAGGCGATGGGCGGGCGGCTGCTGAACCTGGCCGAGGTCCGCGCCCACCTGCTGCACCGGCTGCGCAGGCAGGCCGAGATGTCCGGCGACGGGCGGCTGGCCGAGCTGCACGACGAGCTGGCCGCCTACCGGTATCCGGGGGTGGACCTGAACGTGGCGCACGTGCCCGGCCCCGGCGACATCCTCCTGCCGCTGCGGATCAGGCACGGCGACCGCGTGCTGTCCATGTTCACCACGATCGCGACCTTCGGCACGCCCGTGGAGGTGACGGTCTCCGAGCTGGCCATCGAGACGTTCTGGCCGGCCGACGACGAGACCGCGGCGGCGTTCCGCTGATCACCGCTCGCCGTGCACCACGTCCCGGTGGATGCGCGCCGGCGGCACCCCGTCGGCCTGCAGGTTGCGTACGGTCTCGGTGACCATGGAGGGCGGCCCGCACACGTACACCTCGTGCTCGGCCCAGGAGTGGAAGCGGCGCGTCACGTCCGGCAGGCGGCCGCGCATCCCCTCGTAGCCCGGCTCGTCCGACACCACGGGCAGCACCCGCAACCACGGGAACGAGGACTCCAGCCGGATCAGGTCCTGCAGGTCGTACAGCTCGGCCGAGGTGCGCGCGCCGAACAGCAGGTGCATGGAAGGGCGGCAGCCGGAGGCGATCACCTGCTCGATGATCGCCTTCAGCGGTGCCAGCCCGGTGCCGCCGGCCACGAACAGCAGGTCCCGCACGCCGCGCTCGGGCGGCGTCATGGTGCCCATCGGCGGCCCGAGCATGACCGTGTCGCCGATGCGCGTGTCGCGGACGAGCGTGGTGGACACCCAGCCGCCGGGCACCGCGCGCACGTGCAGCCGGAGCGCGTTGTCCGGGCGCGGCGCGTTCGCGATCGAGTACGTCCGCCACACTCTCGGCCAGCGTGAGGTCTGCACGTTGACGTACTGGCCCGGCGTGAACGGCAGCCGCTGGGTGGGGCGCAGGGTGAGGATCGCGATGTCGTCGTGGGGGCGCTCGTGGTCCAGCACCTCCGCCAGCCACCAGGCGGGGGAGACCCCGGCGTCGGCCTCGGCCGCCTCGATCATCAGATTGGCCGCGGCGGTGTACGCCGACACCCACGCGGCCTCGATCTCGGCGTTCCAGATGTCGGCGGCGAAGCGCCGGACGGTGGCGACCAGGGCGCTGCCGATGGCGGTGTAGTGCTCGGCGACCACTCCGTACTTGCGATGGTCCCTCCCCAACTGGCCCAGGAACGAGCGCATGCTCTCCGGGCTGTCGACGCTCCACACGATGCGGGCCAGCGCGCTGAAGAGCCGGTCGCGCTGCACGTCCATGGCCGGCGGGAACATCCCGCGAAGGTGCGGGCTCTCCGCGAACAGCCTGCCGTAGAAGTAGGCGGCCGCCTTGTCGGCCACCGGCTCGATGATGGAGAAGCTCTCCTTGACCAGGCGCGGATTCAATGACATATACCCAACCCGTCCTATTGGCCGGAAAGTTATTCCGGTCGTGTCGTCCCACCTCCCTGGCGGCTCCGGGTGACGAGCGTCCGGTATGCCCCGGCACATCCGATCGCTCGAAATCCAGTGTTACACCGCCTCTGTAACCTCACAACCGATTCACCCAATGAGGTGCACATCTGAACTTTCAGTAACGGTCACATTATTTTCCCCATCTTGCCGGGGCTGTATTTCGAGTATTGAACGCGAATAGGAGTTGTATTCGCCTTTCATAATGAAATTTCGGGATTTGGGCGGATTGCCGGGCGGTCTGCCCGTCCCGCCGCCCTGCTCCGGCTCACCCCGCCCGCCCCGCCGCGGGACCGGACGGCGGGCTCCAGAGGGGCAGCCCCCAGGAGACTTGTGGGACAAGCGACATAACCGAAATGGTGTGCGCCATGATGGGGCATGTGCCTGCGCCCCAGGCCACCCCTGCACAACGCTCCCCTGGAGATCGCATGTCCCGACCGCTGATAGGCGTCACCGCCTACTTCGAAGCCGCCCGCTGGGATGACTACGTACGGGAGGCCGTGCTCTCCCCGCCCTCGTACGCCAGAGCGATCGAAAGGGCCGGCGGCGCGCCGGTCGTGCTGCCGCCGATCAACTCCCACGCCATCGCCGCCTACGTCAGCGGGCTGCGCGGCGTCGTGCTGACCGGCGGCACCGAGGTGGGCGCGGCCGCCTACGGCGACGAGCAGGACCCGCGCGCCCCCGAGCCGCAGCCGCACCGCGACCGGTTCGAGCTGGCCCTGGCCAGGGCCGCCGTGCAGGCCGACATCCCCGTCCTGGGCATCGCCCGCGGCATGCACGTGCTCAACGTGGCCCAGGGCGGCAGCCTCATCCCGTGGCTGCCCGAGATGCTGGAGAGCGAGCGGCACAACGAGCCGGGCGCCCCGCACCGCATCCAGGTGAGCGTGTCGAGCAAGCTCGGCAAGGCCGTCGGCGACCACGTGAAGGCCGTCGCCCCGCACACCCAGTCGGTGCGCCGGCTCGGCACCGGGCTGCTGGCCGTGGCCTGGGCGGACGACCAGATCGTGGAGGGCATCGAGCTGCAGGGCCACCGGTTCGGCGTGGGCGTGCAGTGGCACCCGGAGCGCGAGACCGGCGACGGCGGGAAGGGCAACGGCCTGTTCGATGCGCTCGTGGAGGCGGCCCGCTAGGCTTCGATCATGTCGCTGCATCCCCAGGCACGCGCGTACATCGCCGCCTACCCGTCTGACCTGGGCGTCGACCCGGCCACGCTCGATCTGGAGCGGATCCGGGAGATGCGCGCCGTCGACGGCCTCGCGGCCCAGCGCGGGCCGCTCACGCAGCTGCCCTCGGTCCGCGACGAGACGGCCGAGGGCGTGCCCATCCGCATCTACCGCGCCGACCGCGGTGACGAGCCGCTGCCCGTCGTCGTCTACTTCCACGGCGGCGGGTTCGTCTTCGGCAGCGTCAAGCGCAACGACGCACTCGGCCGCGACCTGGCCATTCGCACCGGCGCCGTGGTCGTCTCGGTCGACTACCGGCTCGCGCCCGAGCACCCGTTCCCGGCCGCCGCCGACGACGCCTGGACCGTCGTGCGCGACGTCTTCGCCCGGCCCGCCTTCTACCAGTGCGACGGCAAGGTGGCGGTGATCGGCGACAGCGCCGGCGGCAACCTCGCCGCGGTGGCGGCCTGGCAGGCCCGCGACGCCGGGCTCCGCCTGGCCCACCAGGTGCTGGTCTACCCGATGCTCGACGCGCTGATGGACACCCTCAGCTACCGCGAGTTCGCCGAGGGCTACGGCCTGGACGCCGCCGAGTCGGCCTGGTTCCTGCGCCAGTACGCCGCCGGGGCCGACCCCGGCGACCCGCGCCTGTCGCCGCTGCGGCTGGCCTCATGCGCCGGGCTGCCCCCGGCCACCGTGGTGACCGCCGAGTGCGACGTGCTGCGCGACGAGGGCGAACGCTACGCCGCCCGGCTCGCCGAGGAGGGCGTGCCGGTCGAGCTGCGCCGCTTCGACGGCGCGGTCCACAGCTTCTTCGCCCTGCCGCGGCTGTTCGACCAGGCGGCCGAGGCCCGCGAGTACATCGCCGCCCGGCTCAAGGAGTCGCTGTGACCTACGAGCGGCTCAAGACCGACACCCCCGCCGACGGCGTGCTGCGGATCACCATCAGCGAGCCGCGCAGGCTCAACGCCGTCGACCGCACCGGCCACCGCGAGCTGGCCGAGATCTGGCGCGACGCCGACCGCGACGACTCCGTCAGGGCCGTGGTCATCCGGGGCGAGGGCGAGGCGTTCTCCGCCGGCGGCGACCTGTCCATGATCGAGGAGATGACCCGCGACCACGACACCCGGCTGCGCGTCTTCGCCGAGGCCCGCGACATCGTCTACAACGTGCTCAACTGCGCCAAGCCCGTAGTCTCGGCCATCCAGGGGCCGGCCGTGGGCGCCGGGCTGGCCGTCGCCCTGCTCGCCGACATCTCGGTCGCGGGCCGCACCGCCCGCATCATCGACGGCCACACCCGGCTCGGCGTCGCCGCGGGCGACCACGCCGCCATCATCTGGCCGCTGCTGTGCGGCATGGCCAAGGCCAAGTACCACCTGCTGCTGTGCGAGCCCGTCACCGGCGAGCAGGCCGAGAAGATGGGCCTGGTCAGCCTCTGCGTCGACGACGACGCCGTGCACGACACCGCCATGGAGATCGCGGCCAAGCTCGCCGCGGGCTCGCAGGAGGCCATCAGGCTCACCAAGTACGCGCTCAACAACTGGCTGCGGATGGCCGGGCCCGCGTTCGACGCCTCGCTCGCCATGGAGTTCCTCGGTTTCACCGGCCCCGACGCCGCCGAGGGGCTCCGCGCGCTGCGCGAGAAGCGTCCGCCCCGCTTCACCTGAGGGGGGTTTCGGCGCCGTGGCCGGGGTAGTCGCCAAGGCATGGAACGCATGGCAGACCGCACGGCGAGCCTGTCGGCCGGGGCCGAGAACGCCGCCTCGGGGGACGAAGCAGCGGCCCGCCGCGGTCAGCGCCGGGTGGCGGTCAGAAACCGCGCGGGAGGCCGAGCACCTGCGTCGCGAGGTAGTTGAGCAGAAGCTCCTCGGTCACGGGTGCCACCCTCCCGATCCGGGCGTCGGCGAGCAGCCGGGCCACCGGATACTCCAGCGAGTACGCCATGCCGCCGTGCGTCTGGAAAGCGGCGTCGGCGGCCTCCCAGGCGGCCTGGGAGGCGGTCAGCTTGGCGATGTTGGCCTCGGTGCCGCACGGCAGGCGCCGGTCGAACGACCACGCCGCCTTGTAGATCATCAGCCGGGCCAGCTCGATCTTCGCCTTCACCTGGGCGAGCGGGAACGCCACCGCCTGGTTGGCGCCGATCGGCCGGCCGAACACCTCGCGCTCCTTGGCGTACTGCACGGCCACCCGCAGCGCCACCTCGGCGCCGCCCAGCGCGGAGGCCGCCAGCAGGACGCGCTCGGGGTTGAGTATGTCCCACAGCACCGCCGCGCCCTGGTCGACCTCGCCGACCACGTTCGCGGCCGGCACCCGCAGGTCGTCGATGAACACCATGTTGGACGGTGTCGTGTTGGCGCCCATCTTGGGGATCGGCTGGAACGACAGCCGCCCGGCGGCGACCGCCTCCGGCACGTTCACCAGGAACACCGTCAGCCCGTGGGACCGCGGCCTGGCCTCGGCCGCCGGGACCGTCCGGGTGACCAGCAGCATCCAGGCGGCCCGCTGCACGCCGGTGATCCAGATCTTCTGGCCGTTGATCACGAACTCGTCGCCTTCGCGGCGGGCCGACGTGGTGATCGCCAGCGAGTTGGAGCCCGCGTCGGGCTCGGTCAGCGCGAAGCACGTCTCCAGCTCGCCGGTGGCCAGCCGCGGCAGCAGCTCCTCCCGCTGCCGGTCGGTGCCGTGGCGGGTCAGGGTCAGCGCCCCGAAACCGGGCGTGAGCACGTACGTGAAGGCCGATCCGCCCGCCGCGCCGGACGCCGAGATCGTCTCGGTCGCCACGGCCAGCTCCAGCAGGCCCTGCCCGCCGCCGCCGAAGCGCTCGGGCACCGCCAGGCCCAGCCAGCCGCCCTTGCCGAGCTCTTCCCACACCTCCTGCGGCCAGCGCTTCTCACTCTCGCACCGCTGCCAGTAGTCGAGGTCGTAGCGGGCGCAGATGTCGGCGATGCCACGCTGAACCGCGAGCGCGCTCTCCGGGAGAGTGAAATCCATCAGTCCATGGTAGAAGAAAGCTCTGTTCGCGGGCGAGGCCTGCGCGCGTGGAAGACGAACGCCGGAGGGGCGTTGCGCCACACCGTCCGCCCGGCCACCACTTCCTCGAACCGCTCGGCCAGCAGCGTCCGGAAGCGCCGCGCCCGGCTCAGCGGGATCGCGTGCACGTACGAGAAGGTGGTGAACGCGCCCGCGTGGCTCATCACCGACGTCACCGCGCCCATCAGCGTCAGCTGCAGCCCTTTCGGGAACGCCGCCCACGGCAGCCCGCTGACCACCACGTCCGCCTGTCCAAGGTTGCGCTCGGCCAGCAGCGCGGACAGCTTGGCGGCGTCGCCGTTCACCACGTCCACGGCGGGGAAGCGCTCGGCCAGCAGCGCGGCCATCGTCTCGTTGAGCTCCACCGCCAGATGATGGCCGCGACCGGCCAGCCTGCGCTGGATCTCGGCGGTGAACGGGCCCGTGCCCGGCCCCAGCTCCACCACGGTCGGCTCGCCGCGCTCGGGCACCGGCGCGCACACCGCCGCGGCCAGCCGCTGCGAACTGGGCACCAGCGCCCCTATCGTGGCGGGCGAACGCAGGAACTGGCGCAGAAGCAGCGTGGTGTCGTTGGACATGACTCAAAGGTAAGGGTCCGGATCCCATGCGCGTCTCCGCCTGGGGGACGAAGAATCGGCCACTTGGAGGAGGAGGCATCCTCCGCCGGGAGGACTGTCCGGAAGGCCCCGCTCGATACCTTGGGTGCCATGAGCTGGCGTTGGCGCGGTGTGCCGTTCGACCTGCTCCTCGCCGCCGCGGGCGTCAGCCTGGACCTGCTGATGTCCGGTCAGGCGCGGCTCGGGGAGCTCGCACCGCAGTACACGATCGTCCCCCTGGCGCTGCTGGTCGGCGTCCCCCTCGGGCTGGTGCGGCGCCGGCCGCTCGTGGCCGCGCTGTGGCTCGCGGGCGCCCTCGTCCTCACCGACCAGATGGGGGCCTACAGCTCCAACACCGCCCAGATGCTGCTGCTGGTCGCCGTCGGGCTCACCGCCTACCGGGAGCGCTGGCGCTCCATCGCGGTGGCCATGGTCGCGGCGGGCGTCGCCACCGCCGTCAACCTGGTCGACCCCGGCGCCGCCTTCTCGCTCAGGACCGGGCTCTACTGCGCGGGCGTCGCGATCTTCCCGGCCGTGGTCGGCGGCTACCTGCGCGGCCCGGTGGGCGAGCTGGAGCACCGCGACGTCACCCCCGACGTGCTGCTCGCCGCCGGCGGCCTGGCCTACACCATGCTGAGCACCTGGACGAGCTGGCACTCAGGGCCCCAGCCGGCCTGGATGACAGGCGTGCTCGCGGTCGCCGCCGGGCTGGCGCTCGGCGTGGCCAGGCGCATGCCGGGGCTCGTCTTCCTGTTCCACTGCATCCTCGTCGTCCTCGCCGACACCTACCTCCCCCAGGTGGTCAGCACCAGCCTGGTGCTGCTCCTCATCGCCCTCGGCGTGTTCGCCATGCGGGTCGCCTCCTGGGGGTGGACGGCCGCCGCCTACCTGGCCACCTGCCTGCTGGCCGGGGTCGCCGTCGTCGGCCCCGACACCGAGACCACCTTCTTCCGCGCCGCCGTCGTGTGCGCGCTCGTCCTCACCCCGGTCGCGATCGGCCGCTACCTCGGCGTCAAGCAGGCCGCCGCCGCGGCCGAGCGGCTGCGGGTGCGCGAGTCCACCCGGCTCACCGTCGCCCAGATGCGCGCCGACCAACTCGCCGAGCGCGAGCGCATCGCCCGCGACGTGCACGACATCGTCGCCCACCACGTCGGCGCGATGGTGCTGCGGGCCGGCGCCGCCCGCTACACCGCCCCCGACGGCCCGGTCGCCGACGCGCTCACCGACATCCGCGAGACCGGCCACCAGGTGCTGGAGGACCTGCGCGGCCTGATCGACCTCTTACGCGACCCCGACCGGCAGCCCGGCCTGCTCGCCGACCCCAACGACGTGATCCGCGAGTCCGCCGAGCGGATGACGGCCGCCGGCCTCGCGGTGGACCTCGAACTCGACCGGGGCACCGACCACGCCCCGCTCGTCGCCCGCGCCTCCGCCGCGCGCATCGTCCAGGAAGGCCTCACGAACGTGCTCAAACACGCCGGACCCGGCACCGAGGTCCGCGTCCGGGTCAGCGCCGACCGCCACGGCGTCGGCGTCGAGATCCACAACGGCCGCCCGCCCACCACGATCGAGCGCCTGCCCTCCTCCGGGCGCGGGCTGGCGGGCATGCGGGAGCGGGTCCGCGCCCTCGGCGGCACCCTCAGCGCCGGCCCCGACGAGGACGGCGGCTGGCTGCTCGCCGCCAGCCTGCCCGCCGCCAGGAGCGCCTCGTGATCCGTGTCCTGGTCGCCGACGACCAGGTGCTCGTCCGGGCGGGCGTGCGGATGCTGCTGGAGGCCGACGGCGACATGGAGGTGGTCGCCGAGGCCGACGACGGCGCCGAGGCCGTCCGGCTGGCCGAACGCCACCTGCCCGACGTCATCCTCATGGACCTGCGCATGCCCAGGGTCGACGGCCTGGAGGCGATCAAACGGGTGCTCGCCGCCCGCCCGGCCAGCCGCATCGTGGTGCTCACCACCTTCGCCGAGGACGCCAACGTGCACGCCGCGCTCCGCGCCGGCGCCGTCGGCTTCCTGGTCAAGGACGACGAGCCGGCGCGCATGGTCGACGCCGTCCGCCGCGCCCACGCCGGCGAGCAGCTCCTCGCCCCGTCGGTGCTGCGCCGCGTCGTCGAGCGCTTCCTGGCCGCCGGGGAGCAGTCCGCCGGGGCCGCCCCGCGCGGGCTCACCGAGCGCGAGATCGAGGTGCTCGCCCTGGTCGGCACCGGCCTGTCCAACGCCGAGATCGCCGAGGAGCTGTACGTCGGCGTCACCACGGTCAAGACCCACGTCGCCTCCGCGATGGAGAAGCTCGGCCTGCGCAACCGCATCCAGGCCGCCGTGGTCGCGCACCGCAGCGGCCTCGTCGACGCGTCCTTCCGCCCCGTACGTCCGCCGCGCGGCGGAGGGCAGGATAGCCCGGCAGGCTGACGACCGCCGGCGGGCCCGGCGCGCATCCTTGGTCCTCGATCGAAAGGACTGCGGACATGTCAGAAACGGATCTCTTCCAGCGCCCGCCCGCCTCGGCCCCCGTCAAGCCGGTCAACGCCGGCCTGCTGTACGCGCTGCGGCTGACGATCATCGCCCAGGCGGCGGGCCTCGTCGTGGCCGGCTCGCTCGCCGGCCAGTCGGTCGCCACCGACGGGGCGATGGCCGAGCCCCACGTGATGGCCGGGATGCTCGTCCACCTCGTCGGGCTCCTGCAGATCGTCTTCGCCGTGCTCGTGTGGCGGCCGGGCCGCGGCGCCGGCTGGCCCGCCCTGGCCAGCCTCGCGCTGTTCGTCGCGGGGATGGGCCAGCACTTCACCTGGGAGATGCTCGGCGCCCACCTGCCCAACGGGATCGTCATGTCCGGGCTCGCCACCGCGCTGCTCATCTGGTCGTGGTCGCCGGGAGCGTCCCGCCGCCGCTAATCTCGTTCCTGTGTACGTGAAGATCTGCGGCCTGACCGATCCCGGCCACGTGGCCGCGGCCGTCGAGGCCGGCGCCGACGCCATCGGCTTCGTGCTGACCAGCAGCTCGCGCCGGATCACGCCCGAGCGGGCCGCCGAGCTGGGGGCCCTGGTGCCGCCGGAGGTGCTGACCGTGGGCGTCTTCCGCGGCGAGGACCCCGCCACGGTCCGGGCCGCGGCGCTCGCCGCCGGGGTGCGGGCCGTCCAGCTCCACGGCCACCACCCGCACGGCGACTTCACCGCGCTCAAGGACCTCGGCCGCACCCTGATCAGGGCCGTCGACGCGCGGGCCGACCTGCGGTGCGGCGCCTTCGACGAGAGCATGCTCATCGTCGACGCGCCCCGGGCGGGCTCCGGCGAGCCGTGGGACTGGTCGGCCGTCCGCGGCCGCTCTTCGGGGCAGTGGCTGCTCGCGGGCGGCCTGGCGCCGTCCAACGTCGCCGAGGCGATCGCCGCCGCCCGCCCTTGGGGGGTCGACGTCTCCAGCGGCGTCGAGACCGCTCCCGGCGTCAAGGACCCGGCGCTGATCGCCGCCTTCGTCGACGCCGCGCGCGCCGCCTCCTGACGCGCCCCCTCAGGGCGAGGTGACGCGCTCTCGGAGCGCCATGGGGAACGGAGTCGACGGGATGTCCGGGGAACGCTTACAGAGCGGGGAGCGGGCGCAGGAGTTCCTGCGCGGGTTCGCGCGGCGGCGGGCGCCGCGGGTGGTGCCGGTGCCCGGTGGCTTCGGGGTGCTCGACGATCGCTACGCGGCCTCGTACGACGACAACAAGCTCGTCGTGTGGCACGGTGAGGACCCGCGGGCCGTGCTAGCGGCGGCGGAGGAGGTGCTGGGGGCGCGTGGCCACCGGATGGTGTGCGTGCTCGACGACCGGCTCGGCCGGGAGTTCGCGCCCGCGTTCGCGGCGGCGGGCTACCGGCACGAGGAGAACGTGCTCATGGCCTACCGCGGCGACCCGCCCCGCGTCCCGCACGCCGAGGAGCTCTCCCTGGCGGTGCTGCTGCCCGTGCTGCGCGAGACCTGGCGCGAGACGCTGCCGGACGCCGGCGACGAGGTGGTCGAGCAGCTCGCCCGGCGGGCCGAGACCAGACTGCGCGGCGCCGGCCGGGTCGGGTTCCGCGGCGTGCGCAGCTCCGGCGGCGAGATCGCCGCCCGCGCCGACCTGTACGTCCATGACGGCGTGGCGCAGATCGAGGACCTGGTGACCGCCGTCCCGCATCGGGGCAGGGGGCACGCACGCGCGCTGATGCTCTCACTCCTGGCGGAGGCCACCGCGGCGGCCGGGCTGGTGTTCCTGGTGGCCGACGCGGGCGACTGGCCCAGGGAGTTCTACGCCCGCCTCGGATTCGCGGAGATCGGCCGCACGCACGACTTCGTCCGCGCCTGACGGCGGGAGCTTGGCCGGATGCGGCCCCGCTGGGCCGGAAGTTCGCGCAGTAGGGTCTGGGGCGTGAGTGAAACTTCCGCCGAGGACCGAATCTGGACGGTTCCCAACCTGCTGAGCTTCCTGCGTCTCCTTGGCGTGCCCGTGTTCCTGTGGCTGGCTCTGGGGCCGCGGGCCGACGGGTGGGCACTCGGGGTGCTCGCGGTGGCCGGGTTCACCGACTGGCTCGACGGGAAGATCGCTCGCGCGTTCAACCAGACCAGCAGGCTCGGGCGGCTGATCGACCCGGCCGCGGACAAGTTGTACGTGTTCGCGACCATTGTGGCGCTGCTGGTGCGGGAGATCATCCCGTGGTGGCTGGTGGCCGTGATCCTGGCCAGGGAAATCTTCGTCGCCTGTTCCTTCCCTGTACTCCGCAAGCATGGATATCGGGCACTTCAGGTGCATTTCCTGGGCAAGGCCGCCATGTTTAACCTCATGTATGCCTTCCCTCTCCTCTTCCTTGCCTCCCACACGGGGTGGTATGCCGAAGTGGCCCGCATCGTCGGGTGGGCGTTCGCGCTGTGGGGAACGGGCCTCTACTGGTGGGCAGGCGTGTTGTACGTGCTACAGGTGCGCCGGCTCGTGACCGCGACCACGAAGGAGTGAGCGGTGAAGGCGGTTGTCATGGCGGGCGGCGAAGGCACCCGGTTGCGGCCGATGACGGCCAACCAGCCCAAACCCCTGCTCCCCGTGGTCAACCGTCCGATCATGGAACATGTGCTGCGCCTGCTCAAACGGCACGGCATCACCGAGACCGTGGTCACGGTGCAGTTCCTGGCCGCGCTGGTGCGCAACTACTTCGGCGACGGCGACGAGCTCGGCATGCGCCTGCAGTACGCGACCGAGGACGTGCCCCTGGGCACCGCGGGGAGCGTGAAGAACGCCGCCGCCCGGCTGCGTGACGACCGTTTCCTGGTCATCTCCGGCGACGCGCTCACCGACATCGACCTGACCGACATGATCCGCTTCCACCGCGACACGGGGGCGCTCGTCACCATCGGGCTCAAGCGGGTGCCGAACCCGCTCGAGTTCGGCATCGTCATCGTCGACGAGGCCGGGCGGGTGCAGCGCTTCCTGGAGAAGCCCACCTGGGGCCAGGTCTTCTCCGACACCGTCAACACCGGCATCTACGTCATGGAGCCCGAGGTGCTGGGCGACGTCCCCACCGGCGAGCCCGCCGACTGGTCGGCCGACGTCTTCCCCAGGCTGCTGGAGCGCGGCGCCCCCATCTACGGCTACGTGGCCGACGGCTACTGGGAGGACGTCGGCAGCCACGACAGCTACCGCAAGGCCCAGGCCGACGCCCTGTCCGGCAAGGTCAGGCTCGACATCGGCGGCTTCGAGGTGTCGCCCGGCGTCTGGGTGGCCGGCTCCGCCTCGGTCGAGCCGGACGCCGTGCTCAAGGGGCCGCTGTTCGTCGGCGAGTACGCCAAGGTCGAGGCCGGCGCCGAGCTGCGCGAGTACACGGTGCTCGGCAACAACGCGGTGGTGCGCGAGGGCGCCTTCCTGCACCGCGCGATCGTGCACGACAACGTCTACCTCGGCCCCGGCACCCACCTGCGCGGCTGCGTGATCGGCAAGGCCACCGACGTGATGAGCGGCGCCCGCATCGAGGAGAACGCGATCATCGGCGACGAGTGCGTCATCGAGGCCGAGGCGTACGTCTCCAGCGGGGTCAAGATCTACCCGTTCAAGACCATCGAGGCCGGCGCGGTCGTCAACACCAGCGTCATCTGGGAGTCGCGCGGCCAGCGCGGCCTGTTCGGCCCGCGCGGGGTCAGCGGGCTGGTCAACGTCGAGATCACGCCCGAGCTCTGCGTCCGGCTGGCCAGCGCGTACGCCACCACGCTGAAGAAGGGCGAATACGTCGTCACCTCGCGTGACTCCTCGCTGGCCGCCAGGGCGCTCAAGCGGGCCGTGATCGGCGCGCTCAACGCCAGCGCGATCAACGTCCACGACCTCGAGGCGGCGCCGCTGCCGGTGGCGCGCTTCCACACCGCCAGGGGCACCGCCGCCGGCGGCATCACGCTGCGCACCACCGCCGGCGACCCGCAGAGCGTCGACATCGTCATCATGGACGACCGCGGCGCCGACCTGCCCCCCGGCGCCCAGCGCAAGCTTGAGCGGGTCTTCTCCCGGCAGGAGTTCCGCCGCGCCTTCCCCGGCGAGATCGCCGAGCTGACCTTTCCGGCCAGGGCGGTCGAGGACTACTCGCACGAGCTGCTGGGCCGGGTCGACATGACCGGCGTGCGCGGGATGAAGGTGGTGGCCGACTGCGCGGGCGGCACCTCCTCGCTGGTGCTGCCGCGGTTGCTGGGCCGGGCCGGGATCGAGGTGCTCACCGTCAACGCGGTGCTGGACGACCTGTCGCCCACCGAGACGATCGCCGAGCGCCGGCGCGACCTGCAGCGGCTGTCGGAGCTCGTGAGCTCCTCACGCGCGGCCTTCGGCGTCAGGTTCGACCCGGTGGGGGAGCGCATCGCGCTGGTGGACGAGCAGGGCCAGCTCATCAGCGAGGAGCGGGCGCTGCTGGTGGTCCTCGACCTGGTGGCCGCCGAGCGCAGGGGCGGGCAGGTGGCGCTGCCCGTCACCACCACCCGGGTCGCCGAGCAGGTGTGCCGCTTCCACGGCGTGCAGGTGCGGTGGACCTCGACCGCCGTCGACGCGCTCACCTCGGCCGCCGGCGACCCCGGCATGATCTTCGCCGGCGACGGGCGGGGCGGCTTCGTGGTGCCCGAGTTCAGCCCGGCCATCGACGGGCTGGCCGCGTTCATGAGGCTGCTCGGGCTGGTGGCCCGCACCCGGCTCTCGCTCAGCCAGATCGACGCCAGGATCCCCGAGGCCAAGCTGCTCAAGCGGACGATCCCGACGCAGTGGGCGGCGAAGGGGGCGGTGATGCGCTCGGTCATCGAGGCGGCCGAGTCGAGCGGCGACGGTCACCGGATCGACACCACCGACGGGGTGCGGGTGGTCGGCGACGACGGCAGCTGGGTGCTCATCCTGCCCGCCGCCACCGAACCGGCGACCGACCTGTGGGCGGAGGCGTCGGACGTCGACACCGCGCAGATCCTGCTCGAACGCTGGGCCCAGGTGGTCGAGCAGGCGACATGATCCATAACAGGCCGGATCCTGTCCACGATTTGTCTGGAAGGACCGCAAGATCGTAATGTTAAGACGCGCGGCGGCATGGACCTTCAGGTAGGGGCGGTTGTAACTTTGTCAGCGTCCGAACCTGTCGTCCAGCGCCCCGCCTTGACCTTTGCCGCTGATCAGCGTAAGTTGCGGCATTCGCCAAAACGTGAAGAGCGAAGCGAGGCGCGCCCCGAGCACCGTTGCCGCGACTTCGCGGTAGGAGGCCGAGCCGATCGATGCCGAGCGTCTACTGCACGCAGTGCGGGCATGCCAACCCCGAGGATGCCCGTTTCTGTTCCCGTTGTGGGACCCAGCTGACCAGACCCGAGGTCTCCGGGGACACGACATCGACGATCTCTGTCGCGGGAATAGAGGCGTACGAGGCTGAGACCGGCGACATGCTGCTGGCCGAGCGGGCGCTGGTGGAGCAGCTCCCGCCGGGCGCGGCGCTGCTCACCGTCACCAGGGGGCCCAACCAGGGCAGCCGGTTCCGGCTCGACAAGGAGCTGACCACCACCGGCCGCCACCCGGAGAGCGACATCTTCCTCGACGACATCACGGTCTCGCGCCGTCATGTCGAGTTCTACCGCCATCGCGGCGGCCAGTTCTCGGTGCGCGACGTGGGCAGCCTCAACGGCACCTACGTCAACCGGGAGCGCATCGAGGAGGTCCCGCTCCACTCCGGGGACGAGGTGCAGATCGGCAAGTTCCGGCTGCTGTTCCTGATGCGGACCCCCGCCGGCGCATGAGCTCACAGGCGGCACGCTCGCACATGAGCATCGGGGAGGTGCTCGCCCTGCTGCAGGGCGAGTTCCCCGACGTCACGATCTCCAAGATCCGTTTCCTGGAGGGCGAGGGGCTGATCGAGCCGGAGCGCACCCCGTCCGGCTTCCGCAAGTTCACCCACCTGCACGTCGAGCAGCTGCGCTACATCCTGACCGAGCAGCGCGACCACTACCTCCCACTGCGCGTGATCAA
The DNA here is from genome assembly GCF_039540635.1 of Nonomuraea ferruginea. Lineage (NCBI taxonomy): Bacteria > Bacillati > Actinomycetota > Actinomycetes > Streptosporangiales > Streptosporangiaceae > Nonomuraea > Nonomuraea ferruginea. The sequence goes on along the minus strand of NZ_BAABFD010000002.1, from coordinate 213,881 downwards.
GGACAAGATGGCCGAGAGCTTCGGCCGCCCCCGCGCGCTGCACGACAAGCAGGAGGTCAAGCTCACCCGGGCCGAGCTGCTGGAGTCCGCGGGGCTCGACGAGGAGACGCTCACCGAGCTGGAGGACTACGGGCTGCTGGCGCCGGTCGCCCGGCGCTACGACGAGGAAGCGCTGAAGATCGCCCGGGCCGTGGGCGGGCTGGCCCGCTTCGGCCTGCACGCCCGTCATCTGCGCGCCGTCAAGGCCGCGGCGGAGCGGGAGGCCGGTCTGGTCGAGCAGACGGTCGCGCCCATACTCAAACGCCGCAAGCCCGGCGCGATCGGTGAGGCCGACGAAGCGGCCAGGGAGCTGTCGGCGCTCCTGCTCGACCTCCATGCCGCCCTGCTGCGTACGGGGGTTCGTGGCGTTCTGGGCCGATGAGCGGCCTGCGGGACATTCAGGGCTCGGCGGGTGTTACGTTGAAATGCAGAAGCGGACCAGCGATGACCTGAGCCGGGCCACCGGCCAGTCGAATATGGAGCAGCCCGTGTTGCAGATGGAGGTAGTGGGCGTTCGGGTAGAAATGCCCACCAATCAGCCGATCGTTCTGCTCAAGGAGGCACACGGGGAGCGGTTCCTGCCGATCTGGATCGGCATGACCGAAGCGACGGCCATAGCGCTGGCACAGGCCGACGAGCCGCCGCCCCGGCCGCTCACCCACGATCTTTTCAGGGACGTGCTGAGCGCGCTCGGCGTGGGTCTGCGCGCCGTCAACATCGTCGCTCTGCGTGACGGCATCTTCTTCGCCGACCTCGTGTTCTCCAACGGCGTGGAGGTCAGCGCCCGGCCCTCCGACTCGATCGCGCTGGCGCTGCGCACCGGAGCCCGCATCTTCGCCAGCGAGGAGGTGGTCCAGGAGGCCGGTGTGATCATCCCCGACGACCAGGAGGACGAGGTGGAGAAGTTCAGGGAGTTCCTTGACACGATCTCACCCGAGGACTTCGGCCGGGCGGGGTAGGTATTTCAGTGCATTTACGCTTCACGACGCGCCGAGCCGGATCGTTGACTGAGCATGGTCACGGTCCTACGGTGCAAGTGAAACCCGTGGTCGACCTTTTACGAACCCCCAGATGAGGCCACGGGATGAGAGAAAGCCGGAGGTCCGCGTGGCGGTCAGCAGCGGCGAGGGAAAGACGGCCGGCCAGGAAGATCCGGTGCGGCGCGAGAGTGCGCGGCAGCGTGCCGGAGAACAAGGATTGCTCTTCGACGAGCAGCCTGCCACGCTGCCGGACGACATCGGATACCGCGGGCCGACAGCCTGCGCGGCGGCCGGCATCACCTACAGGCAGCTCGACTACTGGGCGCGCACGGGCCTGGTGGAGCCCACGATAAGAGCCGCGCACGGCTCCGGCTCCCAGCGCCTCTACAGCTTCCGCGACATCCTGGTCCTGAAAGTCGTCAAGCGGCTCCTCGACACCGGAGTCTCCCTCCAGCAGATCCGCACCGCCGTCCAGCATCTGCGCGACCGCGGGGTCGCCGACCTCGCGCAGATCACGCTGATGAGCGACGGCGTCAGCGTCTACGAGTGCACCTCGGCCGACGAGGTCATCGACCTTCTCCAGGGCGGTCAGGGCGTGTTCGGCATAGCGCTCGGCCGGGTCTGGCGCGAGGTCGAAGGATCCCTCGCGGAGCTGCCGGGGGAACGGGCGGCGGTCGTGGACGACGTCCCGGCCGACCATCCCGCTGACGAACTGGCCCGGCGGCGGCGCGCGCGCCGCATCGGGTGACGCCCCGTACCACCCCAATTAGGGTCGAGGCTGTAATCTAGGACATGCTGACGACCCCGTGCGGGAGAGTCCCCGGCACCGCCGGGGCGCCGAAGGAGCAACCCTCCCCGGAATCTCTCAGGCGCCCGTACCGCTCGGGTGAGGCAACTCTGGAAAGCAGGTGCGTCCGCCAGGCGCACTTCACCGACGGTGCAAGCCCCGTAGCGGGGTGAAGCTCTCAGGTCGCCATGACAGAGGGGGAGATCCGGCATACGCCCGCGCCCAGCGCCGGTCTCCACAGCCTCGGGAGGCATCTCCATGACCGACCTGTCAGCACCGCCGTTCTCCAGCAGGCACATCGGGCCCTCAGCGGCCGAGCAGCAGCGCATGCTCGAGGCCGTCGGCTTCGAATCGGTCGCGGACCTGGTCGCGGTGGCCGTGCCCGAGGCCATCAGGGCCAAGGACCGGCTCAAACTGCCGGCCGCCGCGAGCGAGGCCGAGGCCATCGCCGAACTGCGCGCCCTCGCCGGCCGCAACCAGGTGCTCACCTCCATGATCGGCCTCGGCTACCACGACACGGTCACGCCCGCCGTCATCCGCCGCAACCTCCTGGAGAACCCGGGCTGGTACACCGCCTACACCCCGTACCAGCCGGAGATCTCGCAGGGCCGGCTGGAGGCGCTGCTGAATTTCCAGACCGTCGTCTCCGACCTCACCGGCCTGCCCGTCGCCGGGGCGTCCCTGCTCGACGAGGCCACCGCCGCGGCCGAGGGCATGACGCTGGCACGCCGCGCCGGCAAGGCCAAGAGCCCGGTGTTCGTGGTGGACGCCGACACGCTGCCGCAGACCAAGGCCGTGCTGGCCACCCGCGCCGAACCGCTCGGCATCGAGCTCGTCGAGAGCGACCTGACCGGCGACCTGCCCGAATGCTTCGGCGTGCTGGTCCAGTACCCCGGCGCGTCCGGGCGGCTGCGCGACTTCCGCGCCGTGGCCGAGCGGGCGCACGAGGCCGGCGCGCTGGTCGTGGCCGCCGCCGACCTGCTGGCGCTCACGCTCCTGGCCGCCCCGGGCGAGCTCGGCGCCGACATCGCCGTCGGCTCCTCCCAGCGGTTCGGCGTGTCGTTCGGCTACGGCGGGCCGCACGCCGCCTACATGTCCGTACGCGAGGGACTGCAGCGCCAGATGCCCGGCCGCCTGGTCGGGGTGTCGGTCGACGCCGACGGCGCGGCGGCGTACCGGCTGGCCCTGCAGACCCGCGAGCAGCACATCCGCCGCGAGAAGGCCACCAGCAACATCTGCACCGCGCAGGTCCTGCTCGCGGTCATCGCCGGCATGTACGCCGTCTACCACGGGCCCGACGGGCTGCGGCGGATCGCCCGGCGGGTGCACCGGCACGCCGCCGCGCTCGCCGCGGGGCTGCGCGAGGGCGGCGTCGAGGTCGTGCACGCCGAGTTCTTCGACACCGTGCTGGCCCGCGTCCCCGGCCGGGCCGCCGGCATCGTCGCCGCGGCCGCCGAGCGCGGCGTCAACCTGTGGCAGGCCGACGCCGACCACGTCTCCATCGCCTGCGACGAGAAGACCGGCGCCGCCGAGCTCGCCAAGGTGTGGGCGGCCTTCGGCGTCGAGCGCGCGGACGCCGCCCTGGACGCCGTGGACGACGCGCTGCCGTCCTCCCTGCTGCGCGAGTCGGACTTCCTCACCCACCCGGTGTTCAACACCCACCACAGCGAGACCTCGATGCTGCGCTACCTGCGCAGGCTCCAGGACAAGGACATCGCGCTCGACCGTTCGATGATCCCGCTCGGCTCCTGCACGATGAAGCTGAACGCGACCACCGAGATGGAGCCCATCACCTGGCCCGAGTTCGCCGGCATCCACCCGTACGCGCCCGAGGCGCAGGCGCTCGGCTACGGCGAGCTCATCCGGACGCTGGAGGACTGGCTCGCCGAGGTCACCGGCTACGACAAGGTCTCCATCCAGCCGAACGCGGGCTCCCAGGGCGAGTTCGCCGGGCTGCTGGCCATCCGCGCCTACCACCGCGCCAACGGGGACACCGGGCGCGACGTCTGCCTCATCCCGTCGTCCGCCCACGGCACCAACGCCGCCAGCGCCGTCATGGCCGGCATGCGGGTCGTGGTCGTGGCCTGCGACGACGACGGCAACGTCGACCTGGCCGACCTCGACGCCAAGATCGGCAAGCACCGCGACCGGCTGGCCGCCATCATGGTCACCTACCCGTCGACGCACGGCGTCTACGAGGAGACCGTCACGGAGATCTGCGCCAAGGTGCACGACGCCGGCGGCCAGGTGTACGTCGACGGGGCCAACCTCAACGCGCTCGTCGGCCTGGCCAAGCCCGGCGAGTTCGGCGCCGACGTCTCCCATCTCAACCTGCACAAGACGTTCTGCATCCCGCACGGCGGCGGCGGGCCCGGCGTCGGCCCGGTCGCCGTCCGCGCCCACCTCGCCCCCTACCTGCCCGGCCACCCGCTGCGCGACGGCTCGCCCGTCGGGCCCGTCTCTGCCGCTCCGTACGGCTCCGCCGGGATCCTGCCGATCTCGTGGGCGTACATCAGGATGATGGGCAGCGACGGCCTCACCGCAGCCACCGAGCAGGCCATCCTGTCGGCCAACTACCTCGCCCGCGGCCTCGCCCCGCACTACCCCGTCCTCTACACCGGCAGGGGCGGGCTGGTCGCCCACGAGTGCATCGTCGACCTGCGGCAGATCACCAAGGAGACCGGCGTCACCGTCGACGACGTGGCCAAGCGGCTCATCGACTACGGCTTCCACGCGCCCACCATGTCCTTCCCCGTCGCCGGGACGCTCATGATCGAGCCGACCGAGAGCGAGGACCTGGCCGAGCTGGACCGGTTCGTGGACGCGATGGTCGCCATCCGCGCGGAGATCGCCAAGGTGGCCTCCGGCGAGTACGACCCGGCCGACAACCCCCTGCGGAACGCCCCGCACACCGCGGAGGCGCTGACCGCCGACGAGTGGAGTCACCCGTACTCGCGGAGCGAGGCGGCCTATCCGGTGCCGTCGCTGCGCGAGGACAAGTACTGGGTGCCGGTGCGGCGGATCGACCAGGCGTACGGCGACCGCAACCTGGTGTGCTCCTGCCCGCCTCTGGAGGCGTACGAGGACTGACAACGGCGGTCCAGGCCCGGCCCTGCGCGGCCGGGCCTGTTCGCGTTCCAGGGGGGCATTTCGGACCAATCGGGCGTCAGCCAGACCGATGGGGTCAACCGAGCAGACATGATCGCGAGAACTCGTTAGGCTCGGGGCGTTCGTCGCCGAAGGAGCTCTCTTGACGTTCTCAGAGCTGGAGACCCCGCCGCTCGACACCGCCCGCCGCCTGGCCGAAGGCGGTGACCTCGACGGCGCGGCCGCCATACTCGCCGAGCTCGCCGCGCAGCCCGGCAGCCCCGATCGGGCGCAGGCCGCCGTGGGGCTCGCCGTGGTGCTCGACCAGGCGGGCGACGTGGAGGGGGCGCGGGCCGCCGCCAGGACGGCGCTGGCCACCGGGCATCCCGAGTTCGCCGCCCAAGCCGCCTGCCACCTCGCCCAGGGGTTCGAGCGTGAAGGGCGGCTGGACCAGGCGCGCGGGGCCTGGCAGGCCGTGCTCGGCGTCGGCACCCCCTCGTACGTGCCGCTCGCGCACCTGGCGCTGGCCCGGCTGGCCGGCGAGGTGGGCGACTACGACGAGGCGGAGGCCGAGCTGCGCGCCGCCATCGAGACGGGCCACCAGAGCGGGGACGGCGCCCCGGCCGACGGGGAAGCGTCGCGTGAGGGTTCTCAGCCGGACGGACCCGTCGCCGAGGTGCGGGTGCACGCCGCGCAACAGCTCGCCGACCTGCTGATCGGGCGCGAGGAGCCGGGGGAGGCCGCCGACGTGCTGCTCGACGCACTGGAGGACGCCGCCTCCGGTGAGGACGCGGCGCGGTTGCGCGTGCAACTCGGCATCGCGCACCTGGAGATGGCCTGCGCCGAGTTCGCCGAGGCCGTCGAGCAGGGTGGCGAGGCGCAGGTGAGCGCGCTGGCGATCGAGCTGCTGGCCCGCACGCTTCCCCTGCGCGGCCGCGACGACGCCGCCGGGCAGGTGTGGGCGTACGGGCTGGAGCACCAGGACGAAGGCCTGGCGGCCGAAGTACGCCTCCGCTACGACCGCGACACCTGAGCCGACCCCACAGCTTTCGAGTCAGGGCACCGTTGTGCGTGCCCCGCAGTGATTTTCGAACACAGGCCACCGTCGATGAGTCCGGAAGCGTGCCGACGGCCACCGGGTAGTGCGGGCGAACTGCGGTTGAGAACCTCTCCAGGCCGCGCCGGCTCTGCCCTCTCATGGGTTGCGGATCGCAGCTGACCGCATGGGAACCCGATGGGTCACGGGTGGACGAGGTGGAGGGTGCGCAGCTGACCGTGTGAGAACCCTTCGGCCCGCGTCAGTGGTCGGTCTGCTCGTGTGGAGTGCGGGCGATCGCTTGAAAGCCTCTCGGCCGCGTCATGGTCGATCTCGTCCGCTTGGGTTGTGGAGTGAGGGCAGCCGTGTGATCCCTTTCGGGTGTGGGCGGCTCGCCGCTGTGGGTTGACGGGGCGGGCGGCCGATTCTCGGCGGCAGGTCAAGACCTTTTCGGGAACCCCCACGGGTCGGGCGCCGCAAGGCGTGCCTTCGGCCCGCTCAGCTCGCCGTAGTTCCAGGGGCGTGGTGGCCGGGCTTGCCTTGACCGTAACAGGCGGCGCATCAGCGCGCTGGCGGCAGGTCAAGACCCTTTTTGGGAACCCCCACGGGTCGGGCGCCGTAAGGCGTGCCTTCGGCCCGCTCGGCTCGCCGGAGTTCCGGGGTGGCGCCTGGGGGAGAGGGGGACGGGGTTGGCCGTCAGGGGCGGCGCATCAGGGCGCCGGCGGCGGCGATGTTGATCAGGACGATGGACAGCCAGGCGACGATCAGCCCCACGGTGCCCGCCTGGCTGGCGGCGATGGCCGTCAGCGGGACGCCGATGCCCATCGAGCCCAGCGCGATCGGCACCATGGAGCGGGAGCTGTCGTTCTTGCGCTTGGTCTCCTTGCCGCGCCGCTTGAGCTCGGCTTCGACCCGGGCCGCTATCGTCGCGTCGAGCCGGTCGGCCAGGGAGTCGACAAGAGCGGGCTCGTAGTCGGGGCCGAGGTCGCGGCGGGCGTCGATCGTCGCCCGCAGTTCGTCGCGGACATCCCTCTCCGGTTGCATAGAGGACATCCTGCCCTGTCCGGAGGCGCGCCGTCATCAGACCTGGGAGCTATGTTGAGCTCCTCCCCAGGTACGGTGCTGCCATGGAGATCATGACTCCCCGGGGGCCGGCGCGTGTCGACGTCGACCAGGAGGAGCGCGGCCGGCTGCTGCTGGTGCTGACGCACGGGTCGGCCGGGGGAGTCGACGCGCCCGACCTGCTGGCGGTCCGCGAGGCGGCCCTCGGCATGGGCGTGACCGTGGCCAGGGTGACACAGGCGTTCAGGATGGCGGGGGCGCGGGCGCCCGGATCGGCCGAGCGGCAGGACGAGGCGTGGCTGGCCGTGCTGGCCGAGCTGCGCGGCCGGTGGCCCGGGCTGCCGCTCGTGCAGGGCGGCCGGAGCAACGGGGCGCGGGTCGCCTGCCGGACCGCGCGGGCGGCCGGGGCGGTGGCGGTGGTGGCCCTGGCGTTCCCGCTGCACCCGCCCGGCAAGCCGGACCGTTCCAGGGCGGACGAGCTGCGCGGCGCCGGAGTCGATGTGCTGGTGGTGAACGGTGACAGGGACCCGTTCGGCGTGCCCGACGCGGCGGACGCGACGCGGCTCGTGGTGCTCCCGGGAGAGGGGCACGACCTGAAGAAGGAACCCGCCCGGGTGGGCGAGGTGGTCGCCGACTGGCTGACCCGTTATCTCGGGTAACCGGTCGGCGGTGCGCTCAGGCTGCCCCGACCAGCGGGTCGGGGCGGTGCGGGGCGATCGCGGTGCCGCCGGGCAGCAGCTCACCGGTGTCCTCGAACAGGACGACCCCGTTGCACAGCAGACTCCACCCCTGCTCGGGGTGGCAGGCCAGGGTGCGGGCGGCTTCGCGGTCAGGCGCGTCGGCAGACGGACAGACCGGGTCGTGCGGGCACATCGGCGTGCCTCCGATATCTCGTGGATGGCCCCCGATCATGGAGTCGGGAGCGGCTCGGGTTTCTCTTTCCAGTAAGTGTGCAGCAAGTGTGCGATGTGCGTCACACGTTCCGACATAGCCCGTTTGGACTGTTAAGGGAGGATCCCCTGGAGTGTGACCTCCGACACAGCGTGCCTTATGCAGGATAACGGGCCAAGCATGACACGCACACTAGGTTTGGAGCCCTCGGAGCAACGCGTCGAGCCCGCGTTCGAAGTCGGCGTCGGCGTCGCGGTCGCGCCGCACCCACTCGTCCACCTCGGGGTCGGCCCAGCCCGAGCGCTGCACCTCGACCGCGACGCTGCCGAAGACGAAGGCCCGCAGCGTGCGCACGGCCTCCTCGGCGCCGGGCAGGCCGCCGTCGGCGAGCTGCTCGATCTGCTCCCCGATGGCGATGACGGTGGCGCCCTTGGGCGGCTTGGTGAGCGCCAGCGCCAGCACGCCGGGATGCTCGCGCAGCATCTCCCGACTGGCCCTGCACCACGCCCTGGCGGTCTCCTGCCAGGTCGCCGCCTGCTCGACGTGGACGGCGGTGACGTGTTCGGCCAGGGCGTCCATCAGCGCCTCCTTGCCGCGCGGCAGGTGGTGGTAGATGGCCATGGCCTCGACCTGGAGGGCGTCGCCGAGCCTGCGCATGGTGAGCCTGCGCAGGCCCTGGCTGTCGGCGATGTGCAGGGCGGCCTCGATGATGCGCTCGCGGGACAGGGGGACCGGTGGTCGCTTGGCGGGCATGGTGATCATCTTACTATGTAAAGGAGGCTGCGCCGGAGTGCCGCGCCGGACCGGTTACGGGGCGGGGGCGCGGAGCGCGTACCCTGGTCGCTGATAAGAACGACAGCGTGAAGGGCAGAGTCGATGGCGTTTTTCCGTCCGCGGGTGAGCCGCGAGGCCGAGGTCCGCTACCACGCGGATCTGGAGATCTCCAAGCGCTACCCCGAGCTGCTCGGCAGGGCCAGGGAGGCGGAGCAGGTGCTGCGTGACCTGCGCGCCGCCGACGCCGACGAGATCGAGCTGCGGGCCGCGGGCCGGGCGCTCGACAAGGAGCTGACCGAGGCGCTGCGCGCGGCCGAGGCGGGGCAGCGGGCGGCGTTCGGGGTCAAGTCCTACGACGACCGCATCGCCCGGCGCAAGGCCAAGGCGACGCCCAAGGGCGCCATGTGGACCATGGAGGTGGAGCAGCTGCGCACGCTCCGCGAGGAAAACAGGATGTGGGGCATCCCGCGCGTGCCCCGTCCCGTGCCCTCCGCCAGGTGACCGGCCTCCCCGGGCGGTGAGCCCGGGCCGGCCGCCAAGACGCAGACGAGCCCCGGCGCAGGCCGGGGCTCGTCGCGTTCGCCGGGTCAGCCGGCCCGGGTACGGTCAGGCGGGGTTCATCCCGGCCGGGCCCGGCGGTGACCCCGGTCAGCTGGCCCAGTCGAGCAGCGGGCGGGTGTTGCTCGGGTGGCGCAGCTTCGACAGCGACTCCTTCTCCAGCTGGCGGATCCGCTCCCGGGTGAGCCCGAGGTGCTTGCCGATCTCGTCCAGCGTGTGCGGCTTGCCGTCGATCAGGCCGAACCGCAGCGCCATGATCTTCGCCTCGCGCGGCGACAGGTTCTGCAGCACGCCCCGCAGCTGGGCGCCGAGGAGCTGCCGGTCGACGATCTCCGACGCCTCCGGCGAGTCGACGTCCTCGATCAGGTCGCCGATCGTGGTCTCGCCGTCCTCGCCGATCGTCGCGTTGAGCGAGATCGGCTGGCGGCTGGTCCGCATCAGCTCCTCGATCTGGTCGGGCGTCCTGTCCAGCTCCACCGCCAGCTCCTCCGGCGTGGGCTCGCGGCCCATCCGCTGGTGCATCTCACGCTCGACGCGCGACAGCTTGGAGAGCATCTCCAGCACGTGCACCGGCAGCCGGATGGTGCGGGCCGAGTCGGCGAAGCCGCGCTGGATCGCCTGGCGGATCCACCACATGGCGTAGGTGGAGAACTTGAAGCCCTTGGTGTAGTCGAACTTCTCCACGGCCCTGATCAGGCCGAGGTTGCCCTCCTGGACGACGTCCAGCAGCGACATGCCGCGGTCGGTGTACTTCTTGGCCACCGAGACCACCAGCCGGAGGTTGGCCTCCAGCATGTGGTCCTTGGCCGCCTTGCCGTCCTCCGCCACGAGGAGCAGCTCCTCGCGGTCCTCGGGGGACAGGTCCGGCTCACTCTCCAGCTTGTGCTCCGCGTACAGGCCGGCCTCGATCCGGCGGGCCAGGTCGACCTCCTCGGCGGCGGTGAGCAGGGTGCGGCGGCCGATGGACTTCAGGTAGGTGTGCACCGAGTCGCCCATGGCGGACTGGTGGTCGTCGAGGTCGAGCGCCTCGGTCTCCAGCTCGGCCTCCTCCGGCTCCAGCGCGGCGTCGTCGGGACCCTCCGCGTCGATCTCCGTCTTCACCTCGGCGGCCTTTGCCTCCGGGGCCTTGGAGTCGGTAGTCTTTGAGCGCGAAGCCTTCCTGGTGGAGCGCTTGGCCTCGGGCTTGTTCGCAGGCCGTCCTGCGGCCTTCTTCGGGGTGGTCGGCTCGTTCTCGGCGGCCAGGTTCACCCCTGACTCGGTGAGCTCGCGCAAGATCGAGCGGCCCTCGGCCGGGGTGATGCCGGCCTGGGCGAAAGCGTCGCGCAGCTCCGCGAGAGAGAGGCGGCCCTGGGCTCGCCCTCGGTCAATCAGTTGCTCGAGGGTGGCGGCTGGGGCCACAGCGGTTCGGGGCATGAGGACACCTCCTCCATAACGGAGTGGAAGCGAAATGTAGGCGGGTGTGGTGGCGCGGCCCCGGCTCCGGCCGCTCTACTCACCAGTATCAATAACGCCATGCGGCGCGATTTGTTCCCGTGACGCGAAAAAGGGCGGGCCGCCCGGACGGCGGCGCGCCCTCGCGGGTCCTGATCGCGCTATTCGCCGATCTCGAACTCCCCGACCTCCGGCATGGGCATCGGCTGGGCGTCTTCCAGGCGCTCGTCGGTCCAATATTGGAGGACGTCCTCCGGGTCGGGGTTGACCCCGGTGGACACCACGATGTCGGTCGGCTCGGAAGGGGGCGGGCTGACCTGCTCGACGACGGCCCTGGTCGACTGCCTGACCTGGTCGAGCCTGCCCGCCGAGGCGGCCGCCGCGACCCAGACGCCGCCGGCGACGACGACGCCCACCACTGCCGCGGACGCCCACGTCTTGCGGGACTGGTTCATCAAGGCTCCCTCCTTCTCCCCACTATGACGCATCCGCACTTCATCAGGTTCCGGACTTCAGCCGCAACAGATCAGGTTTGCCGTTGGGCAGCAGCGGAAGCCGGGGCAACACGCGCAGGTCGCGCGGCGCGGCGTACGGCGGCAGCCGGTCGTCGCAGTAGGCGCGCAACTGCTGGAGTGTGGGCGGATTCACAGGGTCGGCGGGCACCACGGCGGCCACGACCACCTCGCCCCACTCGGGATCCGGCCTGCCGACCACCGCCACGTCCGCGATCGCGGGATGGCCGCCCAGCACGGTGGCCACGGCGCCCGCCACCACCTTCTCGCCGCCGGTATTGATGACGTCGTCGGCCCGGCCCAGCACCCGCAGCCGGCCGCCGGACAGCTCGCCCAGGTCGGAAGTGACGAACCAGCCGCCGTCGAACGGGCCGGGCTCGCCGGAGCGGTAGCCGGAGAACAGCACGGGCCCCGACACCAGGATGCGCCCGTCCTCGCCGATCTTCAGATCTACATTGTAAAGAGGGCGGCCGTCGTACACGCACCCGCCGCTCGTCTCGCTCATCCCGTACGTGGTCACGATCGAGGCGCCGAGGTCGCGGGCCTCGTCGAGCAGGCCGGGACGCGGAGCCGCGCCCCCCAGCAGGATGGTGCGGAACCCGGACAGGTCGGCTCCCAGCTCGACCAGCCTGTGCAGCTGGGTGGGCACCAGCGACACGTGGTCGGCGCCCGCGCCGAGCACGGCCCGCGGGTCGAAGCGCTCGTGCATGATCGGCTCGCTCCCGGCCAGCAGCGAACGCACCAGCACCTGCAGCCCCGACACGTGCGAAGCGGGCAGGCAGCACAGCCACCGCTCGCCCTTGGCCGCCCCCAGCCGCCGCAGGGAGGACGCCGCCGAGGCGCGCAGCGCCGTCGCCGACAGCATGACGCCCTTGGGCGTGCCCGTGCTGCCGCTGGTCGCGATGACCACCGCCACGTCAGGCGGCACCCCGTGCCCGCCGTCGCGCGGCTCGCCGTCGACGTGCGTGGGCCGCAGCGCGGCGATGGCGGCGCCGGCCTGCCCGGGGGTGAGCGGCAGCACCGCGGGGCCCTCGCCTGACAGCGCGTCGCGGACCGCCGCGTACAGCTCGGGGCCTGCGGGCCGCACGACCGCGTTCAGCGGACGGTCCGGATGCGACGGGTTTCTCCACATGCTCGTAAGGTTAGTGACGTCAGAACGGGCAAGGCGGCAGGGAGGGTCGTGACGCGTTCCCCCGTGGTGTTCCGGATTCCGATGCGCACCAGGTTCCGTGGTCAGACCGTCAGGGAAGGGGTCCTGTTGCGAGGGCCCACCGGATGGGGCGAGTTCTCGCCGTTCCCCGAGTACGGGCCGCGCGAGTGCGCCCGCTGGCTGGCCTGCGCGCGCGAGGCCGCGTTCGAGGGCTGGCCCGAGCCGGTGCGCGACACGGTCCCGGTCAACACCACCGTGCCCGCCGTCGGCCCCGAGCAGGCGCACGCGATGGTGCGGCGCTCCGGATGCGGCACGGCCAAGGTCAAGGTGGCAGAGCCGGGCCAGCGCTTCGCCGACGACCTGGCCAGGGTGGAGGCGGTGCGCGACGCGCTCGGCCCGTCCGGCAGGCTCCGCGTGGACGTCAACGCCGCCTGGGACGTCTCCCAGGCGGTGCGCCGGCTCAAGGAGCTGAACCGGTTCGACCTGGAGTACGCCGAGCAGCCCTGCGCCACCCTGGACGAGCTCGCCGCCGTGCGGCGGGCCTGCGACGTGCCGATCGCGGCCGACGAGTCCATCCGCCGCGCCGAGGACCCGCTCCGGGTCAGGGCGGCGGGGGCGGCCGACATCGCGGTGGTGAAGGTCCAGCCGCTGGGCGGGGTGCGTGCGGCGCTGCGCGTGGTGGAGGCGTGCGGGCTGCCCGCCGTCGTGTCGAGCGCCGTGGAGACGTCCGTGGGGCTGGCCGCCGGCCTGGCGCTGGCCGCCGCGCTGCCCGAGCTGCCGTACGCGTGCGGGCTCGGCACGATGTCCCTGCTGGAGGGCGACGTGGTGGCCGATTCGCTGGTCCCGGAGGGCGGCGTGCTCACCGTGCGCCGTCCGGACGTGGACCCCGGGCGGCTGTCGGCATTCGAGATCGATTCTCCGCCGTGGCTGCGGCGGATGCAGGAGGCGTCACTGTGAACCCCGCCACCGCGCTGGCCACGGTCCTGGTCGACGAGCTGGTGCGCTGCGGCCTCACCGACGTCGTGATCGCGCCGGGCTCCCGGTCGGCGCCGCTGGCGCTGGCCGCGCACGCCGAGTCGAGGCTGCGCCTGCACGTCCGCGTCGACGAGCGGTCGGCGTCCTTCCTGGCGCTCGGCCTGGCCAAGCGGACCGACCGGCCGGTGGCGGTGATCTGCTCGTCGGGCACGGCCGCGGCCAACTTCCACCCGGCGGTGATCGAGGCCGCCGAGTCCGGCGTGCCGCTGCTCGTGCTGACCGCCGACCGGCCGCCGGAGCTGCGCGGCACCGGCGCCAACCAGACGATCGACCAGCTCAAGCTGTACGGCACCGCCACGCGCTGGTTCGCCGAGCTGGGCGTGCCCGAGGACCGGCCCGGCCAGGTGGCCTACTGGCGGTCGCTGGCCTGCCGCGCCTACCAGCGCGCGCTCGGCCCCGGCGACCCCGGCCCGGTCCACCTCAACCTGCCGTTCAGGGAGCCGCTGCTGCCCGACGGCGACACCTCCTGGTGCGAGCCGCTCGGCGGCGACGCGAACGGCCCGTGGGTGCGGGTCCGCGTCGCGCCGCCGCCGGTCGCCCTGCACCTCCCGCCGACCAGGCGCGGGGTCCTGGTGGTCGGCGACGGCGCGCCCAACGTGCGCCGGTACGTCGCCGCGGCGGGGATGGCCGGCTGGCCGGTGCTGTCGGAGCCGCAGGGCGGCGGCCGCTACGGCGACCACGCCGTGTCCACCTACCACTTCCTGCTCGGCATGCCGGAGTTCGCCGACGCCCACCCGCCGGACGTGGTGGTCACGCTGGGCAGGCCGGGCCTGTCGCGCCCGCTGCTGTCGTGGCTGACGCGCGCCCCGGAGCACATCGTGGTCGCCCCCGACCTCGACCGCTGGCCCGACCCGACCCGCTCGGCCACCCAGGTGGCCCAGGCGGTGGAGATCCCGGTGGCCTCCGGCGACGACGCCTGGCTGCACGCCTGGCGGCGGGCCGACCAGGCGGCCAGGGCGGCGATGGACGAGGTGCTCGACTCCTCCGGGCTGAGCGAGCCGAGGCTGGCCCGCGACCTGGTCGACGCGCTGCCGAACGGGGCGCTGCTGTTCTGCGGGTCGTCGATGCCGATCCGCGACCTGGACCAGGCGATGCGGCCGCGGCGCGGCATCAGGGTGATGGCCAGCCGGGGCGCGTCCGGCATCGACGGGCTGGTGTCGACGGCGATGGGGGCGGCGCTCGGCCACAACGGGCCCTCCTACGGCCTCATCGGCGACCTGTCGTTCCTGCACGACCAGAACGGCCTGGTGCTCGGCCCCCGCGAGCCGCGCCCGGACCTGTGCCTGGTGGTGGTCAACAACGACGGGGGCGGCATCTTCTCGATGCTGCCGCAGGCGGCCGTGCGCGACCCGTTCGAGCGCGTCTTCGGCACCCCGCACGGGGTGGACCTCGGCTACGTCACGGCCGCGACCCGCACCCCTCACACCCTCGTGGAGGACATCTCCGAGCTGCCGAAGGCGCTGCGGGGGGAGGGGCCGCGGGTGGTGGAGGTGCGCACGGACCGCGAGTCGAACGCGCTCGTCCACGCGCGGCTGAAGGACGCCGCGCAGGAGGCGGTGCGCGCCGCGCTCGCCTGAGCGCGCGCCGTCAGTTCCGCTCCGCGCCGGCGGTGCCGAAGAGCTCGTCCAGACCGGTGACGCGCATGAGCCCGGACGTCCTGGGCGACACGCCCGTCAGCGTGAGCCCGGCCTCGCACTGGCGTGCGCGCCGCTGGACGGCGACGAGCACGCCCAGGCCCGCCGCGTCGATGAAGGCCAGCCCGCCCAGGTCCAGGACGATCTCCGCGGGGCGCGCGATCGTGTCCAGCAGCTCCAGCACGTGGGCGCGGAGCAGCTCCCTGGAGGCGATGTCCAGCTCCCCGCCGACCGATACGGTCACGACGTCGTCGCGCACGCTCGTCGTCAGGTGGAATGCGTGCATGGGACCCCTCGCGGTGAACGTCGTCGCGCGACGCCAGGGGGGTCCCGCCGCCGTCCCGGGGGACTCGCCGGTGTGAGGGGCCGGCGGGCCGCGGGCCGGACGGCGCATGTGCGTCGCCGTACGCTGTCACGCTGGATGCTAGCGGGGGGTCGGCGTGTTTCGCCGGAAGAACCCGATTCCCTGAGGGTAATCGGCATAGATCCCGAAACCGTACGAGGTCAGCGCTCTATGAGCGTGACCTCCAGCGAATAGTGGGAGGCGCGGTAGACGTGGGAGCCGTGCTCGACGGCGCGGCCCTGGTCGTCGTAGGTGGTGCGGACCATGGTCAGCAGCGGGGCGCCGCGGCGCTCCGCGAGCAGCCGCGCCTCGGCCTGGCTGGCGGCCCGCGCGCCGATGCGCTGGTTGGCCACCCGCATCCGCACGCCCGCCCCGCGCAGCAGCTCGTACAGGCCCCGGCTCTGCAGGCCTTCGGGGGTCAGCGGGGCCAGCCCGATCGGGAGCCAGTTGTGCAGCAGCGCCAGCGGCTCACCGGCGGCGAACCGCAGCCGCTCCAGGTAGAGCACCTCGGTGGCCGGCTCGACGCCGAGGATGCCGGCGACCTCCTCCTCGACCACGCGGGGCTCCAGCCGCAGCACCTGGGTGGCCGGCTCCTGCCCGGAGCGGCGCAGGTCGTCGTAGAGGCTGGTCAGCTCCACCGACCGCTTGACCTGGCCGTGGACCACCTGGGTGCCGACGCCGCGCTTGCGTACCAGCAGGCCTTTGTCCACGAGATACTGGATCGCCTGGCGGATCGTGGGCCGCGAGAGGCCGAGCTTGTCGGCCAGCAGGATCTCGTTGTCCAGCCGGGAGCCGGGGGCCAGGTCACCCCGCCGGATGGCCTCGGCGATCTGCTCGGCCACCTGGAAGTAGAGCGGCACGGGGCTGGATCGATCCAGGTCGATCGCCAGGTTCGCGGTCATGCTGATCAGGTTATCCGAGGTAAGAATGTCCTGACAAATATCTCTTCCCCTGAGTACGAGGGCGGTTCGGGCCGGGTGACCCCGACCTGCCATGGTTGTCGGTGATGACTGTTTCTCTTGGGGGGATCATGGACACGACCACACTGCTGGAGACCGCCGCCGAGGCCGCCAGGGCCGTGGGGCCGCGGCTGCGGGAGGCGTTCCGTTCGAGGCCCGAGGTGGCCGTGAAGCGCGACTTCCACGACCCGGTGACCGAGCACGACAAGGCGGCCGAGGAGACCATCCGGGGCGTGATCGAGGGCCGTTTCCCCGGCAGCGCGATCGTGGGGGAGGAGGGCGGCACGACCGGCTCCGGCGAGCTGGTCTGGTATGTCGACCCCATCGACGGCACCGCCAACTTCGCGGCCGGCCTGCCGTTCTTCTGCGTGTCGATCGCCGCCGCCGTCGGGGGCGAGCTGGTGGCAGGAGTGGTGTACGACCCCGTACGCGAGGACGAGTTCACCGCCACGACCGACGGCGCCTGGTGCAACGGGGCGCCGATCCGCAGCGCGGGCGCGGCGCGCGACCGCGAGGCGATGCTGCTGTGCAGCTACCCGTCGCCGCTGGACCTGGAGGTCGACGGCGAGGAGGGGCTGCGCCGCTACGGGCGGCTGGTGGACGCCTTCGCGGCCGTGCGCAGGCCCGGCAGCGCCGCGCTCAACCTGGCGCACGTCGCGGCCGGCTGGGCGGACGCGGTCTACGGCACCCGCGCCCAGCCGTGGGACGTCGCGGCGGGCGCCCTCCTGGTCCACCGGGCAGGCGGCGTCTACCTGGGCGACCCCCTGGCCCCCGGCGACTACCTCGCGCACGTGGGCGGCTTCGACCTCGCCTCGTCCGCCCTCGCGGAGGTGGCCGTGGAGAAGCGGTAGGCGCATCGTGCCCGGTGTCAGGGGGCGTGCACCAGGGGCGGGAGGTCGGCCAGGGTCGTGATGCGGGGGAAGCCGTCCGGGGGCGGGGAGACGCCGAGGCGGTCGAGCCAGACCGAGCGCATGCCCGTCACCGCCGGCCCCGTCACGTCCTTGGCGATGTCGTCGCCGACCAGCAGGACCTCCTCGGGCGGCAGCCCGAGCGCGGCGGCGGCCGCCGTGTAGCAGGCCGCCGCCGGCTTGTAGCAGCCGCCCAGCACCTCGCCCGTCAGCACCGGGCCGGCCAGCCCGTCCAGGCCGATCGCGCGCACCTTCTCCTCCTGGATCTCCTGGGCGCCGTTGGTCAGCACCCCGAGCCGGAACCCGCCGAGCGCCGCCAGCGTCCGCGCCGCGTCGGGGAAGGCCACCCAGCCGCGCCGGTAGTGCTCGGCGAACCCGGCGAAGGCCGCGTCGAGGTCGGCGGGCACCTCGATGGCGAGCTCGGCGCAGAGCGCGCGGACGCGGCGGCGCCGCTGCTCCTGCCAGGAGCACTCGCCCGCGTGCCAGGCCGCCAGGTGGGGCTCCTCCAGCGCCGCCCAGAGCGCGGGCGCGTCGCCGAGCCTGGGGTGGCCGGGAGCCCGCTCCGCCACCCAGGCGCCGATCGCCGTGTCGGCCGCGGTGCGGTGGTCGAGGAGGGTGCCGTCCAGGTCGAACAGAATGCCGTTGATCACGTTTCCATCCTGTCAGGCGTTCCTGCGGTACTCGCCGGCCTCGCGGACATGGCCGGCCATGACGCGCTCGGCCGCCTCGCCGTCGCCCCGCTCCAGCGCCGCCAGCACGCCGGCGTGCGCGTCGAGGTGCCGCCGCGCCTGTCCGGGGTCGAGCCACTGGGAGGCGGCGGCCGGGACGGGGAAGCTGTTGCGCACCGCCCTGGCCTGCTGGCCGAGGAACGCCGGGCCGCCGATGTCGGTGATGCGCAGGTGGAAGTCCCTGCTCCGCTCGCCCAGCCGGTCGTGGCGGCCCGCCTCCGCGTCACGGGCCATCGACGCGTGCAGATCACGCAGCCAGGCCAGCTCGCCCGCGGTGATCCGGGCCGCCGCCAGCCGCGCGCCCAGGCCCTCGACCACCGCGCGCAGCCCGTAGAACTCCTCCAGCGCGTCGTCGCCCAGCTCGACCACCGTCGCGCCGTGGTGCGCCTCGTAGCTGATCAGGCGGTCCTTCTCCAGCCTGCGCAGCGCCTCCCGTACCGGAGTGACGGAGACGCCGAGCCGGCGGGCGACCGCGCCGGCGCGCAGCGCGGTGCCGCCGGGGATGCGGGCGGTGCGGATCTCCTCCAGCAGCACGCTGTAGACGTAGTCGGCCTTGCTCATCGGCGGCCGATGGTCGGCGGTCATGGGTCAAGTGTCTCTCGAATGCCAGTTGACCTATGACATATTTCTTATAAGTTACATAACCATGACAAGCCTCGCGGGACTGCGGGTCATCGACGCCGCCACGCTGTTCGCCGGGCCCACCGCCGCGATGATGCTGGGCGACTTCGGCGCCGACGTGATCAAGATCGAGCATCCGAGGCGCGGCGACCCGGCGCGCGGTCACGGGGCCGCGGCCGACGGGGTGGGGCTGTGGTGGAAGACGCTCTCGCGCAACAAGCGCGCCGCCGCCGTCGACCTGTCGCGGGCCGAGGGGCAGGAGATCCTGCGCCGCCTCGCCGACGGCTGCGACGTGCTCGTGGAGAACTTCAGGCCCGGCACGCTGGAGCGGTGGGGGCTCGGGCCCGAGGTGCTGCTGGAGCGCAACCCCCGGCTGATCGTGGCGCGGATGACCGGGTTCGGGCAGTTCGGGCCGATGGCCGCGCGGCCCGGGTTCGGCACCCTGGCCGAGGCCATGAGCGGGTTCGCGGCGATGACCGGGGAGCCCGACGGGCCTCCCACGCTGCCGCCGCTCGCGCTCGCCGACGGCATCGCGGGCCTCGCCATGGCGTACGCGATCATGGTGGCGTTGCGTGCCCGTGAGCACACCGGGCGCGGCCAGGTCGTCGACCTGGCCATCATCGAGCCCATCCTCGCCCTGCTCGGCCCGCAGATGACCGCCTACAAGGCCCTCGGCGTGGTGCCGAGGCGCACCGGCAACCGGTCCTCCAGCAACGCGCCGCGCAACACCTACCGCACCCGCGACGGACGCTGGCTGGCCATCTCCACCAGCGCCCAGCCGATCGCCGAGCGGGTGATGACCCTGGTCGGGCGGCCTGACCTGGTCGAGCAGCCCTGGTTCGCCAGCGGCGCCGGGCGCGTCGCGCACGTCGAGGAGCTGGACGAGGCCGTCGCCTCCTGGATCGCCGCCCGCGACGCCGCCGAGGTCGTCGCCCGCTTCGAGGAGGCGCAGGCCGCGGTCGCGCCCGTCTACGACGTCGCCGACATCGCCGAGGACCCGCAGTACGCGGCCCTGGACACGTTCGTCGAAGTGCCCGACGAGGAGCTGGGCGCGGTCACCGTGCAGAACGTGCTGTTCCGGCTGTCCGGCACGCCGGGCGAGGTGCGCTGGCCGGGCCGCGGTCTCGGGCGCGACACCGACGCCGTGCTCGGCGAGCTCGCGTACCCGGCGGGGGAGATCGCCCGGCTGCGCGAGGCCGGGGTGATCGCGTGAGGATCCCCGTCACCTGGCTGTACGTGCCGGGCGACCGGCCCGAGCGGTTCGCCAAGGCGGCCGACTCCGGCGCCGACGTGGTCATCATCGACCTGGAGGACGCGGTCGCGCCCGCCCGCAAGGACGAGGCCCGCGCGAACGCGGCCGGCTACCTGCGCTCCCGCCCTCCGGGAGGGCCGCCGGTGCACGTGCGGGTCAACGACCTGACCACCCAGCGCGGGCTGGACGACCTGGACGAGCTGGGCCGGTCGGCCGACGCCGTGCGGCTGCCCAAGGTGGAGTCGGCGACCGCGCTCGACCTGGTGGAGCGGCTGGGCGTGCGGGCGTACGCGCTGCTGGAGTCGGCGGCCGGGATCCTGGAGGCGCGGGCCGTCGCCGCCCACCCGTGCGTCGACGGCATCGCGCTCGGAGAGCAGGACCTGGCGGCCGAGCTGGCCATCACGGGCGGGCCGGCGCTGGACCACCTCCGGCTGCGGGCGGTGCTGGCCGCCGCCGCGGCGGGGCTGCCGCCGGTGCCCATGGCGGTCTATCCGGACGTACGGGACGAGGCCGGGCTGGCCGCGTCGTGCGCGGAGGGGCGGGCGCTCGGCATGTTCGGGCGCACGGCCATCCACCCGCGGCAGATCCCGGTGATCAGGGCCGCCTTCCGGCCGACGCCGGAGGAGACGGCGCGGGCCGCCGAGATCGTGCAGGCGGCCGACGCCGCGGGCGCGGGCGCTTTCGCCCTGCCGGACGGCCGCTTCGTCGACGCGCCGATCGTGGCCCGCGCCCGCCGGACCCTCGTCCTCTCCACCCAGCTCGCCGACTCCTGACGGCCCGGGGACGTCAGGCCCCGGGGATCCAGCGTCGTCCGAGCTCCTCGTCGTCGGGGGCGGGGCCGGGGAGCGCGCGGCGGGCCGGGGGGAGACGGAGCGAGTCGATGACGAGCGCCAGGTAGCGGTGGCGGAGCTCGGCGGTGCGCCGCTCGTCGCCGAGCTTGACCGAGGCCAGCTGCTCGAACAGGAGCGCGATGTCGGCGGGCGTCACGTCGGGCCGGAGCACCCCGGCCTCGACGGCCCGCCGGTGCGCCTCCACCGCCAGCCGGGAGGCCCGCGCCGAGTCGGCGAAGAGCTCCTCCGTCGGCTGGAACGTCCCCGCGAGCCTGATCGTCAGCGAGCTGCTGTCGGCGTCCACGATGCCGCGCAGGTACGCCGCGAACACCTCCCACGGGTCGCCCTCGTCGTCGTCCACCGCCCGCTGCGCCACCTCGATGTACCGCTTGAGCCCGTCGCCGCAGAGCTTCTGCAGCAGCGCCTCCTTGCTGGGGTAACGCCGGTAGAGAGCGCTGATGCCGACGCCGGCGCGCTCGGCCACGGCGGCGATGGGGGCGTTGGGGTCGGCGGTGAAGACGGCGCGGGCGGCCGCGAGGATCAGCTCGTCGTTCCTCGCGGCCTGGGCCTTGCGGCCGCTCATGGGTGCGGTGGTCATGCCTCCGAGCTTATCGGAACGAAGAATTCCGTTCTAGCTCAGTTAGTCCGCATGTCTATACATAGAGTTGATATTGGGGTAGAACCGGGGGCGAGCCCAACGCTCTGGAGGTGTTCCATGAGACGAACCCCTGTCGTGCTGGCCCTGGTGAGCGCTCTGGCGCTGACCGCCTGCTCCGCGCCGGCCGAGCAGAATACGCAGAACGAACCCGGCTCGGCGCCCCCCGCCGGCGGTGGCGGCACCTACGCGGTGATCACCCACGGCGCCCCCGGAGACTCCTTCTGGGACGTGGTCAAGAACGGAGCCGAGGCCGCCGGGCAGGAGTACGGCGTGACCGTCACGTACCAGGGCGACGGCGACCCCGCCAAGCAGTCGCAGCTCATCGACCAGGCGGTGTCCGGCAAGGCGGACGGCATCGTGGTGTCCATGGCCAACCCCGACGCGCTGCGCGAGGCCGTGGGCAAGGCGGTGGCCGCGAAGATCCCGGTGGTGACGATCAACTCGGGGGCGGACTCGTCCAAGGAGTTCGGCGCGGTCACGCACGTCGGCCAGTCGGAGGACGTGGCCGGGCGCGGCGCGGGCGAGCAGCTCAAGGGCGCCGGGGTGACCAAGCTGCTGTGCGTGATCCACGAGGCCGGCAACATCGGGCTCGACCAGCGCTGCAAGGGCGCCGAGGAGACGCTCGGCGGCACGGTCGAGCGGCTCCAGGTGGACGTGAGCAACCTGGCCGACGTCACCTCGAAGGTCACTGCCAAGCTCCAGTCGGACCAGGCGGTCAACGGCGTGCTCGCGCTCAACCCGGCCGTCGCGGTGGCCGCCAGGGACGCGATCAAGGACTCGGGCTCGCAGGCCAAGCTCGCCACCTTCGACCTGTCGGCCGACGTGGTCGCCGCCATCCAGGCCGACGAGATCATGTTCGCCGTGGACCAGCAGCAGTACCTGCAGGGCTACCTCCCGATCACCTTCCTCCACCTGTACAAGAACAACCTGAACACCGTCGGCGGCGGCCTGCCGGTGAACACCGGGCCCGGGTTCGTCACCAAGGAGAACGCCGAGCAGGTGGCCAAGCTCGCGGAGGCGGGCACGCGATGACGGCCACCGCGGGCCGCGCGGACGAGCGCGTCGCCGAGGTCGGGCCGCTGCGCCGCCTGCTGATCCGGCCCGAGCTGGGCGCGGTCGTCGGGGCGGTCGTGGTGTTCGCGTTCTTCGCGAGCCAGTCGGCGGTGTTCCGGTCCCTGCCCGGCATCGCCAACTGGCTCGACCCGGCGGCCACGCTCGGCATCATGGCGGTGGCGATCGCGCTGCTGATGATCGGCGGCGAGTTCGACCTGTCGGCGGGCGTGATGACCGGCACGACCGGGCTCATCCTGGTCACGCTCGCCACGCGCTACGGCATGAACGTCTGGGCGGCCATGCTCGTCGGCCTGGTCGTGGCGCTGGCCGTCGGCCTGTTCAACGGGCTGATCGTGACCAGGACCAGGCTGCCGAGCTTCATCGTGACGCTCGGCACGTTCCTCATGCTGCAGGGCGTGAACCTGGGCGTCACCAAGGCGCTCACCGGCACCGTGCAGGTCAGCGGCCTGCGCACGGCCTGGGGGTTCGACAGCGCGCACACGGTCTTCGCGGGCACGATCCAGATCGGCGGCGCCTCGTTCCGGGTGGCGATCCTGTGGTGGCTGCTGGTCACCGCGGTCGCCACCTGGGTGCTCATGCGCTCCCGGCAGGGCAACTGGATCTTCGCGGTGGGCGGTGGCGAGCAGGCCGCCCGCGCGGTCGGGGTGCCGGCCGCCCGTACGAAGATCGCGCTGTTCATGACGACGGCGTTCGCGGCCTGGCTGGTCGGCTCGATCCTGGCGCTGCGCTACACGTCCGTGCAGGCCAACGTCGGCATCGGGCAGGAGTTCATCTACATCATCGCGGCGGTGATCGGCGGCTGCCTGCTCACGGGCGGGTACGGGTCCGCGATCGGGGCGGCGATAGGGGCGGTGATCTTCGGCATGGCCGACAAGGGCATCGTCTTCCTGGGCTGGGACGCCGACTGGTTCATGTTCTTCCTGGGCGCGATGCTGCTGTTGGCCACGCTCGCCAACCGCCTGGTCCGCCGCTACGCCGAGGAGGTGAAGCATTGATCCTCCAGACGAAGGGCATCGGCAAGTCGTTCGGCTCGGTGCTGGCGTTGCGCGAGGTGTCGATGTCGGTGGAGGCCGGCCACGTCACCTGCGTGCTCGGCGACAACGGCGCCGGCAAGTCCACGCTCATCAAGATCCTGGCCGGGGTCCACCAGCACGACGCCGGGTCGCTGCTGGTGGACGGCGCCGAGACCCGGTTCGGCAGCCCCCGCGACGCGCTCGACCGCGGCATCGCCACCGTCTACCAGGACCTGGCGATGATCCCGCTGATGTCGGTGTGGCGGAACTTCTTCCTCGGCTCCGAGCCCCGCAAGGGCCTGGGCTTCGACGTGGCCAAGGCCAGGCGGGTGGCGCGGGACGAGCTGCGGGCGATGGGGATCGACGTCCGGGACGTGGACCAGCCGGTCGGCACCCTGTCCGGCGGCGAGCGGCAGTCGGTGGCGATCGCGCGCGCGGTGTACTTCGGCGCGCGCGTGCTCATCCTCGACGAGCCGACCTCCGCCCTCGGCGTGAAGCAGGCCGGGGTGGTGCTGCGCTACATCGCCAGGGCCCGTGACCGCGGGCTGGGGGTGGTGTTCATCACCCACAACCCGCACCACGCCTACCCCGTGGGGGACCGGTTCCTCCTGCTCAACCGTGGGACGAGCCTGGGGGAGTTCGCCAAGGCGGACATCACCAGGGAGAAGCTGACCTCGATGATGGCCGGGGAGGCGGAGCTGAAGGAACTGGCCCACGAACTCGAACGCGACTGAAATCTACATGGTAAAGGCGCCCGGCCGGCGCAACGTGGCGAAGAACTCCCGCACGTCGGCGACGAACGCGTCCGGCCGCTCCAGGGCGGCGAAGGTGCCGCCGCGGTCGTGCTCGACCCAGCCGACGATGGTGTTGTCGCGCTCGGCGAAGCGGCGGATCGGCCGCAGGATGTCCTTCGGGAAGACGGAGACGGAGGTCGGCACGGTGGCCGGCTTGAGCTCCCACTCCACGGAGGTGTCCTGCTCGGTGTCGGGCGTCTCGACGAACGAGCGGGCGGCCGAGCCGGCGGTGTTGGTCAGCCAGTAGAGCGTCGTGGTGGTGAGCACGTGGTCGGGGTCGATCCCGCCGTCGCTCCACTCGTGGTAGACGCCGGCGAACCAGGCGAGCAGGGCGACGGGGGAGTCGGCCATGCCGTAGGCGAAGGTCTGCGGCCTGGCCGACTGGATGAGCTTGTAGCCGTACTGCTCGCTCATGTAGCGCTCGCGGAAGGCGAGCCGCTCCCGCTCGGCGGCGGTGAGGTCGTCCAGCTCGCCGGGGGCGCCGATCGGGAAGCAGATGATGCCGTTGCCGTGCATGCCGACGACCCGATCGGGGGCCAGGACGCCGGTCTCGCGGGAGATCCAGGTGCCCCAGTCGCCGCCCTGGACGCCGAAGCGCTCGTAGCCGAGGCGGGTCATGAGCTCCAGCCAGGCGCGGGCGACGCGGGTGGAGCCCCAGCCCAGCTCGGTGGTGGGCCCGGACAGGCCGTAGCCGGGCAGGGACGGGATGACGAGGTGGAAGTCGCGGCTGAGCGGCTCGATGACGTCGAGGTACTCGAACGGTGAGCTGGGCCAGCCGTGGGTGACGAGCAGCGGGAGCGCTTGGGGGTCGGCGCTTCTCACGTGGAGGAAGTGGATCCGCTGGCCGTCGATCTCGGTGACGAACTGGTCGTGGCGGTTGAGCTCCGCGCAGGCGGCCGCCCAGTCGTGGTGGCGCCAGCGGGTGACGAGGTCCTTCAGATGGGCGAGCGGGACGCCGAGGCGCCAGCCCTGCCCGGGCACCTCGTCGGGCCAGCGCACCCGGTCGAGGCGGGCGTGCAGGTCGTCGAGGTCGGCCTGCGGGGTTTCCAGACGGTACGGGCGGATGTCGGTCAAGCGTGAGCCTCCAGTCAATTCAGTACGCTGTACCGTACACCATACGGTTCAAGGGTGGCAACCGCGGGCCCTAGCCTGGGAGGCGTGTCCTCGTACCTCACCCTGAAAAGCCCCATCGAGCACGAGACCGAGGCCAGGCGCTCGCGCTTCATCTGCGCGATCGCCCCGGCCGGGACGACGGCGCGGGCGGCGGAGTTCATCGCCGAGCGGCGGCGGCTGCATCCGTCGGCCACCCACAACTGCACGGCGTACGTGGTCGGGCAGGAGCGCAAGGGCGACGACGACGGCGAGCCCGGCGGCACGGCCGGCACACCGATGGTGCAGGCGCTGGTGGGACGCGGGTTCGACCGCGTGGTCGCGGTGGTCACGCGCTATTTCGGTGGCACGCTGCTCGGCGCGGGCGGGCTGGTGCGCGCGTACGGGTCGGCGGTGACCGAGACGCTCGACCGGGCCGAGCCGGTGCGGATGGTGCCGGCCAGGCTGATGCTGGTGTCGGTGGCGCACGACCAGGCGGGCAGGGTGGAGAACGACCTGCGGGCCTCACGCCATCCGGTGCGCGAGGTGACCTACGGGCAGGCGGTGGAGTTCGCGGTGGCCGTGGGCGAGGACGAGGTGGCGGGGTTCACCGACTGGCTGGCGACGCTGACGGCGGGGCGGGCGCGCGTGACGCCCGGCGAGCCGGTGCACCTGCCGGGCTGAGCGGCCCGGTCAGCCTTCGAGGGCGTACTGCATGACGCGGAACTTCGCCTGGGCCTCGGCCAGCTCGGCCGCCGGGTCGGAGTCGCCCATGATGCCGCCGCCGGCGAACAGGCGGGCGCGGCGGCCCTCGACGATGCCGGAGCGCAGCGCGATGCCCCACTCGCCGTCGCCGTGGGCGTCGATCCAGCCGACAGGGCCCGCGTAACCGGCCCGGTCCATGCCCTCCAGCTCGCGGATGACCTCGATGGCCGTGGCCGTCGGGGTGCCGCCGACGGCCGCCGTCGGGTGCATGGCGGCCACCACGTCCAGCACGGAGGCGCCGTCGGCCAGCCGGCCCGTCACGTGACTGGCCAGGTGTTGCACGTTGGGCAGCACGAGCAGCTCCGGCTCGTCGGGCGTGCGCAGCGAGGAGCAGAGCGGAGCGAGCGCCTGGCGGACCGAGGAGATCGCGCATTCGTGCTCGTGGCGGTCCTTGGCGGAGGCGAGCAGCGCCTCGCCGCGGGCCAGGTCGTCGGCCGGGCCGGTGCCGCGCGGCGTGGTGCCGGCCAGCACCAGGGACTCGATCTCCTGGCCGGTGCGCCGGATCAGCAGCTCGGGGGTGGCGCCGACCAGCCCGGCCACCGAGAACGCGTAGCACTCGGGGTAGCGGCGGGCCAGGCGCAGCAGCAGGAGCCGGATGTCGATCGGCTGCTCGGCGGTGGCCAGCAGGTCGCGGGCGAGCACGACCTTCTCCAGCTCGCCCTGGCGGATGCGGCGGGCGGCGCGGGCCACCACGTGCTCCCACTCGGGGGCGGTGAGGCTGCCGTCGCCGTAGCTGATCCGGCCCGGGTCGGCGAGCGGGGTGAACGTCTCCAGGTGCTGGTCGCCGATCGTGGTCAGCCAGGCCCGCCCGTCCTTACGGGCCAGCACCGCCTGGGGGACGACCAGGGTGGAGCCGGGAGAGTTCTCGTCGAAGGTGAAGGTGCCGAAGGCGACCGGGCCGCTGCCGGGGGAGCGCACCGAGTCGTCGACGAGCGCGCCGTCGAAGACGGTCGCCAGCCACTCGCGCGCCCAGGCGAACCGGCCGGGACCCGGCGGGACGTCGGCGCGCGCCGCCTCGCCCCAGCCGACGAGCCCTTCGCCGTGCCTGATCCACGCGTAGGGCGCCGTCATGGGCAGGCTGACGATCAGGTTACCGGGGTCGCGTACAGGGGTCGTGCGAACCGGTAGCGGGCGGGTTGTTCCGAGCGCGACACTCACTTGAGACACTCTATGCGGGAACTGAACGTGTTCGACTTGGACCCCCGTGAACGGCCGGTTACGGTCCCTTCGTCAAGCGCCGATAGCGAGTTGGTCCTGACATGGCAGGCGTGACCCCCAGGTGATGGACGCGTGGTGATCATCTGCCTACCGTGAGTGCATGATCATCAAGGTGGTGCCGGTGCTGGCGGTGGCGGGGGTGCTGGTGGCGCCGGGTGTGGCTCGTGCGACGACGCCCGGGGAGCCCGTGCCGCGGGTGATGGCGGCGCTCGGCGACTCGATCTCGTCCGGTTACAACAGTTGCGGGTTCTTCATCTCATGCCGGTCGCGGTCCTGGTCGTCCGGCCGGAACGCCGCCGTGGACAGCCACTACGGGCGGCTGGCGGCGCTCGGCCCTGGCCTCGCGCCGAAGAACTACGCGGTGCCCGGCTCCACCAGCGCCGACCTGCTCGGGCAGGTGCGCAAGGCGGTGGCGGCGCGGGCCGACTACGTGACCGTGCTGATCGGGGCGCAGGACGCGTGCACCGCCTCTGAGCGGCAGATGACGCCGGTGGCGGTCTACCGTCAGCGGCTGGAGCAAGCGCTCAACGAGCTGCGCGCGGGCGTGCCGGGGGTGCGGGTGCTGATCGCGAGCATCCCCGACGTGCACCGGCTGTGGCGGGTGGCCAAGGACCAGGCCGTGGCGCGCGGGGTGTGGCGGGTCGGGCGGATCTGCCCGTCGATGCTGGCCAGGCCCACCTCCACCGCGAAGGCCGACGTGCTGCGGCGGACCCACGTGCGCGAACGGGTCATCGACTACAACCGGGAGGCCGCCGAGGTGTGCGCCGCGCGCCTGTGGTGCCGCACCGACCGCGGCGCGGTGTTCTCCTACCCGTTCACGCTCAAGCAGGTGAGCCGGTGGGACTACTTCCACCCCAACGTCGCCGGCCAGAAGGTGCTGGCGGAGCTCACCTTCGGCAACGGCTTCACCTGGGCCGACCCCCGCTGAACGGCCCCTTCAACGGCACTGGGCGAGCATCGCCTTCTTGTCGGCGCGGGTGACGGGCACGGCATACTTGACGGCCACCTGGGCGAAGCGCGTCACGTACGCGCAGCGCACGCGGCGCTGCGGCGGCAGCCAGCTCGCCGGTCCTGAGGCGTCCTTCTGCTCGTTGGCGGCGCCCTTGACCGGCAGCAGGTTGAGCGGGTCGTTGGCGAAGTCGACGCGCTTGCCCCCGGCCCACCGCGAGGCGCCCATCCGCCAGGCGTAGGCGAGCGGCACCACGTGGTCGACCTGGACCGCGCCCGCGTCCCTCTTGGACCAGCCGATGCGCTGGCCGGTGTACGGGTCGTCCAGGTCCATGGCGATCACCTCGCAGGTGGACCCCTCGCGGTAGCGGACGTTGCGGCCGTCTCGGGCCAGCAGGTCGTCGCGGGTGCGGCAGCCGTTGCGCGCGTAGGGCACGCCGGTGGCGGTGTCGGCCCAGTTCTCGCCGTAGCGTCCGCGGTGGTAGCCGGTGCTGGGGCCGCGGCCCTTGACCTTCAGCCTGGCGATGATGGCGCGGGCGCGGTCCTTGTCCTGGCGGGAGGTGATGGGCGCGAGGCCGGGTAGAGTTCCGCTGGTGTTGCCGAGCGGGCTGGCCGCGGTGGCGGGGGCCGTGGTGTCGGTGCTGTTGGCGAGGGCGACGACGATGACCGCTCCGGCGAAGATGGCGACGGCGTCCTTGAGACTCAAACAGGGCTCCGTGGTGCTGCGTCGGACTTCTCTGGAGAGGTTCCCACGCCGGCGCGTTCCGACACGGTGAGGAGTGTGAGGCCGTTGGGCAAGGAGTATGTCGCTGCGATCGCGGCGGGCGGCGCGACCGGGGCGCTGGCGCGCCTCGCCGTCGAAGAGCTGCTG
The DNA here is from genome assembly GCF_039540635.1 of Nonomuraea ferruginea. NCBI lineage: Bacteria > Bacillati > Actinomycetota > Actinomycetes > Streptosporangiales > Streptosporangiaceae > Nonomuraea > Nonomuraea ferruginea. The sequence goes on along the minus strand of NZ_BAABFD010000002.1, from coordinate 184,834 downwards.
CCCCCGGCGCCGGGCGGGTTCCCGTGGGCGACGTTCGGGGTGAATCTGGCCGGGTGCGCGCTGATCGGGGTGCTCATGGTGGTGGTCTCGGAGGGGCGGGTCGCGCATCGGCTGGCGCGGCCGTTCCTCGGGACCGGGGTGCTGGGCGGGTTCACCACGTTCTCCACGTACGCGGTGCAGGCGCACGGCCTGCTGGCGGCCGGGACGACGGCGGTGGCGGCGGCCTATCTGGCGGGGACGATGGTGGCCGCCGTGGCGGCGACCTGGGCGGGCATGAGGATCACGCGGGCGCTGGTGCGGCGATGACGGCTCTGCTGGTGGTGCTCGGCGCCGCCGTGGGCGCGCCGCTGCGCTACGCGGTCGATCAGGCGGTACGGGCGAGGCAGGGCTCGATGTTCCCCTGGGGGACCTTGCTGGTCAACGTGGCCGGGTCGGCGCTGCTGGGGTTCCTGGCGGCGCTGCCGGTGGGTCCCGGCTGGACGGCGCTGCTGGGCACCGGGTTCTGCGGGGCGCTGACCACGTACTCGACGCTGGGCTACGAGACCGTGCGGCTGGCCGAGCGGGGTGCGGGGCGGCACGCGGTGGCCAACGCGGTGGCGAGCGTGGCCCTGGGGCTGGCGGCGGCGGCGGGCGGCGTGCTGCTCGCCCGCACCCTGGGCTGAGCGGCGCGCCGGGCGGGTCAGCAGGCGCCGAGGGCGACGAAGGACCAGCCGGTGGCGGTGGCGACCGGGTCGGTGGCCGCCGCGCGGCGGGCCTCGCACAGCGCGGCCGGCAGGCAGGCGCCCCGCGAGAGCCGGCGGTGCAGCTCCACCATGAGCGGCACCGCGGCGTTGTCGTTGACCAGGACCACGCTGGCGACGATGCCGGTCGTGCCGAGCTGGATGAGGGAGCTGGCCAGGCCGAGCAGCTCGTCGGCGCCGGTGGGCGCGGTCAGTCCGGAGTCGCAGCTCGACAGCACCACCTGGCGGGGCGCGCGCCGCAGCCGCTCCAGGTCGTAGACGGTCAGCGGCCCGTCGTCCACCCTCAGGGCGGAGAAGAGCGGGCTGTCGGCGCGGAAGGTGCCGTGCGCGGCCACGTGGGCGAGCCGGGCGCCGTCCATCGCGCGCAGGATCCCGGCCACGGTGGCCGTTCCGTCGCCGAGCACGACCCGGCCGGGGTACTCGGGGGCGATGTGGCGTATCTCGGCGCCGTCTGAGCGCAGGCCGGGACCGCGTACCAGCACCACCCGGCCGGTGGAGGGCGAGCCGGCGCGGCGGGCGCGCAGCCAGGTGCCCGCCGAGGGGGCGACGCTCACCGTGCGCTCGCGCAGGGCCGGCAGCAGGGCCCAGGGCACCGCGTGCAGCCGGCCCGGCGGGACGATCACCACCTCGCCGTCGCCGAGGTGGTGCGCGGCGTCGCCGAGCAGCGCCTCCTGCAGCGCGCGGCCGCTCTTCTCCACCTGGGCGAGCAGGTCGGCCGGGCTGAGCGTGGATCGGCCGTGCGCCAGCCTGGACAGGCCGAAGCGGGCGAGGTCGATGTGGCGCGCGGCCTCCTCGGTGTCCCCCGCGGGGAAGCGGCGCACCGTGCCGGAGCCGCAGACCAGCACGTGCAGCCGGCCGTCCACGTCGACCAGCTCCAGCAGGCGGTCCCCGCCCAGCTCGGCGAGCAACGCCGGCACGTCGCAACCGGTCGTGGCGTCCGCGTCCTGGCCGGGGGCGTGCAGGGCGCGGGAGCGCGCGGCGCGCTCCAGCCGCAGCTGCTCGGCCGCGAGGTGCGCGGTGGGCAGCCCTTGGGCGCGGGCCTGCGCCAGCCGGTCGGTGACGGCGCGGATCGCGGCCAGGTCGGCCTGCAGGCGCTCGTCGTCGGGCGGTCGTACGGAGGGGACGGCGAGCGCGGTGGCCCGCCAGCGTTCGCTCCAGGCCAGCAGCAGGCGGGGACGGTCCAGCCGCAGGGCGTGGCGCTGGCCGAGCGCGGCCAGCTCGGCGCCGTGGGCGCTGGCCTGGGCGCGCAGCTCGCTGGAGCCCAGCGTGGCCCGGTGCTGGTCGAGCACGTCCAGGCCGCGCCTGCAGGCCCGCATCAGCCGTGCCGGGTCGTGCTCGGCCTCGGCGCGCAGCGCCTCGGCCAGCCAGGCGACGGCCCGCGACAGCGCCGGGCCATGGCGGCGCCCGCGAGCGGCGGCGGCCAGATGCGTGCGCGCCACGGCGGTGCGCCCTAACGCGAGCGCCAGCCGCCCGGCGATCAGATGAGCCAGCGGCACATCGGGCGAGGACAACGCGGCCAGCTCACGAGCGCACCGCGCGGCCTCCCGCAACAACTCCACCCCGTCCCCCTCGCCTCCGCGTCGCGGGTCTGTGACCGCTGGGTGGTGCTCGGTCGCGCGGTGGGTGTCCGCGCCCGCTGGGTGGTGCTCGGTCGCGCGGTGCGTGTCCGCGCCCGCTGGCCGGTCATCTGCCGTGCGGTGCGGGTCCGCGCCGGCCGCGCGTTGCAGCTCTGTGTCAGCTACGCGTTGCGGGTTCGTGCCGGCTCCGCGTCGCGGCTCCGCGTCGGCCGCGTGGTGCCGCTCCGTACTGGTGGAGTGGGGCTGCTCGGCTGACCGTCGGGGGTCGGTGATGGGGGGTGTCGCGGCGACCTGGGCGCGTAGTTTGACCAGGCGGGCGTGTGCGCGCCACCAGCGGCGGCGCTGGTGGTCGAAGAGGTCCGCGGCGCGGGTGGCGTGGCGCAGCGCGGCGTCGCTCTGTCCGGCGGCCAGCGCGCAGCCCGCGGCGGCCAGCTCCAGTTCGGCCTTCTTGGTGGCCTGGCCGTGGCTGCGTTCGAGCTGGTCCAGCGCGGTGTGCGCCTCGTCCAGCGCGTCCCGGGGCAGGCCGGCGGCGAGCAGGGCAGCGCAGCGCTGGACGGACAGCGTGGGGTCGGGGAGCCCGAGCTTGCCGAACCGTTCGGCGGCCTGGTCGAAGCAGTGGAGCGCGGCGGGCAGGTCGCCGATGCGCAGCGCGAGCACGCCGCGGTGCACGATCGCGTCGGCCGACTCCAGCTCCTGGCCGTTCGCGTTGAACAGCTCCTCCGCCCTGCTCAGGTCGGTGGCGGCCCTGCTCAGGCCGCCGAGCGCGAGGTCGCAGGTGGCGCGCTCGGTGCGGGCCCGCGCCTCCCAGATCGGGTCGCCCGCCGCCCGCAGCGCGGTGACGGCGCTGTTCAGGTCGGCCAGGGCGTCGCGGTGGTGGCCCAGGGTGGCCAGCACGCCGCCCCGGCGCAGCAGGATGCGCCCGCGCAGATGGCCGGTGGACTGGCGGACGGCCGCGTTGAGGGTGTTGCGCGCGGCGGTCGTACGGCCCGCGAAGGCGAGCGCGACGCCCAGCGTCGCCCGCACGTCGGCCTCCCGCTCGGCCCACCCGGACCGGCGGGCCAGCCGGCGGGCCGTCTCCAGCTCCCGCACCGCCGCCTCGATGTCGCCGAACTCGCGCAGCACGATCCCGACGGCCTGGCGGGCGAAGGACGCCTCCAGCGGCGGCGGCCCGGTGGCGAGCAGGTCACGGGCCTTGCCGAGAGCCTCGTGCGGGCGCGACAGGGCCAGCGGCGGCAGACCGGCCGCGTCCGTTCGGGGGAGTTCGGAATCCGCCGGCATTCTTCGACTCTGGAGGATCACGTGTATCACCCGCAAGCCCGCGCCGATATAGGAGGGGGAAACCGACCGCCAGAGCCACCTATGCGACGCCTGGGGAGAGGCCATACATGGACGCGGTGTTCGACGCTCAGTTCCGGATCATCAAGGACGCCTTCGCCTCACGGGGGATCGAGGTGACGGTGGCCTACACGCCGGCCGGGGAGGTCGACTACCTCTATGAGGCGGGCCGTCTGCTGGCACGACGCGGGGACGTCGGGCGGATCGCCGAGGCGCTGCCGCCCGGGCTGAGGCAGCTCGACCGGCGCGGCCGGGGCGAGCTGTCGGTGCTGTCGCTGGAGGGGATCGAGGGCGGCACGATGACCGTACCCGAGGCGCTGGCCCGCATCGAGCAGCGGCTCGGCACCGGCGCGCGCCCGCTCGACCGGCGGCCCGGCCACGCGGGCGAGGCCACGCGGGAGCGCGCGCCCATCGCCTCGCCGGTGCACGTCATGCACATCTCCCGGCTGTGCCCCGGCACCGAGCCCGAGGTGCCGCCGGGTGATCCGGGGGTGCCGTGGCCGCCGCCGTGCGAGGCCGGCGAGGAGGTGCGGGAGGTGACCATCGGCGTGTGCGACACCGGCTGGCTGCAGCTCGACCCGGCCGTGTACCCCTGGCTGGGCGGCGTCAGCGGCGACCCCGAGCCGCTGGGCCCGCCCTCGCCGATCAGCGGGCTGCCGATCATCCCCGCCTTCCGCGGGCACGGCACGTTCGTGGCCGGGGTGGCCAAGTGCCAGGCGCCCACGGCGCGCGTGTCCGTCGCCGACCACTTCTCCACCTCCGGCGCCGAGCTGGAGGACGTGATGGTCGGCAAGCTGGAGGACCTGGTGGCCCAGTCGCCGGCGCCCGACGTGATCAACCTCTCGGCCGGCACGTACACCCGCGACAACTGGTCGTCGATCGGGTTCGAGCTGTTCCAGCAGGACCATCCGGACGTCGTGCTGGTCGCCGCGGCCGGCAACGACGCCACCGACCGGCCGTTCTACCCGGCCGCCTACGACTGGGCCGTGTCGGTCGGCGCGCTCGGACCCGACCAGACGCACCGCGCCTGGTTCAGCAACTACGGTCCGTGGGTGGACGTGTACGCGCTCGGCGAGGGTCACGTCAACGCCTACGCCACCGGGGAGTACACCTACCAGGAGCCGCCGAAGCGGCCGGCCGTGCAGAACTTCGCCGGCATGGCCCGCTGGGACGGCACCTCGTTCGCGGCGCCGCTGGTCGCGGGGCTGATCGCGGACCGGATGGCGCGTACGGGGGAGTCTGCGCAGGACGCCAGGGCGGCCGTGCTCGCCTCGGCGCAGGACCTGCAGGGAGTGGGCAGGGCGTTGTTCCCGTGCGGGCAGGCCTGATGGCGCGCTCCGGCCCGCGGATCACCGGTCGCGGGGCCCCTGTGCCCGCGCCGGTGCTCCCGGTGTCCGCCCCTCGCCTGGCGGGCGGGTGCTTACGCCTGTAGGAGTCCGGTGGTCCCGATTTGATACGGGTGATTTTTCTCCAGGAGCGGCCGGTGTATCAGAGCGCGGTCCGGCCGCTCCGTCAGGGTGACCGCCGTCACCGAGTAGCGAAGAGACGTCATGCCCCTTTACTGCTCGCATCGTCCGTTGCAGCGTCACGCCTGGACGCACCGCGCATTCGCGTTCACCCTGACGGGGTGGGCCGGGCCCGGAAAGGAGCATACGGACATGCGAGACGATCCATCGGTCGTCGCCCTGGTGATGAGGGCGAGGGCCGGTGAGAAGGACGCGTGGGACGAGATCGTCGAACGTTACGCGCCCCTGGTCTGGTCGATCTGCAAGGCCTTCCGGCTGAGCCGGGCCGACGCCGACGACGTGGGCCAGACGGTGTGGCTGTCACTGGTCGAACAGCTGCCGAGGCTGCGTGAGCCCGCGGCGCTGCCCGGCTGGCTGGCCACCGCCACCCGGCGCGAGTGCCTCAGGCTCGCTCACGGCGCCGAACGGCAGCAGCGGCTCAGCCAGCAGGTCGACCAGGAGGCGCTGGTGGACGAGCGGGCGGCGGCGCTGGATCAGGATCTGCTCGACGCGGAGCGGAACGCGGCGCTCATGGCCGGTTTCCGGCAGCTCGAAGCGCGCTGCAGGGAGCTGCTGGCCATGCTGATGCGGGTGCCGTCCGCCTCGTACGCGGAGATCAGCGGCAAGCTGTCGATGCCCGTCGGCGCGATCGGGCCGACGCGGGCGCGGTGCCTGGCCAAGCTGCGCCGCTCTCCGGCGGTGGCCGCCCTGATCAGGTCCGAACGTGAGACGCAGGAAGAGGGCGAGAGGCATGGCCACGCCGTGGTGGAAGGACGAAGACAGGTTGCTCGCCGCGCTCAGACGGGCCGATGAGGCGGCCCGCGAGGTGCCGCCCGAGTTCGTGGTGGCCGGAAAGGCGATCTTCACCTGGCACGACGTCGACGCCGAACTGGCGTCGCTGACCTACGACTCGGCGGCGGAGCGGGAGGAGCTGTCGCCGACGCGGGGCGCGGAGCACGTGCCGTTGCGGGCGCTCATCTTCGCCACCGGCGAGGTGACGATCGAGCTGGAGGTCGGCAGGGAGGCGCTGATGGGGCAGGTGGTGCCGGCCCGGCCGGGCACCGCCTACACGCACCTGGTCACCGGCGCGGTGGTGGAGTCGGCGATCGACGAGTCGGGCTGCTTCGTGTTCAGGCCCGCGCCGTCGCAGGCGTTCCGGCTGCAGTGCAGCCCCAGCAGCGGCACCAACGTGGTGACCGACTGGATCGCCCTTTGAGCGTGGCTTGACGTGATGGGTAATGATGTAATCACATCGCCGGCCGTCATGTCGGGAGGCTCCCCGTGGACTCCTACTCGCAGATCGTCTCTTCGGTGGCGGCCGAGCTGCTGCCCAAGGTCGCCAGTGTCCGCGCCGGGCGGGGGAGCGGTTCCGCCGTGGTGTTCACCCGCGACGGGTTCCTGCTGACGAACGCGCACGTGGTCGGCTCCGCCCGGTCCGGCACCGTGGCCTACGCCGACGGCAGTTCCGGCCCGTTCACCGTGATCGGCCGCGACCCGCTGTCCGACCTGGCCGTGATCCGCTCCGGGGTGCCCGCTCCCGAGCCCGCCGAGCTCGGTCAGGCCGACGAGCTCGTCGTCGGCCAGCTCGTGGTCGCCGTCGGCAACCCGCTCGGGCTCACCGGATCGGTTACGGCGGGCGTGGTGTCGGGGCTGGGCCGGTCGCTGCCCGCCCGCAGCGGCTCGGCCGTACGGCTCATCGAGGACGTGATCCAGACCGACGCGGCGCTCAGCCCCGGCAACTCCGGCGGCGCGCTGGCCGACTCCCGGGCGCGGGTGGTCGGCGTGAACACCGCCGTGGCCGGCGTGGGCGTGGGGCTGGCCGTGCCGGTCAACGCCACCACGCGGGCCATCGTCGCCGCGCTCATCCGCGACGGGCGGGTGCGGCGGGCGTTCCTGGGGCTGGTCACCTCGCCGGCGCCGCTGCCCGAGGCGCTGCGGCGGCGCACCGGCCAGGACGGCGCGCTGCGCGTGGTGGAGGTGATCGCCGGCTCGCCCGCCGGCCGGGCCGGGCTGCGCGCCGGCGATCTGGTGCTCAGCGCGGGCCGCAACCCGGTGGGCGACGCGCAGAGCCTGCAGCGGCTGATGTTCGCCGACGCGATCGGGCGGCCGCTGCCGATCACCGTCTACCGCAACGGCGCGCTGGTCGACGTCATCGCCGAACCGGTGGAGCTGTCGGGGCCGGAAGCCTGACGCGGGTGCGCCGGGCCAGCAGGTCGTCCATCAGCTCCTCCCACTGGGCGCCGATGGCGGCGATGTCGTAGCGCTTGGCGGTCTCCAGGCCGCCGGCGGCCAGGTGGCGGCGGAGCGGCTCGTCCTCGATCACCCGCATGATGGCGGCCGCCAGGTTGTCTTCGGTGCGAGGCTTGACCAGCAGCCCGTCGACCCCGTCGGTGATCATCTCCTTGGGGCCGTGCGGGCTGTTGAACGAGACGATCGCGACCCCCTTGGCCATCGCCTCCAGGATCGTCAGCGAGAAGCCCTCGTGGCGTGAGCTCATCACGTGGATGGACGCCTTCTCCAGCTCGGCGCCGATGTCGGCGGTCTTGCCGGGCAGCTCCACCTTGCCCTCCAGGCCGGCCTCGGCGATCTGCTCGCGCAGGTTGTCCTCCTGCGGGCCGGCGCCGAAGATGCGCAGCGTCCAGTCGGGGTGCGCGGCCGCCACCTGTTCCCAGGCCTTGATCAGCCGGTGGAACCCCTTCAGCTTGGTCATCCTGCCCATCGCGACCGCCACCTTGGCGTCGCCCTTGGCGAGGTCGCCGTTCATCGGCGGGACCGCGTTGGGGATGCGCACCAGTTTCTTCGGCGGCTTGGGCAGCGCGGCCCGGTAGTCGCTCAGATCGGCCTTGGTGAGCGTGACGAGCGCGTCCAGGCGGCGGTAGCGCCACTTGATCAGCTCCTGCAGGCCCTGGTCCTTGACCTTGAGCGCCACGTGCTCCTGCCCGATCGTGATCACGCTGGGCTGAGCTAACTGGGCCACCGCCAGGTTGAGCCCCGGCCTGGTCGCCATGAGCACGCCCGTGCCGACCGAGCGGATGAACCGGGCCAGCTTCAGGTCCGTCCACAGGGTGAACCGGTGGTAGGCGGTCTCGTCCTGCGGGATCAGCCTGCTCGGCAGCTTCGACAGCATGGCCCGCACCGGGTCGGAGCCGGGCGTCAGCCGGTCGTCCAGATAGCGCACCCGCACCCGTGGGTCCAGCGGGAAGAACGGCTCCTCGTCCTCCCGCAGGATCGACACGATCTCCACGTCGTGCCGTTCGGCCAGCTGGCCGGCGAGGTTGAAGACGGTCCTGATGGTGCCGCCCATGCCGTTGGCGTGGAGCAGGAGGATCTTGATCTCCCGCGTCGACGGCGGGGGCGCCTTGCGCGCCCTGCGCCGGTTGTAACCCCTGTACACCCGGGCCGCCGCTGACTTGCCCTTACGCGCCCATGTCCGCACCTGGAACGTCCCCCCGCCGGTTGACAACGTGATGGATCGGCGAGGCCGGCGGTAGGAGTCGCCCCCCGTCGGCCCTTACCGAGTTCGAGTGGTTTGCGCCGTTCATCCCCGTGGCGCTATCCACTTCTATGATCTTTAGACGCCATATGGCGGGATAACGTTGCTTGCGAAGTCAACACTTTTCAGACGAATCTGACAGGGCAGCCGGGATGTGGACGGCCCGGCTGCCTCGCCAGTGCCCAGTCGTTACGCCTCTTCAGGCTTCGCGGCCTCCTTCTTCATCTCCTTGTCCTGCCGGTTCGCCTTGAGGGCCTGCTTCTTCGCCTTGCCGGACTTCGCGCTGGGTTTCTTCTTCATGTCAGACATGGTGTCCCCCCTGTACGGACAGTGCGCCTCATATAACGCACTAACCCCGTAATACCCCTACTCCACCAAAACGCGACATACCATCAATTTGGTACGAGTCCAGAACGCGAAAAGCTCAGGCCCCACCCATCCCGCTGCCCAGGGGTCACAGCAGAGTGAGCTGCTGGGGAGAAGGCGGTGGCGGCGGCGGGAGGCGGCGGGCCCTGGCCGGAGTGGCGCGGCCGATGCCGAAGCGGGTGGCGAGGTCCCTGATCTGGGTCGTGACGCGTTCCTGGTAGGCCTTGGGCGCGTAGGCGCCGCGACCGTACAGCTCCAGATAGCGCGGCACGAGGCGCGGGTGCTCGCGGGAGAGCCAGGCCAGCCACCATTGCCGGGCGCCGGGGCGCAGGTGCAGCACGATGGGGGTGAGATGGGTGGCGCCGGCGGCGGCGATCTCCCTGACCGTGCGCTCCAACTGGGCGGGGGAGTCGGTGAGGTAGGGCAGCACCGGGGCCATCAGGACACCGGAGCCGATGCCGTGGGCGTTGAGCGTCGCGCACGCCTCCAGGCGGCGGCGCGGGTCGGGGGTGCCCGGCTCGACCGAGCGCCACACGTCGGGGTCGAGGAAGCCGACCGAGAAGCTCGCGCCCACGTCGGCGCGGTCGGCCGCCTCGGTGAGCAGGTCGAGGTCGCGCAGGATGAGCGTGCCCTTGGTGAGGACCGAGAACGGGTTGGCCGCGTCGCGCAGCGCCGCCAGGATGCCGCGCATCAGCTCGTAGCGGCCCTCGGCGCGCTGGTAGCAGTCGACGTTGGTGCCCATCGCGATGTGCTGCCCGCGCCAGCGCGGCGCGGCGAGCTCCTTGCGGACCAGCTCGGCGGCGTTGACCTTCACCACGATCTTCGAGTCGAAGTCGGCCCCCGCGTCGAGGTCGAGATACTCGTGGGTCTTGCGCGCGAAGCAGTAGACGCACCGGTGGCCGCAACCGCGGTAAGGGTTGATCGTGTAGTCGAACGGCACCCGGCTGGCCGCCGGCACCCGGTTGATGATCGAACGCGCCTGGATCTCGTAGAAGGTCATGCCCCGGAAGCCGGGGGTCTCGAAGGTGCGGGCCACCGCGCCGCGGGCGAACAGCGGCGCGGCCGGATCGTCCGGCCCGACGTCGGTCAGACGCAGGTTGTCCCAGCGCATGCCATGATTAGAACAGAGGTTCGACAGTGATCGCAAACCAAAAGAGATCGCAATTGGCAGGTCGGCCCACGGCTAATGATCTTCATGGTTGGGCAGGAATGCGGCACAGAGCTTGCGTTCCGGAGGTGCACCCATGGCCTGGTCGCAGGACGAAGAGCGGATGCTGGCCCAGATCGAGCAGCACCTCGTCGACGACGATCCGCGACTCGTCGCACGGCTGGAGTCGTTCAACGAGCGCGCGCGCCGCAGTGAGGAGAGGTCGGCGGGCGGGCACGCGCCCAGCCGCTCGACCGTCATCATCGTGGTCAGCTGGTTCCTGATCGCCACGCTCGTCGCCACGCTCCTGATCCTCGTCCTGCGCGAGGGGGCCTCGGCCGCCCTCGCCCTGACCGCCGCCTGACCCCGCCCGTCCCGCGGGCCTCGCCTGAATGGGCCGGGGTCAGCGGGAGGACGGCAGGGCGCGCAGGAAGTCGGCGGCCACCGGCGCGGCGACCTTGCCGCCGCCGCCACCGCCCTCCACCACCACCGCGAACGCCACGTCGTCCCTGAACCCGATGAACCACGCGTGGGAGTCGAGCTCGGGCCCCGTGCCGTACTCGGCGGTCCCCGTCTTGCCGTGGGTGCCGGCGGGCAGGCCGGCGGCCTTGGCGGTGCCCTTGGTGACGACGGCCGCCATCATCGCGTGCAGGTCATCCGTCACCCCGTCGGGCAGCGGGCGGGGCTTGACCTTCTGCTCCGCCTCCGGCACCAGCGTGGGCGGCCGCCAGGTGCCGTCGGCGAGAGCCGCGGCCACGGACGCCATCGACAGCGGGCTGGCCGTGATGCGGCCCTGGCCGAAGGACTCGGCCGCCAGCTCGGCGTCGGACTCTGCCCTGGGGAAGCTGGGCTCGGTGGCGGGCAGGCCGATGGCCGGCGCCGTGTTGAAGCCGACCAGCTCGGCGGTCTTCAGCAGCTTGTCGGCGCCGAGCCGCTGCTTGGCCAGCGGCGCGAACGAGGTGTTGCACGAGTAGGCGAACGAGTCGGAGAACGACACCTTGCCGTACGCGGCCTCCTCGGAGTTGCGGATGCGCAGCCCGCCCACGGTCACGTACTTCGGGCAGGTCACGGTGTCGCCCGGCTTCAGCCCCGCGGCCAGCAGCCCGGCCGCGGTGACCGCCTTGAACGTCGAGCCCGGCGGGTAGCGGCCGTCGATGGCCCGGTTGAACCCGCCCCGGTTGTTGACCACGCCCAGAATCTCTCCCGTGCCCGGCCTGATCGCCACCAGCGAGGCGGGCTTGTCGAGGTCCTTGACCGCCGTGACGGCGGCGTCCTGCACCTGGGGGTCGAGCGAGGTGGTCAGGGACTCGCCGTCCTCGCCCTCGATCGTCTCCAGGGTGGTCTCGCCCGCCCTGATCTCGGTCGTCGGCGTGCCGGCGAGCCGCTTCTCGAACGTCTGCTGCAGCCCGCCCCGCCCGACCGCCTGCCCGGTCTTGTAGGCGGAGCCGAGCCGCCGCACGTCGTCCTTCGTGGCCTTGTCGAGGAAGCCGACGAGCTGCTGGACCGAGCCGCCGACCTCGCCGGTGTCGATGCGGTTGCCGTCGGCGTCGACGATCTTGGCCCGCTCGGGCCACTTCGCCTTGAGCGTGAACTCCGCCTCCGAGGTCAGCTTCGGATGCACCGCGGCGGGGGCCCAGTCGACCTTCCAGTGGCGGTCGGCCACCTTGAGCACGAGCTCTCCCTCGTACGTCCAGTCGCCGAGGTTCTTCAGCCGGTGGGTGGCGGTGTAGGGGACGGTGGCGCGGTCGTCGCTCTCGCGCGGCTGCCCCAGCGTCACCTCGGTGGACTCGACGCCGAGGCCCTCGCGGAGCCGGCCGTAGAGGCCGAGCTCGCGCGGCACGGCCAGCTCGGCGCTCATCCGCGCCTGGTCGCCGGACTGCCACGCGGCGGCGAAGCGCTGCGCCGTCTCGGCGGGTGTGCCGCGGGTGTGCAGCACGTAGTAGGCGCCACCGGCGGCGGCCCCCACCGCCACCACGGTGGCGACGGACACGATCACGATGGTGCGCGTACGCGCCACTGTCAGCCCCCTGACCGTCGACAGGGGACCGAGCTTAGCGGGGCGGCATCACGACGTGCCATGGGACGGCTTGTGACCGGACGCGTACTCCGGGACGTACTCCTGCCCGGAAAGCCGCTGGATGGCGGCCATGACCTCGTCGGTCACGCGGCGCCGCTCCCGGGCGTCGCGATGGTCGCCGTCGAACCGCAGCGGCTCGCCGATCCTGATGCCGACGGTGGCCGGGCGGGGAACCCGGGCGCCGAACGGCATCACCTTGTCGGTGCCGCTGAGCGCCACGGGAAGCACGGGGGCGCCGGTCTTGAGCGCCAGCCAGGCGACGCCGACCTTGCCGCGGTAGAGGCGGCCGTCGGGGGAGCGGGTGCCCTCCGGGTGGATGCCGAACAGCTCGCCGCGCTCCAGCAGCCCGGCGGCGGCGTCGAGCATCTCCTGCGCGGCTCTGGCGCTCTCACGGTCGGTCGGCAGGCTGCCACCCAGCCGCATGAACCAGCTGGAGACGGGGTTGCCGGAGAAGTACTCGTTCTTCGCGGCGAACGTGACGTGCCGGGGGAGCAGCGCGGGCAGCAGGAACGAGTCGATCACCGACAGATGGTTGGCCGCCAGGATGGCCGGGCCGGTCCGCGGCACGTGCGCCGCGCCCGACAGGTGCGGCCTGCACATGGCGTGGGTGAGCGGCACCGCGGCGAACTTGACCACGTGATAAAGCAACTTGGCGCTCCAGGAGGCGATCGTGTCGGTCCGGCCACTCACCCTAAACGCGTCGTGCCCCGTCCGGGGACGGGGCACGAGGACGCGTTAAGGCCGATGTGGCGGTCGCCTCCTCGGCGAGATGCACAACACGGCTCCAGCCGAACGGTATTCCGTGAAGGCGGTAATTTGCGGCCCGGGGGACACAGACCACATCGGCCATTCGATGCTAACGGACATCCGGCTGGAGGTATTCCATCCGGGCCCAAGATTCGGTCACGTTCTGGTCCAGTGCGGTTGCGCCACGTCGAACACCCGCTGCTCACGGCCACGGAGCGCGACCTCCGCGAACTGCCACAAAATCGCCCCCGTCGGCGCGTGGATCACGATCGACGGCCCCAGCGGCAGCTGCAGCAGCTCGCCCCGCCAGCGCGGCACCCCGGGCGCGAGCAGCCACTCCAGCGGTACGTCGTGCACCGACGCCACCTCCCGCGGATCGGCCACCGGCCGCTGCGAGCCGCCGAAGGCCACCACCGGCGTGATGACGAACCCGGAGTCGGTCACGAAGTCGTCGAGCAGCCCCGCCACGGTCACGCCGCCGACCGAGGTCTCCTCCTGCAGCTCCCGCAGCGCCGCCTCGACGGGCGTCTCGCCGTCGTCCAGCCGCCCGCCGGGCAGCGCCCACTGCCCCGGGTTCCGGCCGTGCGGCGCCCGCCTGATCACGATCGTGTACGGGTCGCGCCGCTCGTCCTCCAGCACGCACACGGTCACGGCGGCCCGGCGGATCCCGTCGGCGGGCGGAACCTCTCGCCGGTCGAAGGCCCGCAGCCGGGCGGTGACCAGGTCCCGGAGCTCGTCGATGGGCGGCAGCATCCGCTCAGGATCTCACGCCGCCAGCAGGGCGCCCAGCGCGGTCCCCGCGGCCATGGCGGCGGCCGCGCCGACCGCCGCCCACCTGCCGAGCGCCTCGCCGCGGGCGTGACCGGCGATGCCCAGCAGGATCCCCGCCAGGCCGAACGCGATCGGCAGGTAGAGCAGGGCGACGGCGGCACAGGCGAACCCGGCGGCCGACAGCACCTCGGCCGCGGGACCGCGCAGCTCACCCGGGCGCGGCTCGTCGGGGTGCGGGTCTGGCGAGGTCATCGCGGCCTCTCTTGGAGGGGCAGGTCAGCCCATCACATACCCGCGCCGCCTCCGAGGTCCAGCTCCACCGGCAACGGCCCCGCGTGCACGATGTCCAGCCGGGACACCGCCCTGGTCAGCGCCACGTACAGGAGATTGGCGCCGCGCTCGCCCGAGCGGGCGATGTCACCGGGCTCGCACACCACCGCGTGGTCGAACTCCAGCCCCTTCGCCAGCGAGGCGGGCAGGACGGCGAGCCGCTCGTCCGGCTCAAGCCCGGCCGCCCGCAGCGCCTCCTCCAGCGCCCCGGCGGCCGGATCGGCGGCGATCACCCCCACCGACCCCTCGAACCCCAGCGCCTCCCGCACCGCCGCCACCAGGCCGGCGGCCAGGTCGCCGGCGGCGCGCACGCGCAGCCTGCCGCCGGCGCGGTGCGCGCGGGTGACGGGCACGTCCGCCTTGAGCGTCCCCAGCAGCCGGTTGGCCACCTCGACCACCTCCGCGGGCACCCGGAAACCCGCCGTCAGCGCGACCACCCGCGCCTCCGGCTTGCCCAGCAGGGCCATGCGCTCCGGCCAGGAGGCCGCCGCCCACGGCGTGGTGCCCTGCGCCAGGTCGCCCAGGACCGTCAGCGAACCGTGCTCGCTACGCCGCGCCACCGCCCGGCACTGCATCGGGGACAGGTCCTGCGCCTCGTCCACGATCACGTGCCCGTAGCCGCGCGGCCGCTCGATCAGCCCCGCGAGCTCGTCCAGCAGCACCAGGTCGGCCGCGGACCACCGGGCGCCCCTGAACCCGCGCGGCGGCCGGGCCCACACGATCGCCTCGCGTTCGGTGCCGGTGAGCGACGGGGCGGGGGCCCGGCCGGACAGGACCTCGTACAGCACCTCCTCCGGCCGGACGGCCGGCCACACCGCGTCCAGGAACGGCGTGACCGCCCGGCCGACGCCGCGCAGCCACGCCGCCGTCGCGGACCGGCCGCGCGCCTCGGCCTGCCTCCGCACGAGCTCGACGACCCGGGCGCGCACCCGCTCGCGTGCCGTCGCGTACGGGAGCCCGTCGCGGCGGGTGTCGTCGACCACGCGGCGCAGCTCGTCCTCGCCCACCCGCCACCGGGCCGAGCCGTCGGGCACCGCCAGCGGCTCGACCGGCTTGCGGATCCGCCCGTACAGCGCCTCGCGCAGCACCCGCGCCATCCGCGCGTCGTGCTTGACCGCGGCCGCGTCCGGGGTGTCCCCGGCGCGCACGGGCACGGTGGCGAGCAGCTCGTCCAGGGTCGTCTGCTCGACGTCCACCTCGCCCAGCGCGGGCAGCACGGCCGAGACGTAGCCGAGGAACGCCCGGTTCGGCCCCAGCACCAGCACGCCGCCGCGGCGCAGCCGCTGCCGGTGCGCGTACAGCAGGTAGGCCGCCCGGTGCAGGCCGACCGCGGTCTTGCCGGTGCCGGGCGCGCCCTGCACGCAGATCGACTCCTCCAGGCCTGCCCGTACGAGGTCGTCCTGCTCGGGCTGGATGGTGGCGACGATGTCGCGCATCGGGCCGACCCGTGGGCGCTCGATCTCGGCGGTCAGGATGCGCCCGGCCCGCTCCTCCTCGCCCTGGCCGAGCCGTTCGTCCTCGTACCCGGTCAGGACGGTCCCGGCCCAGCCGAACCGGCGGCGCACCGCCACCCCCAGCGGGTCCCGGGCGCCCGCCCGGTAGAACGCCCGCGACACCGGCGCGCGCCAGTCGATCACCAGCGGCGGGCCGCCGCGCTCGCCGCCGACGTGCCGCCGGCCGATGTGGTACGTGCGGCCCGCGTGGTCCTCCGAGCCCGCGCCGAAGTCGAGCCTGCCGAAGAACGGCGGCCCGTCCGGCTCCTCGCCGAGCTCCTCGGCCAGGCTCTTGAGGTGGCGGCCCAGCCGTTCGGCGCTGTAGCGGTCGCCGGCCACGGTCTCGCCGACGATCACGTTCTCCCTGGCGGCGTCCAGCATCCCGCGCAGCCCCGCCCGGCACCGCTCGGCGTGGCGTCTCTCCTCGTCGAGCGCCGTCATCGCACCTCCTAAGCGTTAACTCGGTTAAGATATTGACCAGGTTAACGCTTTGCTAGGGTGTGCTCATGACGGGACTGCGCGAGCTCCAGCGGCGGCGGGTGCGGGAGACGATCTCCGCCGCGGCCATCCGGCTCTTCCTGGAGCGCGGCTTCGACGAGGTGCCGGTCACCGAGGTGGCCGCCGCCGCCCAGGTGTCCAAGCCGACGCTGTTCAAGTACTTCCCGACGAAGGAGGACCTGGTCCTGCACCGGATCGCCGACCACCAGGGCGAGGGCGCCCGCGTGGTGCGCGCCCGGGCGCCCGGTGAGGGGCCGCTGGAGGCGCTGCGCCGCCACTTCCTCGACGGCCTCGCCCGCCGCGACCCGGTCACCGGGCTCAACGACGACCCGGAGGTCATGGGGTTCCACCGGATGGTGTTCACCACGCCCGGCCTGGCCGCCCGCCTGTCCCACCACACGGCCCAGGACGAGGCGGCGCTCGCCGAGGCGCTCGCGGAGACCGTCGACGAGCTGACCGCGTCACTGGTGGCCGGCCAGGTCCTGACCGTCCGCCGCATCCTCGCCCGCCGCAACTGGCAGGCCCTGTCTCTCGGCGTCCCCCTGGCCGAGCAGGAGCCGGAGGCCGTCCGCGCCGCCCGGCACGCCTACTCCCTGCTGCGCCTGTGACCCGGGAGCCGGTCAGCCGATCCACGTCTCGTGCAGACGCAGCCACACGGGCGCGCCGCCGTCCGCCCGGAGCACGGCGGACGACCGCCGGCCCCGCCCGCCCTGCCATTCCTCGTACGAGGCCACGACCAACGATCCTTCACCGGCCACCACACGGATGTCGCGGATCTCGACGACCAGCCCCGGCGCGGTCCCGTACGCGGCCTCGACCTCGGCCAGCACCCGCTCGCGCGCCAGCGCCCGGCCGTCCGGCGTCACCATCGTGAAGGCGGGCCCGTGCGCGCCGGCGAACCGGGCGAACTCGTCCCGCGCCGCCGTCCCCGCCAGCCACCGCTCGATGACCTGGTGATGGCGGACGATCTCGGCCGCGATCACAGGGCCGCCGCCCACGCCGCCGGGGTCATGAGCGTGACGCCGAGCGACGGCCCCGGCCCGAACAGAGCCGCTGGGGCCGCGGAGGCGATCCACCGGTAGGTCGCGGCCACCTCCGCCGCCGTCGCCGCGCCCACCGCCCGCGCCAGGCCCGCCTCGAACACGGCCACGTCCTGCTCCTCGTACCGGAGCCCGAACGCCGCCGCCAGCTCCGGCCCGGTCACCGCGGCGGGGCCGCCCGCGTCCACCACGCTCTCCGCGAGCCCGTCCCCGGTGAGCGCCGCGACCGTGAGCGCGCCCAGGCCGGCATGCCCCAGCCAGGCGACGGGCAGATCAGCGGGCAGCGGGTAACGCAGCACCCCGTCCCCCGGGTGGTTCTCCGGCAGCGGAGCACCCAGCACCCCGACCCCAGGGTGGCTCTCCGGCAGCGGAGAACCCAGCACTCCGGGCGCCAGCAGGTTCTCCAGGTAAAGCGCCGGGCGGAGCACCACGACCGGCAGCCCGGACTCCCGCAGCGCCCGCACCGCCGCCCGCCGCGTGTCGAACGCCGCCACCCCGGTCTCGCCGTCCGGCAGCCGGTTGCCGGTGTTGAACACCAGCCGCCGCACCCCGGCCGCCCGCGCCCCCTCGATCACGTTGCGCGTGAACGCCGCGACCGTCTCCGCCTCGAACACCAACGGCAGCACCATCGACGCGTGCGTCACGCCGGTGAACGCCGCCTTCACCCGCCCTGCGTCGCCCAGGTCGCCGCGGAACGGCGTCACCCCCTCCGGGACCTTCCCCGTACGCGTGAGCCCGCGCACCTCGTACCCGCTCTCCGCCAGCCTGCGCGCGACCGCGCCGCCTTGGGCGCCCGCGGCGCCGAACACCAGGAATCTCATGCATGCAAGTCAACGGCAGACGCTGAGATACGCTCCATAAAGCATCATCTCCCGATATTTAAGGAACGTCCGTGGAAGACGACCTGCTGAGCGAGCTGCTCGCCCCGCTGCGCCTGCGCGGCGTCTTCCACAGCCGCTGGACCGCCCGCGCCCCGTGGGGCGTGGCGGGCGAGCGGGAGGACTGCGCGCTGTTGCACTACGTCCAGGAAGGCGCCTGCCTCGTCGAACTGCCGGAGCGGACGGTGCGCCTCGAAGCGGGCGACCTGGCCGTGTTCCCGCACGGCACCGCCCACACGCTCGCCGACGCCCCGGGCCGCGCGACGATCCCCCTGGCCCGGCTGCTCCCCGCGCGGGAACCCGGCGCCATCGGCACCGTCCGCATCGACGGGCCGGGGCCGGCCACCACCCTGCTCTGCGGCGGCCTGCACTACGACGCCTCCTCCGCCGCCCCGCTGTACCGGTCGCTGCCGCCGGTGCTCGTGCTGCCGTCGGCCGCGGTGGCCGGCCAGCCCCTGCTCGGCGACACGCTCACGCACCTGGCAGGGGAGTGTGACCAGGCGGAGCCGGGACTCGCGCTGGTGGCGCTGCGCGGCTTCGAGCTGGCGTACGTGCTGGCGCTGCGCGCCGCCCTGACCTCGCTCGGCGACGTACCGGTGCTGCCGGCCCTGCGTCACCCGGCCATCGCGCCCGCCCTGCTGGCCGTGCACACCCGGTACGCCGAGCCGTGGACGCTCGCCGGGCTGGCGGCGGAGGCGGGGCTGTCCAGATCGGCGTTCGCGGCCACGTTCCGCGAGCTGATGGGGGAGCCGCCGATGCGGCACCTGACGGCCCGCCGCATGCAGGAGGCCGCGCGCCTCCTCGCCACCACGTCCCTTTCCCACGAGACCATCGCCCGGCGCGTGGGTTACGGGTCCGCGGTCGGCTTCCACCTGGCCTTCAAGCAGTGGTACGCGAGCACCCCCGGCGCGTTCAGGCGGGAGCGCGGCGTCAGCCGGCGGGGATGAGCTCGACCCGGATGATCCGATCGTCTCCCGGGCGCGGATCCGTCCCGCCCCAGGTCGCCCGGTCGGTGTTGGAGGTCACGATCCACAGCGCCCCGTCGGGGGCGACCTCGACCGTGCGGATGCGGCCGTACTCGCCCGCGTAGTGGCCGATCGGTTCGCCGGCGGGCTTGTCGCCGTCGACGGGCAGCTGCCACAGCCGCTGCCCGCCCAGCGCCCCCATCCAGAGGGAGCCGTGCGCGTAGGCGACGCCCGACGGCGACGCCTCGTCGGGGTGGAGCGTGAAGATCGGCGGCTCACCGGTGTCGCCCTCGACGCCCTCGGTCTCGGGCCACCCGTAGTCCAGCCCCGGCCGCAGCACGTTGACCTCGTCCCAGGTGCGGTGGCCGAGCTCGGAGGCGTACGCGGTCCGATCGGGGCCGAAGGCGATGCCCTGGACGTTGCGGTGCCCCGAGGAGTAGATCGCGGTCCCGGACGGGTTGTCGCCGGGGATCGAACCGTCGAGCCCGACGCGGAGGATCTTGCCGTTCAGCGACGCGTCGTCGGCGGCCTTCTCCGGGTCGAACGCGTCACCGGTGCCGATCCACAGGTGGCCGTCCGGGCCGATCCGCAGCCGGCCGCCGTGGTGGCGGTCCGCGGTGCCGATGCCGTCGAGGACGACGCGGGCCCGCCGCAGCGATCGGAAGTCCTCGCCGACCTCCAGCGCGACGACGCGGTTGGTTCGCACCCCGGAGACGTACGCGAAGATCGTCCGGTCGTGCGCGAAACCGGGTGACACCGCCAGGCCGAGCAGGCCGCCCTCGGCGCCGGCCGCCACATCGGGCACCACACCGACCACGGCGGCGGAGCCGCCTGCGGCGGGGACGCGCAGGATCCGTCCCGTCAGCCGTTCGGAGACCAGCGCGGATGCGTCAGGGAGGAAGGCCAGGCCCCAGGGGGCGCTCAGGCCGGTGACGAGCTCGGTCCGCTCGCCCGGCCGCGCGACCGCCTGCTCCGACCGCGCCGGGGCCGGGGCGCACCCGGTCAGCCCGATCACGGTCGCGACGGCCGCCATGAGGACCGGGATCTTCAGTTTCGCGTCCATGACTCCTCCGCGGCGTTGATATCAGCGATAGCATCGCACAGTTTCCGCCGATACGGAACAGTGCTAACAATTTATCGATATCGCCGATTCGCGGAGGGGTCAGGGAATGATGGAGTCGACGTAGCCGCCGTCCACCCGGACCGCCGCCCCCGTGGTGGCCGAGGCCAGGGGAGAGGCCAGATAGGCCACCACGTTGGCGATCTCCTCGGGCTCGATCAGCCTCTGGAGCAGCGACAGCGGCCGGTGCTCGCGCATGAACGCGCGCTGCGCCTCCTCCCAGGGCAACGACCGGTCCACGAGCTGGTAGACGAACTCCTCGACGCCACCGGTGCGGGTCGGGCCGGCGATGACCGCGTTCACGGTGACGCCGCTGCCCGCGGCGTGCTTGGCGAAGCCGCGGGAGACCGCGAGCAGCGCGGTCTTGCTCGCGCCGTAGTGGATCATCTCCTCGGGGATCACGATCGCCGAGTCGCTGGCGATGTTGAGCACCCGGCCCCAGCCGCGCTCGACCATCCCCGGCAGGTAATGGCGGATGAGCCGCACGCCGGCCAGGACGTTGACCTCCCAGTAGCGCCGCCACTCGGCGTCGGTGATCTCCAGGGCCGGCGTGGCGCCGAAGACACCGAGGTTGTTGACCAGGATGTCGGCCGAGGGCACGACCCCGGTGACCGCCGCCGCGCCGTCCTCGGTCGCCAGGTCGCCCGGCGCGGCGAAGAACCGGCCGGCGCCCGCGTCCGCGGCCAGGGCCGCCACGGCGTCGCCGACGGTCTCGGCACGGCGGCCGTTGATCCCGACGCGGGCTCCGGCGTCGGCGAGCCGGCGCGCGATCGCCGCCCCGATGCCCTGCGTGGAGCCGGTCACGAGCGCGGTCCTGCCGGTGAGGTCGAGCGTGATCATGCCGTTCACGCTATACCCGCGGGCCCCGGACGAGCCGGATCCCCGCAGGCCGGGAGGGTCCGCGCCCGGCCCGGCCGTCAGGCCAGCGGGCGCGGGGGCGGCAGGCGGAGACGGTCGACCGCGTCGCGGCGGGTCTTCTCGGGACGGCGGTCGTAACGGGCCGTGGTCGCCGGCGACGAGTGGCCCACCAGCGCCTGCGCCGTGGCCAGGTCCACGCCCGCGTCCAGGAGCTCGCCGATGAACGTGCGCCGGAAGTCGTGCGCGGTCCGGGGGGAGGCGCCCGCCGAGGCCAGCCGCCGGGCCAGGATGTCGGCGACGCCCTGGCCGGTCAGCGGCACCGGCCGGCCTTCGCGGCACCGCAGCCGGCCCGCCTTGCTGATCGGGCTGAACAACGCGCCCGCCGCGCGTCCCCGTACCGCCAGCCAGCGCTCCACCAGCCCGAGCGCGTCCGGCGTGAGGTAGACGAGACGCTCCTTGTCGCGCTTGCCGCGCACCCGCAGCGACCGCGCGCCCGGGTCGTAGTCGGCGAGCGCCAGCCCGCAGACCTCGGCCCGGCGGCAGCCCGTCGAGTAGAGCACCGCGATCAGCGCCGCGTCGCGCTTCCCGGCCGCCGAGTCGTCGCAGGCCGACAGCGCCGCGCCCACCACCTCCGGCGGCACGTGCTGCCCCACCGGCAGCCGGGTCTGCCGCACCGGCGCCAGGTCGGCGGCCCGCGCGTAGTCCTCCGCGCCGGTCTGCCCGAGCCGCCACGCCTCCTTCAGCACCCGCCGCAGCGCGACCAGGTGCTTGTTGACGTACGCGGCCGACCAGCCCCGCTCGACCAGCATCGTGCGGATGCGCACCGTGTGCTCGTAGCGCAGCAGGTGCCACGGCTGGCCCGCCCCGGTCGCGTTCTCGTCGCCGGTGAGCAGCCGGGCCAGCCGGTCGAGGCAGCCGCGCATCGTCCGGCGCGACTCGGAGCTGGTCAGCGAGTCGAGATAGACGTGGTACGGGTCGCGGGCGGGCTCGACGTTCGGCGCCGCCACCTCGGGCACGGCGGGCAGGCTCACCCGCCCGATCTTAGTGGCGGCGCCGTCCGTTCACAGGAGCGCGTCGAGCAGGCGGTCCACGTCCGACCGGTCGTTGTAGTGCACCAGGCCCGCCCGCACCGCGCTGCCCGCGTCGCGGATGCCGAGCACGGCCGTCAGCTCCCAGGCGTAGTTGTGGCCGTTCCACACGTTCACCCGGCGCGCCGCCAGGTGCTCGGCCACCTCGCGCGGCGTCTTGCCCGCGACCGTGAAGTAGGCGGTGGCCGTGCGCCGGGCCGGCTTGCCGTACACCGTGACGTGCGGCATCGACTCCAGGCCCGCCAGCAGGTGGCCGAACAGCTCCAGCTCGTGCTCCTCCGCCGCGGCCATCGAGGCCAGCAGCCGCTCGCGCCGCGTCCCCGTGCCCGGCACCATCGCCGCCAGGTGGTCCACGGCCGCGGTCACCCCGGCCAGGTCGGCGAAGGCGGCCGTGCCCCGCTCGAACCGTCCGGGCACCTCGTCGGACGAGGACGCCAGTTTGTCCGGCCGGACCGTCTCCAGCAGCGCCGGGTCGGCGATCACCGCGCCGATGTGCGGCCCCGACCACTTGTAGGCGCTCGTGGCGTAGAAGTCGGCGCCCAGCGCCTTCATGTCCACCGGCCCGTGCGCGGTCGCGTGCACCCCGTCCACGTACGTGAGCGCGCCCGCCTCGTGCGCCAGCGCGCAGATCGCGGCCACGTCGGGGCGGGTGCCGAGCACGTTGCTCGCCGCCGTCACCGCCACCAGCCGGGTGCGCGGCCCGATCAGGTCCGCGTACTGCTCCACCGGCAGCTCCCCGGTGACCGGGTCCACCTCCGCCCACCGCACCGTCGCCCCGGTGTGCACCCACGGCCGCACGTTGGCGTCGTGGTCGAGCCGCGACAGCACCACCTCGTCGCCCGGCCCCCACTCCTTGGCCAGCGCTCCGGCCAGCCGGTACGTGAGCGTCGTCATGTTCGGCCCCAGGACGACCCCGTCAGGGTGGCCGCCCACCAGGTCGGCCACCGCCGCCCGGCAGCCCGCCACGATCGCGTCCGACCGGTGGCTGGCGGGGAACGCGCCGCCCACGTTGCCGATGCCCTGACGGTAGGCGCCGGCGATGGCGTCGATGACCGGCTGCGGCACCTGCGTGCCCGCCGCGCCGTCGAGGTAGGCGTACCCGTCGGCCAGCGCCGGATAGGCCGCGCGCACTGATGCGAGAGGAAAAGTCATGATGCCATCATGCTCTCGCCCCGAAGCCGTCTACCGAGCCGCCCACGGTATCCCGGCTTGCCCGCGGCGGGACATAGATGGTTGGGTCAGGGCAGAGGTGAACCCATGCCACAGCTTTCCGCCCTGGACGCGCAGTTTCTCCACTTCGAGACCGCGACCAACGTGGCCAACATCGCCGGACTGGCCATCCTGGACGGCGAGCTCAACCGTGCCGACCTGCAGGACCTGCTGCAGGCGCGGCTCCCGTACGTGCCCGCGCTGCGCCGCAAGCTGGCCCCGGTGCCGCTCGGCCTGGACCACCCGTACTGGGAGCAGGAGGACGATCTCGACCTCGACTACCACGTACGCGAGATCGGCCTGCCGCCGGGCGGCGACGACCGGCAGCTCGCCGAGCAGGTGTCGAGGCTGCACGCGCGCGCTCTGGACCGGTCGCGGCCGTTGTGGGAGATCTACCTGATCCACGGGCTGGCCGGCGGCCGCACCGGCCTCTACACGAAGATCCACCACGCGGCCGTGGACGGCGTCGGCGGCGCGGACGTGCTGGCCGCGCTGCTCGACCTGGCGCCCACGCCCGCGCCGCCGCCCCCGCACGCGCCCGAGCGGGACGAGCCGCCGCCCGGGGCCGCCGAGATGCTGCTGCGCGGCCTGGCCAGGATGGCGCTGAACCCGGCGCACGCGGTGCGGTTCATCGCGCAGGCGGTGCCGCACATGGACGAGATCCCGGTCCTGTCCTCCCTGCCCGGCAGCCACACGCTGTCCGGGCTGGCCCGCAAGGCCGCCGGGGTGGGACAGGTGCCCGACCTGCCGGCGTCGCCGGCGCCCTGGACGCCGTTCAGCGGTCCCGTCTCCCAGCATCGGCGCTTCGCGTTCGTGTCGCTGCCGCTGGCCGAGATCAAGGCGGTGCGCAAGCGGTTCGAGGTGACGGTCAACGACGTGGTCATGGCCGTGTGCGCGGGCGCGCTGCGTCGCTGGATGGCCGCGCACGGCGGAGCGCCCGACCGGCCGCTGGTGGCCGGGGTGCCGTTCTCGCTCCGCGAGCTCGGCGACGAGCAGGCGGGCAACCAGGTCACGCTCGTGCCCGCGCCGCTGGCCGCGCACGTGGACGACCCGGTGGAGCGGCTGCGTGACGTGCGCGACGTGATGTGCCGGATCAAGGACCGGTTCGGGCTGGCGCCGGCGCGGTGGCTGCGCGAGTTCAGCGAGTCGATGCCGGCCGCCCTCATGGGGTTGGCCTCCCGGTCGGCGTTCGGGCTGCTCGGCCAGACGGCGCCGCCGATCAACGTGATGGTCTCGAACGTGCCGGGCCCGCAGTTCCCGCTGTACGTGTGCGGCGCGCGGCTGCTCTCCTTCTACCCGGTCTCGGTGATCACCGACATGAGCGGCGGGGTCAACATCACCGCCTTCTCCTACGACGGGTCGGTCGACTTCGGCGTGGTCACCGACCGGGTGATGGTGCCGGACGCGTGGGAGCTCACCGGTTACCTGCGCGACTCCCTCGACGAGCTGCTCGACGCGGAGGCGTCCTTCAAGCGATGAGGCGCACCCGGCGGCCCGGTCAGGGCCGCCGGGCGGGTCAGCCCAGGTAGTCGCGCAGGGCCATGGCCCGCGACGGGTGACGCAGCTTGGACATGGTCTTGGCCTCGATCTGGCGGATGCGCTCGCGCGTCACCCCGTAGACGCGGCCGATCTCGTCGAGCGTCATCGGGCTGCCGTTGACCAGCCCGTACCGCATCGAGATCACGCCCGCCTCGCGCTCCGACAGCTCGTCCAGCAGCGCGCGCAGCTGGTGTTGCAGCAGCGTGAAGGAGACCGCGTCGGCGGGGGAGACCGCCTCGGTGTCCTCGATCAGGTCGCCGAACTGGCTGTCGCCGTCGTCGCCCAGCGGCGTGTCGAGGGAGATCGGCTCGCGGCCGTAGCTCTGCACCTCGACCACCCGGCCCGGGGTCAGCTCCGTCTCCTCGGCGATCTCCTCGGGGGTGGGCTCGCGGCCGAGCTCGCTCTGCAGCCGGCGCTGCGCCCGCGCCACCTTGTTGATCAGCTCCACCATGTGGACCGGGATGCGGATCGTGCGCGCCTGGTCGGCCATGGCGCGGGTGATCGCCTGCTTGATCCACCAGGTGGCGTAGGTGGAGAACTTGTAGCCGAGCCGGTAGTCGAACTTCTCGATCGTCCGGATCAGACCGAGGTTGCCCTCCTGGATGAGGTCGAGGAAGAGCATGCCGCGGCCCGTGTAGCGCTTGGCGATCGACACCACGAGCCTCAGGTTGGCCTCCAGCATGCGCCGCTTGGCGAGCTCGCCGTCGTCGGCGATCCACGTCAGGTCGGCGCGGAGCTCGTCGTCGAGGTCGGGCTCGGTGTCGAGCCGCTCCCTGGCGAACAGGCCGGCCTCGATCCGCTTGGCCAGCTCGATCTCCTGCTCGGCGTTGAGCAGGGGCACCCGCCCGATCTCCTTCAGATACGTCTTGACGGAGTCGGCGCCCACGGTCGCGACAGCATCGGCTGCGCTGTCGTCCAGTTCGATAACCTCTGCGGTCTGGGTCACGACACTCTCCTCGCTCGGCGGTGGACGGTTGGGCGGCGGTCGCGGGGTGCGGGCATCGGCTCCCTGGCTGATGAAGACGGAAATCTCCACTCCAAGCTAC
This sequence comes from Nonomuraea ferruginea, assembly GCF_039540635.1. Lineage (NCBI taxonomy): Bacteria > Bacillati > Actinomycetota > Actinomycetes > Streptosporangiales > Streptosporangiaceae > Nonomuraea > Nonomuraea ferruginea. The sequence goes on along the minus strand of NZ_BAABFD010000002.1, from coordinate 159,012 downwards.
CCAACGCCCTGGAATGGTTGTGACTGCCATCACCCGGGCGGAAAGGACACCCAGGCGGCGGTCGCGTCGTCGTGGAGCTTGCCGTGCGGCACGCCTCTGGCCCGCTCCTGCTCGCGAGTCTCGGCCAGCAGCTTCTCCGGCTCGGCGGCGCCGGCCACCAGGCTCTCCCAGGCTCGCCCGTACCAGTCGGCCAGTCTCGTCGCGCCGTCGGTGAACAGCGCCGCCCCGCGCAGCTCGGTCACCGGCACCGCGCCCGCCAGCGCCTGCCCGGCGGCCTCCGGGCAGGCGCCCGCCACCCAGAAGCCGCCCGGGCGGTTGCGCAGCGAGGTCACCAGCTCCAGCGAGTACGGGCGCCCGCCCGGCAGGTGGTCGAGCCGGTCGTCGCGGACGACCGTCACCGAGCCGTCGCGCCGCCACAGCGCCACCGCCGAGTCGCACAGCACGAGGTACTCCAGCCGGTCGTCGCGGCGCCGGGCGAGCGCCGCCGTGGCCGACGGCGAATGGGGGTTGCCCAGGTCGCAGGAGCCGCCGTGGGCCTTCATGGTGGCGGTGATCGCCGCCGCCAGCACCTCCGGCAGCGGTCCGCCGCCCTCGATGCCCGCCGCGAGCGCGCCGGCGAGGGTGCGCACCAGCCACGGCACCCCGTGGCGGCACCCGGGCTCCACCCCCGGCGCCGGCGTCGCGCCGTCGAGCACCACCACCCACGACGGGCCTGCCAGCACGTAGTCCTCGTTCGCCCGGCCAGGGGCGGCGGCGCTCGCGTAACTGACGCGCAGCATCGAACTCCTCATGGATGACCATCAGATCGGCGGGTACCGGCCAGGAAAAGCCATGCGGAGATCAAGATTTCCGTGTCGCCGGATCACAAACTCCCGACGCTGTTTTACATTCCCAGCACCAGGCCCACGTCCACACACCCGTTCGGTGGTGACCCTTGTGACACGCACCCGTTCGAGCCTCGTCCACCAGGCAGGTTACGCGCTCAAGAATCCGCGGAAGATCATGCCGCACCTGCGGAGACTGAGCCGCGACACCTGGCTGCGGCTGCGCACCCGCGACCACGTCTCCTACTACCGCGCCGTCATGAAGGACGACGCCGCGCGCAGCCCCGAGGGCGCCGTCGGGTCCCACTCCCACCGGCGCTGGCTGGCGATGGGCCAGATGCAGTTCGACTACCTGGTCGAGCACGGGCTCAAACCGGAGTGCCGGATGCTGGAGATCGGCTGCGGCAACCTGCGCGCCGGCAGGTTGTTCGTCGACTACCTGGACACCGGCAACTACTACGGCCTCGACATCTCGCCCGACATCCTCATGGCCGCCCAGGACACCCTGGTCGCGCACGGGCTGCGCGACAAGCTGCCCCACCTCACCCCGGTCCGCGACCTGCGCTTCGCCTTCCTGCCCGACGAGCACTTCGACGTCGTGCACGCCCACAGCGTCTTCTCCCACTCGCCGATCGAGGTGATCGACGAGTGCTTCGCGCACGTCGGGCGGGTCATGAAGCCGCACGCCTGGTTCGACTTCACCTTCGACCGCACCGAGGGCAAGGAGCACCACGTGCTGCGGGAGGACTTCTACTACCGCACCGAGACGCTCGTCGCGCTGGCCGCCCGCCACGGGCTCGACGCCGTCTTCATGGAGGACTGGGAGCAGCTCCCGCACAAGCAGTCGAAGATCCGCGTCACCCGGCGGTCCTGAAATATCGGAATGCGTCCGGGACCGGCGGGTCCCTAGAGTGCCCGGGTGAGAGACATCCGGGCACTGCCCAAGGCCCACCTGCACGTCCACCTCGAAAGCACCGTACGGCCCGAGACCATCCGCGACCTGGGCGGCACGCCCCCCGGAGACACGCCGTTCCGGAGCTTCCGCGAATTCGCCGACCGGCGGGCGCGGGTGCGCGAGCTGCTGCGCACCCCCGGCGACTTCCGGCGGATCGCGGTGGAGTTCTGCGCCGACGAGGCCGCCCAGGGCGTGCGCTACGCCGAGGTGACCTTCACCGCGGCCTCCCACGGCGAGCGGGTGGGCGCGCCGGAGATGCCGCTGGAGGCGGTGCTCGACGGGCTGGCCGAGGGGCGGCGGTACGGGATCGAGTGCCGCCTGCTCCTCGACCACTCCCGCCGCCGCCCGGTCGAGCGCATGTGGCGGACGTTGAAGCTCGCGCAGCGGTACGAGGATGTGGTGGGCATCGGGCTGGCCGGCGACGAGAGCTACCCGCTGGCCCCGTTCGCCGGGGTGTGCGACGCGGCCAGGGACGCGGGGCTGCGCCTGGTGCACCACGCGGGCGAGTTCGGCGGGCCCGGCAGCATCCGGGAGGCGCTCACCCTCGGCCACGCCGGGCGGATCGGGCACGGCATCCGCGTGCTGGAGGATCCGGAGCTGGTGCGGGAGGTGCGCGGGCGGGGGATCGCGCTGGAGGTGTGCCCGACGTCGAACGTGCTGCTCGGGCTGGTGCCGTCGCTGGCGGCGCATCCGCTGCCGCTGCTGCGCGAGGCGGGGCTGGTGGTGACGCTCAACACCGACGGGGAGACGTCACTGGCGGACGAGTACGCCCGCGTGCGCGACACGTTCCGGTGGCCGGACGCCGAGCTGGCGGCGCTGGCCAGGGCGGGTGTCGTGGCGTCGTTCGCCGGGCCGGAGCTGAAGGCGGAGATGCTGGAGGGCATCGACGCGTGGCTGGGCGGTGGTGCCTGATCGGTGGGGGATGCGGGGGGATCTGCGGGGGACCGGCTTGTAAGCGGTCGCGCGGGCGGCGGACTCCGCCGAGGTGCTGCCATCCCTGCCGCAGGCTCTCGTGGCCGGCGGGCTGCACCGGTCCTTCCCCCTGATCATCACCGGGCTGGTGGACGGCCTCCCAAAGGGCCGGAGGCCGGAAGACGGCTCCCCATGCCCTCCGCGACGTCGCCCCCCACTTGTGTGAGACGGGCGCGCGGCTGGGGTCCGGTTCGAACGAGTGCGACCCGTGACGCTGCAGTTCCGCGGTGGATCGGCATCCACGCAGGTGGATCGTCGACCGGCAACCGGATAGGCGGGCCGGCAAGCCGCATCCGGCCAGGCGGACGGGCGATTCGCAGTCGGCCGGTTGGATCGGGAACCCGCATTCGGACAGGCGGTTCGGCGATCCGCGTGCGGCCAGGTGAATCGCGGGGCGGAAACCGGGCGGGCGGACGGCCGGCCGGAATCCGGGCAGGCGGGTTAAGGTGCGGTGGGGCCGGCGGCATCCGGGCGCGGCCGTGCCTGACCGCCGCCCGGCCACGGCCGGGACCGGCCGGCGTCCGGGGACGACAGGAACCGACCGGCGCGCGCATCGCCGCGCGGCGGGACGGGTCTGAGACGGCGACTCGCCATACATGGTGCAACTCCTCGCACGAGTCTTCTCCTCAGACCTACCGCCTGGCCAGTGGGCGCAAGCCCAAATTCTCACCAAGTCTCGGCCTAGGCGTGAGCTCCCACGCCGACGGGGCCCACCGTCAGCCGCGGCGTCCCCTCCAGGATGCCGCCGATCCGCGCCACCTGCTCGTCCAGCTCACGCAGCGCGGCGGCGGACAGCTCGGCCAGCGGTTCCACGGTGACGTCGATCCGCTTGCCCGAGCGCCGCTGGTGCCACACCCCGGCGACCTGCCCGTCCACGAGCAGCACCGGATAGTTGCCCGCCTGCCCGCCCGCCAGCGCCCGCCGCGCGGCGGCGCCCTCGTACAGCAGCTCGCGCGGCCGGCCCGCGACCACGTACGCGTCGAAGTACGGCAGCAGCCGGACCCCGCGCGGCGGCTCGTCCGGCACCCCGGTGTCGCCCGCGAGCACCCACGCCGACCGGCCGTCCAGCCGCACCTCCTCCAGCTCGACCAGCTCGAACGCCGCCACGGCCCACCGCTTCGGCCCGCCCGCCCACTGGGCGAAGTGCTCGGGCGTGGCCGGCCCGTACGCGGTCAGGTAGGCCCTGACCAGCTCGGCCCGCCCGTCCACCGGCCGGAGCTCGCCCGGCGGCGCGGTGTAGGTCACCTTCCGGCCCCTGACCGGCCCGAACACGAACGCGCCCCGGTGCGCCGCCAGCGCCATCGCCTGCCGCCAGCGCGGCCACATGGTCTGGAACGCCGGCATCACGAGGTCGCCCGCCCACGGCCCGGCCACCTCGATCACCGCCTCGCTCAGCTCGTCGATCGTCAGCGTCCGCCCCGCCACCACCTCCCGGATGGCGGCCACCACCCGCTCGGTCTGCTCCGCCGTCATCCGCACCCCTTCGGAGAACGCGTTCGTCCCGGCCGGGATGGAGGACATCGCCCCCACCCACAGGGGCAGGTCCCGCGTGGGCAGCAGGTGCACGGTGCCGCGCGGCCCGTGCGTCTTGACCAGGCTGCGCGCGCCCCACAGCGCCTCGCGCACGTCGGCCCGCGTGGCGTCATCCATGCGCAGCGCCACCGACACCTCGGCCGCCGACATCACCTGGGCGTGCGCCCCGCACATCGCCGCCACCACCCCGGCCGGCCGGCCGCCGCCCGCCGCCGTTCCGTCCAGCCCCGCCCGGGCCAGCCGCCGCGCGCTCACCTGGCTCCACGTCATCTCGATCACGCCTTCACCGTACGAGACGACGCGGAAAGCTCCGTTCCGCGTTGGTCGGCGATCAGCCGCGCGGTACGGTCGGGCATGCGGACGTTACTGACGTGCCTCATCACCGCCCTGCTGCTGACCACGGCCTGCGGAGACGCCGCCCCCGCCGACCCGCGGCTGCGCGCGGAGCTGCTGGAGATGCTGCGGCTGGACCAGGAGGTCAGGACCCCCGACGCCGATCAGGCCGACTGGGACCGGATCGAACGCGCCAACACCGAGCGCATGCGCCAGATCCTGGACGAACACGGCTGGCCCGGCTACGAGCTGGTGGGGGAGGACGGCGAGGACGCCGCCTGGGCACTCGTCCAGCACGCCGACCGCGCCCTCGACCTGCAGCGCCGGGCTCTGGCCCTGCTGCGCGAGGCGGTCGCGAAGGGCGACGCCTCCCCGGGCAACCTCGCCTACCTGGAGGACCGGGTGCGCGTCGCCGAGGGCAAGCCGCAGCGCTACGGCACCCAGTGGGAGCCGACCCAGGACGGCCAGTGGCGGCCGCGCACCCCTATCGAGGACGAGGCCGGGGTGGAGGAGCGCCGCGCCGAGGCCGGGCTGCAGCCGCTCGCCGAGTACCTGGAAGAGCTCAAGTCCTTGGAGTAGGGCGCCGCGTTAGGGTTGTCAGCGTGCATGAGGAACGCCGATGAAGTACCTACTGCTGATCTACGGCAACCCCGCGTCCCAGGAGGCGATCGCCCGCGCGCGTGACCAGGTCATGGCCGAGGTCGACACGCTGATGAAGGAGCTGGCCGCGACCGGTGAGCTGGTCGGCGGCCAGGCCCTGGCCGGGCCCGCCGAGTCGAAGACGGTCGTGGTGCGCGACGGCGTGCCCGCGGTCACCGACGGGCCCTTCCTTGAAAGCAAGGAGTTCCTGGCCGGCTACCTCATCGTCGAGTGCGACAGCGTCGAGCGGGCCACCGACATCGCCGCCCGCTGGCCGGACGCCCGCCTGTGCGCGATGGAGGTGCGGCCGATCATCAACGAGGTCACCGCGTGAGCACGGCTGTGGCCGACGACCTGCTGCGCGAGCTCGTCCCCCAGGTTCTCGGCGTGCTCGTGCGCCGCCACGGGCAGTTCGACGCCTGCGAGGACGCCGTCCAGGAGGCGCTGATCGACGCGGCCGTGCAGTGGCCGGCGCAGGGCCTGCCGGACAACCCGCGCGCCTGGCTGCTCACCGTGGCCACCCGCCGTCTGACCGACCAGGTGCGCAGCGAGTCCGCCCGCCGCCGCAGGGAGGAGAACGCCGCCGCCCGCACGCCCGCCGACGAACTGGTCGCCCCGGCTCCCGGCGAGGAGCGGGCGCCCGGCGGCGACGACACGCTCACCCTGCTCTTCCTGTGCTGCCACCCGGCGCTGTCACAGCCCTCCCAGCTCGCGCTCACCCTGCGCGCCGTCGGCGGCCTGACCACCGCCGAGATCGCCGCCGCCTTCCTGGTGCCCGAGGCGACCATGGCGCAGCGCATCAGCCGGGCCAAACAGCGCATCAGGGCCGCCGGCGTGCCGTTCGCGCCGCCGCCCGAGCCGGAGCGCGCGGGGCGGCTGCGCGTGGTCCTGCACGTGCTCTACCTGATCTTCAACGAGGGCTACGCCGCCACCTCGGGCCCCGACCTGCACCGGCCCGAGCTGACCGCCGAGGCGATCCGGCTGGCCAGGGAGCTGCACCGGCTGCTGCCCGGCGACGGCGAGGTCACGGGCCTGCTGGCGCTCATGCTGCTGACCGAGGCGCGCCGCCCGGCCCGCACCGACGAGGCGGGCCGGCTCGTCCCCCTCGACGAGCAGGACCGCGCCCTGTGGGACCGCAGGCTCGTCGCCGAGGGCGTCGAGCTCGTCACCGGCGCGCTGACCGGCGCGCCCCTCGGCCCCTACCAGGTGCAGGCCGCGATCGCGGCCGTGCACGACGAGGCGCCCGCTGCCGCCGACACCGACTGGCGGCAGATCCTGGCCCTGTACGGGGTGCTCGCGGAGCTGGACGACAATCCCGTCGTCGCGCTCAACCAGGCGGTCGCCGCCGCGATGGTGCACGGCCCGCGGACCGGGCTGGCGCGGCTCGACGAGCTGGCCCATGACGGGCGGCTGGCGGGCCATCACCGGCTCCACTCCGTCCGCGCCCACCTGCTCGAACGCGCGGGTGAGCCGGAGGCGGCCGCGGACGCCTACCGTGAGGCCGCCCGCCGCACCACCAGCCTGCCCGAGCGCCGCTATCTGGAGGACAGGGCGGCCGCGGTGCGCTGACCCAATAGTTGACAATTATTTTTTTCGGTGCGATGTTGGGCCCATGTACGAAGTGACGGTGATCGAGGATCCCGCGGCGGCCGAGGCGTCGCTCGATCCCATGCGCTCCAGGCTGCTGGCCGAGCTGGTCGAGCCGGGCTCGGCGACCTCGCTCGCCGCCAAGGTCGGCCTGGCCAGGCAGAAGGTCAACTACCATCTGCGCACGCTGGAGAAGCACGGCCTGGTCGAGCTGGTCGAGGAACGCAAGAAGGGCAACGTGACCGAGCGGGTGATGCAGGCCAAGGCCGCGTCCTTCGTGATCTCCCCGGTGGCGCTGGCCGCCGTGCAGCCCGACCCCGAGCGCGCCCCCGACCGGCTGTCGGCCCGCTGGCTGCTGGCCGTGGCCGCCAAGCTGGTACGCGACGTGGGCACGCTGATCACCGGCGCCGCCACGGCGGGCAAGCGGGTGGCCACGTTCGCCATCGACGGAGAGGTTCGCTTCGCCTCGGCCGCCGACCGGGCGGCGTTCGCCGAGGAGCTGGCCGACGCCGTCACCCATCTGGTGAGCAAGTATCACGACGAGCAGGCCGCGGGCGGTCGCGAGCACCGGCTCGTCGTCGCCGTGCACCCCGCGGTGAAGGAGGAGCGCTGAGGTGGGACGCGAGTTCGAGCTGCCCCAGGAGGCCGTCGTCGAGGCGACCCCGGAGGAGGTGTGGGCGGCCATCTCGACCGGCCCCGGCATCGACTCGTGGTACCTGGGCCGCAGCCAGGTGGCCGGCGGGGTGGTGCGCACCGCCTTCGGCGGCGGCGAGATGGAGCCGTCCAGGGTGACCGCGGCGGAGGAGCCGCGCCACTTCGCCCACACCAGCGACATCGCCGCTGACGGGCGCTTCGTCGCCTACGAGTTCCTCGTCGAGGGCCGCGGCCAGGGCAGCACCATGGTGCGCATGGTCACCAGCGGCTTCCTGCCCGGCGACGACTGGGCCGACGAGTTCGAGGCCATGTCCGGCGGCCTGTCCCTGTTCTTCGCCACGCTCGTGGAGTATCTGACGCACTTCCGCGGCCGCCACGCGACCCCGGTCGTGGAGTTCGGCCCGCCGGTGACCGACTGGCCGCGCGCCTGGGAGATCCTGTACGCGGAACTCGGGCACGCCACGCCGGGCGACAAGGTCCGGCTGGACGCGGCCGGGGTGGAGGGCGTCGTCTACCACCGCGGCGACCAGACGCTGGGCATCCGCGCACCCGACGCGCTCTACCGGTTCATGCAGGGCTTCCACGGCCCGATGATCGCCTCCCACCACGTGTTCGGCGACGCCGCGGGCCAGGGCCCGGCCTGGCGGGCCTGGCTGGAACGGCTCTACGGCTGAGCCTTGCGGGCCCGTACCGCCAGCACCAGCGGGACGGGCCCGCCGCTCTCCTCGAACCGCTCCGGCGTCAGCCCCGCCGCCAGGAAGTCGTTGAGCAGGCCGGACAGCGGCCAGTGGCTGGCGCCCACCTTGGCGCGCACGCCCTTGTCGGTCCACGACTCCTTGGTCCAGTGGCTGTCGCGGTATCCGGGCCGGATCACCAGCGCCCCCGGGTCGCTGCGGTCGGCGAACCCGCCGCAGAAGCACGGATGCACCCCCACGTGCACGAACAGCCCGCCGGGACGCAGCACCCTGGCCGCCTCGCGCAGCACCTGGGGGTAGCGGGGCATGTCGGTGTGCACCATCACCGCGATCACGGCGGGCAGGCGGCCGTCCGCGAACGGCAGCCGCGCCGCGTCCGCCCGCAGCGTCGGCAGGCGGCCCCGGGCGTGGCGGAGCATCCGCTCCGACAGGTCCACCCCGAACGGCGCCCACCCCAGTTCGCGCACCACCCGGGCGTGCACGCCGGTGCCGCACCCGATCTCCAGGCACGGGCCCGCGCCCTCGCCCAGCAGCCCGCGCAGCACCCCCTCGATGCCCAGCGGGTCACCGGCGCCGAGGAACTCCTCTGCGTACCAGTCGGCGATCTCGTCGTAAGCGGCCTTCATCTCCTCAGCGGATCACGCCGCCCGTTACCCGGCCAGGCTTTCCGCCGACGGCTTAGGACTCACGGCGCGCCGAAGATCGCGTCGCGGGCCGTCGTCAGGGCCGTCACCACCGCCCCCTTGACCACCGGGTCGCCCTCGACCTCCGTCACCCGCACCTCGGTCGGGACGGGTGCCACCGCCGCGAGCCCGTCCGCGACCCGGGCTGCCAGCTCCGCGCCGCCCTCGCGCCCGGTGTCGCCGGCCAGCACGACCAGGCCGGGGTCCAGCACCGCGACCCCGGGGAACGCCGCCAGCACCACCCGGCGGGCCAGCTCGCCGAGGTCCAGCCGGGAGACCTCCTGCCTGGTGAGCAGGTCGCAGATCGAGCCGGCCGAGGAGTCGAGGAAGCCGATCTCGCCCGCGCCGCCCGACGCCCCCTGCCGCGGCCTGCCGCCGAGCACGACGGCCGCGCCGATCCCCTCGTCGAGCCAGAGCATGACGAAGTCGTCCCGCCCGGCCGCCGCCCCCTCGCGGTGCTCGGCCAGCGCGGCCAGGTTGACCTCGTTCTCCAGCACGACCGGCGCGGCCAGCCGTGCGCGCAGGTCGCCCAGCAGGCCGGGCCGCCAGCCGGGGAGCATGCTCGCCTCCAGCATGTCGCCGGTCCGCGGGTCCACCACGCCGGGCACGCCGACGGCCACCGCGTCGACGGCCCGGCCGGCCGCCGCCTCGGTGACCGCCGCGGCGACCTGCTCGGCCAGGTCGCCGCCCGCCTCGCGGGTGCGGGTGCCGACGGTCGTGCCCGCCAGGTCGGTGACGACCGCGTGGATGGCGTCGCGGCGCACGCCGACGCCCGCCACGTGCGCGCGTCCGGCGACGATCCGGTAGAGCTTGGCGTTCGGGCCGCGCCGGTCGCCGCCGGTCATGCCGTGCGCCTCGACCAGCCCGCCGGCCTGGAGCCGCTCGATGAGGTCCGACACGGTGGGCCGCGACAGCCCGGTCAGCGTCTTGAGCTGCGGCGCCGTCAGCGGGCCCTGCTCCAGCAGGAGGTCCAGGGCCAGCCGGTCGTTGATCGCGCGAGCGGTGCTCGGGGTCGCCGTACGCATCTTTCCTCTTTTCATCAGGAACCCTGCCTGATAATTTACTACCCATGAGACATCCCCATCATCGCGCCATCGCCGCTGCCTTCGCCTTGCACGGAGCGGTCACGGGCAGCCTGGTCACCCGCACGCCGTGGATCCAGGACAACCTCGGCCTGGAGCCCGCCATGCTCGGGCTGGCCCTGCTCTGCCCGCCGGTCGGGGCGTTCCTGACGATGCCCACGACCGGCCGGTTAGCCCACCACTTCGGCGCGCGGACCGTGCTGCGGGTGCTGCTCCCGCTCAACTGCGCGGCGCTGGTGCTGCCCGCGTTCGCGCCCGGGTTCGGCTGGCTGTGCCTGGTGATGTTCCTGCTCGGCGCCACCGCCGGCGCCGTCGACGTGGTCATGAACGCGCAGGGCGTCGAGGTGGAGCGGCGGGTCGGCCGTTCGGTGATGGCGGGTCTGCACGGCATGTGGAGCGTCGGCAACTTCGCCGGGGCCGGCGTCGGCGTGGCGGCCGCGCACGCCGGGCTCGACGCCCGCGCCCACCACGTCATGGTGGCCGCACTGCTGATGGCCGCCACCGTACCGGCGCTCCGGGGGGTTCCCGGCGGGCGGCCCGCCTCGGGCGGGCACGCGCCGCCGCACTTCGCCCTCCCGTCGAAGGCCGTGTTCGTCATCGGCCTGGTCGGGGTGTGCGCCGCGGTGGTCGAACTGTCCAGCATGCAGTGGGCCGCCGTCTACACCATCGCGGTCACCGGTTCGAGCGAGGCCGTGGGCGCCGTCGCGTACGCGGTCTTCGCCGGTTTCATGGTGCTCGCCCGGTTCCGCGCGGACGCGGTCATCGGCAGGTTCGGCCCGGTCCGTACCGTGCGGTGGGCCGCCGTGCTGGCCACACTCGGCACAGTGGTGATCGCGGCCGGGCGCGTCCCGGCCGTCACCGTCACGGGGTTCGCGCTGTTCGGGGTGGGCATGGCGGTCGTCATCCCGCTCGTGTTCGCCGCCGCAGGCAACGCGGGCAAGGACACGGCCACCGGCGTGGCCGGGGCCGCCACGATGACGTACCTGGCCGGGCTGGCCGCGCCGGGGGCGACCGGCTGGCTGGCGGACGCCGCGTCCTTCCCCGCCGTGTTCTGGGTGTTCGCCGCACTCACCGCCGTGATGGGCCTGCTGGCCGGCGCGTTGCGGCCGGCGGCGGCGTCGCGGCCCGTGCCGGTGCCGGCGGGGGAGCGGTGAGCTATGGGCGGCGTGACCTGGCGGCCTCCAGGCCGTCGAGGACCAGGGCGAGCCCCGTCTCGAACGCCTGGCTCGACTTGCGCTCCAGATAGGCGACGGGCTCCTCGCCCGGCCGCGGCGGCCCGGCCTCGACCCGCGACAGCATCGGATAGCGGCCGGCGAAGCCGGGTGCGACCTCCGCCAGGATCGCGCCCCTGGCCCGCCACCACTCCTCGTCGGACACGCCCGTCTCGGCCCCGGCCCGCCGGGTCTCGGCCACGGTGGCGGCCGACCCGCGGACGAAGTCGGTGAGCAGCGACACGGCGCCGCGCAGCACCTCCGGCGGCAGGCCGGTCTCGTGCAGGATCCCCGCCAGCGACTCCAGCAGCGTGAACTCGTTCGGCCCGAGCACCGGCCGGGCCTGCGAGAGCCGCAACGCCCACGGGTGGCGCAGGTAGAAGGCACGCACCTCGCGGGCCCACGCCGACACCGCCGCCCGCCAGCCGTCCGACAGGTCGTAGGCCGCGGGCAACGCGGCCAGCGCCCGGTCGTACATGAGGTCGACGAGTTCGCCCTTGCCCGGCACGTACGTGTAGAGCGCCATGCCGCTGCGGCCCAGCCGCTCGCCGACCCGCCGCATGGACACTGCGGCCATGCCCTCGGCGTCGGCGATGGCGATGGCGGCGTCGACGATCTCGTCGACGCTCAGCCCGGGCTTGGGGCCGGGACGGGCCTCCTGGGCGGGCCCGGCCCGCCACAGCAGCGCCATCGACCGGCGTGGATCACCTTGCCCGGCGTAGACGACCAACGTGCGGCTCCTCGGGGATCTCTCTACGCGTCGAGGATATCCGCGACAAGCGCCGGCGCCGGCACGGAAGATCCGTGCCGGCGCCGGTCGTCATTATCAGGAGCCCGTATCAGTCCTCGCCGAATGGCTCGAAGCCGTGGTCGTGGTGGAAGCCCCAGAACCGCTTGCACACCTCGACGTCACGCGTGCCGAGCGCGACGTCGTCGCCGTGCGTCTTGATCCAGGCGCCGTCGTACTCCGCGTCGAACGTGCACGGCGGGTACGAGACGGTGGCAGCGGCCGGAACGGCCATGGCGGTAGCGAAGGCGGCCGAAGCGAACAGCAGGCCACCCGCGGCGATGAGCGAAGTTTTCATGATCTCCCCTTGATCACGAAGTGGTATCGATCCGTCACTATACGTAGCCAAGTTGGCTTCGGAGGAAACGCCACGCCAGACATGAGAACTCATTACAGGCCGGGCAGATCCCCGCTCGGCGGCCTGAAGCACGCCACGCCGCCGAATCACGGCGAGTGACGGCACCGGACCCCAGGACGTCGTCTTCGGGATCCGGTCAGGTCGCCGGAGTCAGGTGGCCGGCGACCAGGGTGACGAAGTCGTCGGGGGTGATGACGGTGATGCCGAGGGACTCCGCCTTGGCCCGCTTGGAGCCCGCCTTCTCGCCCGCCACCAGCAGGCTGGTCCTGGCCGAGACGCTCGACGACGACTTGCCGCCCGCCCGCTCGATCAGCTCGTTCATCTGGTTGCGCGTCAGGGCCGCCAGCTCGCCTGTCATGGCGCCCGTGACCACCACGGTCTTGCCCGTGAGGGGAAGCTCGGCAGTCTCGCCGGCCGGGGCCGGCCCGGCGGGGTCCGGAGCCTGGCCAGGCTCGGTCATGTTGACCCCAGCGGCGGCCAGCTTGGCGATCAGCGGGCGAAGCTCGGCCAGCTCGGCGACCAGGAGCGTGGCCTTCTCCGGCCCCATGCCCTCCACCTGCTGCACGGCCTCGGCGTCGGCGGCGAGGATCGCGTCCATCGTGCGGAAGTGGCGGGCGATGCGGCGTGACATCGACCGGCCCGTGCCGCGCACGCCCAGCGCGCAGAACACCCTGCTCAGCGGCCTGGCGCGGGCCTGGTCGAGGGCGGCCAGCAGCTTGTCGGCGCTGGTCTCGCCCATCCGGTCGAGCCCGAGTATCTGGTCGCGGGTCAGCGTGAACAGGTCGGCGAAGTCGATGATCAGGCCCGCGTCGAGCAGCTGGACGATGCGGTTCTCCGCGAGCGTCTCGATGTCGAGCTGGTCGCGCCCCGCCGCGTAGAGGATGGACGCCAGTGCGCGGCAGGCGCGGCCCCGCACGCACCGCCAGCGCTCCTGCGACCGGTCGATCTCGCCCGCGCAGTTGGGGCACGACTCGGGGAAGACGATCTCCGTCTCCTCGCCCGTGCGCAGGTGGACCACCGGCGCCTCGATCCGGGGGATGACGTCGCCCGCCTTGTGGACCATGACCTGGTCGCCCAGCCTGAGGCCGCGGCGGGCGATGTCGGCGGGGTTGTGGAGGGTGGCGTAGGTGACGGTGCTGCCGTCGAGCTCGACCGGCTCCAGCACGCCCCGGGGCGCGATGACGCCGGTGCGGCCGACGCCCCACTCGACCCCGACCAGCTTGGTGATCTTCTCGGTGGCGGGCAGCTTGTAGGCGGTCGCCCAGCGCGGCGCGCGCGTGCCGAAACCCGCCGCCGCCTGGTCGGCGGCGCTGTCGGCCTTGATCACGATGCCGTCGATGCCGAACGGCAGCGTCGCCCGCGCCGCCGCCACCTCGCCGATGCGCTCCTGGATGCGCTCCACCGTCGTCGCCACGATGCCTGCCACCGGGGTCGCCGCCGTCGTGGCCACGCCCAGCTCGGCCACCAGCTCCATGATCTCGCTGTGCGGCAGCTCGCGCAGGCTCGCCGCCAGCTCGGAGTCGTCATCGGGCGGCAGCGGCAGCGCGCTGTAGCCGAAGAACGTCAGCTCGCACACGTAGGGCCGGTCCTTGGCGCGCAGCGTGCCGGCGGCGGCGCTGCGCGGGTTGGCGAAGGTCGTGCCGTCGTGCGCCTGCCGCTTGGCGCACGCGGCCTCGAACTGCTCGGCCGTCATCAGCACCTCGCCGCGGATCTCCACGGTGACCGGCCTGGACAGCCGCCGCGGCAGCCCGGTGACGGCGCCGATGTTGTGGGAGACGTCCTCACCGGCCGCGCCGTCGCCGCGGGTGACGAGCTGCACGAGCCCGCCCCGGTGGTAGCGCGCCGACACGGCCAGGCCGTCGAGCTTGGGCTCCACGCTGAAGGCCGCCACCGGGCGGCCCAGCCGCCGCTCCAGCCCGGCCACCCACTTGGCGAGCTGCTCGGCGGAGAACACGTTGTCGAGGCTGAGCATCGGCACCGTGTGGGGCACGTCGCCGGTCACCGCGCCGCCGGCCACCTTGCCGGTGGGGGAGTGGGGGAGCACCTCGCCGGGGTGGGCGGCCTCGTAGGCCTGGATGCCGCGGAACAACCGGTCGTAGTCGTCGTCGTCGAGCTCCGACTCGCCGGTGCCGTAATAGGCGGCGTTGGCGTCGAGGGCCCGCCGCACGGCCTCGGCATAGGCGGCCCGGTCGGCCAGGACGGTGTGGGGCGCGGTGTCGGTCATGAGCTTCATCCTTCCAACCGGCACCGACATTTTCGTCTCTCCGACCAGCGGCTCAGCGGCCGCGGCGGCCCCTCCCACCGGAGCCGGAGAGAGGGGCCGCGTCGCCGCCGCTCGCGCGGCGATCTCATCATGCAGGATGAAACGGCCGGAGTTCCGACCCGAAGGGGGCCGCATGGCGGGTGTCAAGGACGTCGGGGATCTCATGCACCGGACCTTCTTCCGGACGCTCTCCCTGCTGGGCTCCCGCGGCCAGGGAGCCCTCCTGCGCCGCTACTTCGACTGGTGGCACCGCAACCCCGACCCCTGGCACATGGGCACGGACGCGTACGAGCAGGCCAAGTACGCGGCCACCCTCGCGCAGATCCCCGACCGCCCGTACGGGCGGATCCTGGAGGTCGGGTGCAGCGAGGGCGTCTTCACGAAGCTGCTGACCGAGGCCTATCCCGACGCCGACATCACCGGGCTCGACATCTCGGAGCGGGCGCTGTCCAGGGCGGCCGAGCGGGTGGAGAAGGCGTCCGGCCGGACCAGGCTGCTGGCCGCCGACATCCTCACCTTCACCTCCGAGCACCGCTACGACCTGGTGTTCTGCGCGGAGACGCTCTACTACCTGGGCCGCCGCGACCGGCTGAAGCGGGCCAGCGAGCAGCTGGCCGGGCTGCTCGGTCCCGGCGGCGTGCTGGTGCTGGTGCATCCGTGGCCGGAGGCGAGGCGGCTGCACCGCTTCGTGCACGCGAGCCCGCTGTCCCAGGTGAGCGAGCGGGTGGAGACCACGGCGCACCGGCCGTTCTCGGTGTGCGTCTATCAGGCGCGGCCGACCGGCTCGACCGGCGCCGCCTGAACCTCCGGCGCCCGCGTCACCCGCGCCAGCGCCACCGTGCCCAGGGCAGCGAGGCCGAGGGCCGCGCCGATCCAGCCGATCGACCCGTACCCGAACCCCGCCGCCAGCGCCAGCCCGCCCAGCCAGGGGCCCACGGTGATGCCGGTGTTGAAGGCCGCCACGTTCACCGCCGCCGCCAGCGCCGGCGCGCCCGCGGCCAGCGCGAACACGCGGGTGTTGAGCGCCGGGTTGACGGCGAAGCCGAACCCGCCCAGCAGGAACGCCAGCGGCACCACCGCCCACGCCGCCTCCGCGCCCAGCGCGATCCCGGCCGACACCAGTGTCACTCCGGACAGTCCGGTGAACAGCAGGGCGAACGGCCGGGAGTCGGCCACCCGGCCGCCGAGCGTGATCCCGATCAGCGAGCCCAGCCCGTACAGGGCGAGCACGCCCGCGACCCAGGCCGGCGCCAGGCCCGTGGTGTCGACGAGCAGCGCGGCGAGGTAGGCGAAGACGACCAGCAGGGCGGCGGTGGAGACGGCGGTGGTGGCGCAGGCAAGCCACACCTGCGGCCGGGCGAGCGCGCGCACCTGGGCGCGCAGCGGCAGTTCCCCGCCCGCCGGCGGCTCCGGGCGGGCGGCCGGGACGGTGGCGAGCACGCCGGCCGCGGCGAGCGCCGACAGCGCGGCCACGGCCCAGAAGACGGCACGCCAGCCCAGGCTCTGCCCCACGAGGGTGCCCGCCGGCAGGCCGACCAGGGTCGCCACGGTGAGCCCGCCCGCCACCACGCTCATCGCCCGCCCCCGGGCGCTGACCGGCACCAGGCCGATCGCCGTCACGGCCGCCACCGCCCAGAATCCGGCGTACACGAAAGCCCCCGCCACGCGGGTCGCGAGCAGCACCCCATAGGAGGAGGTCAGCGCCCCCACCACGTGGGTGACGGCGAACACCGCCATGAACGCCAGCAGCGCGTCGCGGCGCGGCCAGCGCAGGGTCAGCACGGCCAGCACCGGGGCGCCCACCAGCATCCCCAGCGCGAACCCGGAGATCAGCAGGCCCGCCTCCGGCACGGACACGCCCAGGTCGGCGGCCATCTCCGGCAGCAGCCCGGCGAGCATCAGCTCCGACGTCCCCTGGGCGAAGATGGCCACGCCCAGGATGTAGACGGCCAGCGGCACAATGATCACTCCAATTTTAGATAGATCAGTACAAAACAAGGGCGGGAAAAGCTCAGAAGGCCCGCAGCGCGGTCGTGGCGATCGCCTCCAGCGCCGCCCGGTCGCCGCCGCCGCGAGCGGCCACCCGCATGCCGCCGACCGTGGCCATGAGGAAGTGCGCGAGCGCGCAGGGATCCCGGTCGGGGCCCAGCTCGCCCTCTGCGCGCGCCGCCGCGAAGGCGTCACGCAGCCTGGCCACCCGCTCCTCCTGGTGGCGCCTGGCCGGCTCGGCCAGCTCGGGGTCGCGTGGCCCCAGCTCCACCAGGGTGTTGACCACCATGCAGCCCGGCGGCTCGCCCTCGGGGCTGTCGACCGCGTACCACAGCAGGGTGCGCACCTTCTCCCTGATCGGCAGCTCGCTGTCCAGCAGCTCCGCCAGCTCGGCGTCCTTGCGCTCCATGTAGCGCCGCAGCGCCTTCAGGAAAAGCTCGCGCTTGCTCTCGAACGCGTTGTAGACGCTGCTGCGGCCCAGCCCGGTCGCCGCGCACAGGTCCTGTGTCGAGGTCGCCTCGTAGCCGGACTCCCAGAACGCCCGCATGGCCGCCTCGACGGCCTGCTCCTCCTCGAACGTCCTCGGTCGTGCCATGTCCCGTACGGTAGCGTTTTGGACTGATCTGTGCAATACGGGAATCCGCCATACG
This sequence comes from Nonomuraea ferruginea, assembly GCF_039540635.1. Classification (NCBI taxonomy): domain Bacteria; kingdom Bacillati; phylum Actinomycetota; class Actinomycetes; order Streptosporangiales; family Streptosporangiaceae; genus Nonomuraea; species Nonomuraea ferruginea. The sequence goes on along the minus strand of NZ_BAABFD010000002.1, from coordinate 141,797 downwards.
AGTCGGCGGGCGGCCCCATGGTCGCGGCACCCGCGCCCGCCTAGCGTGAGAACACATGATCACCCTTGACCGGCTCACCAAGCGGTACGGCGAGCGCACCGCCGTCGACGGCCTCACCCTCCAGGTGAAGCCCGGCGCCGTCACCGGCTTCCTCGGCCCGAACGGCGCGGGCAAGTCCACCACGATGCGCATGATCCTCGGCCTCGACCGGCCCACCTCCGGCACCGCGCTCGTCGGCGGCACCCCGTACCACCGGCTGGACAGGCCGCTGCGCACGGTCGGCGCGCTGCTCGACGCCCGCGCCGCGCACCCCGGACGCAGCGGCAGGGCTCACCTGCTGGCCCTGGCCCGCGCCAACGGCATCCCCGCCGCGCGCGTCACGCGGGTGCTCGAACGGGTCGGGCTGGCCACGGTGGCCGGCAAGCGGGCCGGCACGTACTCGCTGGGCATGAGCCAGCGCCTGGGGATAGCGGCGGCGCTGCTCGGCGACCCCGAGGTGCTGATGTTCGACGAGCCCGTCAACGGGCTGGACCCGGACGGGGTGCGCTGGGTACGCGAGCTGATGCGGTCGCTCGCCGCCGAGGGCCGCACCGTGTTCGTCTCCAGCCACCTGATGAGCGAGATGCAGCTCACCGCCGACCACCTCGTGGTGATCGGCAAGGGACGACTGCTCGCGGACGCGCCGCTGTCGCGGCTGCTGGCGGCCACCGAGGTGCTGGTCCGCAGCCCGCACGCGGGCGACCTGGCGGACCGCCTGACCGCCGCCGGCCTGACGGCCGTCCGGCGCGGCGAGAACGAGCTGGTCGTGACCGGCGCGACCGTGGAACGGGTCGGCGACCTCGCCCACGAGGCGGGCGTGCGGCTGCACGGGCTGAGCCCTCGCGAACCCTCGCTGGAACAGGCCTTCCAGGAGCTCACGGCCGGCAGCGTTGAATACGGGGTGACCCGATGAGAGACGCGATGGCGGCCGAATGGGTCAAACTCCGGTCGATCCGCTCCACCTGGCTCTGCCTGGCCGCGGGCGTCGTGGTCAGCGTGCTCGGCGCGATCACGCTGGGCGGCGCGGCGGCGATGGAGAGCGAGCACGTCCAGGCGACCGAGCCCGTCGTGTCGGTGATCCTGTTCTCCCAGTACGCGGCCATCGCGCTGGCCGTGCTGGCCGTCACCACCGAGTACGCCTCCGGCACCATCAGGCCCACCCTGCAGGCCGTGCCGGTGCGCGGGCGGATGCTCGCGGCCAAGGCGCTCGTGGTGGCGCCCGTGCTGTTCGCCGCCGGAGTGCTGACCGGGGCGGCCGCCGCGCTGGCCACCTACCTGGTGCTGCTCGCGCCGGTGTTCCGCTCGGCGCCCGCGCTCGCGCCCGCCGAGACCGCGGCCGACCTGCTGCGGCTCGGCGTCTTCCACGCGCTGGTCGGGGTGCTGGCGGTGGGGGTGAGCGCGGCGCTGCGCGGCTCGGCGGGGTCGCTCGCGGCGCTGTTCATGGCGACGCTCGGGCTGCCGCTGCTGCTGGTGATGACGGGCGTCCCCGCCGCGGTGGAGGTGTCGCTGCGGCTGCCGACGTTCGCCGGGATGGCGTTCCTGGGAAGCACCGACAACCTCACCGGCGGGCCGCTCCCTTACCCGCCGGGCGAGGGCCTGGCCTGGCTCGCCGCCTGGACCGCGCTGGCCGTGGCCGCGGGCTACGCGGTGCTGCGCCGGCGCGACGCCTAGACTGCGCAGCCGTGGACGTCATGCTGCGCAGGCTCGCCGGGGTGCTGACCGGGGCGGTCACCGGGGGAGCCGGGCTGCTGCTCCTCGCGCTGGCCTGGCCCGCCCGCGCCCGCTGGGCCCCGCGGCTGGTGGCGCTGGAACGCGCCCGGCTGCGGGCCCTGCTCGGGTACGACGCCGAGGCCGGCGCGGCGGGCACCGGCTATCTCGCGGCCCGCGCGGCCACCGGCCTGGCCGGCGGCTACCTGACACTGGCGCTCGGCTTCGTCGGCGCGCTGTTCCTGGGCGGCGCCGGATGGGCCGTGGTGACCGGGTCGGCCACCCCGGTGGTGCTGCGCTTCCCCGGCATCAACCTCACCACCGACAGCCTGATCATCGGCCTGGTCTGCGCCGCCGTCCTGCTGGCCCTGGCCGCGCTCTGCTGCTGGGGGACGGTGGCCGCCGAGCGCCGTCTGGCCGCCCGCTTCCTCGGCCCCGGAGTCCAGGAACAGATGAGGCGGCGCATCGCCGAGCTGACCACGACCCGGTCCGGCATCGTCCGCGCCGTCGACGACGAGCGGCGCCGCATCGAGCGCGACCTGCACGACGGCGTGCAGCAGCGCGGCGTCGCCCTGGCCATGCTGCTCGGCCGCGCCCGCCACAGCCCCGCCGACGCCCCGGCCCTGGTCGACCAGGCCTACGCCGAGTCCCGCCGGCTGCTCGACGAGCTGCGCAGCGTCGCCTGGCGCGTCTACCCGACCGCGCTCGACGAGCTGGGACTGCGCGCCGCGCTGGCCGGTGTGGCCGAGCGCTCGCCCGTACCCGTGACCGTGCACTACGGGCTCGGCGACCGGCCGGCGCCGCAGGTGGAGACCGCGCTCTACTTCGTCGCCCGGGAGGCGATCACCAACGCGGTCAAGCACGCCCGCGCTCGTGACATCCTGGTCGTGCTCGGCGAGGACGGGAAGGCGGTGCGCGTGGACATCTCCGACGACGGCCAGGGCGGGGCCGACCCCTCCGGCGGCGGCCTGTCCGGGCTGGCCCGCCGGGTGCTCGCCCTCGACGGCACGTTCGAGGTGGCGAGCCCCGCGGGCGGCGGCACCCGGGTGACCGCGGTTCTGCCCAAGGAGGGGGCGTGCGGCTGATCCTGGCTGACGACGCCGTGCTGCTGCGCGAAGGGCTGGCCCGCCTGCTCCAGGACGCCGGCCACGAGGTCGTGGCCGCGGTCGGCGACGCGCCCGCCCTGGTCGAGGCCGTCGCCGCCGACCGGCCCGACGTGGCCGTGGTCGACGTGCGCATGCCGCCGACCCACACCGACGACGGCCTGCGCGCTGCGCTGCGCATCCGCGAGAGCTGGCCCGAGGTGGGCGTGCTGGTGCTGTCGCAGTACGTCGACAAGACCTACGCCGCCCAGCTGCTCGCCGGGTCCGGCGACCGGCTGGGCTACCTGCTCAAGGACCGGGTGTCGGAGGTGGCCGAGTTCCTCGACTCGCTGGAACGGGTGCACGCCGGCGGCACCGTCATCGACCCCGAGGTGGTCCGCCAGCTCCTGGCCCGCACCAGCCGCGCCGACCCGCTGCGCCGGCTCACCGGCCGCGAGCGCGAGGTCCTGCACCGCCTGGCACAGGGCTACGCCAACGGGGCGATCGCCGAAGGCCTGCACGTATCATTGAGCACGGTCGAGAAACATATCCAAGCCATCTTCGACAAGCTGGAGCTGCCGGCCACCCCCGCCTACAGCCGGAGGGTGCTGGCGATCCTGCGCTATCTGGACGACTGACCCGGGGGCGACGACGCGCGTGCACGAACTGAAAGCCGACTGCGCGAGCTGCTCCGGGCTGTGCTGCGTGGCGCTGCCCTTCTCCCGCTCCGCCGACTTCGCCGTCGACAAGGCGGCCGGCGAGCCGTGCCGCAACCTCCGCGACGACTTCCGCTGCGGCATCCACCGCGACCTGCGCCGCGAGGGCTTCCCCGGCTGCGTGGCCTACGACTGCTTCGGCGCCGGCCAGAAGGTCACCCAGGTCGTGTACGAGGGTCGCGACTGGCGGCGGCGGCCCGGGTCCGCCCGTGAGATGTTCGCCGTCTTCCCCGTGGTGCGGCAGCTCCACGAGCTGCTGTGGTACCTCACCGAGGCGCTCGCGCTCCCCGCCGCCCGCCCCCTGCACGCCGACCTGCGCGCGCTCCTGGACGAGACCGGGCGGCTCACCCGCGCCACCCCGGAGGAGATCCTCGCCGCCGACGTGGCCGCCTGCCGCGAGCGGGTCAACCCGCTGCTGCTGCGCGCCAGCGAGCTGGCCCGGGCCGGGCTGCGCGGCAAGAAGCGCAGGGGCGCCGACCTCATGGGCGCCAACCTCAAGGGCGCCGACCTGCGTGGCGCCGACCTGCGCGGCGCCTACCTCATCGGCGCCCAGCTCAAGGGCGCCGACCTGCGGCAGGCCGACCTGATCGGGGCCGACCTGCGCGCCGCCGACCTCAGCGGCGCCGACCTCACCGGCAGCCTCTTCCTCACCCGGTCCCAGATCGGCTCCGCCCAGGGCGACACCGCCACCAGGCTGCCGCCCGCCCTCGACCGTCCCGCCCACTGGAGCGGCCGATAACCGGTTGACCCACCGGGTTCCGGCACCCTGTTCGCCCGGGCGCGGGCGGACGAGGTGGAGGCCGAGTTCCTGGCGCGACGGTCAGGCGTCCAGCCGGTAGAAGCGGAAGAAGTCGTGCTCCACCGGCAGCACGGTGCAGCGGCCGAAGCCGGCGGCGGCCGCGTGCTCCCGCACCGCGCCCGCGCGGATCACCGTGCCGGTCGCGGCCGTCGGCCGGTCCACGAGCTGGGTGGGCAGGCAGTGCGTGACGCTCCACCCGTACATCAGGCGCTCCACCTGGTCGCCCGGCGCGGTGAACGTGTCCGCCACCCGCTCGTCGCCGACCAGGACCGCGCCGCCGCGGGCGAGGGCGTCGCGCATCGCGCGCAGCGCCTCCACCGGCTGCGCCATGTCGTGCAGCGCCTCCAGGATGACGACCAGGTCGTACGGGCCGGTCTCGGGCAGCCGGGCCACGTCGGCATGCAGCACTCTGATCCGGCCGTCGAGCCCGGCCTCAGCGGCGTTGGCCCGCGCGTCGGCGACGGAGGCGTCGTCCAGGTCCACGCCGTCCACCCGGGCGTTCGGGAACGCGCGGGCCAGCGCGAGCGTGGACCAGCCCTGGCCGCAGCCGACGTCGGCGATGCGCGGGCGGGGCGCCGCGTGCAGCCGCTCGACCACGTCGGGCATGGCCTGAAGCCACTCGCCGGTCAGGTCGTGGGTGAACGCGGGCCGGTTGATGTGGCCCTGCCCGTGCCGGAACGCGCGCCCGTACGAGGAGTAGGGGACGCCCGTGCCGGTGCGGTACGCGTGCGCGACCAGGTCCAGCACGCCGCCGATGCCGGCCAGCAGATGCCCGAACGGGGCGACGTACGCCGGGTCGTCGGCGTGCACCAGCACGCGGGCGTGCTCGGGCGGCAGGGCGAAACGGCGCTCGCCGCCGGGCGGCTCCTCCACGTCCAGCAGCCCGGCCACGGCCTGCTGCTCCAGCCACTCGCGGGCGTACCGGGGCGCGATGCCGGCGTCGTGGGCGAGCTCGACCGGCGTGAGCGGGCCCTGCTCGTGCAGCACCCGGTACAGGCCCAGTTCGGTGCCCAGATAGACCGAATAGAGCTCCAGGGCGCCGACGGTGCCCTCGAACAACCGGTCCACCAGCCGGTCGGTGCGGTCGGTGTCCAGGCTCAGGTCGGTGGTCATCGCAGGTCTCGCTTTCTCCAGTGAACGATCGCGAGATCAGGATCGGTCCCTCTGATCTGGGAAAACAGGGAAAAGTACGTGTATCAGGCGAGTTCCTTCCCTGACGGCTCCCGTGTTCTCCAGGTTAGGACGAGTGTGTTCGGGACTTGCTCGGGGGCGGGCGCCTGCGTCACCGGCCGCATGGAGCTGTTCATGTCTACGTCGTGGCCGTGGGCGGTCGCTCGCTGGAACCGGAAAGACGGCTGATGCTCCAGGTTGCTCCGCTTTTGCGGGAGCGTCTCCCGTTATGCTCCCGGCATGGATGTGCTGTCGGACGCGGTCACGGCCGCGCGGGTGGGCCGCCCGCACTCCAGCCGCCTCGTTGGGAAGGTGCCCTTCGCCGCGGACTTCCCAGCGGGGGAGGGCTGCGCCGGGTTCCACGTCGTGCTGCAGGGCTCGTGCCTGCTGCTGCCCCGCGAGGCGGATCCGGTGCCGCTCGCGGTGGGCGACGTGGTGTTCCTGCCCACGGCCGCCGCACACGGGCTGGCCTCCGCCCCCGCCGCGCCGCCCGGCGGGACCGTCGTCCTGCTGTGCGGCGGCTACCCGATGGACCAGGACCGGGTGCACCCGCTGCTCACCGAACTGCCCGAGATCGTCCACCTGCCCGCGAAGGTGGGCCGCGATCCGTCGCTGCAAGCGGTCGTCGAACTGCTCGCCCAGGAACTCGACCGGGCGCCGACCACCGAGGGCGACGCCCTGCCTCTGCTGTCCAGCCAGGCGCGGGGCGTCGACGGTGACGGCCTGCCGGTGCTGTCCGGCCAGGAGGATGGCCGGGTGCCTGCCCTCGGGGGTGGCGCGCCCGGTGGTGATGCCGCTCTGCCTGCGCTGCTCGACCTGTTGCTGCTCTACATCCTGCGGGCCTGGCTGGCCGAGCAGTCCGGCGGCTGGGCGGGGGCCCTGCGTGATCCCGCCGTGGACGCGGCCCTGCGCGCCGTCCACGGCGACCTGGCCAGGCCGTGGACCGTCGAGGCGCTGGGCAGGCAGGGCGGGCTCTCCAGGGCGGCGTTCGCCAGGAGGTTCGCCGCACTGGTGGGGCGGCCGCCGCTGGCCTATCTCACCTGGTGGCGCCTCACCAGCGCGGCCCGCCTGCTCCGCGACACCGACGAGCCGCTCACGGCCATCGCCGCCCAGGTCGGCTACGGCTCCGAGCACGCCCTCGCGCACGCGTTCAAGCGCGAGTACGGTCTCGCCCCCGGCGCCTACCGCCGCACCACCCCCTCACATAACCCAGTACGAACTTTCCGGGACGGAATTGGCTGGTCAGAGCAATAGGAGGGGCGTGCGGCGAGTGCCGACCGGGATCTGGCCGGTCATAGCCTGCGGCGGGTGCCAAGGGCGGGCTGGCCAGATCTTGCGGGGGTCCGGTACGGAAGTCTGAGGGCGGGCGCGGGTGAGTGTCCGGACGGGAGTGGCCGGTCACTCGTTCGCGATCGTCTATCTCTGAGAGAAGGCGTTCACGCCGGTGAGTTCCGCTGAGAGGTGCCACAGGCGGGCGGCCTCGTCGGGGTCCGTCGCGTGGGGGCGGACGCCCGGGCCCGGGGCGGTTCCGTCCGATTGGGGGGCGACGTCGCAGTCCTCCAGGTAGAGGCCGCCCAGGCCGTCGAGCCGAGGCGAGGTGGCCGCCCACACCTGGGTGGACGCCCCCTGCTCCGGGGTCTTGAAGCTGTCGGCGACCTGGTTGCCGTCCTCGTCGATCCAGCCGGCCGCCACCATCTCCGCCTTGGGCAGGTGCCGCTGGAGCGGGGTGAGGATGCCGCCCGGGTGCAGGGCGAAGGCGCGCACCCCGTACGGAGCCGCGAGCCTGTCCAGGTGGACGGCGAACAGCACGTTGGCGGTCTTGGCCTGCCCGTACGCCAGCCACTTCTCATAACCGGTGGTGAGATGCACGTCGTCCCAGCGGATGCCGGTCATGCGGTGGGCGTTCGACGACACGGACACCACCCGTCCGCCGCCGCGCCGGATCGCCGGCCAGAGCCGGTTGGCCAGCGCGTAGTGGCCCAGGTGGTTGGTGGCGAACTGCAGCTCCCAGCCGGGCCCGACCCGCGTCTCGGGGGCGGCCATCACCGCCGCGCTGTTGATCATGATGTGCACGTCCCGGCCGGAGCCGAGGAAGCGCTCGGCGAAGTCGCGTACGCTGCCGAGGTCGGCCAGGTCGAGCGCGTCCACCTCGACCCCGGCGACCCCGGCGACCGCCTCCGCGGCGTGCTCGGGCCGCCTGGCGGGCACCACGACCCGGGCGCCCGCCTCCGCGAGCGCCCGCGTGGTCTCCAGGCCGAGCCCCGAGTAGCCGCCCGTGACGATCGCCAGCTTCCCGGTCAGGTCGATGCCGCGCAGCACCTCGCGCGCGGTGCTGCGGGCGCCGAAGCCGGATCCGATGCTCTGTTGCGCTGTGGTCATGTCCGCGACGTTACGGAATGGAGCGCACTCCAGGTCAAGCCGGGGGCTCGTACGGCCGAGCCGTCCGAAGCCGCGCGCTGGGGGAGGGGAGTGGGTGTACGGGAGGTGCTGGGAAACGAGCCCGCACGACCTGCGGCGGGTGCGCCGCGGCGGCGTCACCGGTGCTGCCCGGGCGACACGGGTGCCGCCTACGTGGCGGGGGAGACGCGCACATCACTGGTTCGCGAGCGCAACCGGCCGCGGAAGTCAGGCCGTTCTGGGCACCAGTGACTCAGGTCAGCCGGCCCACGTGCGCGAGCGCCTGCTTGAGCAGCACACCCTGGCCACCCGTCATCTCCTGCTGCACCATCGGCGAGGCCGCCTCCTCCGGCGTGAACCACACGAGGTCGAGCGCGTCCTGCCGGGGGCGGCAGTCGCCGCGGACCGGCACGATGTAGGCCAGCGAGACGGCGTGCTGGCGCGGGTCGTGGTAGGGCGTCACGCCGGGCGTCGGGAAGTATTCGGCGACCGTGAACGGCACCGGCGACACGGGCAGGCTGGGCAGGGCGACCGGGCCGAGGTCCTTCTCCAGGTGACGCAGGAGGGCGTCGCGGACACGCTCGTGGTAGAGCACCCGCCCGGAGACCAGGGCCCTGCTGACGGTCCCGTCCGCGGCGATGCGGAGCAGCAGCCCGACGCGGGTCACGGCGCCCGTGTCGTCCACCCGCACCGGCACCGCGTCGACGTACAGGATCGGCATGCGGCCGCGCACCGACTCGAGCTCCTCGGGAGCGAGCCAGCCGGGCGAGGTCTCGGTTATCTCGGTCACCAGCTGATCGTACTGTCCGCCGGATCGTCGCCGGTCAGCGGGCGGACCCGCCAGATGTCGGGCACGACGCCCGCCCGCGCGCCGATCGGCGCATACCCTGGGAATCATGGAGGCACTGGCCGAACGGCTGTCGCAGCTGGACACGCAGGTCGAAGGCGCGCTCCGGGTCGTCATGTTCTACGACACGCTGATGCGCCGCCGGGTGGACCTGCCCGCGCTGGCCCGGGCCTCGGCCGGCCTGGCCGGGTGCGTGGCGGGCATCCGGCTCCACGGCACGGGACGGGTCATCCGCGTCGCGGACGACGGCATGCCGGCGCGCGGCCCGGTCGCCCCGGCGTCCAGTTCGGCGCCGATCACCCTCGACGACGAGGAGATCGGCACGGTCTGGCTGGAGCGCCCCGGCCCGCCGAAGTCGCTCGACGAGGTGGTGCTGGACCGGCTGGCCATCGCCGCCGCGACGGTCGTCGAGAAGTACGGCCCGGCCCGCACCACCATGGCCGATCCCGCGCTCGTCGAGCTGGTGATCAGCTCCGACAGCGACGAGGCGGCCAGGGCGCGGGCGCTGCGCCTGCTGGGCTTCGCCGCCGACCTGCCCGTCCGCGCCGTCGCCGTGCGGTCGCGGCTTCCGCTCGACCAGGTCGGCGGCCTGATCTGCCCGGCCCGCCCGGTGAAGGCCGCGCCCCTCGCCGACGTGGGCGTCATCCTGGCCACCACCGTCGACCTGGCCCGCTTCCCGGCGGGCGTGCGGGCGGGCGTCGGCACGGCCGAAAGCCCCGACCGGTCCTGGGCGCACGCCCGCACCGCCCTGCGCTTCGCCACGCCGCGCCGGCCGGTCGTCCACCACGACGACCTGGGCGCGCTGGCGCTCCTGGCCGAGATCCCCGCGGACTCCCTGCGCGGCAACCCCGACGTGGCCGCGATCACCCTCCTGGCCGGCAGTCCCGAGGACCTGGAGACGCTCGACGCCTACTGCGCCACCGGCTCCCTGCGCCAGGCCGCCGACCTTCTCCACCTGCACCACAGCAGCGTCGCGCGCCGCCTCGAAGCGCTCGGCAGGACTCTGGGCATCGAGCTCGGCGACCCCGCCGGGCTGACCCGGGCCAGGCTCGCCCTCACCGCGTGGCGGCTGCTCGACGGCTGAGTAGCGGGCGGCGACGCGGGAAGGACCGTTCCGTCATGGTGAGAGACGGTGTCTGGTGGCACGTGTACCCGCTCGGCTTCACCGGCGCGGAGCCCGCGGCTCCGCCGCCCGGCACGCCGGTGCGCCATCGCCTGCGACGGCTGGAGGGGTGGCTCGACTACGCCGCCGAGCTGGGCTGCTCGGTCCTGCAGCTCGGGCCGATCTTCGCGTCCGAGACGCACGGGTACGACACGCTGGACCATTTCCGCGTGGACCCGAGGCTCGGCGACGAGGCGGACTTCGACCGGCTGGTGCGCGCGGCCCGCGAGCGCGGCCTGCTGATCGTCCTGGACGGGGTGTTCAACCACGTGGGCCGGGGCCATCCGAAGTTCGGCGACCCGCGCTTCGCGCACTGGTTCGTGCCCGAAGGCGGCGGTCACGCCACGTTCGAGGGCCATTCCGGGCTCGTCACCCTCAACCACGACCACCCCGAGGTCCTCGACCACGTGGTCCGCGTCATGGACCACTGGCTGAGCCGCGGGGCGTCCGGATGGCGGCTGGACGCCGCGTACGCGATGCCCGCCGCTTTCTGGCGCGAGGCGCTCGCCCGGGTGCGCCCGCGCCACCCCGCGGCCTGGTTCGCCGGCGAGGTGATCCACGGCGACTACGCGGGCTACGTGGCGGAGAGCGGGCTGGACTCGGTCACCCAGTACGAGCTGTGGAAGGCGATCTGGAGCTCGCTGAACGACGGCAACTTCTACGAGCTGGCCTGGGCGGTGGACCGGCACGACGCCCTGCTGGAGTCGTTCGAGCCGCTCACGTTCGTCGGCAACCACGACGTGACCAGGCTGGCCACCCGCCTGGCCGATGAGCGCCACCTGGGCCACGCGCTCGCCGTGCTCTTCACCGTGGGCGGGGTCCCGAGCGTCTACTACGGCGACGAGCAGGGCTTCCGCGGGCTGAAGGAGGACCGGCCGGGCGGCGACGACGCCGTCAGGCCCGCCTTCCCCGCCGGTCCCGCGGAGCTCGATCCGGCGGGGTGGCCGGTCTACCGGCTGCACCAGCGGCTCATCGGGCTGCGACGCCGCCACCCGTGGCTGGCCCGGGCTCGCACGGCCGTGCCCCATCTGACCAACACGGCCGTGGCCCTGGAGAGCACGGGTGCAGGCAGGCTGCTCACCCTGCTGAACACCGGACCGGAGCCGTACCGGTTCCCCCTGGACACCTCAGGTCTCGCGGTCGCCGAGAGCTCGCACCCGGACGGCGCCGATCCCCTTCTCGTGTCCGCGCACGGCTGGACCGTCCTCACGGGCAGTGGCCGTACGTGTCCGCCCGGGCACCCTGGGTGGTCATCGGACATGCCTGACGGACCCTAGCCCCGCCGGAACGTTTCGGCGTAGCCGTGCAGCGCCTCGACCGCGGCCGCCACGCTCGCGCCCGGTGGCCGCACCACGAACGAGGTGACGCCGGCCTCCGCCAGGCGGCCCAGGTGGTCGCGGTGCTCCTCGGCGGAACCGCCGTCGATCATGTAGCGGTGCGCCGGCGTGCGCACCTGCACCTCGACGGCCCTGCCGGCCAGCTCACACACCTCCTCGACGTGCCGGGCGAGTTGCTCCACCGTGGTGATCGCCGCGGTGCGGGCGGTACGGGCGAGCTCCCCGTCCGTCATGAACGGGCTCCAGCCCTGGTTGCGAGCGGCCCGGCGGCGGGCCAGCGCGCTGTTGCCGCCGATCCAGATGGGCGGCCCGCCCGGCGTGAGCGGAGCCGGAAGGGCGGCCACGTCACGGCCTTCGAACAGCGGCCCCCTGTGGTCGAACGGCACGTTCCCCCACACGCCCCGCAGCACCTCGATCGACTCGTCGAAGCGGGCGTTGCGCCCGGCCATGTCCACGCCCATCGCCAGGAACTCCGAGCGCAGGTAACCGGCCCCGGCGACCACGGTCAGCCGCCCCTCGGACAGCAGGTCGACCGTGGTCAGGCTCTTGGCCAGCAGGAACGGGTTGTGGTACGGGAGCACGAGCAGATGGGTCATCAGCCGGATCCGCTCCGACACGGCGGCGCAGTAGCTCAGCGCGGCGATCGGGTCGAGGGCCTCGTGCCCGCCGGCGTCGAGCCACTTCTTCGACGGCGCCGGGTGCTCGGTGAACCCGACGGCGGCGAAACCCGCCTCCTCCGCCGCCCGCACGACGCGGCGCATCCCGCCGGGGCGGACGAGGGCGGGGTCGTAGCCGGGCGCGCTGATCGGGTACTCGACGGTGAACTTCACGGGGGCTCCTACGGGCTCCTGGTGGGGAGCTTGGCGCTCTGGTCAATCATTACATTGATACACCAAACAGTGGCGACATGTCGCGCTCCGGGATGGCGACCCTGTCGTGATCTACTTTGTAAAGGCGCTGGGCCGGAAGCAACCCCGATATCACAAACGTCAGAACAACACCATCCGCGACCAGTGCGCGAAGTTATTGAGAATTCTAGGTTTCCGCGACTTAGGGCATCAATTGCCGCACAGAACGTCATTGGGCCTCCCTGGTGCCGATGATTCTTCTTACGATCACATCGGCCAACACGATCTATGAAGGGATCGCGCATGACGATCGAGATCAGGAAGGTCGAAGAAGTCGAGACCACAGGTAACAGCAACAGCTGCTGAACTGTCGCGGGGCCCTCTTTGCGAGGGCCCCGCCTTCGTGCTTACGGGAGTCTTCTTCATGCCCAGGATTCAGGTGAATCCGGCTTTTCCCCTTTTCATTGATGATTTGCGTGAGCGGGTGCGGCTGGGGGATTTCCCGCCGACGGGCCTGGTCCTCGACCCGGCGGCGGCGCCGTTGCGCCGGCTGATCCGGCTGTGCGCCCGTGAGCCGGTGGAGCGGGCCGATCTGTACGCGCTGCTCGGCGAGGTGCCTCCGGCCGAGATCGACGCGGCCGTGGCGCGGCTGCTGGAGGCGCGCATCCTGGTCACCGCCGACGATCTCGACGCGCTGGCGGCCGATGCGGGGCTCTCCCGGTTCGCGCTCTTCCTGTCGATGTTCCGGCCGGCCGCCGAGGTGACGGCCGTGCTCGGCGAGCTGCGGCGTACGCATGTGGCGGTGCTCGGCGCGGGGGCGATCGGGGGCGCCGTCGCGCTGCAGCTGGCGACCAGCGGGGTGGGGCGGTTGACGCTGGTCGACGACGACCGGGTGGAGGCGAGCAATCTGCATCGCCAGTACCTGTACACGGCCGGGGACGTGGGTGAGCTCAAGACGGTGGCGGCGGCGCGGCGGTTGCGGGCGCACCGTCCCGGTGTGCGGGTGGACACCGTCGAGCGGCGCATCGGCGGGCCGCGGGACGTGGTGGTGGCCGCCGATCTGGTGGTCAGCACGGTGGACACGCCGCAGCCGCACATCGCGCGCTGGGTGAACCGGGCGTGTGTGGAGGCGGGGGTGCCGTTCGTGACGGGCGGGTTCAACCAGCACGTGGGGCTGGTGGGGCCGCTCGTCGTGCCCGGCAAGACGGGTTGCCTGTCGTGTCAGGAGCGTTCGCTGGCCGCCCGTTACGGCCGGACGGAGTTGCCCACCGGGGACAACCCGGGGCGGGTGATTCCGTCGTTCGGGCCGTTGTGCCAGATCGTGGCCGGGATGCTGGCCTCGGAGGTGCTCCGCTATCTGACGGGTGCGGGCACGCCGGCGGTGGAGGGCCGGAGCGTGTGGCTCGATCTGCTGACGTTGACGACCACGACGAGGGAGTTCCACCGGTATGACCGGTGCGGGGTCTGCGGGTGAACACCGATCTGTCGTTCCTGACGGTGGTGGCTGACGGGCCGGACGACTACGTGATCGGCAACGGGGAGACGTTCGTGCACGTGCCGGCGGTGGCGGCGGCGGTGGTGTCGGCGCTCGACGGCACGCGGACGGTGGCGCAGGCGCGCGAGCGGGTGCGGGCCGAGCGGGGGGTGGACGTGGACGTGGCCGCCTTCGTCGGCGGCTTGGCGGACGCGGGGTTGATGAGACGGCCGGAGCGGCGGCCGAACGTGTGGGACCGGATCCGGCCGCGGCAGGTGGCCTGGTTCTTCTCCCGTCCGGCCGACGTCGTGCTGGTGCTGCTCACGGGGTGTGCGGTGGCCGCCGCGGTGGCCGAGCCGAGGGTGCGGCCGGGGGTGTCGTCGCTGGTGTGGCCGGGCAGTCTGTCGTTCACGCTGGCGTTCGCGGCGGGGTCGTGGGCGCTGGTGCTGCTGCACGAGCTGGGGCATGTGGCCGCCGCGCGGTCGCTGGGCGTGCGGGCGGAGTTGTCGCTGGGTACGCGGTTGCAGTTCCTGGTGGTGCAGACGCGGATCACCGGGGTGTGGGGGGTGCCGCGGCGGGCGCGCTATCGCGCTCATCTGGCGGGGATGCGGGTGGACTGGGTGCTGATCTGCGGGTCGGCGTGCGTGCTGTACGTGACCGAGTCGGCGCCGGCGCGGCTGGTGATGGTGATCTGTCTGGCGCAGGTGGTCTGGCAGTTCCTGTTCTTCATGCGTACGGATGTGTACTACGTCTTCGCGAACGCGACGGGGAACAAGAATTTGATGGCGGACGCGCAGGCGTATCTGCGTGGGCGGGGTGGTGGGGCGCGGCGGAGTGTGCGGGTGTACGCGTGGTTCGTGGTTGTGGGGCGGGTGCTGGGGTTGGCGTTTTTCGCCCTTTATACGGTGCCGATCACGGTGGCGGTGGTTCGCCGGGCGATGGGGGAGTTGGCTTCGGGGGCATTGTGGGAACCGGTGGCCGCGCTGGTGGTGATCGCTGCGGGTTGGGTGCTTTATCTGGTGATTCTGGTCCGCCGTTTCTTGGGGTGGATGCGAAATTCGTCCTGACAGACTGTGAAAAGCACAGTTTTCAACTATGTCAGGAAAAAAATCAGGACGCTCGCTGTCGGCCGGCGCCCCGCGTGCGGCCGGCCGGCCCCCGCCCCGCGGATCCCTCGCGCGCCGGGGGGCGGGCCACGAAGATGATCGTTGTTTGATCCTTATTGATGGGACTAAAGACCCTTAAGTGGGCATGGTGCAGTCCAGAAGACTGGGGTGGCCCTAGCGTCCGACCGGAGGTGGTCCCCGCCATGCCTGCCGCACCGTCCCCCGCCGCGGTCACGTCCACGGCGAGCCGTGTGACCGCGCTGATCCTGGCCACGATCGCGTTCGCGGTGAACTTCTGGGCCTGGGCCCTGCTGAGCCCGCTCGGCCCCGTCTACCAGCGGTCCCTGGGGCTGAGCGCCACCGCGGTGTCGGTGCTGGTGGCCGTCCCGGTGATCGTCGGGTCGCTGGGCCGCATCGTGCTCGGCGCGCTGACCGACCGTTACGGCGGCCGGCTGGTGTTCGGCGTGACGACGCTGATCGGCGTGATCCCCGTCGTCTTCCTCGCCTTCGTGGAGACGTACTCGCTGCTGCTGGTGGGCGGGTTGCTGCTGGGCCTGACCGGCGCGACGTTCGCGATCGGCGTCCCGTTCGTCAACGCCTGGTTCCCGCCGGAGCGGCGTGGCCTGGCGCTGGGCGTCTTCGGCATGGGCAACATCGGCACCGCCATCTCCGGGTTCGCCACCCCGTGGCTGGCCGACGAGTTCGGCCGGCGCGCCCCCTTCTACGTGGTCGCGGCGGCGCTCGCGGTGACGGGCGTGGTCTTCCTGCTGGTGGGGCGGGACGCCCCCGGCGTGAAGCCGGCCGCGGAGCCGTTCCTCAAGAGGTTCACCGCCGCCGCCCGGATGCGGGTCACGGTGGAGCTGGCCGGGATGTACGCGCTCACCTTCGGTGGTTTCGTCGCGTTCGGCGTCTACCTGCCGCTGTATCTGCAGAGCGTGTACGGGCTGACGGTGGCGGACGCGGCGGCCCGCGCTGCGGGGTTCGTGGTGCTGGCCACGCTCGCCCGCCCGGTGGGCGGCTGGCTGTCGGACCGGGTCGGCGGCGAGTCCGTGCTGGCGTACGTGCTGGCGGTGGTGTTCGCGTGCGCGATCGTGGTCTCGTTCGCGCCCGGGATGCCGGTCGCCACGGTCGGCTTCCTGGCGATGGCGGCGGCGCTCGGGCTGGGCAACGGCGCGGTGTTCGCCATCCTGGGCCGGTCCGTCCCGGTCGCGATGGTCGGCAGCGCCACCGGTGTGGTGGGCGCGGCCGGCGGCCTCGGCGGGTTCCTGCCGCCGATCGTGATGGGGCTGATCTTTCAGGCGACGGGCTCGTACTCGATCGGGTTGATGCTGCTGGCCGCCATGGCTTTCGGCGCCTTCGTCTACTGCTGGTTCATCCTGCGCCCCCGCGCGCACCCCTAACAGAAAGAGAGCCACATGTCGGGCATGGACGGGCCTCTCACCGATGCCCTGCTCCGGCTGGGACGTTATCTGCACCCCGGCACGATGTCCCCTGACCTGCGAACACTGCACCAGATCGGCGGCCGTCAGGCCGACGCGTTCTACCGTGACCGGTGGAGTCACGACAAGGTCGTGCGGTCGACGCACGGCGTGAACTGCACCGGTTCCTGCTCGTGGAAGGTGTACGTCAAGGACGGCGTGATCACCTGGGAGGCGCAGCAGACCGACTACCCGAGCGTGGGCGGGGACCGGCCGGAGTACGAGCCGCGCGGCTGCCCGCGCGGGGCCGCCTTCTCCTGGTACACCTACTCGCCGACCCGGGTGCGTTTCCCGTACGCGCGCGGCGTGCTGGTGTCGATGTACCGGGAGGCGAAGGCGCGGCTGGGCGACCCGGTCGCGGCCTGGGCGGAGATCACCACCGATCCGGGCAAGCGCCACCGCTACCAGTCGGCGCGCGGCAAGGGCGGGCTGGTGCGGGTCTCCTGGGACGAGGCGACCGAGATGATCGCGGCCGCGCACGTGCACACGATCAAGACGTACGGGCCGGACCGGGTGGCCGGGTTCTCCCCGATCCCGGCCATGTCGATGGCCTCGCACGCGGTCGGTTCCCGGTTCGTCTCGCTGATCGGCGGGGCGATGCTGTCGTTCTACGACTGGTACGCCGACCTGCCGGTGGCCTCGCCGCAGGTGTTCGGCGACCAGACGGACGTGCCGGAGTCGGCCGACTGGTGGGACGCGTCGTACCTGATGCTGTGGGGCTCGAACGTGCCCGTCACCCGCACCCCTGACGCGCACTACATGACCGAGGCGCGCTACCGCGGGCAGAAGGTCGTGGTGATGTCGCCGGACTTCAGCGACGCCGCGAAGTTCGCCGACGAGTGGCTGGCCCCGCATCCGGGCACCGACGGGGCGCTGGCGATGGCGATGGGGCACGTGATCCTCAAGGAGTTCTTCGTCGACTCCGCCACCCCGTACTTCGCCGACTACGTGCGCCGCTACACGGATCTGCCGTTCCTGGTGCGGCTGCGCGAGCGCGAGCCCGGCCAGTACGTGCCGGACAAGTTCCTCACGGCCGCCGATCTCGGGCAGGAAGGTAAGGAGGCGGCGTTCAGCACGGCGGTGTGGGACGCGGACGCGGGTGAGGTCGCCGTCCCGAACGGCTCCCTCGGGTTCCGCTTCTCCGAGCAGGGCCAGGGCCGGTGGAACCTGGACCTGGGCGAGGTGTCGCCGGCGCTGACCATGCTCGACACGGGCGAGTCGGTCCCGGTGGGCCTGCCCCGTTTCGACGGGGCCGAGAGCGGCGTGCTGGAGCGCGGCGTGCCGGTGCGGCGCGTCGGCGACCACCTGGTGACGACGGTGTTCGACCTGCTGCTGGCCCAGTACGGGGTGCGCCGCGGCGGGCTGCCGGGCCGCTGGCCGCAGGGGTACGACGACGCGGGCGAGCCGTACACGCCGGCCTGGCAGGAGGCGATCACGTCGGTGCCGGCGGCGAAGGCGACGCGGATCGCCCGCGAGTTCGCCCGCAACGCCGACGAGTCCGGCGGCCGGTCGATGATCATCATGGGGGCCGGGGCGAACCACTGGTTCCATTCCGACACGATCTACCGGGCGTTCCTGGCGCTGGTGACGCTCACCGGCTGCCAGGGCGTCAACGGCGGCGGCTGGGCCCACTACGTCGGCCAGGAGAAGTGCCGGCCGGTCACCGGGTGGGCGCATCTGGCCTCGGGCGGCGACTGGTCGAGGCCGCCGCGCCAGATGATCGGCACCGCGTACTGGTATCTGCACACCGACCAGTGGCGTTACGACACCTACAAGGCGGACGTGGTGTCCTCGCCGCTGGGCGACGGCGTGTTCGCCGGCAAGACCACGGCGGACCTGCTGTCGCAGTCGGCGCGGCTGGGCTGGATGCCGTCGTACCCGACGTTCGGCCGCAACCCGCTCGACCTGGCGGACGAGGCGCGGGCCGCCGGGCAGGAGCCCGGCCCGTACATCGCGGAGAAGGTGGCCTCCGGTGAGCTGGGGTTCGCCTGCGAGGATCCGGACGCGCCGGAGAACTGGCCGCGGGTGCTGACCGTGTGGCGGGCCAACCTGCTGGGCTCCTCGGCGAAGGGCGACGAGTACTTCCTGCGCCACCTGCTCGGCACCGACGCCTCGCTGCGCGCGCGGGAGGCGGGGCCCGGCCAGCGGCCCGAGGGCGTCGCCTGGCGGGAGGAGGCGCCGCGGGGCAAGCTCGACCTGCTGCTGTCGCTCGACTTCCGGATGACCTCCACCACGCTGTTCTCCGACATCGTGCTGCCGGCCGCGACCTGGTACGAGAAGCACGACCTGTCCTCGACGGACATGCATCCGTTCGTGCACTCGTTCAACCCGGCGATCGACCCGCCGTGGCAGACCCGCAGCGACTTCACCGCCTTCCACACGATCGCCCGCGCCTTCAGCACGCTGGCCGCCGAGCACCTGGGCACGCGGACCGACCTGGTGGCGATGCCGCTGATCCACGACACCCCCGACGAGCTGGCCACCCCGCACGGGCGGGTGCGCGACTGGCGGCGGACCGGCGAGACGCCGACGCCGGGCCTGGACTTCCCGAAGATCGTCGAAGTGGAGCGGGACTACGCGGCCATCGCCGCGAAGATGGCCTCCCTCGGCCCGCTCGCCGAGCGGCTGGGTGCCACCACCAAGGGCATCACCTACGACCTGAGCGGCGAGATCGACCGGCTGCGGCGGGTCAACGGGTCCACCGCGGACGGCCGGCCGTCGCTGGCGCGGGACGTGGACCTGTGCGAGGCCATCCTGGCCTTGTCGGGTACCACCAACGGGCGGCTGGCCGCGCAGGGGTTCGCCACGCTGTCGCGGCGCACCGGCACCTCCTTCGACGGGCTGGCCGAGGAGCACCGGCACATCACGTTCGCCGACACGCAGGCGCGTCCCGTCCCGGTGATCACCTCGCCGGAGTGGTCGGGCAGCGAGAGCGGCGGCCGCCGCTACTCGGCGTTCACGATCAACGTCGAGCATCGCAAGCCCTGGCACACCCTCACCGGGCGGCAGCACTTCTACCTGGACCACGACTGGATGCAGGAGGCGGGTGAGGCGCTGCCGGTCTACCGGCCGCCGCTGAACATGACGGCCATGTTCGGCGAGCCCGGGATCGGCGACTCGACGGCGGAGGGGATCACGGTGCGGTATCTGACGCCGCACTCCAAGTGGTCCATCCACTCCGAGTATCAGGACAACCTGCTCATGCTGACGCTGTCGCGCGGCGGGCCGAACATCTGGATGAGCCCCGCCGACGCGGCCAAGGCCGGCATCGCGGACAACGACTGGATCGAGGCGGTCAACCGCAACGGCGTGGTCGTGGCGCGCGCCGTCGTCTCCCACCGGATGCCCGAGGGGACCGTGTACATGTACCACGCGCAGGAGCGGGTGGTGGACGTGCCCAAGAGCGAGACGTCCGGCCGGCGCGGCGGCATCCACAACTCGCTCACCCGGCTGCTGGTCAAACCCACCCACCTCATCGGCGGCTACGCCCAGCTGTCGTTCGCGTTCAACTACCTCGGCCCCACCGGCAACCAGCGCGACGAGGTGACCGTGATCCGGCGGCGCTCCCAGGAGGTGGACTACTGATGAAGGTCATGGGCCAGCTGGCCATGGTGATGAACCTGGACAAGTGCATCGGCTGCCATACCTGTTCGGTCACGTGCAAGCAGGCGTGGACGAACCGGGCCGGCACCGAGTACGTCTGGTTCAACAACGTCGAGACCCGGCCGGGACAGGGCTACCCCCGCACCTACCAGGACCAGAAGAAATGGCAGGGCGGGTGGGAGCTGAACTCCCGCGGCCGGCTCAAGCTGAAGGCCGGCGGGCGGCTGCGCAAGCTTCTGACGATCTTCGCGAACCCGCTGATGCCGTCCATCCAGGACTACTACGAGCCCTGGACGTACGACTACGACCGGCTGTTCTCCGCCCCCGCGACGGAGGACACCCCGGTCGCCCGCCCCAAGTCGCTCATCTCCGGCGAGCCCACCAAGATCACCTGGTCCGCGAACTGGGACGACGACCTGGGCGGCGGCCCCGAGCTGACCAAGGCCGACCCGGTGCTGCGCAAGGTGTCGGACCAGGTCAAGCTGGAGTTCGAGCGGGCGTTCATGTTCTACCTGCCGCGCATCTGCGAGCACTGCCTGAACCCCTCCTGCGTGGCCTCGTGCCCGTCGGGCGCGATGTACAAGCGCTCCGAGGACGGGATCGTCCTGGTCGACCAGGACCGCTGCCGCGGCTGGCGGATGTGCGTGACCGGCTGCCCGTACAAGAAGGTGTACTTCAACCATCGCACCGGCAAGGCGGAGAAGTGCACGTTCTGCTTCCCCCGGGTCGAGGTCGGCATCCCGACCGTCTGCTCCGAGACGTGCGTGGGGCGGCTGCGTTACATCGGGCTCATCCTGTACGACGCCGACCGGGTCGCCGAGGCGGCTCGGACGCCGGACGAGAAGGATCTGTACGAGGCGCAGAAGAGCGTGCTGCTCGACCCGAACGACCCGGAGGTGATCGCCGGCGCCCGCGCCTCGGGCATCCCGGAGGACTGGCTGGAGGCGGCCCAGAGCTCGCCCATCCACCAGCTCATCTTCGAGTACGGGGTCGCGCTGCCGCTGCATCCCGAGTACCGCACGATGCCGATGGTCTGGTACATCCCGCCGCTGTCGCCGGTCGTCGACGTGCTGTCCGAGACGGGGCACGACGGCGAGGAGGCCGGCAACCTGTTCGGCGCGATCGAGTCGCTGCGCATCCCCATCGGCTACCTGGCCGAGCTGTTCACCGCGGGCGACCCCGCGCCGGTCAGGCTGGTGCTGCGCCGCCTGGCGGCGATGCGCTCGTACATGCGCCGGCTCAACCTCGGCCAGGAGCCCGACGAGAGCATCGCCGAGGCGGTCGGCATGACCGGCGCCCAGATCGAGTCCATGCACCGGCTGCTGGCCCTGGCCCCCTACGGCGAGCGGTACGTCATCCCCAAGGCGCACGCCGAGCAGGCCGCCGACCTGGAGGAGCTCGCCACCGGGTGCAGCCTCGACTACGAGGGCGGCCCCGGCATGGGCGGGCCGTTCGGCGAGGCGTCCGGCACGCCCGCGCCGATCGCGGTCGAGAACTTCCACGCGCTGCGCGAGCGGCAGAGCGGGGACGAGCTGGAGCGGAGCGAGGACCTGCGCGGCCGGGTCAACCTCTTGAACTGGGACGGCAAGGGCACCCCCGAGGGCCTGTTCCCCCGGCGCGACAAGGAGGGCCAGTGATGGACCGCGCCGTCCACCTCACCGCGTCGGTGCTGCTCAGCTACCCCGACGAGCGGCTGGCCGAGGCGCTGCCGCTGCTGACGGAAACGGTCGGGACGCTGCCCGCGGGCGAGCCGGCGCGGCGGCTGCGCGCCTTCCTCGACCACGCCGCCGCCACACCGCCGCAGGACCTGGCCGAGCACTACGTGGCCACCTTCGACCTGAAGCGCCGCTGCTGCCCGTATCTGACCTACTACACCTACGGCGACACCAGGAAGCGCGGGATGGCGCTGCTGCGGTTCAAGCACGCCTTCCGCGAGGCCGGGTTCGAGCCCGCCGAGGGGGAGCTGCCCGACCATCTGGCGGTGGTGTGCGAGCTGTCCGCGCGCGGCGGCACCGCCCAGGCCTCCCGGCTGCTGCGCGAGCACCGGCCGGGCCTGGACCTGCTGCTGCGGGCGCTGGAGTCGGAGCGTTCCCCGTACGCGCACGTGGTCGCCGCGGTGCTGGCCACGCTGCCGCCCGCCACCGCCCGCGAGCGCGCCGCCGCCGCCAAGCTGGCCGCCGAGGGGCCGCCGGCCGAGGAGGTCGGCCTGCCGCCTTACCCGGTGAACGGCTCCGGCCCCGAGGCGGGGCCGACACCGTCGTTCCCCACCGATGGAGGATTCCGATGAACGCGCTCGACCTGCTGCTGTGGGTCGTGGCCCCGTACGTGGCGCTGACCGTCTTCGTGCTCGGCCACGTCTGGCGCTACCGCTACGACAAGTTCGGCTGGACCACGCGCTCCTCACAGCTGTACGAGTCGCGGCTGCTGCGCATCGGCAGCCCGATGTTCCACTTCGGCATCCTGGTCGTCATCCTCGGGCACGTGGGCGGGCTGGTGATCCCCAAGTCGTGGACCGAGGCGGTGGGCGTCACCGAGAGCATGTACCACGTGGTCGCGGTCGTGCTCGGCACCATCGCGGGCGTGTGCACGCTCGCCGGCCTGGCCATCCTCATCTACCGGCGGCGCACCGTCGGGCCCGTGTTCACCGCGACGACCCGCAACGACAAGCTCATGTACGCCGTCCTGGCCCTGGTGATCGTGCTCGGGCTGGCCGCCACCGTGGCCGCGAACGTGCTGGGCGGCGGCTACGACTACCGGGTCACGGTCTCGCCGTGGTTCCGCTCGGTCTTCGCCCTCCAGCCGCGGGCGGAGCTGATGGCCGGGGCGCCCCCGCTGTTCCAGCTGCACGCCTTCAGCGCGCTGGTGCTCTTCGCCATCTGGCCGTTCACCCGGCTGGTGCACATGCTCACCGCGCCCATCGGCTACCTGACCCGCCCGTACATCGTCTACCGCAGCCGCGAGCCGGTCACCCGCACCCCCGGCTGGACGCCCACTACCAGAAGGTGAACGCAGCACAAATTCGGGACTAAAGGCCATCCGATCGGGGTCCTCCTCCCCGGGCACCGCCGCCCCCGATCGGAAAAACTGGAGGTGAGAACGGCAGAACGGGTGAAGGAGGCGTCGTGATGGCTCGGCAGATCGTGGTGGGCATCGACGGATCGGCACCGGCGACCGCGGCGGTGGAATGGGCCGCCGCCGACGCCCGGCGCAGAGGGCTGAACCTGCGCATCGTCCACATCTGCGAGCAGTGGCGGCACGGCCATGGCGAGTCCGAATACTGCGCGGGCACCCTGGAGGCCGCCGCGGACCGGGCCCGCGCCCTCGCGGGCGGCGTCGAGGTGACGACCGAGCTGCTCACCGGGGAGGTCGCCCCGGCGCTCATCGCCGAGTCGGCCTCCGCCGACAGCGTCGTCATCGGCAGCCGGGGGCTCGGCGGGTTCCAGGGCCTGGTCATGGGCTCGGTCAGCATCGCCGTCGCCGGTCACGCCGCCGGGCCCGTGGTCGTCGTCCGCGGCACCTCCCCGATCACGCACGGGCGGATCGTCGTCGGCTACGACGGCTCCGAGCACGCGGAGGCCGCCATGGAGTACGCCATCGAGCAGGCCCGCCGCCGCGACGCCGAACTGTACGTCGCCTACGGCTGGACCATGCCGGCGTACTCCCCGTACGCGGTCGCCTACAACTCGCTCATCGAGGACGTCATGCAGGAGGAGGCCCGCGCGGCGCGTGAGCGCGTCGTTCCGTGGCGGGAGAAGAACCTCGACGTGCGGATCACCGACGGGCACGCCTGCCAGCACCCCGTCTCCCTGCTGATCGAGGCCTCCAAGCAGGCGGACCTGGTCGTCGTCGGCTCCCGCGGGCGCGGCGGGCTGGCCGCGGCCGTCCTCGGCTCCGTCAGCCACGGCGTGCTGCACCACGTCATCTGCCCTGTCGCCGTCGTCCGTCCCCGAACGGAGGAGACATCATGACCGCTCCGACCGCCATCCGTGCCACCACAACCGCCCCGCGTGCCGTGCCGAGGGACGGCGCGCGTCCCGCCGGCGAGCCTGCCGCGCAGGCGAGGCCGGTCGCGGAGCTGACCGCCGAACAGGTGATGAGCCGCGTGCTGGTCGCCGTCGAGCCGGGGGAGTCGCCTCTCATGGCGTGGGAGCTGATGCGCCGCGCCGGCGTCCGCCACCTGCCGGTCGTCGAGGGGCGGCACGTGCTCGGCGTCCTGACCCGCGAGGAACTCGCGGCGACCTGGTCCTGCGGGCCTCAGGAACAGTCCGGCCGCCAGGTCGGCTCGCTGCTGACCGGCCGCCGCCGGCCGCGGGTCGAACCCGGGGACCCGTTGCACCGGGTCGCCGCCGTCATGCTGGACGCCGCGTGCGACGCGGTGCCCGTGGTCCACGCCGGCGGGATCGTCGGGCTGATCACCGCCGGTGACGTGCTCGCCGCCGTCGCCGGGCGCGTCAAGCCGTCCGGCGAGCCGGGCGAGCTCGTCACCGGCATGTTCCACCTCGAACCCATCCTTCCCTGATCAGGAGGCGCGGCATGCGCGCGCTCGTCGTCTACGAGTCGATGTACGGAAACACCCGGCGGATCGCCGAGGCCGTCGCGGAAGGACTGGCCGGGCGGATGCGGGCCGACGTGGTCGAGGTCGGCTCCGCGCCCGCCGCCGTAGGCGAGGACGTGACTCTCCTCGTGGTCGGCGGGCCCACGCACGCCTTCGCCATGAGCCGCGCCACCACCCGTCAGTCCGCCGCCCAGGACGCCCCGGACGGTCTGGTGTCCCGGGGCGACGGCATCCGCGAATGGCTGTCCGGCCTGCGTACCGGCTCCGCCCGGCTGGCCGCGGCCGCCTTCGACACCCGCGTCGCCAAGCCCCGCCTGCCGGGGTCGGCCGCCCGCGGCGCCGCCAGACGGCTGCGCCGCCTCGGCGTCAGGAGCGCCGCGCCCGCCCACAGCTTCTACGTCATCGGGACGAAGGGGCCTCTCGTGGACGGCGAGCTGGACCGGGCCCGCGAGTGGGGCGAAACCCTCGCGGCCTCCTTCCCCGTCCCGGCCTCCTGAGGGCCCGGGGGCATCCTGCCCGTGTACGCGACAGGCGGTTGGATAGGTTGGGGCCGTGTCGCAGATCGATCACTCCGTCTCCACGTGGCAGCAGCCCTGCCCCGGCCCGGCGTCCCCCGAACGAGCCGCCCTGGTCGGCGAGATCGCCCGGCGGGTGCTGGCCCTGGGCGACGGCCGTCTCCTGGTGGGGATCGACGGCCTGACCGCCTCGGGCAAGACCAGTTTCGGCCACGAGCTGGCCGCCTCCGTCGCCGCCGCCGGACGCCCGGCGCTGCGCGCCACGCTGGACGACTTCAAGCAGCCGTGGAAGGACCGCCACCTCTACGACAGGGAGTCCGGCGAGGGTTACTACCGCAACGCCTACGACTACGAGTCCGCCAGACGCCTGCTGCTGGACCCGTGCCGCTCCCCGCGGGCCGGCGCCTGCGCCCTGTGCTCGATCGACCCCCTCACCCAGGTGGACCACTCGGCGGTCGTCACGCCGCTCTCCCCGGACAGCGTGCTCATCGTGGACGGCGTGTTCGCCTTCCGCCCGGAGATCGACGCGTACTGGGACTACCGCGTCTGGATGCACATCGATGAGGAGCTGTCGGTCGCCCGCGGCGCCGCCCGCGACCAGGACTGGGCAGGCTCCGGCGCCGAGGCGATCCACCGTGACCGTTACCTGGTCGCCCAGCGCGTCTACCAGCGCGAGGCCGACCCGATCGCCCGCGCCGACGTCGTGATCGACAACACCGACTTCGCTCACCCGCTGACCAAAGACCCATGAAGTCGGGAGGAACGGCCCTGCCGGCACCACCGTGGGGTCGCCGACCATGGAGGCATGGAACAGATCGTGGTGGGCGTTGACGGCAGGGGCGGCGGCGACGCGGCCCTGATGTGGGCCGCGGGCGAGGCCCGGCGGGCGGGGGCGCGGCTGGTCGTCGTGCACGCCTGGGAGTCACGAGCCCGCGCGTTCGCCCCCTACGCGCGCCCCACGGGCGGGCACGGCACCGGCGAACACGCGGAAGCGGTCCTGGAGCGGGCCGTCCTGCGGGCGCGTGCCGCCTATCCGGACGTGGCCGTGACCGGGCGGACCATCAGGGGCCGCCCGGAGGTGGTCCTGCGGCACGAGGCCCGGGCGGCGGCCCTCCTGGTGCTCGGCTCGGCCGCGCACCACGCGGGCGACGGCCGGCTGGGCGCGGTACTGCTCGCCTGCCTACGCTGGCCGCCCTGCCCCGTGGCCGTCATCGGCACCCCGCAACCGACGACCCCACAGCCCACCGCGCGTCAGCCGGTGGCGGCGGGCGCGGCGGCCCCCTGCTGAACCCTGCGCGTACGCCCGCTCGCACGGGCGTACGCGCAGGACGAACCGGTCAACCTTCCGATGGGCGTCGGCGGTCGCGGGCCGCTCGCGCTGTTCGCCGTCGGCCTCGTACGTTCCCCGCACTGGGTGAAACGTTTGCCCGGTTGAAGGTCGAAGGTCCTGGCGGCGGGGTGACGTGCGGCCCTGCCCGGGTAGCAGCCGTCGGGTGAGCATGGAAGCGGACACCCCGGCGGGAGGCGGGCGGGAGGAGGCACGGGTGCTCACCCGCGCTCCCGTACTCGAGGAGGCTGGACATGGGCAGACACGTCGTCGCGGGCGTGGACGGATCCGACAGCGCTGCCCTGGCGCTGGACTGGGCGGCGGCGGACGCCGGGCGGCGTGGGCTGGCGCTGCGCGTGGTGTACGTGCGCGAGCCGTGGGCCGGCGAGTGGGTGACGTCCGAAGGGTACGATTCGCTGACCGTGCAGGTCGAGCGGCTGCTGGAACGCTCGGCGGCGCGCGCCCGCGAGCGGGCGCGCGACCTGGAGGTGACCACCGCGATGGTGACCGGCGCGGTCGTGGAGCGGCTGCGGACCGAGACCGAGACCGCCGACACCGTGGTCATCGGCAGCCGCGGACTCGGCGGCTTCGCCGGGCTGGTGCTCGGCTCGACGGGGCTCGGCCTGGCCAACCAGGCGCACGGTCCCGTCGTCGTCGTCAGAGGTCACTACCGCGTCTCCCATGACGAGGTGGTGGTCGGCTACGACGGCTCCGTGGACGCCGAGTGCGCGGTCGAGTACGCGATGGAACAGGCCCAGGCGCGCGGGGCGAGGCTGCGCGTCCTCCACGCCAAGCACCAGCCGGTCTCCTACCCGCACCCGGCCGGGTTCGGGCCGGTGCCGCCGCCCGGCATCGAGGACGAGATCCCGCAGCGGCTGCGGCCCTGGCTGGACAAGTACCCGAGAGTGCGGTCCGTGCAGACCGTGGTCTCCAAACACCCGGTGCCCGCGCTGGCCGCCGCGTCCCGCACGGCCGACCTGGTCGTGGTGGGCACGCGCGGGATGAGCGGTTTCACCTCCACGATGCTCGGCTCCGTCAGCCACGGGGTGCTGCACCACGCCCACTGCCCCGTCGCGGTGGTACGGCCCCGCGAAGCCCGGTCATGACCGTCATCGTCTCGCCGCCGCACCTGAGCGCCCAGGCCAGGCGAGACTGGGACACCCTGCAGGCCGTGACCGTCGGGGCGCCGCGGTTCGACCCGGAACAGGCGGACCCGCTGCCCGACGCGGCACGGCGCTGGGTGCTGCACGCCATCGCCCCGGGCACCCCGCTGCTGCGCTCGGTCGTGCTGCGCTCGCGCGGCGAGATCAAGCTCGGCACCTGGCGGCGCTTCCACGCCACCCAGGCGCTGGAGCCGATGGAGGGCTTCGTCTGGGCTGCCACCGCGTGGGTGGGGCTGCTACCGGTGCACGGCTTCGACCGCTACCACGGCGGCGTGGGGGAGATGCGCTGGCGGATGCTGGACGCGCTGCCCGTGATGTCCGGCTCCGACCACGACATCAGCCGCAGCGCCGCGGGGCGGCTGGCGAGCGAGTTCGTGCTGGTCCCCGCCGCCGCCCTGGACCCGCGCGTCCGCTGGAAGCACGTCGACAGGTACGAGGCCGTCGCGAGCATGCCGGTCGGCGACGAGGACTTCGACGTCAGGCTGGCCGTGGACGACGACGGCCGGTTGGCCGGCGTCACCGTCTCGCGCTGGGGCGACCCGGACGGCGGCGGCTACCGCCGGCACCCGTTCGGGGTGGAATGCGGGCGGGAGGCCACCTTCGACGGGTTCACCATCCCGGTGTGGCTGCGCGGCGGCTGGTGGCCGGGCACCGAGCGGCGGGCCGAAGGCGAGTTCATCCGCTTCACCGTCGAGGACGCCGTCTACCGTTAGCCGCCCCCGCCCGCCCGGCTGGCGGCTCGGGCAGCCTCGCGCGGCTCCCGCAGGTAGTGGCGCAGGACGTCCTTGTCGTTCACAGGCCGTGGATCCGGCGGCCGGTGATCTGCTGCGGGATGATGCGGATGTAGAGCAGTCGCTCGCCGCCCGCCCACGGGGTCACGTCCGCGCCGATCACCTCGGCCACCTCCTCCTCGGGGACATGGTGGAACGGCCCCTGGACCAGCACGCTCCAGCCCTGGCGCTGCGCCTCGTCGATCTGGTCGATCTCGAAGCCGACGACGATCTCCACGCCTTCCACGCCGGTGCGCAGGTCGCGGTCCATCGCCCCGCCGTAGGAGGTGCGGAAGATGATCGCGCCCTGGTGGAGCTTGTAGTTGACGGGCAGGACCGTCGGGCCGTGGGAGCCGTTGAACGCCACCCGGCCGATGCCACCCGGCGCGATCAGCCGCAGGCACTCCTCGCGGTCCAGCTTCTCCAGCGAGGGGGACGCAGCCGCCGGGCCACGGCCGGGAGGCCGCTCCCGGCCGCCGCCCAGCAGGTCGTCGGCCGTGGTGCCGAGGGCCTCCGCCAGCCGGTGGACGGTCTCGGACGTCGGGCTGGCCGGGGTCTCCTCCAGGTACTCCACGTAGCCGGCGGACACCTTCGCCCGCTCGGCGACCTGTTCGCGAGTCAGCCCGAGGCGCTCGCGGTGATGCGCGATGCGGCGTCCGAGGTCGCCGGTGCCTGCCATGATCGTTCCCCCTTGGTCGAAGGTGAAGGTGCGTCCGGTGCCGCGGCCGGCCGTCTCGCCGTTGACCCGCACCATGCCGTCGCGGGCCTCGATCTCGAACCGTGTGCCGCGCACCAGGATGGGCAGGGACAGCGTGCCGAGCCGGTCGGGCAGGAGCGGGTCGAGACGCAGCCCGTCGTCACGCACCTCCAGCCCCAGATAGCACCGCTGCAACAGATCGAGCGTACCGGCCATCGCGCCGAGGTGGATGCCCTCCTCGGTCGTGCCGCCCTGCACGTCCTTGATGTCGCTCATCAGCGCCTCGACGAGCAGGTTCCACGACGTGGCCCGGTCGGTCGAGGCCAGCACCCACGCGTGCACCAGCGCGCTGAGCGTGGAGCCGTGGCTGGTGCGCTCCAGGTAGTAGGCGACCGTGCGCCGGATCAGGCCGGGATCGGCCGGATAGCCGAGCCGGTCCAGGATGCCGAGCAGCTCGTCACCGCTCAGCAGGTAGAACAGCATCAGCGTGTCGGCCTGCTTGGCCGCCTTGTAGCGGTTGACGTCGTCGCCCTCGGCCTCCAGCGCCCGGTCCAGGCGGCGCACCCCGCGGTGGCGTTCCCAGTCGAGCTCGGGCAGGTCGGCGTAGCCGGTGAACTGGCTGATCACCCCGTCGTGGAAGTCGACCCGCATGCGGCGGGTGATGTCGGCCCAGCGGGCCGGCTCCCGGGAGCCCACGGCCGGCACCGAGGGGGCGATCTCCAGCGCCCGCAGGAGCAGCCACACCGTCATGACGTTGGTGTAGGCGTTGTTGTCCAGCCCGGGGGAGCCGGCGTCCGGATAGCCCGTCTGGTACTCGTCGGGGCCCATCACGCCGCGGATCTCGTACCGGCCGGAGGCGGGGTCGAGCACGGCGAGCGAGGCGAAGAACCGGGCGATCTCGATGAACAGCTCCGCGCACCAGTCCGGCATCGAGCCGGTGACCAGGTGGTACTGCCACACGTTGTAGGCGATGGCCAGGCCGACATGCCGCTGCAGATGGGAGGCGTCGGGCAGCCAGCGGCCCGACTCGGGGTTGAGGTGCAGCGTCTGGGTCTCCTCGCGCCCGTCGCTGCCGCTCTGCCAGGGGAACATCGCGCCGTCGTACCCCTCGGCGCGGGCGGCCGCGCGCGCCTCGTCCAGCCGCCGCCACCGGTAGCGCAGCGCGCCGCGGGAGACGTCGGGGAAGCGCAGGTTGAGCCACGGCAGGACGAACAGCTCGTCCCAGAAGACGTGCCCCCGGTACGCCTCGCCGTGCAGGCCGCGCGCGGGCACCCCGGCGTCGAGGTCGGCGGTGTGCGGCGACATCGTCTGCAGCACGTGGAACACGTGCAGGTGGATGGCCTGGGCGATCTCCGGCTCGGTGACGTCCATGCGGGCGCGGTCCCACAGGCGGTCCCAGGCGGTGGTGTGGCGGGCCAGCAGCTCGTCGAAGCGGGGCGCCAGCCGGGCCCGCCGGACCGCGGCCGAGCGGGGGTCGTGGATGGCGGGGTCGCGCGAGGTCAGCAGCGCCACCACCTTCGTCACGGCGGCCGTTTCGCCCTCGACCAGGTCGAGCACGTGGCAGGAGGTCACCCGGGCCGGCTCCGCGGTGAGCTCCTGCCTCGCGGGCGCGTCCACCCGGGCGGCCAGCGCGACCGTGACGCCCGAACCGCGGGTGGTGACGGTCAGCCAGCCCAGGTCGTCCTCGACGCCGGTCGCGTGCCCGGTCAGGTGGTCGCCGCGCAGGTCGCGATAGCGGGCCACGCCGTCGTTGCGGACGTCGCCGTCGACGGCGGACAGGACCCGCAGCGGGCCCGACCAGTTCTCCGCCGTGAACGTGGTCTCCAGCGCCGCGAGCGCGCTGTCGGCCATCGACACGACGCGCCGCTGCCGCACCCGGGTGATCCGGCCCTGCGGGTCGCGCCAGCGCAGGTCGCGCGTCAGGACACCGGCGTGCATGTCGAGCGCGTGGTGGTACTCCAGCAGGTCGGAGTCCTCCGGGTGGAAGTAGTCGCAGCCCGGGGTGGCGAACGTCAGCGGCAGCCAGTCGGGCAGGTTGACCAGGTCCTCGTTGGTCACGGTCTTCCCGGCGACGGGGGAGGTGAGCCGGTTGTAGACGCCGGCCGCGTACGTGCCGGGCGTGCGGCGCAGGCCGTCGGGGGTGGCGCCGCGGGTGGCGAACCGCCCGTTGCCGAGCGTGCACAGCGCCTCGCGCAGTCTTTCACCGTCCGGGTCGAAGCCCTCGTAGGCCAGGATCCACGGCGTCATCGGCGGCCCACCGGCACGCGCCCGGCCACGGTCACCTCGGCCAGGTCGTGCACGACGACGTCCGCGCCCGCCCGGATCATCGCCTCCGCCTGCGCCTTGGCCCGGTCGACGGCCACCACCAGCTCGAAGCCGCCCCTGCGGCCGGCCTCCACGCCCGGCAGCGCGTCCTCCACGATCGCCACCTCGGCGGCGGGCAGCCCGAGCCGGTGCGCGGCCTCCCGGAACAGCGCCGGGTCCGGCTTGCCGGGAAAGCCCAGCCGGGCCGCGTCGTTGCCGTCGACCAGCACGTCGAACAGGTGGAGCAGGCCCGAGGACGAGATGACCGCCCGGCAGTGCCGGCTCGCCGAGACCACCGCCGTGCGGCAGCCCCGGTTGCGCAGCTCGTGCAGCAGCGCCACGGTGGACGGGAAGGCGGCCACGCCGTGCTCGGCGATCTGCCGTACGAACAGCTCGTCCTTGGCCATGCCCAGCCCGTGCACGGTCGGGGCGCCCGGCTCGTCCTCAGGGCCGCCCTCCGGAAGCGTGATGCCGCGCGAGGCCAGGAAGGTGCGCACGCCGTCCAGGCGTGGTCGCCCGTCGACGTAGCGCAGGTAGTCGTCGCGGATGTCGAACGGCGCGGAACGACCGCGGAGGAAGCGGTCGAAGACGTGCTTCCACGCGGCGGCGTGCACTCTCGCGGTGTCGGTGACCACGCCGTCGGTGTCGAAGACCACGGCGCGCAGCGTGTTGAGATCGATCGCGGCCATGGCAAGACGCTACCCCCGAGCAGGCAGGACATCCATGGCCGTTCGCCTCGCCCTGATGTGACCTCCGGCCCTGCCGGGGAGGCCCGGCACGCGGTGTCATGAAAGGGACACGAGGAGGCACATCATGATCGTTGTAGGTGTCGACGGCTCCGTGACCTCGCGGGCCGCTGTGGAGTGGGCGGCCGGCGACGCGTTCCGGATGCGCGAGCCGCTCCGGGTCGTGTACGCCGTCGACCGCGCCCCGTACCAGATCACCAGGTTCCCCGCCGGCGTCGCGCCCGACACGCTGCAGAAGGCCGGGCAGAAGGCGCTGGCCGAGGCGGTGGCACTGGTGCACGAGCGCCAGCCGACCGTCGAGGTGACCGCCGAGACCGTCGAGGGGTCGCCCGCCGGGGTGCTGCGCGAACTTGACGGGTCGGCGGTCGAGATCGTCGTCGGCAGCCGCGGGCTGGGCGGCCTGTCCGGCGCGCTGCTCGGCTCCGTCAGCACGCACGTCGCCGGGCACGCGCACCGGCCCGTGGTGGTCGTGCGCGGCGAGCGGTTCGCGCCGCGCGGGGAGGTCGTGGTCGGGGTGGACGACTCGCACGAGTGCGAAGCGGCGCTCGGCTACGCCTTCGAGCAGGCCAGGCTCCGGGGCGCCCGGCTGCGCGCTTTGCACGCCTGGCAGCTCCCGGTGCACGCCTTCGCGCCCGAGGTCTCGTACGACCTGGACGAGATCGGCGAGGCCAGGCGGCAGGCCGTCAGCGACCGGCTGGCGGCGTTCAGGGAGAAGTACCCGCAGGTGGACGTCGTCGAGGACGTGCGGTCAGGGCGGCCGGTCGAGGAGCTCGCCGACGCCTCCGCCGGCGCTGACCTGGTCGTCGTCGGCTCGCACGGCCGCGGCGCGGTGGCCTCGGCGCTGCTCGGCTCCGTCAGCCGGGGCGTGCTGCACCAGGCCCGCTGCCCCGTGGCGGTGGTCCGGTCCTAGGTCCCGGCGGGATGGGACCTTCGCCGCTGCCGGTGGCCGGCCCCATGGCCGATCGTGGAAGTGGAAGGAGAGGCATCATGACCATTCACGTCAGGGACGTCATGGGGCGGGTCGCCATCGCGGTGCTCGAGGACGCGTCCTTCAGCGACATCATCGGCGCCATGAAACGCTACGCCGTGGGCGCCGTCACCGTCATCGACGCCGACCGCCGCCCCGTCGGCGTGGTGTCGGAGGATGACCTGCTGCTCAAGGAGATCGACCCGGTACGGCACAGCGTGTCCATCTTCGAGGGCCCGCGGCAGCGGCTGGAACACCAGAAGGCCGCCGGGGTCAGGGCCCGCCAGCTGATGACCTCCCCGGCCATCACCGTCACCCCCGGCATGACCGTCAGGGACGCCGCCCGGGTCATGCACGACCGGCGCATCAAGCAGGTGCCGGTGATCGACCCGGTCACCGGCCGCATCGCCGGCACCCTGCACCAGCGCGACGTGCTGCGGGTCTTCACCCGCCCGGCCGCCGACGTCGAGGCCGACGTACGCGCCCGGCTGCCGGAGGGCGACTTCACCGTCCGCGTCGAGCAGGGTGTCGTCACCCTCGGCGGCCGGGTGCGGTGGACCTCCGAGGCCGTCGCGCTCGTGGCGGCCGTCCGGGCCGTGGAGGGCGTCGTGGACGTCGTCTCCGAGCTCGAACACGACAAGGGAGACCTGATGGCCGTCCCGCCGCTGATGTGAGAGAGAACGCGGAAGGGGGGCCGCCCGGCCGGGCGGCCCCCCTTCTTGGGTGTCAGCGCATGCGGCGCAGCAGTGGCGACGGCGGCGCCTGGGCCGGGGCGACCCGGATCCGGACGTCCACCGCCGCCGCGTCGTCCGGCGTCACGATGACCGGGTTCAGGTCCAGCTCGGCGACCTGGGGCAGGTCCTCCAGCAGGCGGCTGATCCGGGCGATCTGCCCCGACAGCGCCTCCACGTCGGCCGGCGGGGAGCCGCGGTAGCCGTACAGCAGCGGCGCGCACCGCAGCTCCCCGATCAGCTCGCGGGCGGCGGCCGCGCCCACCGGCGGCACCCGGAACGCGCGGTCGGCCAGCAGGTCGGCCGTCACCCCTCCCATCCCGACCATGACCAGCGGCCCGAACGTCGGATAGTTGACCCCGCCGACGATGATCTCCACCCCGGCGGGGAGCATCCGCTGCACGATCGCGCCGGTCATCTCCGCCCCGATCCGGGCGGACATGTCCTGGTAGGCGTCGCGTACGTCCGCGGCCGTCTTCAGGCCCAGCCGGACGCCGCCGACGTCGCTCTTGTGCACCGGCCCCGTCACCTTGAGCACCGCGGGCAGCCCGACGCGGCCGGCGGCCTCGGCCGCGGCGTCGGCGTCGTGCACCGGCACCGCCTCGGCCACGTCGACGCCGTAGCAGGCGAGCAGCCGGTTGGCCGCGGCGGGGGAGAGCCACCCGCCGTCGGGGTTCTCGTGCAGATGCGCCCGTACGATCTCCTCGGCGGACTCCACGTCGGCGGCGGGCGGCTCCTCGTGCTCGGGCAGGGGGCGCTCGCGCCACTCGGCGTACCGCGCGGCCTGGGTCAGCGCCTTGATGGCCTGCTCGGGGAAGGCGTAGCTGGGCACCCTGCCGTCGATGACGCCGTCGTGACCGACCACGCAGGCCAGCACGGGCTTGGCGGAGCCGGCCGCGGCGGCCGCGATGGCCTCGCGCGTCTTCTCCAGCCCGGAGCCGAACGGCGGCGTGTAGACCACGAGGACCGCGTCCACCGCGTCCGAGCCCGCGGCCGCCTCGATGGCCGCGCCGAGCTCCGCCGCGCTCGCGTCGGCGGTGAGGTCGACGGGGTTGCCGACGGCGGCGTTGCCGCGCGCCTCGATCAGCCCGGCCGGCAGCTCCGGCACCGACAGCCCGGCCGCCTCGCACGCGTCGGCGGCCATCGCCTCCGGCCCGCCGGAGTTGCCGACGATGGCCACCCGCCGCCCGGCGGGCAGCGGCTGCGTGGACAGCAGCCGGGCGGTGTCGATCAGCTCGTGCACGCTGTCGAGCCGGATCACGCCGGAGGCGCGCACCAGCGCGTCCACGGCCACGTCCGGGGTGGCGGCGGCCGCCGTGTGGGAGCGGACCGCCCGGTCGCCGGCGCCCGTGCGGCCGCTCTTGACCAGCAGGATCGGCTTCTTGCGGCCGACCCGCCCGGCGATGCGGGCGAACTTGCGCGGGTTGCCGAACGACTCCAGGTACAGCGCGACGACGTCGGTGTCCGGGTCGTCCTCCCAGTACTCCAGCAGGTCGTTGCCGCTCACGTCGGCCTTGTTGCCGACGGACACGAACATGGACACGTCCAGCCGCTCCAGCAGCGCGGCCGCCACCGCGCCCGACTGCGACACCAGCCCGACCCGGCCCTCGGTCGGGGTGACGGGCAGGAAGCTGGCGTTGAGCCGGGCGTGGCTGTTGACCACGCCCAGGCAGTTCGGGCCGATCAGCCGGATGCCGGCGCCCCGGCACACGCGCAGGATCTCCACCTCGGCGCCCGGCCGGCCCGCCTCGGCGAACCCGGAGGTCAGCACGATGAGCCCGGCCACCCCCGCCTCGGCGCAGTCGCGGGTCACGCGCAGCACGTGCTGGGCGGGCACCGCCACGATGGCCAGGTCGACGGGGCCCGGCGCGTCCAGGACGCTCGGGTAGGCGGTCAGGCCGGCGATCTCGCCGGCGCTCGGGTTGACCGGGTAGACGGGGCCGGCGAAGCCGCCGTCGACGAGGTTGCGCAGCGCCGTGTGCCCGACGGACGACGGGTCGCGGGAGGCGCCGATCACCGCGACGGAGCGCGGCCGCAGCACCCGGTCCAGCGAGGCGCGCTCCGCCGCGTGGTCGCGGGCCTCGATCTCGGCCCGCAGCCGCGGTGTGACGCGCGCGTCGACGACCATGTGCAGACTGCCGCCGGCGAACTCGTGGGTGGTGTCGAGCCCCAGGTCGCGCAGCACGTTGATCATCGGGCGATTCTCGGCCAGCACGTCGGCGACGAGCGTGCGCACCCCGTTGGCGGCGGCGTTGACCGCCAGGTGCTCCAGCATGAGCGTGCCGAGGCCGTTGCCGTGCACCGCGTCGTCCAGCAGGATCGCCAGGTCGGCGCTGCCGTCACCGGCCGGGATGTACTCGGCGACCGCGACCAGCCGATCCCGGACGGTCGCCACCAGCGCGTGCCCGGCCCATTCCGGGCCGGTGACGCGGTCCATGTAGGCGTGCGCGGTGGCCCGGCCCCCGGTGAAGAAACGCAGGTACGCCGAGCGCTCGGACGAGCGGTCCACCAGCTCGTGCAGCGCCTCCCGGTCGCCGGGGCGCAGCCGGCGCAGGTGGGCGATGCCGCCGTCGCGGAGCAGGACGTCGTATCCGTCAAGCATCTTGCCTCTCCAGTTCGCTTGCTGGGCGGCGCGGGCTACCCGGCACCTGAGGTCCGTAACCCAGCCTAATGATCATCTGGGCGTGGCCCCGACGGTGGTGCGGGTCCCTGCGCCGGCGCATGTCGCGCAGGTCGAGCGGCTGGTTCAGGAACGAGGCGGACAGCCCGTGCCTGGTCGCGGTCAGCAGCACTCTCTGCAATGCCTGCCCGGCGCGCAGCCAGTCGATCGGCCGGTCGCCCTGCGTGGTCAGCACCACCAGCTGCGGGTGCTCCTCGAACCGCGCGTCCCGCTCGTGCCGGCCGAAGTCGCGCACCGGCGCCGGGTCCCTGGCCGGGCGCGGGCCGTGCGCATAGGCGGGCACCCCGTCGAAGCGGGCACCCGGCATGGTCCACGCCGCCAGCTCCGCCTGATAGTCGTGGTCGCGGGACAGCTCGTCCTCGGCCAGCGCCACGTGGTCCAGCATCTCGGCCACGCCCTCGGCGTCCAGCGGCACCAGGCTCGCGCCCTCGCGTGAGGCGGCGATGCGCAGGTCGCCGAGCACCGACGGCGGCACCAGCCGGTCCGAGAACGGCTCACGGCTGGTGCGGCGCACCGGGATCAGCTCGTACAGCTCGCGGTTCTCGCCCCGGACCGGGCGGCCGTCGGCGGTGCGCACGGCGGCCATGAGCAGCGGGTGCTCCTCCGGATCCGGCAGCAGCCACACGATGGGACGGCGGCCCACGTAACGCACCGCCAGCCGCAGGTTGAACAGCGCGGCCCCGCAGCTCACCATCATGGAACGGCCGCGCGGGTCGGCGACCCGCAGCCTGCGGTCGGGGTCGGCCAGCAGCTCGATGCGCCGGCCGGGCACGACGTGGAAGCGCCACGGCTGGGTGTTGTAGACCGAAGGCGCCTGACCGGCCGCGAAGAGCAGCCGCCGGACGCCGAGGTCGGCGCTGACGAGGGTAGGGGACATGACGCACCTCCTGCCTCCGAATCTGGCGGAGCCCTCGTGCCGTCAGGCAGAGCCGGAGGACCTTCGCGCGGGTGTCCAAAGTCCCTGCCCCCGGCGAGGGCCGTTCGGCCTGGCCGAAGGTCCTCGCGGGCGAGGCCGGCGGACCCTACACAGCGCCTCTGACCTGCCGCGATGCTGGCCCGCATGGATGTGCTCGATCTCTCCCGGTGGCAGTTCGGCATCACGACCGTCTACCACTTCCTGTTCGTGCCGCTCACCATCGGTCTGTCGATCCTCGTGGCGGGATGGCAGACCGCGTGGTACCGCACGAAGAAGCCGGAGTACCTGCGCCTCACCAAGTTCTTCGGGCGCCTCTTTCTGATCAACTTCGCCATGGGCGTGGTCACCGGCATCGTGCAGGAGTTCCAGTTCGGCATGAACTGGAGTGACTACTCCAGGTTTGTCGGGGACGTCTTCGGGGCGCCGCTGGCGATGGAAGGGCTCATGGCGTTCTTCCTGGAGTCGACCTTCCTCGGGCTGTGGATCTTCGGCTGGGACAAACTGCCGCCGAAGGTCCACCTGGCCACGATCTGGACGGCCGCCATCGGCACCAACATCTCCGCCTACTTCATCCTGGCGGCCAACTCCTGGATGCAGCACCCGGTCGGCTACACGATCAACAACGGCCGCGCCGAGCTCACCGACATCTGGGCCGTGCTCACCAACCCGACCACGCTGGTGACGTTCCCGCACGTGATCTTCGGCGCGTTCCTCACCGCCGCCGCGTTCGTGCTCGGCGTCAGCGCCTGGTTCCTGCTGCGCAAGAGGGAGACCTCCCTGTTCCGTCCGGCCATGCGCCTGGGGATGGCCGTCGCCCTGGTCTCGGCCGCCGGCGTGTCCTTCACCGGACACTGGCAGGCCCAGCTGATGACCGAGCAGCAGCCGATGAAGATGGCCGCCGCCGAGGCGCTGTGGGAGGACGAGAAGGCCGCCGGCTTCTCCCTGTTCGCCGTCGGCGACGTGGAGAACGGCCGCAACCACGTCAACCTGCAGATCCCGTACGGGCTGAGCATCCTGGCCACCAACACCCCCGACGGCGAGGTCGAGGGCATCAACGACATCCAGAAGCGCTACGAGGCCATGTACGGGCCCGGCGACTACGTGCCCGCGGTCGGGATCGCGTACTGGTCCTTCAGGCTCATGATCGGCTTCGGCATGCTGGCCGCCGGGCTCGCCCTGCTCGGGCTCTGGCTGACCAGGAAGGGACGGCTGCCCGAACGGCCGTGGTTGTACCGGCTGGCCGTCCTCGGCATCGGGCTGCCGTTCCTGGCCAACACCATGGGCTGGATCTTCACCGAGATGGGCCGCCAGCCGTGGACGGTGTTCGGCCTCATGCGCACCGCCGCCGCCGTCTCGCCCGGCGTCGACGTCACCTCCGTCGCCATCACGCTGGTCGGCTTCACCCTGGTGTACGCGGTCCTCGCCGTCATCGAGGTCCGGCTGCTGGTCAAGTACATCAAGCTCGGCGCCGAGGAACAGCCGGAAGCCGAGCCCGCGGCCCCCACCCTGAGCTACTGAGGATCACCCCATGGAAACGTTCTGGTTCCTGCTCATCGCCGTTCTGTGGACGGGCTACTTCGTCCTGGAGGGCTTCGACTTCGGGGTCGGCATCCTGATGCCGTTCGTGGCCCGCGGCGAGGCTCAGCGGCGCACCGTCGTGCGGACCATCGGGCCCGTCTGGGACGGCAACGAGGTGTGGCTGCTCGTGGCCGGCGGCGCCACCTTCGCCGCCTTCCCCGAGTGGTACGCCACCCTGTTCTCCGGTTTCTACCTGCCGCTGTTCCTCATCCTGCTGGCGCTGATCCTGCGCGGTGTGGCGCTGGAGTACCGGAACAAGAGCGACAGCCAGAAAGGGTGGGACCGGGCCTTCTTCTGGGGCTCGCTCGGCCCGGCCGTGCTGTGGGGCGTGGCGTTCGCCAACATCGCCGCCGGGGTGCCGCTGGACGCCGACCACGAGTACACCGGCACCCTGTTCACCCTGCTGAACCCGTTCGCGCTGCTCGGCGGGCTGGCCACGCTGCTGCTGTTCGCCCAGCACGGCGCCGTGTTCCTGGCCCTGCGCACCACGGGCGAGCTGCGCGAGCGGGCCAGGAGGATCGCCCGTGTGCTCGGCCCGCTCACCGTCGTGGCCGCGGCCGCGTTCCTGGTGCTGCTCGGCAGCGACAAGCCGGCCTACTGGGTGATCACCGGCGTGGCCGCCGCCGCGCTCGTCGCGTCGCTCCTGGCCACCGTGCGCGGCCGGGACGGCTGGGCGTTCACCGGCAGCGCGCTGGCCATCGCCGCCCTGGTGGCGGCCCTGTTCACCGCGCTGTTCCCGAACGTCATGCCCGCGCTCGACCCGGCCAACAGCCTCACCATCACCAACGCCGCCTCCAGCCCCTACACCCTCACCGTGATGACCTGGGTGGCGGTCATCTTCACCCCGGTGGTGCTCGTCTACCAGGGCTGGACGTACTGGGTCTTCCGCCGCAGGCTGACCGGGGCGTGAGACGGTGCGCAACGGCGGGACCTCAGGCCCTGCCCGGCCGCCTCCCGGTGTGATGCGCTGGGTTATCGTCAGTTGGAGGTGGAGTCATGAACCGTCCGGCCAGCCGCTCGCCCAAGGCGGCCGTGGAAGCCGCGGTCGAGGCCGCCCGCTGGGCGCCGTCGGTGCACAACACCCAGCCGTGGACCTTCGCCG
Source organism: Nonomuraea ferruginea (assembly GCF_039540635.1). Lineage (NCBI taxonomy): Bacteria > Bacillati > Actinomycetota > Actinomycetes > Streptosporangiales > Streptosporangiaceae > Nonomuraea > Nonomuraea ferruginea. The sequence goes on along the minus strand of NZ_BAABFD010000002.1, from coordinate 101,981 downwards.
TCACCGGTGAGGAGATCAGCCTGCGCGCCGACGCCGAGCGCCGGCTGCGCTTCGGCGACGCCGAGGGCCGCGAGATGATCGTCAGCTGCGGCGCGGCCCTGTTCACCATGCGGACCGCGATGCGCCGGGCCGGGTACGAGCCGGACGTGCGGGTCATGCCCGACCCCGACCGGCCCGCGCTGCTGGCCGTGGTCCGGGTCGGCGCCGAGTCCGACCCCGACGAGCGCACCTCGGTCCTCGCCGCCGAGATCGAGCGGCGGCGCACCCACCGGGCCGGGTTCACCGGCCTGCCGGTGCCCGACCGGCTGGTCGAGGCGCTGGTCAAGAGCGCTGCCGCGGAGGGCGCCCGGCTCACCCCCGTGGTCGCGCCCGACGCGGTCACCGTGGTCGCCGCGCTCACCCAGGCCGCGCAGGGCGTGCAGGCGCAGGACCGGCGCTTCACCCTGGAGCTGATCCGCTGGGCCCGCCCGCCGGGCAGCACCCGCACGGACGGCGTGCCCGCGGGCGCCTACCCCCGCGATCCGGTCCGCACCCAGCCGCACTTCGCCCAGCGCGACTACTCCTGGCGCCACCAGTGGGGCAGTGAGACCGGCGACCCCGGCGCCACCGGCACCGGCGTCGTGGCCCTGCTGACCACGCCGGGCGACACCCGCGAGGACTGGTTGGCCGCGGGCCAGTCGCTGCAGCGCGTCCTCCTGCACGCCTCCGCGTACGGGGTCAGCGCCGCCTTCCACACGCAGGTGCTGGAGATGCGCCATCTGCGGGAGTTCCTGCGCGAGGAGCTGTGCTCCGGCGAGTACCCGCAGATGATCATGCGGCTGGGCATCACCTTCGACGACAAGGACGCCGTACGGCGCCCGGTGGAGGACCTGCTGGGCTGAAGTGCCCGCCGGGCGGGGGACCAAGGTCACCACGCGGGAGGCCGTCCGGCACTGCCTGGGAAAGGGTTCGAAACGGTGTGATGGGGATGTGAGGGAAAGACCCAGCCCGACCTGAAAGGGGCCCGTCATGGCCACCACCACCCCCGCCAAGCCCGTCCACACGACCCTGACCGCCGACGGCAGACGCCCCGTCGACTACGTCTGGGCCATCGCCAGGATCGCGCTGGGCTGGACCTTCCTGTGGGCGTTCCTCGACAAGACCTTCGGCCTCGGCTTCGCCACCACCGCCGAGAAGGCGTGGCTGGCGGGCGGCAGCCCCACCACCGGCTTCCTGAAGGGCACCGAGGAGAACGCGCTCGGCGGCTTCTTCACCGCACTCGCCGGTCAGCCCTGGGTGGACTGGCTGTTCATGGCCGGACTGCTCGGCGTCGGCGCCGCGCTCATGCTGGGCGTGGGCCTGCGAGTGGCCGCCGTCGCCGGTGGCCTGATGCTGATGCTCATGTGGGCGGCCGCGCTGCCTCTGACCACCAACCCGTTCATGGACGACCACATCATCTACACGATCGTCCTCGCCGGTCTGGCCCTGGCCAACGCCGGCACCACCCTCGGCCTGGGCAACCTGCCGATCATCCAGCGGAACCCGTACCTGCGCTGACCTCCCGCCTCATCAGCACCGTCATCAGCACCGCCGCGCCCGCCCCCACCGGGGGTGGGCGCCCGTCGTGTGCGGGTGCGAGACTGACCCTTATGAGGGAGAGTGAGCAGAGCCCGTTGCTGCCCAGCATGCGTCTCGACGACCTCCTGGCGGAGCTGCAGGTGCGCCTGCAGGCGGTGCTGGCCACCCGCGACCGGGTGCACGCCCTGATGGAAGCGGTCGTCTCGGTGGGCAGCGACCTCGACCTGGAGACCGTGCTGCGGCGCATCGTGGAGACCGCCACCAGGCTCGTCGACGCCACCTACGGGGCGCTGGGCGTGGTCGGCCAGGAGAGCACTCTCATCCAGTTCATCCCGGTCGGGCTGAGCGAGGAGGAGATCGCCAAGATCGAGCACTGGCCCCACGGGCTCGGCCTGCTCGGCCTGCTCATCAAGGACGCCAGGCCGCTGCGGCTGGGCCGCATCTCCGACCATCCCGAGTCCTACGGCTTCCCGCCCGGCCACCCGCCCATGGGCACCTTCCTGGGCGTGCCCGTACGGGTGCGCGACGAGGTGTTCGGCAACCTCTACCTGACGGAGAAGCGCGGCGGCGGCGAGTTCGACGAGGAGGACGAGGCCATCGTCATCGCGCTGGCCACCGCGGCCGGCGTCGCCGTCGAGAACGCCCGCCTGTACGAGGAGACGCGCCGGCGCGAGACCTGGCTGCAGGCCTCCTCCGAGATCACCACCCGCCTGCTGTCCGGCGCCGCCCCGCACGAGGTGCTCAGCATGATGGCGACCCGCGCCCACCAGATGACCGGCGCCGACCTCGTCCAGGTCCTGCTGCCGGGTCCCGACGGGAAACGGCTGCACGTCGAGTACGCCGAGGGCGACGGCGGCCAGGAGACCACCGGCATCACCTTCGGCCTCGACGACAGCCCGGCCGGCCAGGTGTTCCGCACCGGCCACGCCGCCACCGCCGACGACCTGCACGACCGCGACTCCGAGCTGCGCGAGCTGGGCTACGGCCCCGAGCTGCTGATCCCGCTCGGCTCCGGCCAGACGGTGCGCGGCGTGCTGGCCCTGGCCAAGTGGAGCGGGCGGCTGCCCTTCAGCGCCGCAGACCTGCGCATGCTGGAGGCGTTCGCCGGCCAGGCCGCCATCGCGCTGGAGCTGGCCGAGACGCGACGCCACGCCGAGCGGCTCGGCCTGCTCGAAGACCGCGACCGCATCGCCAAGGACCTGCACGACGTCGTCATCCAGCGGCTGTTCGCGATCGCGATGACGCTCATGAGCACCGTCCGCCTGGTCGACCGGCCCGAGGCGTCCAACCGGCTCCAGCAGGCCGTCAACGAGCTGGACGAGACCATCCGCCAGATCCGCTCCACCATCTTCGCCCTCCAGGCCACCCCCGAGACCACCGGGCCCACCCTGCGCGGCCGGATCGTCGACCTGGTCGAGTCGGCCCGCGGCCACCTCGGCTTCATGCCCGGCCTGCGGATGGAGGGCCAGATCGACAACCAGGTGCCGGAGGAGGTCGCCGAGCAGGTGCTCGCCGTGCTGCGCGAGATGCTCTCCAACATCGTCAGGCACGCCAAGGCCAGCAGGGCAGGCGTGGCGGTGGAGGTCACGGGCGACGGGCTGACGCTGACCGTGCACGACAACGGGGTCGGCATCCCCGCCGAGGGCCGCCGCAGCGGCCTGCGCAACCTGGAAGAGCGCGCCACCCGGCTGGGCGGCACGTTCGAGATCAGCTCTCCGGACGAGGGAGGGTCGTCGCTGCGCTGGCGTGTCCCCCTATGATGCGCCGGCCGCTGATCCGCTCGGCCTCGACCACGATGTAGTGGTCCTTGCTGCCGGGCGCCCACGGGGTCAGCGGCAGCGAGGCCAGGCGCGACATCTCGCCGGGGTCGGTCACGGCGCGCGCGTGCCCGACGGCGGTCACGGACCAGCCGGTGCGCAGCTCCGGGTCGAACTCGTCGACCTCGAAGGCCACGACGGCCTGCCGGGTGGCGGCGGCCAGCTTGGAGCCGATGCCGGTACGGATGACGATCCGCTCGCCGTCCAGCAGGAACGCCACGGGCTGCACCGCGGGAAGGGCGCGATCGGTGAAGACGATCCGCCCGATGGGCGTCGACGACATCAAACGCAGGCACTCCTCCCTGGAGAGCACCTGCAGGCCGGACGAATCGAGTTGCATGGGACCCAGCATTCCCCATAGGGAACGCACGTCATTAGGGGCGAAGGTCCCTTCATTCGCCCCGACCGGCACGAAGGCGTGCCGCCAGCGCCGCGGCCTGGGTGCGCCGCTGCATGTTGAGCTTGGACAGCAGGTTGGACACGTAGTTCTTGACCGTCTTCTCGGCCAGGAACAGCCGCTCGCCGATCTGCCGGTTGGTCATCCCCTCGCCGATCAGGTCGAGGATGTGGCGTTCCTGCTCCGACAGGGCGGCCAGCGGGTCCTGCTTGGCGGCCTGGTCGCGCAGCCGCTGCAGCATCGCCGCGGTGGTCTGCGGGTCCAGCAGCGACTGGCCGGAGGCCACCGTGCGCACCGCGCCCACCAGGTCGGAGCCGTGGATCTGCTTGAGCACGTAACCGGCGGCTCCCGCCATGACCGCGTTGAACAGCGCCTCGTCGTCGGCGTACGACGTCAGCATCAGGCACGCCAGGCCCGGCACCTTGGAGCGGACCTCACGGCACACGTCGACGCCGTTGCCGTCGGGCAGGCGCACGTCGAGCACGGCCACGTCAGGCCGGAGCGCCGGGATCCTGGCCACCGCCGACTCGGCGGTGCCCGCCTCGCCGATGACCTCGATGTCGTCCTCCGAATCGAGCAGGGCGGCGACACCGCGCCGGACCACCTCGTGATCGTCGACGAGGAACACGCGAATCATGCCTCCGACGTTAGCACCATCACCCTGGACCGAAAGAGGCTTAGGTCCCCTTCGACCCAGGCAGTACGGCCCTGTCCATCGCTCCGGACCCCATCGGATCATGAAAGCAAGGGCCCGCGTCCCGGCTGAGGATCTTGCCGGGGATAAGGTCGGGACCAGGGGAGAGGAAGGACACGTACATGATCATCGTGGGGGTCGACGGGTCGAGGGCCGGGCTGGAAGCCACGGCGTGGGCCGCCAGGGAGGCGGCGCTGCGGGAGGTGCCGCTGACGATCGGGCACGCCATCGCCGGCTGGGCGGTCGAGACCGGCGCCGGCGGCCGCTACGCCGAGGTCGCGGCGTGGATGCGGCAGGGCGGTGAGTCCGTGCTGGCCACGGCCGCCGAGCGGGCCCGGCGCGAACGGCCGGGCATCTCCGTGAAGACCGTCCTGCTGCCCGGCGACCCGCGCGGCGCCCTCATCGACGCCGCGCGCGAGGCCCAGCTGCTCGTCGTCGGCAGCCACGGGCTCGGCGCCGTGCGCGGCCTGCTGGTCGGCTCGGTCGCGCACGGCGTGGCCGGCCAGGCCACCTGCGACGTCGTCGTCGTCCGCGAGCTGCCCGCACAGCCGCGCGACGAGGTCGTGGCCGGCGTCGACGGCTCGCCCGCCTCCAGCCGCGTGCTCGGTTTCGCCTTCGCCGAGGCGGAGCTGCGCGGCCACGCCCTGCGCGTCGTGCACGCCTGGTCCTGGACCGGCCTAGAGCCGTCCGACGGCGAGGGACCCGAACGGGCCGTGCTGCGCGACGCGCTCGCCGGCCACCGTGAGAACCACCCCGGCGTGCACGTCATCGAGGAGATCGTCCAGGGACACCCCGTCGAGGTGCTCAGGGAGGCCGCGACCGGCGCCGGACTGCTCGTCGTCGGCACCCACGGCTACGGCACGTTCGCCGGCATGGTGCTCGGCTCGGTCAGCCAGGCGATGCTCCAGCACTCCCCGGCACCCCTCGCCGTGGTCCGGTGCCGCACCGAGGCCCAAGGTCCCCGCCCCTGAGGACCTTGGCCACCACCGCCGGAGGCCGCCGCCCGTCAAGGTGGAGGTGATCTCAGGACTCCGAGGACGGGGGAGCGGCGGTGTCAGCGCAGGCGAAGGCCGGGCCGGACCATCACGACCAGCTCAGCGGCTACCTGGCCGGGATCGGCGGCACCCCGCTGCTGACCGCCTCGGAGGAGGTCGAGCTGGCCAGACGGATGGAGGCGGGCGCCTACGCCGCCCACCTGGTCGCCGAGCGCGGCCCCGACCCCGAGCTCGCGGCCGTGGCCGCCGACGGCTGGGCCGCCCGCGACCACATGATCCGCGCCAACCTGCGGCTGGTCGTCGCCATCGCCAAACGGTACGCCCACCGCGGGTTGTCGTTCGCCGACGTCATCCAGGACGGCAACCTGGGCCTGATCCGCGCCGTCGAACGGTACGACCACACCAAGGGCTACCGGTTCTCCACCATCGCCGCCTGGTGGATCCGCAAGGCCATCCAGCAGGGCATCGAGCACGCCCACACGGTGCGGCTGCCCATCGGCCTGCAGGACCGCCTGATCGCCGTCACCCGGGCCGAGATCGAGGCCACCCACCAGCTGGGCCGCCTGCCCACCGAGGCCGAGGTGGCCGCCAGGGCCGGCGAGGAGACCGCCAGGCTGGCGGCCCTGCGGCGCACCCCGCAGGACTGCGTCAGCCTCGACCTGGTCGTCCAGGACGGCCAGCACGCGATGACCCTCGGCGACATGATCGAGGACCCCGACGGCGAGCGGGCCGAGCAGGCGGTCGAGCGCGCGGAACTCAAGCGGGTGCTCGCCGCCGCCCTCGGCGGGCTCGCGCCCCGCCAGCAGCTGATCCTCAGGCTCCGGTACGGGCTCGACGGGTACGAGGAGCACACCACCCGGCAGATCGCCGCGCGGATGGGGCTCACCTCTCACTGGGTGCGCCGGCTGGAGAAGGAGTCGCTCACCAGGCTGCGCCGCTCCATGCGGCACCGCTGGACGCACTGAGGAAGGGCCGGCTCAGTCGTCCTCGTCAGATCGTTCGATCTTGATGGTCCACTGGGCGGCGAGCGCGCCCATCGCGCTCAGCGCGGTCACGACGGGAGCGAGGACCAGCGCCCCCACGCCGACCGTCACCGGCACCTGCATGACGGTGTGACCGCGCGTGTCCCTGACGATGATCATGCGGGCGTTGCCCTCGTGGATCACGTTCTTGATCCGGTCGGTCAGCTCCGGCTTCTCCTCGGTGACGCTCATGCGCCGTGGCTCCTCCCACTCACGGTACGGCGATCGCCGCACGGTGAGGCTTCCCCTCGGCGAGAGCCTTGACCGTGGCGAGCTGTCCGCGGACGGCCAAGAAGTCCGATGTATCGGACAGCAGCAGGTAGATCAGCCCGAGCACCCCCGGACGGCACAGGATCCGCTGCCGCAGGACCAGCCGCGTGTGGCCGTCCTGTTCCCGCAGCTCCACGGCCCAGGTCACGGTGACGTGGAAGGCGTGCACGGCCATCACCAGGGTCCGGCCGGGCTCCTCCTCCACGACCTCGGCGCCCCGCCCGGCCAGCTCCGGCAGCAGGGGCCAGACGTCCTCGGGCGCGGCGGCGATGGTGACGGCCCGGGTGGCGATGACGTGCGGGCGCGGGATGACGGCGTCGCCCGGCATCGGGGCGCGCGCCTCTCCGGCGGTGGCCCCCCAGCGCAGCAGCCGCGGACGGACCAGCAGCCGGAAGGCCGCCAGCCCGGCGAGCGTCAGAACCGTCCACCTCATGGCATTCGTCCTCATGCCTCCATTCCATCAGGCGCGGGAGGCCGAGCTGCAGGGCCTTCCGTCCCTTCTTCGGCCGGAAAACCCGGTGCGGCGCGCCACGGGTCATTGCTAGCCTCCGCGGCATGCGTACCGCTCCGATCGAATAGCGCCCGGCACGAGGTTCCAGCCGCCTTGTGTCCGTACGCGCTAACGGAGTGTCACCACATGAACACCGCCCTCAGGCGGAACAAGAACTTCGCCCTGCTCCTGTCCGGCCAGATCGTCTCCAACGCCGGCGACCACATCCAGGACTTCGCCTTCCTCCTCCTCGTGCTGGCCATGACCGGGTCGGCCGCGCAGAGCGGGCTCGTCCTCGGCGTCAACACCGCCGCCTACCTGCTCGTCGGCCTGGCCGCCGGCGCGCTCGTGGACCGCTGGGACCGCCGGCGCACCATGATCTGGTGCGAACTCGGCCGCGCCGCCCTCGCCGCCACCGTCGCCGCCGCGCTCTGGCTGGACCGGCTCACCCTGCCCCACCTGTACGCGGTCGCGGCGCTCGGAGGCGTGCTGCACGCGCTCTTCCAGTCCGCGAGCACGGCCGCGCTGCCCACCATCGTCGGCCCCGCCCAGCTCGCCCGCGCCCTCGCCGTCACCCAGGGGACGCTCAACACGCTGCGGGTCAGCGGCGCCACCCTCGCCGCGGCCGTCCACGGGCTGGGCCGGACCGTGCCGTTCGCCGTGAACGCCGTCTCGTTCGTCGCCTCGGCCGCCAGCCTGCGGCTCATGCGGGCGTCCTTCCAGGAGGAGACCCGCCCGCCGGGGCCCGGCAGCCTCGTCGCGGAGATCCGCGAAGGGCTGACCTGGCTGTGGCGGCAGCCGGTGATCCGCCTGTTCGGCCTGCTCCAGACCGGCGACATGCTCAGGTACGGGGCCGGCTACCTGGTCATCATCACCCTGGCGCAGGGCGTGGGCGCCTCACCCCAGCAGATCGGGCTGATCTTCAGCGCGGCCGCCGCCGGGTCGCTGCTCGGCTCACTGCTGGCGGCCCGGCTCGCCGCCCGCTTCCCGATCGGCCGCCTCGCCGCGGCCATGCTGTGGGTGGAGGCCCTCGTCTTCCCCCTGTACGCGGCCGCGCCCGACGCCCTGCTCCTCGGCCTCGTCGCCTTCGCGGAATCGGTGCTGCCGCCCGTCTACTCGGTGGCCATGACCAGCCACCGCCTCGCCATCACCCCCGACCACCTGCGCGGCCGCACCTCGGCCGCCCTGGAGACGCTCACCATGGGCGCCCTGTCGGCGGGCACGATGGCGGGCGGCGCCATGATCGCCGCCTGGGGACCCAAGCCCGCCACCCTGACCCTGGCGGCCTGGCTCCTCCTCCTGGCCATCACCGCCACGGCCGCCCCATCCGTCCGCCGGATCCGGTGACCCCTCGCCTCACTGGTTCGAACCCGGTGCTGTACACCCTGGATATCCTCCGCACCCACCCGTTGCCCCGGGCTTCCCTTGACCCCGCACGCCCGCCCGTCCACGAAGGGCCCCGCTGCGCTCGGGCGTTCTCTTCGGTGCCGGGCTTCGCCCAGCCGGGACGGATGGCTCGAATTCCTTGACTCGGCGCGATGAGGGGTGCGTCATCCGACGTCGTGCCGCTGGCGCCGGGCGGCTGAACTTGATAGCCGTGCCCGCCTTCACCGGGCGACGTACTCTGCCAGCACGTTCGCCGCGCCCTCCGGATCGCGGCGGGACACCGGGCCGGGCACCGCATGCCTGCCCCGCCGTACCAGTCGAACGCTCGGACCGGGGTTGCCGCGCCGCCGCACAGATGCAGCCCTACGATTGCCACTGCATGGCTGAACCCCGTACGTGCTTGGGGGCGGTCGACGATCCAGGGTTCGTTTTCTCACCCTGGCTCACTGGAGAACGTGGCTCCAACTCCGTCCGTGCCTATTGTCGCTCAGGCGTATGTCGTCGAGGTGCTGCCCCTGTCGGTGACGGCTGCCATCATGCATGTGACTGATCACGGGAGTTACGGTGATGGACGTACACGAAGAATTTGGCTGGCTCGCAAAGCATGGCCCGTTCTATGACGTCTCCTGTGTCACCTTCGCCCGATCCCTCAGCCCTCGTGAGGCGTTGACGTGTCTAGGTGCAGACTGCAACGGGATCGGAGAGGTGACCTTCGAAGAGCACCAAGAACGAACGATGAGGTACATCGACTCGGACAACATGCGCACCAGCTATGTGGGCGCGCTGGAGATGAACGGCTGGACCGTTCTGATCCAGCTCTGGACTGGATCGATCGGCCTCAACAAGCGCCTACTCCGCAGCCTCTCTCAGGCGACTGAGGTGGTGTCGATCTATCGCAACCTCCATGCCACGGACTATTTCGTCTACGCGGTCGACAGTGAAGAGGTCACGAGCTTCGATCAATTGGTTCCTGATACACGCTGGGGCAGTGATCCCGACCGCCTGGCCAGCGAGATGCGCGAAGTCGGCCTGTCCTGGGAGGGGCCCGGTATCGACGCCCCCTTCCCCCGGTCTTTCGCTCTGGCGAAGAAGATCACTGGCTTTTCTTTCTCGGAGGACATGCTCAGCACACCATTCCTCGGTGCCGCGATCCGTGACTGATGACCGGATCCAACGCCCCTACAGTCGGTCGCGGTGGCAGGTCGATGAGAACGTGTCATCCGTGCCATTAGCGTGCCATTAGCTCCGACCGGGCGACATGACGATTGCTCGCCGGGGACGAGCGAGAGGGGAGCTGGGGCAGGTGTCGCGTTCGCCATGCTCCCGGTCCGTTTTCCCGACCTCCCGACGAACCCTGAGGAGCCGCACCACGCCGCGTTCTGCCAAATCCGCCATCTGGCGCATCACGCCGACCGCAGTCTGTGTCAGGCCCCGGGGTCGACGTTCGGGTCTACTCTGGGGAAGGAGGACGACATGATCGACAAGAGCGACCAGGCGGACCCCGGCGCAGACGACACCGACGGGCAGCGCTGGGGGCAGCGGACCTTCAGCCCCGAGGTGGTCGAGCGAGCCCACGAGGAGATTCGCCGCCAGGAGGCGGAGCGCCGTCGGCGATTGTTCGGCGACCGGCAGCCGTTCGCGGTTCCCGAGGACATCATCGACTTCGACTTCGAGCCGGAGGCTGGTGTGCCCGTCGACTACGCCTTGAATACCGCGGCGGCAACGGACGCCACGGGAGGGCGCATGTCGCACGAGCGGTGCTACGAGCTGTCGATCGCGGCGGCGCGGCAGCAGGGTTTCCTGACCCGTGCCCAACTGGCCCGGCTCGGGGTCGACGACGGTGAGCTGGACCGTCTCCGGGAGGCCGGGCTGCTGACCGAGCTCGACCACGGCGTCTACCAGCACGCCGCCAGCTCGGTGGCACTCAAATACGGCTATTCCTACGCCGCGTGGCTGGCGCTGGCTCCCGACCGGTTCCGCTGGGAGCGGCCGCAGACCGCGACCGACGACGCCGTGCTGTCGCACGAGTCGGCGGCCCGGCTGCTCGGCCTCGGGGCGCTCGCCGTGCCGCGGACGATCTTCACCGCGCCGGCCGAGCTGCCCGCGCCACGGGCCACGATCATCCATGTCGAACGGCTGGCGGCGGCGGACGTCACCGTCGTCGAGGGCATTCCGGTGACCACGCCGTTCCGGACGATCCTGGATCTGATGCGGGGCTTCACCGACCACGACGACTTCGGGCGCGCGCTCCAGGAAGCCGTCCGGCGCGATCTGGTGGACCTTCAGGAGGTCTATGACGCCATGCTGCCACTCGCTCCGGCCCACAGTTTCCCGACCGCCGGACCGGATTTCGTCGCCCACTTCCTGCCGGACCTCGACCCGTCCGGACTGACGCCGAGAAACTTGCGGGCCTATGCAGAGCTGACGGCTGCCGACAGCGTCGCTGAAGCGCAGAGCCGGGTCGCGGTCCTGTTGGCCGAGCTGCGTTATCCGACAGGTGCTCAGCACCCTGCCGACGACGGGCTGAGCCGGCAGATCGCCGCCGAGATCGTCGGGCGGCTGCGCCGGTAGCTCGACTCCCTGGAAGACGAGGCAGACTCAGCTCTCTGAGCCTGTCCGTGCCACTCCGTTGCCATCGCTACCGCACGCCGACCGGCCGCTCGCTGCGCGGACGCGGGCGACTGACTCGCGAAGGTCAGCCGGCTCTGCCGCACTGAGCTGGAAGAGCAGCTCGTCCCGGTCGCGGACCGCTCGCGCAGTCCCGGGTCGCCGCACAAACCCTTAGCGCCGCCACTACCGCCGCGCCGCGCTCCTCGGGCGCCGCCGCGTAGGCCCGCACGTGGAGGTCGGCCTCGGCCGGTACGCCGTGGTCGGTGTGCAAGGTGAAGTACGGATGCACGAGCGTGTTGTTGGGGGATCTCCGGGTCTCGGTCGAGGCCGGGGTCCAGACGGGAAACGGCCTTTCCCATGGCCTTCCGGCGCGAGGATAGTTGCGGGCAATCGGCTTGTAAGCGGGCTCCGAAGAATGGGTGACATGACAGATTTCTCTGTGGTGCGCAGAGTCGCCCCCGGCCGCACCAGTGCCGTCCTCGTACTCCTCCTGCTTGTGCTCTCGGGATGCGGCTTCGCCGGTGGCGAGACCGGGGGCGCTGAGACCGCTCCGGCACCCGTGACCAGCCATACGACCAGCGAAAGTGCACCCGCTCAGGCGGAGAGCGCGCCGGCCCAGGAAGCGAATGACGAGCCTTCGACGGCGGTCGAGCCGGGCGGCACCCTGACCGACGGCAGCACGGTGTCGGCCGAGCTGACCCGGGCGGGGCAGAAAGACAAGTTCACCCTGGACCTGGGCGACGCCAAGGAGTTCTACGTCGCCGACATGCAGGGTGCCGACATCCAGTTACAGGTGTTCTCCGAAGTCGACGGCGAACCGCTGGGCCCGTCCAGCGTCGCGATGAGCTTCGGCACCTCGCTCTTCAAACTGACCAAGGTGGGCGGGCACCGGCTGGAGGTTTGGGGGAACACGAACGTCATAGGCGCGTACAGCTTCCGGATCGCGACCGTGAAGGTCCGCACCTTCCCCGTGGCGGTCGGCCTGCAGATCGGCGAGGGCAGCCCTGACGGGGCCGGGCGGCTGGACGTCCCCGGACGGATCGACCGCTTCGAGTTCGACTCCGACGGCGCGACGGCCGTCAAGGTCCTCGGGGGCGCGGGGGCGTGCACGGCCATCCAGCTGGAACTGTACGACGCCGCCGAGAAGAGCGTCGCCGACGCCCGGCAGCCTATCCCGCTGTGCGGCTACGAGTTCGACATCCCACTGTCGGGCGGGGACGGGCGCTACGCGCTGGTCGTCAGGTCGGGCGAGGCCAAGACCGGGGCGTACTCCTTCCAGATCGCGCGCGCCGGCTGAACGGTCAGGAACGGCGCAGGCTCCCGCGGTACTCCAGCGAGCCCGCGCCCTCCTGCCGTACGAGGTCCAGTGTCCCGGCGGCGTTCAGCGTGAGCGTCATGTCTCCGCCCACGCACCGATCCCGCTGCGCCACGGCCATGTCGAGCACGGTGTCGCTCCTGACGCGAGTCAGCGTGGCCTGCTGGTCACAGTCGCCGGCGGCCCACGTCCCGGCGCTCTGCCCGCCCGGCAGGGTGACCGTGACCTCGACGCTTTTCTTACGGTCGTCCTGCGAGATGACCTGTCCCGTCCAAGTCCCCGCGAAGGCTTCGGGGATCCCGCCCGTCCCGGCCGTAGCCGATCTGGACGACGATTCCGGAGATGACGTCGGTGTCCGCCCGGAGGCCGATTCCCGGTCAGCGGGCGGATCGGACGCCGTCTGCGTCGTCGCCTCGCCGCCTTCGGCCGGGACGCCGATCGTCCCCGTCGCGTACAGCACACCGGCCGTCGCGAGAGCCGCCAGGGTGACGGCGATCAACGGCAGGGCCGGCCGCATCCTCCGCCGGGTGACCGTCTCGCCGTACGAGAAGTCGCCCTGACCCCGCACCGTCGATCCGTCGACGGACGGCAGCACCTTGGTCGGGCTCGGGGCCGGCCAGTCCGGGGGGACGTACGCGCTGGGAACCGGGCCGACGTCGGGAACCGTGACGGTGGAGGCCCCGGGGTCGACCAGGCGGATCAGCAACGACCGGGCAGAAGGGCGGGCCCGGGGATCCTTCGACAGGCAAGCGGCCAGGGTCTCGCGCAGGCTCTGCGGAATGCCGGAAAGGTCGGGCTCCAGGGTGAGAATGCGGTGGAAGACGGCGGCAACGGTGTCGCTGCCGAACGGCGCCCGCCCGGTCGCCGCGTAGACCATGGTCGCGGCCCAGGCGAAGACGTCGGCCGCTGAAGACCCGTGCTCTCCCTTGAGCTGCTCAGGCGCCATGTACGGTGGCGTCCCCGACATCGTCGAGGACGCCGTGCCGTCGCCGAGCGGCCGGGCGATGCCGAAGTCGACCACGCGTGGCCCGTCGGGACCGAGCAGCACGTTGGCGGGTTTGAAGTCCCGATGGACGACCCCGGCACCGTGGATGGCCGCGAGGGCGCTGGCCGTGCCGACCGCCAGCCGCTCCAGGTCGCCGTCCCGCAGGGGACCGCCCGCGCGTACCCGCTCCTGCAATGACGGGCCCGCGACGAATTCGCTCACCACGTACGGCACCGGCCCGTCAGGCTCGGCCTCCAGCACGCGGGCCGTGCAGAAGGGGGCCACCCGGCGGGCCGACTCCAGCTCCCTGGCCAGCCGGCGGCGGGTGTCGGGATCGTTCCCACCCCTGAGAACCTTGATCGCAACGCGGCCGCCGGACGCGCTCCGCCCCTCGTAGACGACCCCCTGTCCGCCCTCGCCCAAGCGTGCGACCACCTGGAACGCCCCGAGCACACGTGGGTCTCCCGGCTCCAACGGGCCAGCGGACATGATCTCCTCCACGCACGTTGGGCGAGCTGCCACCGGCACGCCGGGATTCTCCAGGATCATGTCAGATTTTAGTGACGATTCGTGGATCAAGCAGAAACGCCGGCGGCCCGCCCGGGAGTCGGGGCAGGCGCGCCGCAGTGCTTCCCTGTGTCCCACCTGAGGGCTGCCGGTCCGAGATCAGTGAGCTCCTCAGCGGTCGAGCCTGATGGAGGTGGGAAGACTCAGATTCACCGACCCTCGCCGAGGTTGATCGCCGGACACCTCCGGTGACTCGCCGACCGGCTTCACCCTCGTCCGAAGCCGGTCAGCCCCGTCATCGCTCGGCCGGCTCCTTGACCGCCACCGGAGCCTCGGCGTGCCTGCCCGCCGAGGGGCGGCCGGTGACGTAGGTGGCCAGCAGGAGCAGGAGGGCCGCCTGGGCGAGCATGCCGGGGGCCAGCGGCGGGGCGTCGCCGACCGACTTGGTGAACGCGTGCCACCATTGCCCGATCATCGACACTCCGTCGAGCGCGCCCGAGAAGGACCCCACCGTCATGTTGGCCGACACGTGCGCGAACACGCCGAAGGCCGAGGCGAGCAGCACCACGGCGGCGATCACCCGCACCGTGCCGGAGAGCCGGGTGGCCAGCAGCAGGAGAACGCCGACGGCGAGCAGCGTCAGCGCCGCCCACGGCACGAGCTGCTGGACGCTGCGCCAGTGGCGCTCCACGGCGAGCTCGAAGCCGGCGCCGAAGATGGCGATGACGGTCAGCGCGGCCAGGGCGCGCCGCACGAGCGTCGGGTTCACCGCGCACCCGCCGACGCCGCGACGAGGCTCGCACCGGCCGTGTGAGCCATGAGAGGCGCGTTCATTCTCACCGTTTTCATCGTGAAACCGTCTTTCCACGTCAGAGGCCTGCGCAACCCATGTTCGCCGGGCCGCCTGAAGACGACCTCTGTGGAACATGAAGACCATCTGAGAAAACCGGTCAATTGACTGCTCCCCTCCCTGAAGGAAGGGGATTCTTCCCGGCCCTTCAGGGACTTCAGGGGATTTCTGGCTCACGCTGCCTCTTGCCCCAGCGGGACGAGAGGTCTTCCACGATCAGCACCAGCCGGGTTCAGACCAGCCCGGACGAGCATCACGCGGGCGGAGTTCTTGTCCCTGGGAGACACGGTTCCGCACGCGGTGCAGGTGTATGTGCGTTCCGACAGCGGGAGTGCGTGCTTGGTTCTCGCTCCGCACTGTCCGCAGTCCATGGTGGTGTGCGCGGGGTGCACGAGCCGGAGGTCCCTGCCGTGCTTGCGCGCCATGTTGATCAGTTCGTGCTTGGTGGCCGAGATCGCCGCGTCGGCCGCCTTGCGGGCCATGGTGGACTTGGCGAGGAACTTCGGCCGGAAGTCCTCCACGGCCAGCGCATCATGGTCACGCACGACCTTCTTGGCCCACTTGCGGGCAGTGTCGATCCGCTGCCGGGCGACCTTCTTGTGCGCCTTGGCGGCCTGCTGCCTGGCCTGTCGGTAACCGTTCGAGGCCGCCTTCCCTTTTGCGGGCTTCCGCCTGGCCATCTGCCGCTGGTATCGGGCCAGCCGGGCGGCGGCCTTCTTCCCATGCCCGGCGTAGGGCAGGTCATGGTCGCCGCTGGTGGTGGTCGCGGTCTCCGTGACGCCCCAGTCAATGCCGATCACGGCACCGGTCTGCGGGAGGGGCCGCATCTCAGCCCGCACGACGAAGGAGGCGTACCAGTGGCCGAGGCTGTCGCGGTAGATGCGCACGCTGGACGGCTCCTCGGGCAGATCCCGCGACCACACCACCGTCAACACGATCCCCCCGGCCACGTGCAGGCGACCGTCCCTCAACCGGAAACCGCGCCGCGTGTAGCTCAGCGTCGGCTTCGCCAGGTGTTTCATTTTGAACTCCGGCATCCCCGCGCGCTGCATGACGGGCAGCCGGGCCTTGATGTCCTTCAACGCTTTCGCCCGGGACTTGGCGAAATCCCGGATGATCTGCTGCTGCGGCACGCACGCGCCTTCGCCTAGCCAGGCGTTCCCAGCGCGCCAACCGGTCAGCATCTTGTCAAGCCGGGCGGGGCCGCACTCTTCACGAGCCTTGTGGGCGGCGCGGGAGGTGGCCACGCACTGGTTCCACGCCCACCGGCACCGGTCCCACTCGGCCAGTAGCGCCGCGAGTGCGTTGGACGACACGCGAAGCCGGTAGGTGTACCGGGCATGCTCGGCCCCCTCGGCATCATTTGGTGTCGTCATGGTGTCATTATGCCTCTGGCATGCCACCATGAACGCATGGAAACCGAGGTGCGCATCACCCTTCGACTACCCGCCGACCTCCACGCCCGGCTTACCGCTCAGGCGAAGACCGACCGGCGATCCCTCAATGCCGAGATCGTGCACCTACTGGAGGCCGCAATCGGCACTCCCCGGGTGAACAGCGATTCACCTTGAAGGCGAATCGCTGCTTCCTGGCCCCGCTACGCGGACAACCGGATTCCTCCCCGGCCTTAAGGCCGGAGCATCCTCCGGTTTATCCGGTGATGTCACGCCGCAGAGTGATGAACCGGGCGGCGAGCACCGCGGCGGCGATGTAGCCGGCGAACAGCAGGCCGCCTCCCCAGGCAGGCAACAGCTCGCCGCCCGAGTCGAGCCGCATGCCGCCGAGCGCCCTGGCCGCCCCGGTCGGCAGCCACCGGAACACGTCGGGCACCAGCCAGGCCAGGAACGCGTCACCGTACATGAACAGCAGGCAGGCCAGGGCGATCGCGCCCACCTGGTGGCGGATCAGCGCGCCGAGCCCGACCCCGAGCAGCGCGTACAGGGTGCTGCCCAGCACCGCGCCGGTCAGCACCCACGGCACGTCGGAGCTCAGCGCGGGATGCCCCTGCGACGACAGGAGCGCCGCCCCCGCGACCAGCGTCGCGAGCGCCGACAGCGCCGAGACGGCCAGCCCCACCAGCCCGTAGACGGCCAGCTTGGCCAGCACCACCCGGCCCCGGCGGGGGCTGGCGAGGAAGCTCCAGGTGATCGTCCCGTGACGGAACTCGCCGCACATCCCCAGGATGCCGATGATCATCGTGAACACGTACGCCTGCTGCGCCATGTTGTAGACGTTGGCCATCCGGACGGCGTCGGACGCGGCCGGCATCAGCGCGGGCAGGCAGGCCCACAGCGCGCAGAACAACGGCGTGACCGCCACCAGCACCCTGGTCGTGCGGCTCGCGCGGGCCTTGAGCAGCTCGGCCCTGATGAGGGGGATCATCCCGCCACCTCCAGGTAGAGGTCTTCCAGACCGGCTCCGGCCAGGGGGCCGCTCCAGCGCAACCGCCCGGCGGCGATGATGACGACGTGGTCGGCGATCTGCTCGACCTCGGCCAGCACGTGGGTGGAGATCAGCACCGTGTGGCCCTCGTGGGCGTACGCGCGCAGAAAGCCGCGCAGCCAGCGCATGCCGGCCGGGTCGAGCCCGTTGGCCGGCTCGTCCAGGATGAGCGTGTCAGGCTCGCCGAGCAGGGCCGTGGCCAGGGCGAGCCGCTGGCGCATGCCCAGGGAGAAACCGCCGACCCTCCGGTGAGCGGCCGCTTCGAGGCCGACCTGCTCCAGCACCCGGGCGACCCGGGCCGCAGGAAGGCCGGCCGCGATCCGTACGGCTTCCAGATGGGTGGCGGCGGTGAGGCCGGGATGGAAGGACGTGGCCTCCAGGACCGCGCCCACCCGCTCCAGCGGGCGGTCGAGCTCGTGGTAGGGCACGCCGCCGAGGACGGCCTCGCCGGACGTCGGCCTGACCAGCCCGAGGAGCATGCGCAGGGTGGTGGTCTTGCCGGCGCCGTTGGGGCCGAGGAAGGCGGTGATCGTGCCCTCGGGCACGGTGAAGGACAGGTCGTCGACGGCCAGGAGCTTGCCGAACGACTTGCGCAGACGATGGACGCGGATCGAGGTCATGCGTTTACGATCGGTGATCGCGGGGTCGTCGCGCATGGGCGCAGGGGTTGATTTCCGTTCTCCAACCACGGGTTGATGTGCGGGGCGCGGCCCGCGATTACCTTGGGGGACGTGGCATTTCTCCGCAGCCGGGCGGCCCGCGTCACGGGGCTCGCCCTCGTGGCCCTCTATCTGCTCTGGGGGCCCATCGCGATCGCGCACTCCAGGGCGACGGCCCAGGAGACTCTGCTCGCGCTGCTCGTCGGGGCCACCACCTGGGGCTGCGCGATCTGGCTGCTCCGCTCCCGCGCCGTCTCCGGCCACAACGTGCCACCGCTCCTGGTCACCGTCGTGGGGGCGGCGGCCATGCAGGCGATCGAGCCCTACACCGGCCTGGGCTTCGCCTTCTTCGCCGCCATCGCCGCGCCGCACAGGGTACGGCTGCGCGCCGCCGTCCCGCTGACCGCGCTCCTGTTGGCCGCCCTGCCGCTGGTGTCCTACCTGACCGGGTTCGACATGGCGGCGGCGTGGGGGATGACGGCGGGGATGGCCTACACGGTGGTGTTCTCGTTCCTGATCTGGCACGTGTCCACGACCAAGCGGCAGGCGGTCGAGGTGGCCGAGGCCCGCGCGGGCGAGGCGGTGCTGCAGGAGCGTGCCCGCCTGGCCCGTGAGGTCCACGACATCCTGGCCCACGCGCAGTCCGCGCAGATCGTCCATCTGGAAGGTGCCCGTGTCCTGCTCAGGACGGGCGCCGACCCGGCGCTGGCGCTCGACCGGGTGGAGCGGGCCGTCCACCTGGCCAGGGTGGGCCTGGAGGAGACCCGTCGCGCTCTCGACACGCTGCGCGGCAGGGACCTGCCGCTGCCGGAGCGCCTCGAACGGCTCGCCGCCGAGTTCCGCGCGACCACCGGGGCGTCGTGCGTGCTCACCGTCGATCCTGGGGCAGCCGGGCTGTCGGCGGAGGCCAAGCTCGCCGTCGCCCGCACCGCCCAGGAGGCGCTCACCAACGTCCGCAAGCACGCTCCCGGCGCGCCGGCCGAGGTGTCGCTGCGCCTGCTCGGCCGCTGGTGCGAGCTGGAGATCCGCGACGGCGGCGCCCCTGCGGCCCGCCTGCCCGGTCCCGGCCTCTTTGACGCGGGAAGCCCTCCGGGCAACGGTCCTGCCCTGAGCAACGGGAGCGCTCAGCAGGGGAACGGCATCGGGCACACGACTGACTGGCCCCACTCGTCAGGCAGTGACGGCCCACGTTCGTCAGGCGACGCCGACATCGGGGGTGTCAGGGATGGGGTTGGTGAGGGAGCCGTGGAGCCGGGCGGGCGGATGGCCGCGAGAAGTGGTGCGGGTTACGGGCTGATCGGCATGCGTGAGCGGGCGGAGCTGATCGGGGGGTCGCTGACGGCGGGGGCCGACGACGGAGGGTTCGCGGTGGTGCTGCGGGTGCCGGCATGACGGTGCGCGTGCTCGTGGCCGACGATCAGACCGTCGTGCGCGAAGGATTGGTGCTGCTCCTGGGGTTGCTCCCGGACACCGAGGTGGTGGGCGCCGCCGGTGACGGCGAGGAGGCGGTCAGGCTGGTGGCCGAACTGGCCCCGGACGTCGTGCTGATGGACCTGCGCATGCCTCGCATGGACGGGGTCGCGGCGACGCGGATCATCCGACGGGAGCACCCCCGTACCGAGGTCGTGGTGTTGTCGACGTACTCCGACGACGAGTCTGTCTTCGCAGCCTTGAGGGCCGGGGCTCGGGGTTACCTGACGAAGGACACCGACGCCGAATCCCTGGCCAGGGCCATCTCGGTGGTGGCTGACGGCGAAGCACACTTCGCGCCTCCGGTGCAACGCCGCCTGGCGGAGACCGTGGCGGGCGGTCCTGGGGATCGCGAGGTTCTGAGCTCTGGAGCGGGACCAGGTATCGAGGAGAGGTGGGGGTACGCGGCGCCTGGGAACGCCCACGCTGGTGGGGATGGGCGGGGATTCGGCGCGGGTGGGGGTGTTGATATTGGACGGGGGTTCGGTACTGGCGTGGGGCGGGGTTTCGGCGCGGGCGGGGACACTGATGTTGGACGGGGGTTCGGCACTGGCCGGGGCGCTGATGTTGGACGGGGGTTCGGCGAGGGCGCGGGCGGGGGCACTGACGCCGGACAGGAATCCGGTGCGGGTGGGGGCATTGATGTCGGACGAGGTTTCGACAAAGGCGGGGGCGCTGATGTCGGACAGGGCTTCAGCAGGGGCCGGGACATCAACGGGCGGCGGAGGGGTGCAGCGGGGCGGGGTGACCAGGCCGGGCCGGGGAATGTTCAGCCGAGGCGGCCTGACGGGCTGACGCAGCGGGAGGTGGAGGTGCTCGGGCTGATCGCCCAGGGCCGGTCCAATGCGGAGATCGCCGGGCAACTCCACATCTCCGAAGCCACCGTGAAGACCCACATCAACAACCTGTTCGCCAAAACCCGGGTCCGCGACCGCGCCCAAGCCGTCACCTACGCCTTCCGCCAAGGTCTGGCCCCGCCATGAGGACCGGAGTTCAATACCGCTGGTAGGTCAGTGCTTGATCCCGCTATGGGGACGGGACATCAGGTGCGGGCGTCGTACTGCTGGTGGGTCGGTGGTCTGGTCCGGCACGGGGGCGGGACGTCAGCGAGCGTCGTACCGCTGGTAGGGGCGGTGGTTTGGTTCCGCCGTGAGGGCGGGACGTCAGCGAGCGCCGTAGCGCTGGTAGGTCGGTGGTCTGGTCCTGCGTGGGGACGGGATGTCCGGTGCGGGCGCCGTACCGCTGTCAGGCCAGTGGTCTGGCGATGCCGTGGGACGAGGTGCCGCTTCCGCTCGCGGGTGGCCCGACTGTGAAGCGGGAGGAGCTCAGCGCGGGGACACTTCGCCGGGTTCGTGATGCTCGCCGAGGAGGTGCTTCCGGCCCCAGTCGCCGAGCGGTGCCAGCGCTTCGTTGAGGGAGGCGCCGAGCGGGGTGAGGGTGTAGGCGACCCGGCGCACCGCCCCTTCGAAGGCCTCGTCCCGGGAGACGATGCCGTCGTTCTCCAGCTCGCGCAGATGGGTGGTGAGGACTTTCTCGGTGACGCCGGGGATACCGCGGCGCAGCTCGCCGAACCGGAGCGGGCCTTCGTCCAGGGCCCAGAGGATGAGCACCTTCCACTTGCCGCCGACCACGTCGATGGCCGCGTCGATGCCGCACACGTACGTGTCTCGCCTGGTCATGCACTTACCTTAAGGTAACCACCCACAAAAGAGTGCGTACTTGATCATGGTCCAGGGCGTGCCCGAACCTGGTGGACATGGATACCGGCATCACCTCGAAGACTCCCATCACCCTCCTGGGCCTCGGCGACATGGGGACCGCGCTCGCCCACTCCTGGCTCGCCGCGGGGCATCCGCTGACCGTGTGGAACCGTACCCGGGAGAAGGCCGAACCGCTCGTACGCGGCGGCGCGCGGGCGGCGGACACGGCGGCGGAGGCGATCGCGTCGGCCGCCGGTCCCGTCGTCCTCTGCCTGCTGGACGACGACTCCGTGGGCGAGACCCTGGACGGCGCCGACCTGAACGGCAAGGACGTCGTCAACCTGACCACCGGCACCCCCGCCCAGGCCGGGCGGCGTGCCCGCTGGGTGGGCGAGCGCGGGGCCCGTTTCCTGGACGGCGGGATCATGGCCGTCCCCCCGATGATCGGCCGTCCGGAGACCGGCGGCTACGTGTTCTACAGCGGCGACCGGGAGCTGTTCGACCGCCACCGCGAGGCGCTGGAGGTCCCGGCCGGGGCGGAGTTCGTCGGCGAGGACCCCGGCCACGCGGCGCTGCACGACATCGCCCTGCTCAGCGCGATGACCGGCATGCTCGCGGGCATCACCCACGCCTTCGCCCTGGTGAGCCGGGAGAAGGACCTCGACCTGGCCAGGTTCGCCGGGCTGCTCGCGGAGTGGCTCGGCGCGATGGCGGGCAGCAGCCAGGAGATGGCCGCGCAGCTGGTGAGCGGCGACTACACCGAGGGCGTCACCTCCAACCTCGCCATGATGGCGGCGGGCAACGACTCGCTCCTGGCCACGGCGCGGGACCAGGGCGTGGATTCCCGGCTGCTCGTCCCGTACATGGAGCTGATGCGCCATCGGGTGGCCCAGGGGCATGGCGACGAGGGCCTGGCAGGCCTGGTGTCCCTGCTTCCGGCGGCTCACTAGGAGCGGGGCGGCTCTCGCCGGAGGCCCGCGATGACCATGTCGATGAGCAGCTCGTAGCTTTCGTCCAGGTCCTCCGGCAGCTGGAAGGCACCGCCGGTCTCCAGCACCGCGAACCCGTGGGCGGCGGCGCGCAGGCAGCGCGCGGCGTGGATCGCCTGCGATCCCTCCAGGTCGTACGCGCGCAGCGCGGCCAGCAGGATGTCCACCAGCCGCTCGGCGATCGCGGCGGTGGCGGGCTCCGGGGACTGGAGGATGGCGGCGTAGCGGTGCGGGTTGCGGACCACGTACGCGCGCCAGGCCCGCATGAGCGCCCGCAGCGCGTCGTCGCCCGAGCGGCCGAGCACGGCCGCGTTCCCGTGCTCGGCGAACTCCTCCATGACCTGGCCGGACACCAGCACCCGCAGCTCGGCGAGGTTGCGCACGTGCTTGTAGAGCGACGGCGGCGCCACCCCGGCGCGGGCGGCGACCGCGGCGAGCGTGAGCGCGGCCGGCCCCGACTCGTCCACGATCTCCAGTGCGAGGCCGACCACCGCCTTGGACGAGAGCGCGGCCCTAGCCATCCAGCCGCTCCTTCAGGAAGGTCAGGATGGCCCCGGCGACCTCGTCGGGATACTGCGCGTGCGGGTAGTGGCCCGCGCCCTCGATCATGACGACCTGGCCGATCCCGTCGGGCATCCCGGCGACCACACCCTCGGCCTCGGCGCGCGGGTCGTTCCAGTCGGGGTCGGCCGTGCCCATGACGACCAGCGCGGGGGAGCGGACGCCGGCCAGCTGGGCGCCGGCGTCCTTGGGCGCGGCCATGCCCATCTTGCTGATCACCGCCATCCGGCCGGGCCTGCTCAGGTCGCGGCCCAGCTCGTCCAGGTAGGCGGCGAAGTCGGCCGGTTTGCGGCCCGGGTAGGCGTGGTCCAGATAGCGCTTCCACAGGCCGAGGCTGCGCAGCGTCCCGGTGGCCATCAGGAGTGACATGCCCTTGCGGTAGGCGGGGTTGCGCACGAGCCCGCCCAGGTCCGGCTGCTGGGGGCGGGTGAACGGGGCGATCTCCACCACGGCGCGCACCAGCTCGGGCTCCCGCGCGGCGGCGATGGTGGCCGCCCCGCCGGAGAACGAGTGACCCACGATCACGGCGGGCCCGCCCAGGTGGCGGATCAGGGCCAGGAGGTCGTGCGCGGTGTCGGTGCGCGAGTAGGAGGACCAGCCGAGCGTCGAGTCGCCGTGGCCGCGCAGGTCGGTGACCGCCACCCGGTATCCGGCGGCGGTCAGCCGCGGTGCCAGGAACCGGTAGGCGGCGCGGTCGTTGCCCATGCCGGGCGCCAGCACGACGAGCGGGCCCTCCCCGGACACCTCGTATCCGAGCCGCCCGCCTTCCAGTTCCAGTGTCTCTGTCATGGTCCCGCCTCCAGCTACGATATATAGCTTGAAAGCTAATGTCATTAGCCAGCGATGTCAAGGATCCGGGTCTGTCTCGGTCGCCCGGCCCGGCGTAGGCTACGGGCATGTCGCGGCTGGCGATGGCGGACGAGCTGCTGATCCTGGCCCTGTGCGCGTCCTCCGACGGATGGGTTATGGGTCGCGACGGCAAGGTCAGGCTGCCGCCGCACCTCGACCTCGGGCTGGCGGCGGCCGAGCTCGCCCGGCACGGCCCGCAGCCGGGCCTGCCGCAGCGGATCGTCAGCGTCGCGGCGGGCCGCCCCCACCTGCGGCGCATCGCGGCGCTGCGCGAGCAGGGCAGGGTCGTCGTCTGCGAGCGGCCGGCGCGCGGGCTCTTCCACGACCGGACGGTGACGCGGCTGTCGGCGCCCGAGTACGGAGCCGAGTACGCGATCGTCGACAGGCTGCTCACCGCCCTGCGCGGCCTGCCCGCGCACCACGACACGGTGGCCCTGCTGGCCATCATGCGCGCCTGCGACCTGCACCGCCGGTGGTTCCGCGACCTGCCCAGGCGGGAGCGGGCACGCAAGATCGACGGGCTCACCAGGGACCACTGGCTGCGGGTGGCCGTCGAGTCGGCGATCGTCGCCGAGCTCGCCTGGCCCGCCGCCGCCAACGGCACGCTCTAGCGGCTCTCCGCTGATCAGCCGCGGCTAAGCTGGTCGCCATGGAACTGCCGCCGGTGGTGGCGCGGATGTGGGGGCGCGAGCCGGTGCCGCGCCGCGGCCCGAAACCGCGGCTCGACCTGGCGCGCATCGTGGCCGCCTGCATCGAGATCGCCGACGCCGAAGGGCTGGGCGGCGTCTCCATGGCCACCGTCGCCTCCCGCGTCGGCGTGGCCACCATGGCGCTCTACCGCTACGTCGGCAGCAAGGCCGAGCTGCTGACGATCATGGCCGACAGCGCCGCGCCCGACCCTCCCGAGCGTGACGGCCTGCCCTGGCGCGACTACCTCGCTCGGTGGGCCCGTGCCAACCGCGACTTCCTGCTGGCCCGGCCCTGGCTGCTCTCCGTCGACCGGTCCGTCCCGCCCGCCGGCCCGCGCGCCATGCTCTGGCTGGACCGGGCGCTGGCCGCGCTCGGCGACGCCGGGCTGGACGCGGGGGAGCGGGTCCGCGCCGCCACCACGCTCTCCGGGTACGCGGCCTCCGACGCCATGCTCACGTACGCGATGCGCGCCCCCGCCCCGGACGGCTACGACGGCCTCTCCGGGGCCGCAGACTACGGCCAGATGCTGGACGCGCTGCTCGACCCCGCGACCTACCCGGCGCTGTCGGCGGCCGTGCGGGAGGGCGCGTTCCGCGGGGCGGAGGGCTGGACGGACGACGCCGACTTCACGTTCGGCCTGGACCTGCTGCTCGACGGCGTCGAGGCGCTCGTCGCGCGCCGCGCCCGCTGACCTGTCAGTGTCCCGGCCAGCCCGCCCGCGGGGCCGGGGCGTCGACGGCCAGCACCTGGCCGGTGCGCGGGCCGCCGAACGGGTCGGACGGGTTCCACTCGGCGGCCACGACATACAGCGTCCGCCCGTCCGGGCCGCCCAGCATGCACGCGAACGGGCCCCGGTCCAGCTCGACCCGCTCCAGCACCTCGCCGCCCTCGCGCACCCGCACCACCTCGTTGCCGCCGGTCGAGGTCCACACCGCGCCTTCCGCGTCCATGCAGATCCCGTCGGGGCCCAGCCCGGCGGCCCAGGTGCGGCGGTTCGACAGGCTCCCGTCGGACGCGACGTCGAACGCCGTGAGCTTGCCGGTGAACGACTCGGCGATGATCAGCGTACGGCCGTCCGGTGAGACGACCATGCCGTTGGGGAACGCGATGTCGCCGGCCACCTGCCGGGCCCGCCCGTCGGGGGTGATCAGCGCGATGTAGCCGGGCACGAAGTCCGGTCGCTCGTGCAGCGGCGTGTCCATGCCGTCGGCCATGGCCTTCTCCAGGAAGGCGAGGAAGTCGAAGTCGGCGCCGTTGACGTAGACGTTGCCGCGGCCGTCGACCACGATCTCGTTGAAGCCCGAGGGCAGGCCGCTGAGGTCGGCGTGCGGGACCAGCGAGCCGTCGGCCTCCCGGCGCAGCAGCCGGCCCCGGTCGGTGTTCTTGGGCACGATCAGCATCCGGCCGTCGGGCAGCCAGTCGATCGAGTGGGCGCCGACCCCGGGCTCGGAGAACACGACCTCGGCCCGGCCGTCCGGGCTCAGGGCGATCACCTCGTCGTCCCCCCAGTTGCAGAACCAGAGCCGGCCGTCGTGCCAGCGCGGCGACTCGCCGATGCCCAGGCCGTCCATCAGGATGCGCGGTGCCGTCATGGTCTCGTCCCTCTCGTGGTCGTGGGTCTCACTCCCTACACGAACGGCTCCCGCCCGGATCGACACACGCGCCGATGACGTCCAGGAGAATCTCGAAATCGGCGTCCCGCACCTCCCGCGCGTGGTGGCCGAACCGG
This sequence comes from Nonomuraea ferruginea, assembly GCF_039540635.1. NCBI lineage: Bacteria > Bacillati > Actinomycetota > Actinomycetes > Streptosporangiales > Streptosporangiaceae > Nonomuraea > Nonomuraea ferruginea. The sequence continues at coordinate 75,997 of NZ_BAABFD010000002.1, read as the reverse complement.
CCGGCGGCCTCACTGGCGGCGTACCCGAGCACGGCGGTGCTGATCAGCCGCTCGGCGCGGGCGGCCCGCTCGTCGTCGAGCCCGGCTTCGCGCAGCGCCGCGAGCACGCCGTCGCGCACCCGCCGCGCCTGGTCCGTCTCGGCGGGCCGCCGCAGCAGCAACGGGAACACCGCCGGATGGCGGCCCGCCGAGGCCCTGACCGCGGTGGCCGTCAGAGCCAGCCGTTCCCGCCACGGCAGGCTGGGGTCCGGCGGCGGGAACTCGGTCAGCAGCGCCTCCACCAGCCCGTCGAGCAGGTCGTCCTTGCTTCGTACGTGCCGGTAGAGGGCCATCGCGGTGACGCCGAGCCGGGCGGCGACGGCCTGCATGGTCACCGCGTCGAGGCCGTGCTCGTCGGCGACCTCCAGCGCGGCGGCCAGGACGGCGGGACGACTGATCTGCGCGGGTCTGCCCATGACGTAAGTATATGACGTACGCTTACTTCATACACAAACGGGAGGCGGCCATGCGGATCCTGCTGTCGGACGGGTCGGGCGTCACCTCGCGGCAGTGCGCCACCGTGCTGTCGCGGGCGGGGCACCACGTCGAGGCGCTTTCGCCCGATCCGCGCTGCCTGTGCGCGTTCACCCGGCATGTCCGCCGCGTGCACCGGGTGCCCTCCTACGGCGCCGACCCGTACGGCTGGCTGGAGGCCGCCACCGGCGTCTACCGGCGGGGCGGGTTCGACGTGCTGCTGCCGACGCAGGAACAGGTCGCGGTGCTGTCGCGGGAAGACGGAGCCGGCACCGCCACCGCCGTGCCGCCCTTCGCGGCGCTCGCCGCGGTGCAGGACAAGGTGTCCGCGCACGCCACGCTGGCCCGGTTCGGGCTGCCGCAGCCGGCGTCCGCCGTCGTACGCGACCTGGCCGGGTGGGACGGCTATCCCGCGTACGTGAAACGGCCGATCGGCACCGCCGGCAGCGGCGTGCGGCGGCTCGCCGGGCCGGGGGAGCCGATCGGCCCCTCGTGGGACGGCGAGCCGGAGCTGCTGGTGCAACGTGAGGTCCAAGGGCCGCTGGCCATGGTGCAGTCGGTGTTCGACACCGGGGCGCTCGTGGCCTTCCACGCCTGCCTGCGGGTGCGGGAGGGCGCCAGGGGCGGCGCCGGGCACAAGCGCGGGGTGGCGCTGCCGGAGGTGCGCGAGCACCTGCGGGCCCTGGGCGAAGGGCTCGGCTGGCACGGCGCGCTGTCGGCGGACGTGGTGCTGGGCGCGGACGGGCCGGCGTTCATCGACGTCAACCCGCGCCTGGTCGAGCCGGTCAACGCCCTGCTGTCGGGGGTCGACCTGATCACGCCCCTGCTCGACCTGGCGCTGGGGCGGGCGGCCCGGCCGCAGCCCGCCGCGGTGCCGGGCGTGCGGACGCACCAGCTGCTGCTCGCCGTCCTGGGCGCGGCCTCGCGCGGCCGCGCCGCGGTGCTGGCCGAGCTGGCGGGCGCCGTGCTCCGCCGCGGTCCCTACGAGGGAGGCACGGAGGAGCTCACGCCGGGCTTCGACCCGCGCGCCATGGCCCTGGTGGCCGCCGCGGCCGGGGCCACGCTGGTGCGCCCGGCCGCCTGGCGGTGGTTCGCCTCGGGCAGCGTGACCGCGTACGCCCTCGAACCTGAGGGCTGGCGGCTCATCACGGGCGCGGCTCCGTGAACCGCAGCCGCATGGCCGGGTCGTGGGTGCGTACGAAGCCCAGCGAGGCGTAGAGCGGCTCGCCCTCCGCGGAGCTGCGCAGGTCGACCGTGACGATGCCGCGCTCGCGATACCACTCGACCAGGGCGGTCACGCAGGCCCGCGAGTAGCCGCGCCGCCGGTGCTCCGGGTGGGTGGCGACGTTGAAGACGTAGCCGACCAGGCCCTCGGGGGCGCCCGGCCCGCCGAGCCGCTCCTCGACCGTGCCGGTCGCGCACGCGGCCAGCCCGCCGCCCGGCGCGTCCACCACGAAGGCGAGCATGCGCGGGTCCGGCTCGTCCAGCCGCGCCCGCAGCCTCCGCTCGGCGGCCTCGCGCCACCCGTCGTCCGCCGGTTCGCGGCCGGTCATGCTCGCCAGCATCACCGCTCGCAGCCGTACCAGCTCCGCGGCGTCCGCCGCCGTCGCCTTGCGCGCTCTGACCATCCCCCCGACGTTAGCGAGGCCGCTCGCCGCCGGGCAACGGGCTTTACCGGGTGGCTCACCCGGCCAGGGCGCGGCGCAGGGCGGCGCCGAGTTCGGCGATCTGCCGCTGTGACACCTCGGCCGACAGGATGGCCTGCGAGCCGTGGAAGGTGCCGGACCACTGGTGCAGCTCGACCGACACGCCGGCCTGGAGCAGGCGCAGCGCGTACTCGATGTCCTCGTCGCGGTTCGGGTCGAGCTCCGCCGTGGCGATGTAGGCCGGCGGCAGGCCGGACAGGTCGGTGGCCCGCGCCGGTGCGGCGTACGGCGTGGCGGGCGCGGAGCCCAGGTAGTGTCCCCAGGCCGCGGTGACCTTGGCGCGGTTCATCCAGGGCGTGTCGGTGAAGTTCCGCGCCGACCACGTCTGCTGCCGGTCGTCGAGGCCGGGCTGGTTGAGCAGCTGGAAGCGGATCGGCGGCCCCTGCTGGTCACGCGAGCGCAGCGCCATCGCCGCCGCGAGCCCCGCCCCAGCGCTGTGACCGCCGACCGCGATCCTGGCCGGGTCGAGGCCCAGCTCGGCGGCGTGCTCGGACGCCCAGGCCAGCACCGCGTAGCCGTCGTCCAGGGCCGCGGGGAAGGGGTCCTCGGGGGCCAGGCGGTAGCCCACCGAGATCACCGTCGTGCCGGAGACGTCCGCGAGCCTGGCCGCCCACGGGTGCTCGGTGTCCACGTCGCCCATGACGAAGCCGCCGCCGTGCAGCCAGATGATCGCGCCCTGCGCCCCGTGCGGGCGGTAGAGCCGTACGGGCACGCCGGGGTCGGCGGGCACCGTGTGGTCCTCGACGTCCATGTTCGAGGTGTCGGGCGCCGGGACCGAGGTGGCGAGTTCGGCGAAGCTCTTGCGCTCGACGACCGGGTCAGTCAGGTCGGCGCGGGGGAACAGCGGGATGAACGCTTCGAGTTCGGGATCCATGCCAGCCATACTCGCGTCCTCGCCGCCGGGGATCAGCCGCCAACCGTCGGGCATCGTGACCGGATCGTGCGCCGATCGGCGCGGCCCGCCCGGGTCAGGGCTGTCCGGCGGCGCGGCGCGCCAGGTAGCCGGCGATGTGGTCACGGGCCGCCGTCCGGGCGCGCGCGGCGTGCGCGTCGGCGTCGCGGGGCAGGCGGCCGCCCTTCGCCAGCAGGGTCGCGTAGCCGTGCGCCGTCGACAGGTGCACGTACACGAAGTCCAGCAGCTCGGCCCACGGGGTGTCGGCGGGCAGCACGTCCGCGGCCAGCCGGGTCAGCGTGTCGGTGAGCCGGCGGCTCTGCTCGTGGACGGTCTGGCAGTGCTCGGCGGGGAAGTCGTGGGTATAGACGAGTTCGACGCCGGCGCGATGGTCCAGCGCGTAGCGGGTATAGGCGCTCGCGGTGGCGGCGAGCCGGTCGGCCGGGTCGGGCCCGGCACGCTCGGCCGCCTCGGCGAGCAGGTCGGTGATCTCGCCGATGACGGCGGCCGCGCAGGCGGCGAGCAGCGCCTCCCGGTCGGGGAAGTGGCGGTAGGGCGCGGCCGACGACACGCCCGCCCGCACCGCGACCTTGGCCACGGAGAAGCCCGCGACCCCGGTCTCGGCCAGGAGCGCGATGCCTTCGCGGACCAGCCCGGCGCGCAGGTCGCCGTGATGGTAGCGGCGGCGCGGCGCCGTGGGACTGCTCACGGTGGACGATCCCCCCTTTCCGGATGTTAGAGTACTCTCACATTCTGATGTTAGAGTGCTCTTACATTCACCCACGGGAAGGTGAGCATCATGCGGCAGCGGAGCCTCGGACGGCAGGGCCTGACGGTCTCGGCGATCGGCTACGGAGCGATGGGCGTCTCCTTCGCCTACGGCCCCTCGGACAAGAAGGAGGGCGAGGCCACCATCCGCCGCGCCCACGAGCTGGGCGTGACGTTCTTCGACACCGCCGAGCTCTACGGCCAGGGCGAGAACGAGCGGATCGTCGGCGCGGCGCTCGCGCCGGTGCGCGACGAGGTGGTCATCGCGACCAAGTTCGGCTTCGACTTCACCGGTACGAGACAGGGCGGCGTCGACAGCAGGCCCGAGCACATCCGCGAGGTCGTCGACAACAGCCTGCGCTACCTCGGCGTCGACGTCATCGACGTGCTCTACCAGCACCGCGTCGACCCGAGCGTGCCGATCGAGGACGTGGCGGGCACCGTCAAGGAGCTGGTCGACGCCGGCAAGGTCCGCTACTTCGGGCTGAGCGAGGCCGGGGCCGGCACCATCCGCCGGGCGCACGCCGTCCAGCCCGTCTCGGTCCTGCAGACGGAATACTCCCTGTTCGAGCGGGAGGTGGAGGCGCTCTTCCCGGTCCTGCGCGAGCTCGGCATCGGGTTCGTCGCCTACTCGCCGCTCGGCCGCGGCTTCCTCACCGGCCAGGCCAAGCCCGGCGCCGAGTACGACGAGAGCGACATGCGCAGCTGGGACGCCCGCTTCCAGCCGGGCAACTACGAGAAGAACCTGGAGGCCACCCGCCTGCTCGGCGAGCTCGCCGCGGGCAAGGGGGCCACCGTGGCCCAGCTCGCCCTGGCCTGGCTCCTCGCCCAGGGCGACGACATCGTGCCCATCCCCGGCACCCGCAGCCCCGAGCGGCTGGCGGAGAACGTCGCCGCCGCCGACCTCGTCCTCGACGACGCCGACCTTACGCGGATCGCCGAGATCCTGCCGACCGGCGGCTACGGCGCCCGCTACCCGCAGGGCATGCTCCCCGTCTGGGAGTGACCTCGGATCACCGGCGGGTGCGCGGCACCACCAGGCCCGACTCGTACGCGGCCACCACGGCCTGCGTCCTGTCGCGCAGCCCGAGCTTGGCCAGCACCCGGCTGACGTGCGTCTTCACCGTCTCCTCGGTGACCGTGAGCCGGGCGGCGATCTCCGGGTTCGACAGCCCTTCGGCGAGCAGGCGCAGCACCTGGGTCTCGCGCGGGGTGAGCGCGGCGATCGGCACCGCCTCCATCTCCGGCCGCAGCCGGGCGAACTCGCTGATCAGCCGCCTGGTCACGGCCGGGGCCAGCAGCGCGTCCCCGGCGGCGACCACCCGTACGGCGTCGAACAGCCGCTCGGCGGTGACGTCCTTGAGCAGGAACCCGCTGGCCCCGGCCCGCAACGCGTCGTAGACGTACTCGTCCAGGTCGAACGTCGTCAGGATGAGCACCCGCGGGCCCGAGCCGGCCAGCCGCCTGGTGGCCTCGATGCCGTCCATGCGTGGCATGCGCACGTCCATGAGCACCACGTCCGGCCGGACCTCGCCGCACACCCGCACCGCCTCCGCACCGTCGGCGGCGGTGCCGGCCACCTCGAAGTCCGGCTGCGTGTCGAGCAACTCCCCGAACCCGGTACGCACCACCAGATGATCGTCGGCCACCACGATCCGAACCCGCCCGCCACCTTTCCCGGCCGGGGGTGCTGGTCCGGGGGCGTGTTCGCCGCTCACGTCGTACTTTCCGGTCGGCGGCGTTTCACCGGGAACGCGGTCGCCTTCATGCCGTCGCCTCTCGTGGTAGGTGGGCTTCCACCAGGAATCCGCCGCCCTCGGCGGGGCCGGCTCGGAGGTCGCCTCCGGCGGCGGTGGCGCGCTCGCGCATGCCGGCCAGGCCGAAACCGCCGTCCGGGCCGGTGGGGAGCGTGCCGCCGTTGTCGCGGACAAGGAGGCGCAGGCCGTCGCCGCCGTAGCGCAGTTCCACGTCGACCGCGGCGCCGGGGGCGTGACGGCGGGCGTTGGTGAGGGCCTCCTGCGCGATGCGGTACGCGGCCAGCTCGACGCCCGGGTCCAGCGGGACCGGCGTGCCGCTGAGTATGAGCCTCGTGGCGGACCCGGAAGCGTCCCTCGACTCGTCGACCAGTTCGATCAGCTCCTCCAGCGTCAGCCCCGGCTGCGGGCGGCGCTCCGCCTCGGTGTCCTCGCGCAGCACGCCGAGCAGCCGCCGCATCTCGGTCAGCGCGGCACGGGCCGTGTCGCCGATGGCGGACAGCCGTTCGGCGCCGGCGGCGGGCATCCCGGGGACGGCCAGCCTTGCCGACTCAGCTTGCACGGCGACCATGGAGACATGGTGGGCCACCACGTCGTGCAGTTCACGGGCGATGCGGGCGCGCTCGCCGCGGGCCGTGTGCTCCAGCAGGGTCCCGGCGATCTCCTGACGCGCCGCGCTCCCGGCCGCGGCGTCCGCGTGCGCCCGCCGCGCCGTCCCCGCCAGCGCCGCCGCAGGAGCGAGCGACCCCAGCACCAACACCAACCCCGCCGCCCCTCCAGCGGAGTCCGATCCTCGCCTGAAGTCCGCCCCTCCCGCAGAGGCCGACCCCCGCCTGAAGTCCGCTTCTTCCGCGTAGTGTCGCCCTCCCGCGGAGTCCGCCGCTCCCGTGAAGTGCGGCGCTTCCGCGGAGACCGGCCCTCCCGCGGAGTGGGGCGCTTCCGTGAAGTGGGGCGCTCCCGTGGAGTGCGGCGCTCCCGTGGAGGTCGGCCCGAGTGACGGCGTGAGCCTTTCGTGTGGTGTCAGTTCTGTGGTGGATGTGGGCTCTCCTGATGGTGAAAGCCCTGGGGTCGGGGGTTGCGACGGTGCTGGGGTCAAGATTTGTGCCGGGACTCGTACGTCGGTCGTGGTCAGGGCAGGGAACAGGGCCAGCAGGGGAAAGGGGGCCGCGAGCAGTACGGCGAGTCGCCAGGAGCCGTGCCGCCCGAGCCGGTACCCGCAGGCGAGCTGGGCCGCCGCCCCCGCGACGGTCAGGGTCTGGAACGCCGTCAGGGACAGCAGCACCGACACGGTCACCACCGCGGCGGCCACGGCCGGTTGCCCGGGCAGCAGAGCCAGCGGGGCCGTGGTCGCCAGCCCCACCAGGAAGAGCATCGCCAGGGTGAGCGGCCGGGCTCCCTCCGCCCGCAGGGCGATCTCGCCGACCGCCAGCACCGCCGCCGACACCCCCGCCACCACGGGCGCGTGCCCCATGACCCATCGCCCGTACGTTCCTCCACCCACGACGGCCATTCTCTCGGCTCACCAGAAGGCTGACATCCCTCGTACGAGGGACGAAGAGGGCGTACGGCGGGACAGAACCTTCAGCCCGCACGGAGGAGAAGGGTGGGTAGGAGCCGGGGAATCCCCCGCATGAGAGATCCACGACCGTCCGCCTCGCGGGGAAGTGAACGCGGGCGCGGCTCCCTCCGGTGCCCCAAAACGTCGAGGCGCCGGAATCCCTCGTGTGGGGAACGTCGGTGCCCGGAGGTGCCGGAGTGTGGGGAACGTCGGTGACCGGAAACGCCGGAGTCCCCCGTATGAGGGAGGCCGGGTCGCTGGAGGCAGGGAGGGAGAGGATCGCTCGGCGGCGTGACGACCCGGGGTGCCGCCGCTGCCTAGGCTGCGCGGCATGGAAGCGACGATCGAGGTAGCCGGGCTGCGCAAGCGGTTCGGCCGGACCGTGGCGCTGGACGGGATGACGTTCAGGGTGCCGCCGGGCCGGGTCACCGGGTTCGTGGGGCCGAACGGCGCGGGCAAGTCCACCACGATGCGGGTGATCCTCGGCCTGGACGCCCCCGACGAGGGCCGGGCGCTGGTCGGGGGTGTGCCGTACCGGAGTCTGGAGGAGCCGCTCACCCACGTGGGCGCGCTGCTGGACGCGGGCGCGCTGCAGCCGAGCCGTACGGGCCGCGACCACCTGCTGTGGCTGGCCCACTCCCAGGGGCTCGGGGCGGCGCGGGTGGACGAGGTGATCGGCCTGGTGGGGCTGGGCGCGGAGGCGCGCAGGCGGGCGGGCGGCTACTCGCTGGGCATGCGGCAGCGGCTCGGGATCGCCGCCGCGCTGCTCGGCGACCCGCCGGTGCTCATGCTGGACGAGCCGTTCAACGGCCTCGACCCGGACGGCATCGTGTGGATCCGCGGCCTGCTGCGGTCGCTGGCCGCCGAGGGCCGGGCGGTGCTGGTGTCCAGCCATCTGATGAGCGAGCTGGAGGGGACCGCCGGTCAGCTCGTCGTGGCCGGGCGGGGCCGGGTGGTGGCCGACATGGGCGTGGCCGAGCTGATCGAGGCGGCCTCCCACGACCGGGTGACCATCCGCACCACGGCCCGCTCCCGTGCGATGGAGACCCTGGCGGGGGCGGGCGCCACGGTCGCCGTCACGGGCGGCGACACCGTCACCGCGTCGGGGCCGTCCGCCGAGCGGGTGGTGGAGCTGCTGACCGGAGGCGGGGTGCCGTTCTCGGAGGTGACGGCCCACCGGGCCACGCTGGAGGAGGCGTACATGGAGCTGACCAGGGACGCCGTCGAGTTCCGCGCGGACGGGGCGGCCCGATGAGCCCGGCGGCCGGGTTCGCACGGACGCTGCGCGCGGAGTGGACGAAGTTCCGCACGGTCCGCGGCTGGGTGCTCGGCACGGTGGTCGCGGCGCTGCTCGTCCCGCTGCTCGCAGCGGTCTCCGCGGCGGGCAGCCACGCCTCGTGTGACAGGAACGGGGTCGAGACCGCCTGTCCCGAGCCGCCGCTGGGCCCTGACGGCCACGCTGTGCGTGACAAGTTCTTCTTCGTGCACCGGACGCTGGACGGCGACGGCTCCATCACCGTGCGGCTGACGTCGATGTCCGGCATCATCACCTACCCGCCGCCGGACCACGACGAGATCGTGCCGGGGCTGGTGCCGTGGGCGAAGGCCGGAGTGATCGTCAAGGCGAGCATGGAGCCGGGCTCGTCCTACGCGGCGGTCATGGTCACCGGCGAGCACGGCGTGCGGATGCAGCACGACTACACCGGGGACGTGGCGGGCCGGCCCGGCGGGGCGCCGCGCTGGCTGCGGCTGACCCGCGCGGGAGAAACCCTCACCGGGTACGAGTCCGCCGACGGGCGGCAGTGGGCCGAGGTCGCCGTCGTCCGCCTGCCGGATCTGCCCGCCGAGGTGGAGATCGGCATGTTCGCCGCCTCGCCGGGTGACCTGACCGTGAAGCAGGCCGATCTGGGCGGGCTGATCGAGCAGATGCGTTTCACCGAGACCACCGCCGTGTTCGACCAGGTGAAGGTCGAGGGCGCGGCGCCCGGGGCGTGGCGGCACACCGACGTGAGCCCCACGCCCGGCACGAACCCCGGAGAGGTCCACCACCCGGGCAGCGCCGTGGAGTCGGGCGGCACGTTCACCGTGGTCGGGAACGGCGACATCGCGCCGGTCGGCACCGACGGCGGCATGGCGGTGGAGCTGACGCTGACCGGGGTGCTGTTCGCGCTGGTGGTGGTGGTCGTCGTGGCGGTGCTGTTCGTGACCGCCGAGTACCGGCGCGGGCTCGTCCGCGTCACCCTGGCGGCCTCGCCGCGCCGGGGCCGGGTGCTCGCGGCCAAGGCCCTGGTGATCGGCGGGGTCGTGTTCGCCGCAGGGCTGGCCGCGAGCGCGGTCGCGATGCCGGTCGGCAAGCATCTGCTGCGGGGCAACGGCAACCACGTGCTGCCGGTGCCCGCGCTCACCGAGGTGCGGGTGATCGCGGGGGTGGCCGCGCTGCTGGCCGTGTCCGCCGTGCTGGCGCTGGCGCTCGGGACGCTGTTCAGGCGCAGCGCGGCGGCGGTCGTCACCGCGCTGGCGCTGATCCTGCTGCCGCACGTGCTGGCCACCGCCTCCGTGCTGCCCGTCGAGCTGTCGCTGTGGCTGCTGCGGGTCACGCCCGCCGCCGCGTTCGCCGTCCAGCAGAGCATCCCCGAGTATCCGCAGGTGCTCGACTTCTACGTGCCGCAGGGCGGCTACTACCCGCTGCCGCCGTGGGCCGGGCTGGGCGTGCTGTGCTGCTACGCCGCGTTCGCGCTCGCCCTGGCCGTGGTGAGGCTGAAGAGGAGGGACGCGTGAACCGGGCGCTGCACGCCGAGTGGACCAAGCTGCGCACCGTGGCGGGGACCGGCCCGCTGCTGCTGCTCGCCGTCGTGCTGACCGTGGCCGTGGGCGCCGCCCTGGCCGCCACGCTGACCTGCCCCTGGGGACGGTGCGCGCAGGACTCCGTCAAGCTCACGTTCAGCGGACTCCAGGCGAGCCAGGCATGCGTCGCCCTGCTGGCGGTGCTGGCCGTCGGCGGCGAGTACGGCACCGGCATGATCGGCACCACCCTGACGGCGATACCGCGCCGCGGGCGGGTGCTGGCGGCCAAGGCGGCCGTCGTCGCCGGGCTGACCGCGGTCGCCGGGACCGTCGCCGTCCTCGTGTCGGCGCTGGCCGGGCGGCTCATCCTGCCCGGCCGCGGCTACCCGGCACTGTCGCTCGCCGACGGGCCGACGCTGCGCGCGGCCGCCGGCTCGGTGCTCTACCTCGCGCTGGTCGCGCTGCTCGGCGTGGGGATCGCGATGGCCGTCCGCGATCCGGCGGCGTCGATCGCGGTCGTGCTCGGGCTGCTCTACCTGTTCCCGCTGCTGGCGCACATGGTGTCGGATCCGGGCTGGCACCGGGTCCTGTGGAGCCTGGCGCCGATGAACGCCGGCCTCGCCGTGCAGACCACCGTGAACGTGGCGAGCCTGCCGATCCCGCCCTGGGCGGGTCTCGGCGTGCTCGCGGCCTGGTCGGCGACGGCGCTGCTGGCCGGCGGGCTGCTGCTGCGGGCCCGCGACGCGTCGTGATCCGCGTCGTCGACCGGCGCCATCGATTACTCTGTACGGCATACACAGTTTTGAGGAGTGCCGATGGAGATCCGGACGTTCAGGGAAGACGATCGAGCCGAGCTGCGCGAGCTGTTCGCGCGCGCGGGGGAGGGGTCGCCCACCGGCTCGCTGTGGGGGCACGCGGAGTCCGAGCGTGACATCTACCTGGAGCCCTACATGGACCGGGAGCCGGACTCGCTGTTCCTCGCCGCCGACCGGGGCGTCCTCGTCGGCTACCTGACCGGTTGCCTGGACGGCGCGGCGTTCCCCGGCGAGAGCGAGCGGATGACGCGGGCGATCAGAAGGCACCGGCTCTACCTGCGGCGCGGCCCGGCGGCCTTCTTCGCCCACGCCATGCTCGACGCGGCCGGGGCGGCGATCCGCCGGCAGCCGGCCCCTGGCGACTTCGAGGACCCGCGCTGGCCCTCCCACCTGCACATCAACGTCGCCCCTGAAGCCCGCGGCACCGGCGCCGCCCAGGGGCTCATGGAGTCGTGGCAGCGGCGGCTCAAGGAGGCGGGATCGCCGGGCTGCCACCTGCAGACGCTGGTGGAGAACACCCGGGCGGTGCGGTTCTTCGAGCGGGCCGGTTTCACCGCGCACGGCCCCGCGCCCCTGGTGCCGGGCCTGCGCCACCGGGGCGCGCGTGTCCACCAGCGGACGATGGTGTGGAGCCCTTGACGCGCGCCTCGCGGGTCACACGTCCCAGGCGACCGGCAGGCTCTTCAGCCCGTAGATGTCCGCGGTCTCCGGGCGCAGCCCGACCTCCTCCGGCGGCACGGCCAGGCGCAGCGTGGGGAAGCGGGTGACCAGCGCGGGGAAGGCGACCCGCATCTCGACGCGGGCCAGCTGCTGACCCAGGCACTGGTGGATGCCGTGGCCGAACGCCAGATGCCCGCGGGCCTCCCGCCCCAGGTCCAGCACGTGGGGGTCGGCGAAGCGCTCGGGGTCGCGGTTGGCGGTGTTGTACGACAGGATGACCGTCGTCCCGGCCTCGACGGTCCGGCCGCCCAGCTCGACGTCCTCCAGCGCCGTCCGCATGAACGTCTTGGCGACGCTCAGATACCGCAGCAGCTCCTCCACGGCCCGGTCGGTGAGCGCGGGGTCGGCGCGGAGCGCGGCCAGCTGCGCCGGGTTGCGCAGCAGCGCGAAGGTGCCCAGCGCCAGCATGTTCGCGGTGGTGTCGAGCCCGGCCGCGAGCAGGATGAGAGCGATGCCCCGCAGCTCCTCGTCGGTCAGGTCGCCGTCGGTGAGGTCGCTGAGCACGTCGTCGGTCGGGTTCGCGCGCTTGGCGGCCACCAGCTCCCCGAGATAGCGCTGGGTCGCCGTGTAGGCGGCGATCATGTCCTCGTCGCTCGTCTCCCCGCTGAGGAACGAGTCGACCTGCTCCTGGAAGGAGCCCCGGTCCTCGTACGGCACGCCCAGCAGCTCGCAGATGACGATGGTGGGGACGGGCTTGGCGAACGCGGTCACCAGGTCCACCGGCGGCCCGGCCTTCTCCATGGCGTCCAGGTGGTCGGCGGTGATCTGCTCGACGCGCTCGGTGAGCTGCCGCATGCGCCGCACGGTGAACTTGCCCACCAGCGGTTTCCGGTAGCGCCCGTGCTGCGGCTCGTCCATGAGGAGGAACTCGCCGGGCGGCGCGGGAGGGATCTCCATGCCGCTGATGTCGATGGACGGGTGGAGCATCAGCTCCTTGCGTGAGCTGAACCTCGCGTCGGCCAGGACCGACCTGACCAGGTCGTATCCGGTGATCAGCCAGCCGGGCCTGCCCCCGGGGAAGGTGTAGCGGCTGATCGGGCCGTGCTCGCGGGCCTGGATCAGCTCGCCGGGCGGGTCGAAGGGACATCCGGGCCGGCGCGCGGTCGGCATCGTGGCGACGGTGTGTTCCATGGTCATCCGCCTTGGTGTCGTGGTCGGTCAACGCGTCCACCTTCGCCGGGCGCCCTGACAGCGGGCCGTCGCCGTGCTGACGCCGCCGCTGACACGACACCGCGTCCCGTCGCCCCGGCGGTCCGGGACGCCGCCGGGGTTCGGCACAATGACCCCTGTGCGAGTTGGACTGCTCGGGCCGTTCGAGGTCCGCAACCCCGACGGGGCCGTGGTGGAGGTCCCCGGGGTCCGGCTGCGCGCGTTGCTCGCCGCGCTCGCCCTCGAACCCGGCCGGATCGTCCCCCGTACGAGACTGGTCGACTGGATCTGGGGGCGGCGACCGCCCGCGGACGCGGTGAACGCCCTGCAGGCGCTGGTGTCCCGGCTGCGCAGGGTGTTACCCGACGGGGTGATCGAGGCGGATTCCGGCGGCTACCGGCTGGCCGTCGCCCCCGATGCCGTGGACGCGTGCCGGTTCGAGCGCCTGACCGGTCAGGCCCGTGCCGCCGAGCCCGCGGCCCGGGCGGAGCTGCTGCGCACGGCCCTGGCCTTGTGGCGCGGCACGGCGATGGCGGACCTCGCGCTGCGGGACAGCGAGCTGTTCGACGCCGCCGTCAGGCGGCTGGACGAGCTCCACGTGGCCGCGCTCGGGGACCGGGTGGACGCGGACATCCGCCTCGGCCGCGGCTCGGAGCTGGTCTCCGAGCTGACCGACCTGGTCGCCGCGTACCCGCTGCGCGAGGGGTTCGTGGCGGCGTTGATGCGGGCGCTCGCCGAGGCGGGGCGCACGCCCGAGGCGCTGACCGTCTACCAGCGGACGCGTGAGCGGCTGGCGGAGGAACTCGGCGCCGACCCGTCGGCCGAGCTGTCCGCGCTGCACGTCGCGCTGCTCCGCGGCGAGGTGGGCGAGCGGGCGGAGCAGCGCAGGACCAACCTGCGCGCCGAGCTGACGAGCTTCGTCGGCAAGGACGAGGACGTCTCCGCGGTCGCCGCCCTGGCCGTCAGGCACCGGCTGGTCACCTTGACCGGGCCGGGCGGCTCGGGCAAGACGAGGCTGGCCGCGGAGACCGCGCGGACGATGCTGGCCGAGCTGCCGGACGGGGCGTGGCTGGTCGAGCTGGCCCCGGTGCGGGCGGGCGGTGAGCTGGCGCAGGCCGCGCTCACCGCGCTCGGCCTGCGCGAACAGGCCCTGCTCGGCGGCGTGCGGGGCGGGGACCGGACGGACCGGCTCATCGCCGCGGTCCGGGAACGCGCGATCCTGCTGATCCTGGACAACTGCGAGCACGTGATCGAGGAGGCCGCGGCCTTCGCCGATCGGCTGCTGGGGGAGTGCCGGAGCCTGCGGATCCTGGCCACCAGCAGGGAGCCGCTCGGGATCACCGGGGAGGTGCTGTGGCAGGTCGAGCCGCTCGCGCTGCCCGCCGAGCGGGCGGACCCGGCCGAGATCGGGTCCTCGCCCGCGGTGCGGCTGCTGCGCGACCGCGCGCGCCTGGTGCGCCAGGACCTCGGCGCCGACGCGGCCGCCCTGCCGGCCATGGCGCGGATCTGCCGGGCGCTCGACGGGATGCCGCTGGCGATCGAGCTCGCCGCGGCACGGCTGCGCACGATGTCCGTCGATCAGCTGGCACGCGGGCTGGACGATCGGTTCCGGCTGCTGACCAGCGGCAGCCGGACGGCGCTCCCCCGGCACAAGACGCTGCGCGCGGTCGTCGACTGGAGCTGGGACCTGCTGAGCGAGGCCGAGCGACGCGTGCTGCGGCGGCTCTCGGTGTTCTCCGGCGGGGCGAGCCTGGAAGCGGCCGTACGGGTGTGCGGGGACGAGTCGTCCGGCGGGGAGCAGGTGTTCGACGTGCTGACCGCGTTGATCGAGAAGTCGCTGCTGCTCGCCGACGGCGGGGGCGCGATGCGCTACCGGATGCTCGACACCATCAGGGAGTACGCGGCCTACCGGCTCGCCGAAGCCGGGGAGACCGAGCCGGCGCGCCGGGCGCACCTCGCGTACTTCACCGAGCTGGCCGAGACGGCCGATCCGCACCTGCGCCGGGCCGGGCAGCTGGAATGGCTGGCCACGCTCGATGCCGAGCACGACAACATCACCGCGGCCCTGCGCCGGGCCATCGCCGGGGGATGGGCCCAGGAGTCGATGCGGCTGGTCGCGGCCGCGGGCTACTTCTGGTATCTCGGCGGGCACCGAGCCGAGGGCGCCGAGCTGAGCGTCGCGGCGGCCTCGCTGCCCGGCGAGGTGTCCGACGAGGTGCGGGCGATGGCGTACCTCATCGTGACCATGTTCGTGACCGCCGGGATCGGCGGTGACCAGTATCAGGCGCGGGAGTGGATCCAGGAGGCGCACCGGTTGGCCCGGCGCAGCGGGTCCCGCCGCCCGCTGCTCGGCTTCGTCGAGCTGCTGGAGCGGACGCTACGGGGCCCGGCGGAATTCATGCCCGCGTTCGAGCCGCTCATCGCCGGCGCCGATCCGTGGGTGCGCGCGCAGGCCAGGCTCACCCGGGGCCGGTTCCGGCTCACGCTCGGCGGCGACGAGACCGACGTGGACCTCGACGCCGAGACCGCGCTCGCCGAGTTCCGCGCGCTGGGCGACCGGATGGGCATCGCGCTGGCGCTGACCTTCCTGGCCGACCGGCTCGCCACCCGCGGCGAGTTCGCCCGCGCCTGCGAGCATCACGAGGAGGTCGTCGGGGCGCTGACCGAGGTGGGCGCCGTCGAGGACGTGGTCGGCGTGCGGGCGCGGCAGGCCCAGCTGTACTGGCTGCTCGGCGACGAGCGGTCCAGCGCGTCCGCCATGGCGGAGGCGCAGCGGTGCGCGGGCGGGATCGTCTGGCCGGACGCCCTCGCCGAGCTGGCGCTGTCGAAGGCGCAGCTGGCGCGCTGGCGCGGCGAGCCGGGCCAGGCGCACGAGCACCTGGCCACGGTGCGGGCGGTGATGGGCGAGCCGGGCATGCCCGGCTCGGTCCACGCCATGACCATGCACCTGTACGGCTACCTCACCGAGGACATCGAGGAGGGCCGCGCCCACCGGAAGGAGGCGTTCCGCGCGGCCGCGGCCACGGAGCACCCGCACCCGCCGATGATCGCCGAGATGCTGATCGGGATCGCGGACCT
The DNA here is from genome assembly GCF_039540635.1 of Nonomuraea ferruginea. Taxonomy (NCBI): domain Bacteria; kingdom Bacillati; phylum Actinomycetota; class Actinomycetes; order Streptosporangiales; family Streptosporangiaceae; genus Nonomuraea; species Nonomuraea ferruginea. Next base: position 60,260 of record NZ_BAABFD010000002.1, on the reverse strand, counting down.
CGCGCTGCGCCAGGGGGAGTACGAACAGGCCGTGCGGCTGCTGGCGGCGAGCGACGGCGTGCGCGGCACGCCGGACCGTTCGCAGCCGGACGCCGCCAGGATCGCCGCGGCCACGCGGAGCCGCCTCGGCGAGACCGTGTTCGCCGAGGCGTTCCGTGCCGGTCAGCGGCAGGACTGGCGCGAGCTGGCCGGGATCACGCTCGCTTCGTGAACGTCCTGCGCGCCCACAGGTAGCCCACCAGCGTGAGCCCGGCGCACCAGGCGACCGCCGTGATGGCTGGGCCCGCCGACGGCGTGCCGGACAGCAGCCCGCGCAGGGTCTCGATGATCGAGGTGAACGGTTGGTACTCGGCGAACTGCCGCGCACCCGGCCCCATCGTCTCGGCCGGCACGAAGGCGCTGCTCAGGAAGGGAAGGAGCATCAGCGGGACCCCGGCGAGTCCCGCGCCTTCCGGTGTCTTAGCGGCGAGCCCGGACGCGACGGTCAGCCAGCCGATCGCCAGCACCGTCAAGGCGACGATGCCGATCGCGCCGAGCCACTGCGGGAGACTCGCCGCCGGCCGGAATCCCAGCAGCACCGCCACCCCGATGATGATCGCGATGGCCACCATGGTCCGCAGCATGATCGCGATCACGTGCGCGTTCAGCACCGCGGCCCTGGACACGTCCATGACGCGGAGCCGGTTGATGAATCCGGTCGTCATGTCCGAGTTCACCGCGGTCGCGGTGGGCCCGATGCCGTAGCCGATGGTCATGATGATCAATCCAGGCGTCGCGTAGTCGACGTAGTCGGCCCCGACGTCGAAAGCGCCGCCGAACACGTGGACCATGAGGAACATCACGAACACCGGCACGAACACGGCGTTGAACAGCGTCAGCGGATTGCGCATCGTGTGCCTGAAGTCGCGCCGCACCATGGTGGCGGAGTCCGCCAGGAAAGCAGAGAAGGCGTTCATCGGGCACTGACCTCCTTGTTCCCGTGCCCGGTGAGGGCGAAGAAGACGTCATCCAGATCCGGCGTGTGCACCGACAGTTCGCCGACCTCCACCGCATGCGTGTCGAGCCGTTCGAGCAGCGCCCGGAGCGACCGCACCCCGCCGTCGCCGGGCACCCGCAAGGTCAGGTCCTCGTCGTCCCTCGTGGACCCGGGCAGGACCCGCGCCGCGGCGTCGAGTTCGTCCCGGCTGGTGAACCGCAGCCGGACATGACCGCCGGGAACCCGGCGCTTGAGCTCGTCGGCGGTGCCCTCGGCGACCAGCCGGCCCTGGTCGAGCACGGCGATCCGGCCGGCGAGCTCGTCGGCCTCCTGGAGATACTGAGTGGTCAGGAAGATGGTCGTGCCGTCGGCCACGAGTTCCCTGATGATCTGCCACATGGTGCGGCGGCTGCGCGGATCGAGTCCCGTCGTGGGCTCGTCCAGGAAGATGATCCGCGGCTTGCCGACCAGCGTCATGGCCAGGTCCAGCTTGCGGCGCATGCCGCCTGAGTAGGACGCCACCAGCTTGCCCGCCGATCCGGCCAGGTCGAACCGGTCGAGCAATCGGCCGGCGATCCTCCTGCCCTCCGCCCTGGGCAGGTGCAGGAGGTCCGCCGTCATCAGCAGGTTCTCCTCGCCGGTGAGGAGGTCGTCGACCGAGGCGAACTGCCCGGTGACCCCGATGGCCGCGCGCACCGCCTTGGTCTCCGTGGCCACGTCGTGCCCGGCGACGACGGCCTTCCCGGCGTCGGGGGCCAGCAGCGTGGTCAGCACGTGCACCGTCGTGGTCTTCCCGGCGCCGTTGGGCCCCAGCAGGGCGAAGACCGTGCCGGTCCGGACGTCCAGGTCGACGCCGTCGAGCACGACCTTGTCCTTGTACGCCTTGCGCAGCCCGGAGGCGGCGATGGCTGAATCGTTCATGGCGCCCACCATCGCCGGCCGCTCTGACACGGGGCCGTCGCCGGGCTGACGCGGCCGCTGACACGGCCCGCCCGGCTACGAGCTCGGGCGCTCCCCGGCGTCCGCGCCGGCCAGGGGGATGCCGCGCACGGTGAGCACCATGAGGACGACGCAACTGGCGGTCAGCGCGATGTCGGCGACGTTGCCGACGAACAGGCCGCCGTAGTCGATGAAGTCGACGACATGACCCTGAGCGAAGCCCGGCGGGCGGAACAGGCGGTCGAGCAGATGGGAGGTGGCGCCGCCGAGCAGCGCGCCCAGCACGACGGTCCAGGCGGGCGAGCGCAGCCGCCGCCCGGTGTAGAGGATGCCGGCGACGGCGGCGGCCGCCGTCAGGGTGAACACCCACGTCGCGCCGGCCCCTATCGAGAACGCGGCACCGGGGTTGAACAGCAGCCGCAGCTGGATCAGCTCCGGGATCACCGTGACGCGCTCGCCGCCGGAGAGCGCCGAGACCGCCCAGAGCTTGGACGCCTGGTCCACGGCGAGCACCGCCGCGGCGAGCACCAGCATCCATCCGTAGGGCCGCATGCCCCGTCCCGGCTCCCGGGACCCTCGTCCGATCGGCACCTTCGACCTCGCCATCCGATGACCGTTTCGCCCAATCTAGCGGCCACGCGAGGGGGAGACGCCCGATACGGCCGGGGTGACGAGGAGGGCCGGCGGGCGGGGCTTCAGTCGGAGTCGACGCGACCCAGCGGGTCGGCGCTCTCCAGCAACGCCGCGCGCGCCGCCGTCCAGCCGGAATCCTCCGGGTCGAGCGCGCTGCGCAGGTAGGCCGTGGTGAGCCGCTGGATCAGGGCGACCCGTTCGGGGTTCTCGTCCGTCGTCTCCGTGACGTCGCGGCCGACGATGCCGCCGAGCCCGTGCTCGGCCCCGAACAGCGTGAGCAGGCTCTTGCCGCCCGGGCTCAAGGTGTACGGGTCGGTGAACCAGTCCGGCCCCCGGACGCTCAGATGGGACTGGTCCCGGTCGCCCGCGACCACGAGGGCCGGTGTGGTCATGTGGCTGAAGTCCGGGTTCATGAAGGGCATGTGCTCGGCGGCGAACGGCGTCAGGTCGGCGCCGCCCCGGCCGGGTGCCGCGAGCAGCACACCCGCCTTGACCCTGGGGTCGGACAGGTCCTGTCCCGGCCCGCCTTCGGGATCGACGATCCGCGCGCCCAGCAGCATGCTCGCCGTCTGGGCGCCCCAGGAGTGCCCGGCCACGGCGACGCGGCTCCGGTCCAGACGCCCGCTCAGGCCGGGGACGGCGGCTTCGACCAGGTCGAGGTGGTCGAGTACGCGCTTCAGGTCCTCGACCCGGAACCGCCAGATCAGCGGTGTACGGGGATCGTCGGGCGGAAGGTTCAGCGTCCTGGAGTCGAGATGGGTGGGCTGGACCACCGCGAAGCCGTGGGCGGCCCAGAAGCCGGCCAGCGGGTCGTACCCGTCCATCGACCAGCCGAAGCCGTGCGAGAAGACGATGATCGGCAGGTCGCGCCCGGCGGCGGGCGCGGACACGCGCACCTGGAGGTCCTCACCCCGGCCAGGGGCCGGCAGCACCACCGGCCGCGCCGAGAGGACCGGGATGGGCGCGCCCTGGGCCGCGTGTGCGGGCGCGATGACTGATCGGCTCATAAGAAGGTCTTCCTCGTTCGTGGGTGAAGTGGCCGGCGTGGTTGGCCGGCGGGCGCCCGCTCTGGCATCATGAAGAAAGCGGGACAGCGTCCCGTTTGACGATACGGGACACTGTCCCGTTTAGCAACACCGGAGGCACGGCGCGATGAACGACGGCGAGCGGGGCGCGGGGCGCGCGGCCCGGCCCAAACGGGCGGACGCCCGGCGCAACGAGAAGAACCTGCTCGACGCGGCCGGAGAGGTCTTCGTCACGTCGGGCGTCGACGCGCCGATACGCGACATCGCGGCCAAGGCGGGCGTCGGCACGGCCACGATCTACCGCCACTTCCCGACGCGGGCGGACCTGATCATCGCCGTCTACCGGCACCAGGTCGAAGCCTGCGCCGAGGCCGGTCCGGCCCTGCTGACGACCAGTGCCACGCCGTACGCCGCCCTGGAGCGCTGGATCAACCTCTTCGTGGACTTCCTGGTCACCAAGCACGGGCTCGCCGCCGTCCTCCAGTCCGACAACGCCGGCTTCGACGCCCTGCACGCCTACTTCCTCGACCGGCTCGTGCCCGTGTGCGCCCGGTTGCTCGAAGCGGCGGCCGCCGCCGGCGAGATCCGCCCCGGCCAGGACGCCCTCGAACTCATGCGGGGCATCGGGAACCTCTGCGTCGGCGCCGGCGATCCCCGCTACGACGCCCGCCGCATGGTCGGGCTCCTCGTCGCGGGGCTGCGCCTCGACTAAGGGCCTCTCCAGGTCAGGAGACGGTCCACTGCTGGGCGTTGTTGCCGTTGCAGGTCCACTGCCGCACCTCGGAGCCCGGGGCGGTGCCGAAGTTGTAGTTGTCCAGGCACAGGCCGCTGTGCCGGTTGGTGAGGGTGGAGTAGCCGCCTCCCACGGACGTGACGCGCCATTGCTGGACGGCCAGGCCGTTGCAGGTCCACTGGCGTACCTCGGAACCTGGGGTGGTGCCGAAGTTGTAGTTGTCCAGGCACAGGCCGCTGTGCCGGTTGGTGATCGTGGAGTAGCCGTCGGCGGCCGGGGTGATCTGCCAGTCCTGCGTGGCGAGGCCGTTGCAGGTCCACTGGCGGACCTCCGCGCCCGGCGTGGTCACCCAGTTGTAGTCGTCCAGGCAGAGGCCGCTGTGCCGGTTGCGGATCCGCACCGTGGCAGGGGTGGGCTCGCCCGAGGGGCCGGGGATCACGGTCGAGGTCGAGACGGGGACGCCGAGGTCGGGCGTGCCGTCGGCGTTCCAGGAGATCTTCTGCACCCGGGTGGTGCGGGTGGTGCCACAGCCCTGGCTCGACGAGGAGTTGGCGTGGTAGGCGATCCAGGTCTCGGTGCCGTCGGGCGAGGTGAAGAAGGAGTGGTGGCCGGGGCCGTAGACGCCGTTCGCGTCGTTGCGCTGGAAGATCGGGCTGGGGAACTTGGTCCAGGACGCGGCCGACAGCGGGTCACCGCCGCGGTACTCCAGCATGCCGAGCTTGTAGTTGGGGCCGTTGCAGTGGCTGGCCGAGTAGGTCAGGAAGGTGCGGCCGCCCCGCTGCAGCGCGAAGGAGCCCTCGTTGACGGCGCCGTTCTGACGCTCCCAGTCCAGGGTCGGGGCCGAGATCCGCCTGCCGAACGCGCTCGCCGTCCACGGGTTCGACATCGGCGCGATGAACAGCGACTGCAGGCCGTCGGACGCGAACGCCGAGAACGTCATGTAGAGGTTGCCGTCGAGCTTGAGCAGGCTGGCGTCGATCGCCCATCCGTTGTCGGGCATCAGGTTGACGACCCCGCGGACGGTGTAGGGCCCCATCGGGTCGGACCCGGCGCTCTCGGCGACATGGGTGCGGCGGGGCAGGCTGCCCTGCTCCACCGAGTAGTACAGGTACCAGCGGCTCCCGACCATCTCCAGGTGCGGCGCCCACATCGTGTTGCCGCCGGTCCGTACGACGACCTGCTCGGGCGCGCTGCGCAGCCCGGCGATCGTCGCCGAGCGGCGCATGACCACGTCGGAGTTCCACGTCGTGGCGACGTAGTAGTAGAAGCCGTTGTGGAAGACCAGCGTCGGGTCGGCGCTGTTGGGCGTCGGGACGACGGGGTTGGTGAAGGACGGGCCGGGCGCCGCCTGGGCGCGGCCGGTCGTGAACAGGGCTGACAGGACGATCGTGACGACGGCGAGCGTCAGGATCCGGCGCGCCGTGCCCGGCAGGGAAGCCAACACGAGGACTCCTTGGGGGGTGGGGTCGACCAGTTGTGTTAGCGCTAACACAACTGGTTGCTTCGTCGTGCTCACTTGCTGGTGGAGAGATGTGTGCCAAGTGTTAACGCCAACACCACAACCGTCAAGGGCGCCTCCGCCGCCGGCTGGGAGGTGGGACAACCTTCAGAGTGCCTGAAGCTTCCGTTAAGCTTCAGTAACCCTGAAGGTTGGAGGATCGAACGTGAGGGATCACGTCCTGCTGTCCGTGCACGTCCTGGCGGCCATCGTGTTCGTCGGGGGCTCGGCCGTGGCCGCGAGCCTGTTTCCCCGCTACGCCCCCGTGGCGGGCCCGCCGGGCGAGGGCGAGCGCAGCCCGGCAGTGGCCGCCGCCCTGCACCGCATCACCCGCGGCTACAGCCTGTTCGGTCTGGTGGTGCCCGCCGTCGGCATCGTGATGGCCCTCGCGCAGGGCCGGATGGGGGAGCTCTGGATCGTCGCCTCGATGGCGCTGACCGGCGTCGCGGCCGTCCTGCTGGCCACCCAGATCTACCCGCGCCAGCGGGACGCGCTGCGCGACCCGGACGACGGGAGCCGGCTGCGCGCGCTGTCCATGCTCGCCGGCTTCTACAACCTGGTCTGGGCGGCCGTGGTCGTGCTGATGGTCGTCCGGCCGGGAGCGTGACCGGCGATAGCGCCGGTCAAATCCGAATTGTGGTGAGTTGCGACGTTTGTCAGATTGCATTACGTTGAGGCTTCATTTGCCCAGACCGTGCGTGCCCCACCCCCGGGGAGCGCACGGCCGCCGAATCCGTTCGCGGAGCCGGGGACCCATTCCCCTTGGGGTGAATCGGCGCACCACGCGCCGTAGGGCACTTCCACGCCCGAACCCGTCAGCTAACCCGGTAGGCGGCATGGAAGCTAGGAGCAAGCCCCCAGATGAACGTCACCCACCGGTTCGGCGGAGCGCTGATCAGCCTCGCCGTCGCCGCCGCGGCGTTGACCGCCGGCAGCACCGCCGCCCACGCCGCCCCGCCGGTCGCCACCCCCGTCGACGCCGCGCAGGCCGAAGCCGCCCCCGCCGTCCTGGCCACGGCCGCCCACCTGGTCGACGCCACCACCGGCCAGGTCCACTTCAGCAAGGAGGCCGACCTGCGCAGGCCGGTCGCCAGCCTCACCAAGATGATGACCGCGTACGTGGTGCTCCAGCGGGCCGAGCCCACCGACAAGGTCGAGGTCACCACCGCCGACGTCGGCTACGCCGCCAGGGGCGGCGCCGCGGTCGCCCACCTGCGCGCCGGCGACACGCTGACCGTCGAGGACATGCTGCACGCGCTCATGCTGCCCTCCGGCGCCGACGCCGCGCACGCGCTCGCGCGCACGTACGGGCCGGGCGTCGAGGGGTTCGTGGCCGCGATGAACGCCACCGCCCGGCAGCTCGGCATGAACGACACGCTGTACGTCAACGCGGACGGCATGCCCTACGGCGGCGGCGGCCACTCCACCGCCCGCGACCAGGTCCGCCTGGCCCAGAAGGTGCTGGAGAACCCGACCCTGGAGAAGGTCACCTCCACCCAGTACCACACCGTCCCCGCGACCTCCGAGCGCCGTTCGTACTCATGGCGCAACACCAACCGCCTGCTCGGCACCTCCGGCGCGCTCGGCGTCAAGACCGGCTACACCCGCGCCGCCGGTTACACGCTCGCCTTCGCCGCCGATCGGGGCGGCAGCCGGCTCGTCGGCGTCCTCCTCGGTGAGACCAGCTCCAGCCGCCGCTTCCAGACCGCCGAGGCCCTGCTCGGCTGGGCCGGCGCCGCGGCCGCACAGCGATAGCGGTCTCCGTGCGAGCGGCCCGGCCAGGGCCGCTCGCACGGACGGACCGCCGCACCCTCTAGGGTCCTGTTGAACATTTCAAGCCGCGTGAGAACGGGACCCCCATGAACCTCGCACTGTGGATCGTCGCGGGCCTGCTGGCCGCCGTGTTCGGTGTGGCCGGGCTGATGAAGCTGGCGCAGCCCAAGGAGAGGCTCGCGGCCGCCGGCCTGGCCTGGACGGAGGACTTCTCCGCCGGCGCGGTCAAGGCCATCGGCGGGCTGGAGGTGCTGGCCGCGCTCGGGCTGATCCTGCCGGCGACGTTCGGCGTCGTCCCGATCCTCACCCCGCTGGCGGCGGCCGGGCTGGTCATCGTCATGATCGGCGCCGCGGTCACGCACGGCCGGCGCGGGGAGCATCCGGCGATCGCCGTCAACGTGGTGCTGCTCGTCCTGGCCGCGTTCGTGGCCTGGGGCCGCTTCGGCCCCCATGCCTTCTGACGTGACAGCTCGGCCCGGGATTCACGGGTGCGCCGTCGAGACCCGCTCCACCAGGTCAGGCTGGAAGACCACGTGACGATGCTCGTGGCCGCCGGGGCTGTCGGCCTCCTCCAGCAGCATCAGCGCCGCGGTGCGGCCCAGCTGCTCGCGCGGCTGGCGGATCGACGACAGCGGCACGGCCGCCGCCGCGGCGAAGTCGATGTCGTCGTACCCGAGAATCGCCACGTCGGCGGGGACCCGCAGGCCGCGCTGGGTGAGCTCCTGCAGCACGCCCATCGCCACCAGGTCGTTCGCGCAGAACACGGCGGTGGGCCGCTCCTCGCGGGGCAGGCCGGCGAGCTCCTTGCCGGCCTGGCGGCCGGTGGCGACGGTGAGGTCCGGCAGTGGGATCACGGTCAGCTCGCTGTCCGGGCCCAGCACGCCGGCCAGGCCGTGGTGGCGGTCCTCCACCTGGCGGACGGGGAACGGCCCGCCGGCGAAGGCGATCCGCCGGTGACCCCGGTCGAGCAGGTGCCGACCGGCGAGCCGGCCGCCGAGCACGTCGTCCACCGAGACGGCGCACCCGTAGGAGTGGCGCGACGAGCTGTCGAACGTCACCACAGGGATGCCCCGGGAGATCAGCCCGCCCAGCCGCTCCCGCTGGCCCGAGGCGTTGACCGGGGTGATCAGCACGCCCAGCGGGCGCTCCTCCTCGAACATGCGCAGCAGCCGCGCCTCCCGGGCGGCGTCCTTGCTGCTGTTGACCACCATCACGTTGACGTCGACGTCCTGCGCGGCGGTCTCGACGCCGTTCAGCACGTCGATGAAGAACGGGTTGGTCAGGTCGAGCGCGACCACGGCGATCGTCGTGCTGCGCCCGGCCCGCAGCTGGCGGGCGGAGCCGTTGCGGACGTAGCCGAGCTGGGCCACCGCCGCCTCCACCCGCATGCGGGTCTCCCTGGCCACCATCTCGGGCCGGTTGAGCACGTTGCTCACGGTGCCGACGGAAACCCCGGCGAGTCGGGCGACGTCTTTGATGCTCGGCATCGTTCCTCGGTCATGAAGTGCGGCGGCGCTTGAACCGTATCAATGCTACGGGCGCCCCCGAGAGACCGCGTCTCAGCGCGGATCGCGCCGCAGCGGATGCTCGGGCGGCACCTCCACCAGCACGATCCGGTGCCCGTCGGGGTCGGCGATCCAGAGCTCGACCAGCCCCCACGGCTCCCGCCTGGCCTCGCGCAGCACGGTGACGCCCGCCCGCCGCAGCCGCTCCTCCTCCCGGCCCACGTCGCGGACCTGCAACCACAGCATCATGCGCTCGCCCGCCGGTCCGCCGGAGTGCCCCGACAGTTCGAGGAACCCCTGCCCGAGGAAGAAGACCACGCCGGGATGGTCCGGCGGGCCGAACTCCCGGTAGACGGCCAGGCCGAGCGTATCGGCGTAGAAACGGCGGCTGCGCTCCAGGTCACCGGGGCGCAGCAGTACGCGGCTGCTCAGCACTTCCATGACCCGGACCGTTCCCCGCCGGCGCCGGATCAGGCGCCGCCGTTCAGGACGGGCGGCGCGCGTACACCTCGATCTCGATCTTCATGCGCGGGTCCGCGAGTCCGCAGACCAGCATCGTCGCGGCCGGGCGGACCTCGCCGAAACAGCGGCGCAGCGCGGGCCAGCAGGGCTCGAAGTCGGCGCGGTCGGGCAGCAGGTAGCGCACCCTGACCACGTCGCCGAAGCCGCACCCCGCCTCGGCGAGCGCCGACCCGATGTTGCGCAGGCACTGCTCGGCCTGCTCCACCACGTCGCCGGAGATCGTCATGGTGGCGTAGTCGAAGCCGGTAGTCCCGGACACGTGCACCCAGTCACCGTCCACCACGGCGCGGGCGTAGCCGATCTGCTCCTCGAAGACCGAACCGCTGAGGATGGCGCGTCGCTCTGTCATGCGCGGCACGATAGGTGATCGGCGGCGATACGTCGAAGACGCGTGGACTCATGGGCTGATATCTCTGGGCGTATGGACCGTCCCGAGCTTCCGCTGCACCACCTGCACGCGTTCGCCGTGCTCGCCGAGGAACTCCACTTCGGCCACGCGGCCGTCCGCCTCGGCATCGCGCAGCCGCCGCTGAGCCAGCAGATCCGCCGCCTGGAGGAGAGGGTCGGCCACCCGCTCTTCCACCGCGAGCCGGGCCGGATCTCCCTCACCGCCGCGGGCCGGGAGCTGCTGCCGGCCGCCCAGCGGGCCCTCGCCGGCGTCGCGGCCGGGCTCGCCGCCGCGCGGGACGCGGGAAGCGGGCGGACCGGCCGGCTGCGGATCGGGTTCGCCGCCTCACTGGCGCTGACCGTGCTGCCCGGCCTGCTGCGCGCCTTCCTGGAACGGTTCCCCGAGGTGCGGCCCGACATCCGCGAGATGACCACGGCCCCGCAGCTCGCCGCCCTGCACGACGGGACGATCGACGTCGGCCTGCTGCGCGAGCCGCACTCCGGTGAGGCGGAGCTCGGCTTCGCGACGGTGCTGACCGAGCCCTTCGTCGCCGTCCTGCCGTCCGCTCATCCGCTGGCGTCCCTCCGGTCCGTCCCGCTGGCGCGGCTGGCGGACTCGCCGTTCGTGCTCCTGCCCCGCGCGGCGGGGCCGGGCCTGTACGACCAGATCACGGACCTGTGCGCCGGCGCGGGCTTCACCCCGCGGATCGTCCGTCACGCGGTGGAATGGCTGACGGTGTGCGCCCTGGTGGAGGCCGGGCTGGGCGTGTCGCTGGCCCCGGCGAGCATCCGGCGCGTCCGGCTCGCCGGGGTCGCCTTCCGCGCGATCACGCCCGGCACGGCCCGCACCCGCGTCGCCGCCGCCTGGCGCCGTGACGACCCGAACCCGGTGGTCGCCAACTTCCTGGCGACGCTGCCCTGACGAGGGGGTCACGCGACCTTGGCGGACGGCGCCTTCCACGTGTTGCACGCGCCCGGCCTGCCGGCCTTGTGGCCCTGCCCGGCCCAGTGAGCACGGTTGGCGGGCTTGCCGTCGTTCTTGGCGAACCTGGCATACGCCTTGGGCTGAGCGGACTTGAGGAAGGCCGGCCAGTCCTTGACGGTGCGGCCCAGGCTCTTCACCGACACGCCCTGGAGGCAGTCGGACTGCAGGCCGTACCGGCGGTTCTGCTCGTTCATCACCTTCTCCGAGCCGTCGTTCCGCAGCGCCCACCAGACCCGGCCGATGCCGGTCTGGCCGAGGACGACGCCGCTCCACGTCCGGGTGAGCGAGGAGAGGATCTTGTCGTCCTTCTTCGCCCTGATCCAGTCGTCGGCCAGCCGCACCTTGATGACGGTGCCGCAGACCTCGGAGAAGGACTCGCGCAGGTCCATGCCGCTGGAGCAGGACTGGAGGTCGTCCTTGGCCCTGAACTCCACCTTGACCGGCTGGAAGTCCTTGATGGCCGGCTTCCACGCCTTGTTGAGACAGCCGACGAGCTTGGTGATGTACGTCCTGGTCGAGGCGGCGGTCGTGCCCTTGGCCGCCCCGCAGGAGACCTTGGGCAGCTTGGCCGCCTTGTAGAGCGCGTTGTGGGTCAGTTCAGGGGCGCCCTTGACCGGGTCGGCGTGGGCCGCACCTGACAGAAGCACCACACCGGCGGCCACCGCCGCCGACAAACGAATGATCATGACGCGGAATCGTACGGCCCGCGCCCGTGGAATGGCCAGCCGTCACGTCACGTCACGGGTGATCATGACCGGGCAGGGCGCGTGCTGGGCGCAGTACTCGCTGGTGGACCCGAGCAGGACGCCTTCCAGCCGGCTGCGGCCGTGGGAACCGAGGACGAGCAGGTCCGCCTCGGCGCCGAGCCTCGTCAGCACGTCGGTGGGGTGGCCCTGGACGACGAGGGGCCGGGCCTTGACCCCGGTCTCGGCCAGTTCGCGGTCCAGCGTGCGCTCGCCCCACTCCATCAGCCGGTCGGTGTCGGGCTTGACCAGTTCGACCCCGACGGAGTCCCAGTGCACGGCGTGCACGGCGTGCAGGTCGACGCCGCGCAGCGCGGCTTCCTCGGCCGCCACCCGCAGGGCGTGCCGGGCGTGCTCCGATCCGTCGACCGCGGCGATCACGTGGCTGTGCGAGTCGGACAGGCGCGGCAGGTCCGGGACGACGGTCACCGGGCAGGGCGCCTGGTACAGGCAGGCCTTGCTGACCGAGCCGAGCAGCAGCCCGGCGAGCCGGTTGTGGCCCCGCGAACCGACGACGAGCAGGTCGCCGGGGGAGCAGGCGGCGATGAGGCCGGCCGCGGCACCGCCGTGGCCGAAGCGCGGTTCGGCGTAACCCCGGGTGATGTCGCCGGCCGCCCGGCGCAGGTCTTCCTCGGTCTTCTCGCCGGTCGCCGATGTCCGGTCCGGCAGGATCGTCCAGGGCTGGAGCTCGGCGCGGTGCAGGCGAGCCTGGCCGAGCGCCCACCCGAGCGCCCTGACGGAGCCCGGCGAGCCGTCGAATCCGGCGATGACGCGTTCCACGGAAATGTCCTCCTTGGCGTGGTGGAGCAGATGATCTTGCGGCGTGGTCGCTTGTCGAGGGCGGTGGGGCGCCCTATACCCCGGGTCACGCTCCGTACGCGGCTTCCTTGAGCCCGTCTGCCGATCGGGTGGAAAAGGACTTTGGTCCTTCCCGAGATGACCTTCGGCCCCCGACCGGCGGCCTGAGCTCGCCCTACGTTGGTCACGTCCCTCCCGGAAGTGGAGCAACCGCCCGTGCCGACGACCCGTGCGTACCCCGGCCCCCGCCTGGCCGCCGGGCGGCTCCCCCTGCTGGGCGGGGCCGCGGTGGCGCTGGTCGCGGGCCTGTTCGGCGGAGTGGCCCTGCTGGTCGCCTGGCTGCCCGCCCCCGCGGCGTTCACGGAGCAGCACGGGCCGCTGATGGCGCTGGGCTTCCTGGGCACGCTCATCTCGCTGGAACGCGCGGTGGCGCTCCGGCAGCTCTGGGGATACGCGGCCCCCGCGCTGTCCGCGTTCGGGGCGGTCGCCCTGGCCGCCGGCGCCGAACAGGCCGGCAAGGCGGCGCTGACCGCCGCCGCGGGCTGGCTGGTGGCCGTCTACGTCGCGCTGCTGGGCCGGCGGGTGAGCCGCGAGACGCTCATGCAGCTGGCCGGCGCGCTGGCCTGGTTCGGCGGCGGCCTGCTGTGGCTGGCCGGACGGCCGATCCCGGAGCTGGTGGTCTGGTTCGCCGCCTTCCACGTGCTGACCATCGCCGCCGAACGGCTGGAGCTGGCGCACGTCGTCTTCCTGCGGCCCGGGGCGTGGGGCGGCCTGGTGGCCGCGGCCGCGCTGGTCGGCGCCGGCGCCCTCGTCTCGCTCGCCGGCCCGGTCATGGGCGCGCGGACGGCCGGGGCCGGGATGGTCCTGGTCGCCGTCTGGCTGGCCTGGCGCGACGTGGCCCGCCACACCGTCCGCGGCTCCGGCCTGCCCCGGTACGCGGCCGCGTGCCTGCTGGCCGGCTACGCCTGGCTCGGCGTGGCCGGAGTCCTGTGGGCCGCCACCGGCCTGTCGTCCGGCCGCTACCTGTACGACGCGGCCCTGCACGCGCTGTTCCTCGGCTTCGTGATGTCGATGGTCTTCGGCCACGCCCCGGTGATCCTGCCGGCGGTGCTGCGGGTGCGGCTCCCGTACCGGCCCGTTCTGTACGCGCCGCTGACGCTGCTGCACGTGGCCGTGGCCGCCCGGGTCGCCGGTGACCTGGCCGCCCTGGACGCGGTGCGCACACTCGGCGGCGTCCTGGCCGTGTTCTCCCTGCTCTTGTTCGCCGGATGCGCGGTCGCGGCGTCGCGCTCGCGGTCCGGTCACGATAAGGAGGTGCCGGCGGTGAACCCTGTCGAGATCCGTAAGGGGCCGGGTGCCCCGAGCACGCCGCCGCAGCGCCCGCGCGCGTCGTGGCACCTGCGGGCGAACGCGATCGTGGTCGGCTGGCTGGCCCTCACCGTCGCGGTGGCGCTGGCCGGCGACTTGCTGCCGGCGCCGCGCTGGCTGCTGATCCACGTGTTCCTGCTCGGCGGGGTCTCCACCGCGATCCTCATCTGGAGCGAGCACTTCACCGTCGCGCTGCTGCGCACCAGGACCCCCGCGCAGACGGCGAGCCTCGCCCGGCTCGCGCTGCTCAACGCCGCCACGATCGCGATCCTGTACGGGGTCGCCGCCGGTCCCTGGCAGCTCGCCGCGGCCGGCGCGGGCGTGGTGGTGGCCGTGGTGCTGTGGCACGCGTACGTGCTGGTCGCGCTGCTGCGCCGGGCCCTGCCCGGCAGGTTCGGGCACGTCATCGGCTGGTACGTGAGCGCGGCCGGCGCTTTGGCGGCCGGTGGCGTGCTCGGCGGGCTGCTGGCCGCGCACGTCCCGCACGCCGATGCCCACGAGCGCATGCAGGCCGCGCACGCCGAGGTGAACCTGCTCGGCTGGGTGGGGCTGACCGTGCTCGGCACGCTGTTCACGCTGTGGCCGACCGTGCTGCGCACCCGCATGCCCGACCGGACCCGCCGGGCCTCCAGGATCGGGCTGTGGCTGGCCGCCCCCGGCCTGGGGGTGACCGTGGCCGGGCTGCTGACCGGCTGGCGGTGGGTCGCGGTCGCCGGGCTGGCCGCCTACGCGGCCGGCACCGTGGCGGCGCTGGCGCCGCTGGCCGAGGCGGTGCGCCGGCGGCGCCCGCACACCGGGGCGGCCTGGACGATGGGAGCGGGCGTCGTCTGGTTCGGGATCGCGCTGGTCGCGAACCTGGCGATCGTGGCCACCCGTCCGGCCGCCGAGGTCACCGCCGGGCTGGATCCGCTGCTGCCGCTGGTGCTCGCCGGGTTCGTCGCCCAGGTGCTGCTCGGCTCGCTGCTGCACCTGCTCCCTGCGGTGCTGGGCGGCGGCCCGGCCCGTTTCAAGGAGAACGCGGCGCTGCTGGAGCGCGGCTGGGCGGTGCGGCTGGCGGCCTTCAACCTCGGGGTGCCGCTGCTGGCGCTGCCGGTGCCCGCGCCCCTGCGCCTGCTCGGCTGGGCACTCGTGCTCGCCGCGACCGCCGCGTTCGTGACCCTGGCCACGACCGCCCTGACCCGTTCCCGGGCGGTCGGGCGTACGCGCCCCGCAGCCGAGAAGACAACCGTCACGACGCCAGGCCACGGCCCCACCAGCGGCGGCGCGACGCCCCTCATCGGACCCGACGGCGGCGTGATGAGCCCCATCGGACCCAGCGGCGCGACGCCCCTCATGGGACCCGGCGGCGGCGCGACGCCCCTCATGGGACCCGGCGGCGGCGCGACGACCTTCATGGGACCCGGCGGCGGCGCGACGACCTTCATCGGACCCGGCGGCGGCGCGATCGCAGGAGGCGCTTCCGCCGACGGCGCGTCCCGCAGCGCCTCTGCTGGCGACGCGTCTCGCGGCGCCTCCATCGGTGGCGCGACGGCCGCCGACGCCGCCCCAGGCGCCGCCGCAGGCGCCGGCGGCGGTGACGGTGATGGGACTGGTGGTGGGTGGCTGCGGGCTTGGCCCGGGCTGGCCGGGGTGGTGGTGGGGATTCTGCTGACGGCGGCGGCGGTCGTGGTGTCGACGACCGGTGGTGCCGGGACGGCGGAGATGGTCACGGCCACGGGGGCGCGGACGGTCGAGGTGACCCTGGCCGGGATGAGCATCAGGCCCTCGGTGATCGAGGCCGCGCCCGGCACCGTGCTGACGCTGCGCGTCACCAACACCGACGCCCAGCGGCACGACCTGCGGTTGGCCACCGGCGAGCGCACCCCGCTGCTGGGCCGCGGCGAGAGCGCCACGCTCACGCTGCCGCCCCTGGCGGAGGCGGTCGACGGCTGGTG
Organism: Nonomuraea ferruginea; assembly: GCF_039540635.1. Classification (NCBI taxonomy): domain Bacteria; kingdom Bacillati; phylum Actinomycetota; class Actinomycetes; order Streptosporangiales; family Streptosporangiaceae; genus Nonomuraea; species Nonomuraea ferruginea. The sequence goes on along the minus strand of NZ_BAABFD010000002.1, from coordinate 44,441 downwards.
CACCGTGGCCGGGCACCGCGCCGCGGGCATGACCATGCGCGTCGTCCCCGCCGGCACCGCGCACGGCGGCCACGCCACCGGCGGCGACACCGTGGCCCCCGCCCGCCTCGACCTGTCCGCGCCCATGTCACCGGAATGGACCCCGCACGACGCGACGCTCAAGCCCGCGCCGGGAGGCGTGGAACACCAGGTCGAGATCCGGGTGGACGACCAGGCCGTCCAGGAGGTCGCGCCCGGCGTGCGGCAGCGCGTGTGGACGTTCAACGGCAAGGTCCCTGGCCCGGTGCTGCGCGGCAAGGTCGGCGACACCTTCACGGTCACGTTCGTGAACGGCGGCACGATGGGCCACGGCATCGACTTCCACGCCGGGGCGAACGCGCCGGACGAGGTCATGCGCACCATCGAGCCGGGCGAACGCCTCACCTACCGCTTCCGCGCCGGGCACGCCGGAGCCTGGCTGTACCACTGCTCGACCATGCCGATGACGCAGCACATCGCGAACGGCATGTACGGCGCGGTGGTCATCGATCCGCCGGAGCTGCCGGAGGTGGACCGCGAGTACCTCCTGGTGCAGGGCGAGCTCCACCTCGGCGAGCCGGGCGGCGACGCCCAGGTGGCCAAGATCCGCGAGGGACGTCCCGACGGCTGGATGTTCAACGGCACCGCCGCCGGGTACGACCACGCGCCGCTGGCGGCGAAGGCCGGGGAGCGGGTGCGGATCTGGGCCGTCGCCGCCGGTCCCAGCTCGGGCACGGCACTGCACGTCGTGGGGGCGCCGTTCGACACGATCTACAAGGAGGGCGCGTACCGGCTGCGGAAGGACGACGCGGGCGGCGCGCAGGTGCTGGATCTGGCCCCCGCCCAGGGCGGCTTCGCCGAGCTGGTCTTCCCGGAGGCGGGCACGTACCCGGTCGTGGACCACACGATGCGGCAGGCGGAGGCCGGCGCGCACGGCCTGTTCAAGGTGAGCGCCCGCTGACCAGGGCCACGCCCGCCCCGCACCCCACCGCTGCCCACGTCGTGGGCGCCCCAGCGGCGGCGGAAGTCGTCGCCGAGGGTGGACAGTTCGCCGACCAGGTCGAAGCTGCCGCCGGCGCCGTCGAGGAAGGTGAAACGGGCGAAGTTCGGCGGCCGGGTGAGGTGGGCGCAGACGTCAGGCACGCAGACGTCAGGCACGCAGACGTCAGGCACGCAGACGTCAGGCACAGGGCGCGGCCCAGGAGGTTGGCGGTTCCGACCGGTCGTTGCCGACGATCGCCGGGGCGGTGGTGAGGGTGTCGAACATCCACTGCAGGCCGGGGCGTGCCGTCGGCTGCGTGGGGCGGCGGCGCGGGATGGCGTTGCCGCCGTTGGTTTCGTGCGCGAGGCCAACGGCAGGTGGGCGCGTTCGAGCTTGGCGTAATACTTCACGCTCATCCCGGCATACTTCACGCTCATCCCGGCACGCTCGGGAGTGATCTTGGCGCGCCGGGAGGTGAGGAATTCGCGCACTTAGGATGGCCGGGTGTTCGCCCAGGCCGCCGTCGAATTCGGCGAGCGTCGCTCTGAGGGATGCCGGTCGTGCTGTGGCTCGGCGACCAGGCCGTCACTTTGATCGACCCGCCGCCGTCGCGGCAGTTCGCCGCGATTTTGGCGTTGACCGTGCGGCTGACGGACGCGACCGGCCTGGACGGGCACGCCGAAGCGGGCGAACGGGTCACGGTCCGGATCGAGCCGGCCGCGACCGGCTCTTGACCATCACGGCAGCCCTTGTGGCGCTCTGGCCGAGGTGGCCGGGCCTTGTGGTCAGGGACGGCCGATGCGGACCTTCCAGACAGTCGGTCCCGACTCGAGGTACTCCCAGGTGAACTCGCCGGGGTGCTCGGCGGCGAACTGGTAGTAGAGCGGTTTCGGGTCATGGTCGTTGACCAGCACGAACGCCGTACGCGCGGTCAGTTCGCCGAACGTGGCGAAGATCTGCTCGTGGCGCTGCGCCGGGACCAGCCGGCGCACGTCGAGCTCCGGCGACTCGGCCGGGGCCCGCTCCTCCTCGACGGCCTCGACGGTGTCCGGCTCGCCGCCGAGGACCTCCTGCATGCCCTTGAGCAGGGCGGCGAGGTCGACTCCCGCGTCCGCCAGCGCGGGCAGCAGGATCTCGTTCTCCTTCTCCACGTGGCTCTGGAAGACGGCGTTCAGCGCCGTGGCGGCGGCGGAGATCTCTCCCGGGGAGCCGGCCGAGGCGAGGTCGCCGACCAGCTCGCGCAGCGTCAGGTGCTCGTCGTGCATCGCCCGCACCAGCAGCCTGGTCCTGGGCAGGTCGGCGGCGACGCGGTACACCGTCTCCTCCTCCGCCATGGCGTGCGGGAGCACCTCCTGGTTGCAGAAGTCGACCAGCACCCCGCGCCGGGCCGCGGGCGACGCCAGACGGTCGATCGAGCGGCTGATGGTGAGCGCGTGGTCGGACATGGTCCGGCCGAGCTGGTCGTGGTGGGCGCGGATCGTCGCCAGCACACCGTCCTGAGTGCCGCGGTCCGTGGATGCGGTCATGGGTTCAGCCTTTCTGTCGGGTGAGCAACGGGGCGCGGCCGCGCGTACTCGGCATGCTGAAACGCTAGGCCGCGGTTCCGGCCGGTGTCACCGGCTACAAGTCACCGGCCGGGCGGGCACTAGGACCCCGGTTTCCGGGCCCTTCGCCTCTGGCGGGCGACGGCTCACGTAGCCTGCAGGTCACGCAGGCCCGGCTCCTCGGTCAACCGGCCGGCCTGCACCCAGTACCAGCCGAGCGAGGCGGTGAACCGCTCGGTCAGCCGCGTGTCGCCCAGGCTCATGGCGGCATCCAGCGCGCCGCGCAGGTTGGCGGCCTCGGCGTCCAGCCGCCGGATCCAGCGGTGCCGCGCGGGCCCGCTCCGGTACGACTCCGCGCACTCGGCGAGCTGGGTGTAGTAGGTGGCGTACCAGCTCAGGACGCGGTCGTGCTCGCCTGCCTCGCGCAGGCGCTCCAGCCCGTACGCGGCCACGGACTCCAGCAACCGGTACCTGTCGCCCGACCGTACGATCAGCGACCGGTCCACCAGCCGGGCCAGCAGGTCGGCGACGTCGTCCGGCGCGAGGTCCGACCCGCAGGCGGGCAGCGCTCCCTCGATCGGCAGAGGCACGGCGCAGACCCGCTCGGCGGCCTCCAGCGTGCAGCCGCCCACCTGGACGGCCAGGCGGCGCAGCACCACGCGTTCGGGCTCGGTGAGCAGCTCCCAGCTCCAGTCGAGTGCCGCCCTGAGGGTCCGCTGGTGGGCGGGGCCGGTCCGGCGTCCCGCCGACAGCAGCCGGAAGCGGTCGTCCAGCCGCGCCGCCAGGGCCGCCACGCCCAGCGAACGCGTCCGGGCGGCGGCCAGCTCCAGCGCCAGCGGGATGCCGTCGAGGCGGCGGCAGATCACCTCGGCGGCGTCGGCGTCCCCGGCCGTCAGCGCGAAACCCGGCTGCGCGTCTGCGGCCCGGGCGGCGAACAGCCGCATCGCCGCCCATACGTCCAGCGGCGGCACCTCCTGCACCACTTCGCCGGTCACGCCCAGAGGCTCCCGGCTGGTGGCGATCACACACAGCCCGGACCCACCGCGCAGCAGCCGCTCCACAAGCTCGGCCACCGCCTCCACCACATGCTCGCAGTTGTCGAGCACCAGCAGAGCCCGGCGATCGCCGAAAGCCGCGGCGATCGACTCCCCCATTCCGCCGGGCACCCCCGGCACGGTCGCGCCCGCGCCGCCGCTGATCATCCCGGGCACGGTCCCGCTCGCGCCGCCGCCGATCATGCCGGGTGCCGCCCCCGCGCCGCCGTCGTCGCGTACGCCGAGTGTCGTCGCGATGGTTTCGGCCACGTCCGGGCCCGCGGTGACCGATGACAGTTCCACCAGGTACGCGCCGCCGGGGAAGTCGCCGGCGAGCCGGTGGGCGGCCGCCAGGGCGAGGCGGCTCTTGCCGACGCCGGCCGTGCCGGTGAGCGTCACGAGCCGGGTCGTGGGTGGCAGCGCGGCCAGTTCGTCGAGGGCCTCGTCGCGGCCCACGAGCTCGGTGAGCGGTTCGGGCAGCCGGGTGGGGGCGGGCGCCGGGACGACCGCCGGGCGGCGCAGGCCGGGGCTCTGCTCCAGGATCGCCTGGTGGAGAGCGGCGAGCTCGGGGCCAGGGTCGAGGCCCAGTTCGTCGCGGACGCGCTCACGCAGGGACCGGTAGACCTCCAGCGCCTCGGCCTGCCGCCCCGAACGGTAGAGGGCGCGCATGAGCAGGCCGTGGAAGCGTTCCCTCGTGGGGTGCTGGGCGGCCAGTTCGGCCAGCTCGCCGATCTGGGACGAGTCCTGCCCGAGAGCCAGCCGTACGTCGGCGTAGTCCTCCAGAGCCGTCAGCCGCTGCTCCTCCAGCCGGGCCGCGGCCCCCCGCACGAGCGGTTCGCCGGGGAAGCCGGCGAAGGCCGGGCCGCGCCACCACGACAGCGCCTCGGCCAGCAGGGCGGCTCTCTCCCGGGGGTCCCCGGCGGCCCCGGCCCGGCCGGCGGCCTCGCGGAAGCGGCGGGCGTCGGTGTCGCCGCCGACCAGGTAGCCCGGCGACCGCGTGACGATCAGCTCCCTGGCACCCGCCTCCGCCTCGTCCAGCGCCCTGCGCAGCTGCGACGCCTTGGCGCGCAGCGCGCCCAGCGGGTTGCCCGGCGGCTCCGGCCCCCACAGGTTCTCGATCAGCCGGTCGGCGGCCACGACCTGCCCGTCTCCGGCGAGCAGGCAGGCCAGGAGCGCCCGTACCTTGAGCTCGGGCACGCGCACGGCACGCCCGTCGTCGGCGATCACCTCGAGCGGCCCGAGTACGGCGAAGCGCATGGATCTCACCCTAAGCAGTTCCGAACAGGACCCGAACGTCCGCCCTCCAGGCTGATCGCATGACGACCACCACGACTTCCCCCAGGACCGGGGCGCGGGCGTGGCTGGGGCTGCTCGTGCTCGCCCTTGCCACGCTCCTGCTCGCCGTGGACAACACGGTGCTGATGCTCGCGCTGCCTCACCTGGCCGCCGACCTGAACCCCAGCGCCACCGAGCTGCTGTGGATCACCGACGTGTACGGGTTCATGATCGCCGGATTCATCATCACCATGGGCTCGATCGGCGACCGGATCGGCCGGCGCAGGCTGCTGCTGATCGGTGCGGCCGCGTTCGCCGCCGCCTCGCTCGTGGCCGCGTACTCCACCACGACCGTGATGCTGATCGGCGCCCGCGTGCTGCTGGGGATCGCGGGCGCCACGATCGGGCCGTCCGCGCTGGCGCTGGTGGCCGGGCTGTTCGCGGACGCCAGGCGGCGCGCCCTGGCCATCGGCGTGTTCACCGCCTGCTTCATGGGCGGGGCGGCGGCCGGGCCGGTGATCGGCGGGGTGCTCCTGGAGCACTTCTGGTGGGGCTCGGTGTTCCTGATGGGGGTGCCGATCATGGTGGCCGTCCTGGTGGGTGGCTTGGTTTTGCTGCCGGAGACCAGGGCCGAGGGCTCCGGCAGGCTCGACCTGGCCAGCGTGGCGATGTCGCTGGCCGCGATCCTGCCGCTCGTCCACGGACTGAAGGAGCTGGCCGACGACCCGGGGCAGCCGGTGGCGTACGCGGCCCTCGGCGTCGGCCTGGCGTTCGGCTGGGCGTTCGTCCGGCGGCAGCGCCGGCTGGCGGAGCCGCTGGTGGACCTGCGCCTGTTCGGCGACCGCTCGTTCAGCGCGGCCCTGCTGATCCTGGCGCTGGCCATGGTGCTGCAGGGCGGCGTCTACCTGTTCGTGAGCCAGCACCTGCAGCTCGTCGAGGGCCTCTCGCCGCTGGCCGCGGGCCTGTGGATGGCCGTCCCCGCTCTCGGCCTGGTCGCGGGGTCGCTCGCGGCGCCGCTCGTCGCGGGCGTGTTCCGGCCGGGCCTCGTCGTCGGGGCCGGGCTGGTCGTGTCCGCCGCCGGGTTCGCCGTCGTCGTGGCGGGCGACGGCCTCGGCACGCTGATCGCGGGTGTCACGATCGCCTTCCTCGGCATGGCGCCCGTGGGCGCGCTGGGGCTCGGCTTCATCGTCGGAGCGGCGCCGCCGGAGCGGTCCGGGTCCGCGTCGGCGATGGCCGAGTGCGGCGGCGAGCTGGGCATCGCGCTCGGCATCGCGCTGCTCGGCAGCGTCGGCACCGCCGTCTACGGTGGCACGGTCACCTCGCCGCACGCGGGCGGCTCGCTCGGCGAGGCGCTGACCGCCGCAGCCGCGCTGCCGCCGGGACAGGCCGCGGACCTGGTGGCGGAGGCGCAGGCCGCCTTCACCCAGGGGCTGCTCGTCGTCACGGCCCTGAGCGGGGTGCTCGTGCTCGGCCTGGCCGTGACCGCCATGACCTTGCTGAGGCATCTCCGCCCGATCGGCGGGGACCGGTAAGCACTGCCGCCGGAAGCGGGATGACGGCCCGCCGGGACGAGGGGCGAAGGTCCGTCCCATCGCGGGACCGTGGCCTCTGACCCACGAGCCGGGATCGCCGGACGATGAGGGCATGAGAATCGGAATCAACGGGTTCGGCAGGATCGGCCGCGCCATCCTGCGCTCCAGCACCGACCCGCTCGTCTCCCGCGACATCATCGGCGATGCCGCCCCCTGCGTGGTCGACTCCGGTCTCACCCGGTCCGGCGGCGACCTGGTCAAGGTCTTGGGCTGCTACGACAACGCATGGGGCTGTGCCGACCGGCTCGTGGAGATGGCCCAGCGGATGGAGGAGCCGGCATGTCAGCGGTGATGGTCGAGGGACTGCGCAAACAGTACGGGACGGTGAAGGCCGTCGACGGGGTGAGCTTCACCGTCGAACGGGGAGAGGTGTTCGCGCTGCTCGGACCGAACGGCGCGGGCAAGACCACCACGGTGGAGATCCTGGAAGGGCACCGCGGGCGCGACGCCGGTCACGTGTCGGTGCTGGGCTTCGATCCGGCCACCGGCGGCCGGGCCTACCGCGAGCACATCGGGATCGTCCTGCAGGAGGCCGGCTTCGAGGAGGAGTTCTCCGTCTTCGAGCTGGTGCGGCTGTACGCAGGCTTCTACCCGCGCCCACGCGATCCTGACGAGGTTGTCGAGCAGGTCGGGCTTCAGGACAAGCGCGACGCCCGCGTGCGGACGCTGTCCGGTGGGCAGCGGCGCCGGCTGGACCTGGCGCTCGGCCTGGTCGGGCGCCCGGACGTGCTGTTCCTGGACGAGCCGACCACCGGCTTCGACCCGTCGGCCCGCCATCACGCGTGGGAACTGATCGACGGCCTGCGTTCGCTCGGCACGACGATCCTGCTCACCACCCACTACATGGACGAGGCCCAGCACCTCGCCGACAGGGTCGCGGTGCTGCGCGCGGGCCGGTTGGCCGCCTGCGGCGCGCCGGACACCCTCATCGCGGCCGAGCGGGCCAGCGTGCTGTCCTTCCTCCTGCCCGAGGGCACGGCCGCAGCCGACCTGCCACCGCTCACCGGCCGCGTCGAGGTGCGTGGCGCGGCGGTGTCGGTCGAGACCGCGCGGCCCGCCCATGACCTGCACGCGCTGACCGGCTGGTCGCTGGAGCGCGGCACCGAACTGACCTCGCTGACCCTGTCCCGGCCGTCGCTGGAGGACGTCTATCTCGACTTAGTCGGCGAGGCGCCATCATGATCGGGCGGCTGGTCCGGCACGAGACCCTCTCCTTCGTCCGCACCCCGATGGCGGCCTTCTTCACCGTCGCGATGCCCCTGCTGATGACGGTGATCGTCGGGGCGGCGGTGGGGAACCAGGTCGTCCAGCCCGGTACGGACGTGCGCGTCATGCAGTTCGTGATCCCCGTCATGGCCGTGTTCGGCGTCGCCCAGGGCTGCTTCGGCGCGCTCGCCATCCGCCTGGCGGATCTGCGTGACCGCGGCTGGCTCAAGCGGCTGCACGGCACGCCGGTGCCGGCCTCGGCGGTGCTCGCCGGGCTGACAGGGGCGTCGCTGGCGGTCGCGGCCACGACGGTGGCCGTGCTGCTCACCGTCGGCGGACTCTTCTACGGCACTCAGCTGGTCTGGCGCACGCTGCCCGCTCTGCTGCTCACCCTGCTGCTCGGGGCGGCCTGCTTCACCGCGCTCGGCTTCGCGATGGTGGCGCTGCTGCGCAACGCGGCGGCGGTGCAGTTACTCGGCACCGGCCTGCTGCTGGCGCTGGCGTTCATCTCCGACGTCATCCTCGTCGGCGCCCGGCCGCCCGCCTGGCTGGACGTCGTGGGCTGGGTCTTCCCCTTGCGGCACTTCGCGCACGCCGTCCGCGACGCCATGAACCCGTTACTCACCGGAGCGGGCTTCCAGGCCGGCCACCTGGCGGTGCTGGCGGCATGGGGTGCCGGCGGCGCCGTGGCGGCCGTCTGGCGCTTCCGCTGGGAACGGCCCCAGGCTCATGCCCAGACCGCGAGGGCGGCGCGGAACCGGCGTCCCCTGCGGCAGGGGCGCCCCGCGCGATGGCGGCTGGTGACCGATCAGGTCACGCACGCGCTGGTCCGGTTGCGCAGGGACCTGTCCACGGCGTTCTTCACGGTGATCCTGCCGGTCCTGCTGCTCGCGCTGATCTCACTGATCTTCGCCGGCGCCCGGGTCTCGGGGGTGCGGCTGCCGGTGTTCATGCTCGCCGCGATGATCACCTACACGGTGGGCGTGGCCTCGTACGTGAACATCTCCGACACGATCGCCGGTGATCGCGAGCGCGGCGTGCTCAAACGGCTGGCCGGCACCCCGCTGCCGCGCTGGGCTTATCACACCGGCCACCTCGCCACCGCACTGCTGGTGACCGCGGCCACCACCGTCCTGCTGGCGCTGGTGGCCGCGCTCGGCCACGGCGTCAGGATCGGGCCCGGCGCGCTCGCCGGCATGCTCGCCGCGATCGTCCTCGGCACGGCGTGCTTCACCGTGCTCGGAGCCCTCGTGGTGGCGTTCGCGAGCAGGCAGCAGACCGTCAACGCCATCACCCTCGGCACGTTCCTCCCCCTGGCCTTCGTCTCCGACGTCTTCGTCATCGGGGGCGAACTCCCCGGCGCGCTGCGCATCGCCGGGGACGTCTTCCCGCTCAAGCACGTGGCGCACACGGTGCTCGCCGCGCTGGCGGGACGGCCGTGGCCGTGGATGGACCTCGCCATGGTGACGTGCTGGACCCTGGGCGGGATGGCGGCCCTCGCCGTCGTGGAAGCCCGGCGCAGGACGGGCGGACGGCTCCAGCCGCCATGATCGCCGCAGGGGGCCCGCCTCACGGCTCCAGCGACTCCGGGACGGAGTCGGACGGGCCGTAGGGCCGCTGCGTGTGGCCACCGGCGTCGTAGATCTTCACCCACTTGACGGAGGGGAACTGCTTGAGCGTCGGCCTGATCTGGTCGGCGACCGTGAACGCCGACCCTCCGCTGGTGAGCCGGCCGGTCAGGTAGACCCTGGCGACTCCGTTCTTCACGGTGAGCCTGCTGAAGCCGGTGGCCCTGGAGCTGACGAAGCGCAGCCCGTGCGCCTTCTCCGCCTGGGTGGGACCGGCGAACAGCCGCTGCAGCGCGCCGTGGGCGGTGGCGGGTGGAATCACCGGCCGCCGTACGCCGGTGGTGTGCGGCCCCCGTCCGGTCTCGTACCTGGCGGTGTCGAGGAAGTGGGCACGTACCGGCACCGTCCGATGGGGCGTGGCGATGTCGATGACGACACGGCTCGGCCGGGTGAGCGTGTAGACCCGGTAGGGCGCGCGCCAGGCCAGGCCCGCGCCGAAGGTTAAGGCGGCCTCGAAGTCGCCGGTGTTGACGACCTGGATGAGGCCGGGCAGCGCGTACGTCCGGCTGGCCGGGCCGTAGGTGACCTTGCCGTTACGGTCGTGGCCGTCGGCCCCGGCGAAGCGGATCCGCAGCAGCGCGCTGCCCACCGCGTTCACCCGCCGGCCGGAGCCGTCGGCGATCAGCTTGGACACGTAGCGGACGTCCCGCTGGTCGGGCACCCGCCCGCGGAACTCGAAGACCAGCCGGTCCAGGCCGTTGTGGTGCGCGGCCCGGATCCCGACGAGCGTGGGCGTGGCCTGCTGGACGGCCTGCGCCGGTACGGCGAGCAGGCCCGTGGTGGTGGCCACCATCGTGGTGGCGATGAGGGAACGAATCGGGAGCATGTCGATCATCTTCTTCCCTGTGAGTGCTCCTGATCCCAGGGTGGACCCTCCGGCCGTCCCGCGACACCGGCGAACGTCCCCGCTCCCCAGGCCTTTCGGCGCGCGCCCGTCATGGTGCCGGAACTCCCGTACGAGGTCCGCGCCGCGGACCTCGTACGGGACTGCGCACGCCTCAGGCGTCGCGGGACAGGACGACCTTCAGCGCCCCGCTGCCCGCCGGGTCGGAGAACGTCTGGTATGCGGCCTCCATGTCGTGCAGGGCGTAGCGGTGGGTGACGAACACGGTCGGGTCGAGCCGGCCGGCGGCGACCATGTCGAGCAGGGCCGGGGTGGAGTAGGTGTCGACGAGGCCGGTGGTGATGGTCAGGTTGCGGATCCACAGGTCTTCGAGGTGCAGGGTGACCGGCGCGCCGTGGACGCCGACGTTGGCGAGGTGCGCGCCGGGGCGGACGAGGCGGGTGCAGAGCTCGAAGGTCTCCGGGATGCCGACCGCCTCGATGGCGACGTCGGCGCCCAGGCCGCCGGTCAGCTCGGCGACCGCGGCCTCGGGGTCGTCCCCGGAGCCCACGAGAAGGTCCGCGCCGAGCCTCTTGGCCGCCTCCAGCCGGGTCGCGGTGGGGTCGACGGCGATGATGTGGCCGGGGGTGAACAGCCGCGCGGTCGTGATGGCGGCCAGGCCGATCGGTCCGGCGCCGACCACGACCACGGTGTCGCCGGGCCGGACCCGGCCGTTGAGCACGCCGACCTCGTAGGAGGTGGGCAGGATGTCGGCGAGCATGAGCGCCGCCTCGTCGGTCACGGCCTCGGGCAGCAGATGGGTGGAGGTGTCGGCGTACGGCACGCGGACGTACTCGGCCTGGGTGCCGTCGATGCGGTGGCCGAGGATCCAGCCGCCGCCCCCCAGGCACTGTCCGTACATGCCGGTGCGGCAGTAGCGGCAGCGGCCGCACGCCGTGATGCAGGAGACCAGGACCCGGTCGCCCTGCTCGACGCCGGTGACCGCGCTGCCGGCCGCCACGACGGTGCCGACGGCTTCGTGGCCGAGGACTCTGCCCGGCTCGACCGCGGGCACGTCGCCCTTGAGTATGTGCAGGTCGGTGCCGCAGATCGTGACGGCGTCCACTCGTACGATCGCGTCCGTCGGGGAGGTGAGCTGCGGGTCGGGGACCTCTTCCCAGGTGCGCCGGCCCGGCTCGTGATAGGTCATCGCCTTCATAGGAGCCTCCTTGTCCTTCCTGCCACGCTCCCGGCCGCGGGCGGGCGGGAGTAGGGGCGAAGGTCCCGCCGGGCGATACCCTTCGCCGGGAGAACGGGTCAGCGCGCCGGAAGTCCAGCGCGGCCACCACCGAGCGGGCCTGTTCGTAACCGGTGGCGAGCAGGAAGGCGGGGGCGCGACCGTAGCTCTTCATGCCGATGGCGTAGGAGCCGGGCTCCGGATGGGTCAGCTCGTCCACGCCGTGCGGGCGTACGGTGCCGCAGGAGTGGTCGTCGGGGTCGATGAGCGGGGCCGGCAGGCGGGTGGTGCCCAGGATCGGGTCCAGGTCCAGGCGGAGTCCGGCGGCGATGGCGTGGTGCCGGCGGCCGCGACGACACGGTCCGCGGCGAGCCGCCGTTCCGAGCCGCCGGCCTGCCGGGAGACCAGTTCGAGGCCGGTTCCGCCCGGTCGTACGCGCACGGCTCGAATCTTGACGTTCGCGGCGGGTCCACCAGGCCCTGGTCGACCAGCAGCCGCAGGCCGGAGCCGAGCGAGCCGCGGGCGGGCAGCGCATGGTCGACCCACGGCGCCGCGGCGGCCGGGCCGACCGGGCCCGCGCCGACCACCACGACGGGCAGATCTGTGTTCATCAGGCGAGTTCCTTTCGCAGGTGGGTGGTTCTTCGCAAGGGGATGAGCGCGAGCCCGGAGACGGCGTACATGACCAGCCCGTACGCCGTCAGGAGCAGCACCGGAGCGACCGTGACCCGAGGGGATTCCACGTCAGAAGCCGTATGCCGCCAGGGCCTTGCCGGCGTAGACGGCCAAGGGCGTGGCGAGGTGGGCGGCGTCGCGGGCCACGCCACGCAGCGTGTTGGAGGCGAACGAGCGCTGGAACTCCAGCCCGACACCACCTCCCTTGGAGCAGGCGCAGAGCCTCGATCGGCCGGATCTCGTCCGGCGGTACCGGTAAGGAAACGGTAAGGGGCCGGCGGCAGCCTGGAATCAGCAGGTGAGCGGCACACGGGCCGCGCACGCTGACCAAGGAGTGAGACCATGCGCAAGCTCATCGAGTCGACGTTCGTGTCGCTGGACGGCATCATCGACGACACCCGCCCCTCCACCGCGTCACGGGCCGAGCCCCAGCACTGGGGCCACCCGTACTGGGACGACGAGCACCACGGCTACGTCACGAACCTGTCCGCCTCGGCGGACGCCATGCTGCTGGGCCGGGTGACCTACGAGGGATTCGCCGAGGCGTGGTCGGCGCAGGACGGCCCGCAGGCCGAGGCCATGAACAAGATGCCGAAGTACGTGGCCTCGCGCACCCTGACCGAGACCACCTGGAACGCCACCCTCATCCGGGGCGACGTGGCCGAGGAGGTCGCGAAGCTGAAGGAGCAGCCCGGACAGAACATCATCAAGTGGGGCACCGGAGAGCTGGACCGCACGCTGGTGGAGCACGGCCTGGTCGACGAGTTCCACTTCTGGTACTTCCCGGTCGTCGTCGGGGCAGGCAAGCACCTGTTCGAGGGCGCGGGGTTCGACACCACCCACCTCAAGCTGGCCGAGGTGAACCGGTTCGGCTCGGGGATCGTCGTCCACGTCTACGTCCCCAAGTAGGTCACGTGCCCGTGGCGTCGTCGAGCAGCCGGCGCGCCCGCTCCAGCGAGAGCCCGCCACCGGCGGCGAACAGGGCGGCGAAGCCGGGCTCCGCGGCCTCGACCCCGCCGGTGATCCTCGCCAGCTCGTCGCGCTCGGAGTCGGACAGCGGCTGCCCGGATTCCCGCCACGCGGCCGCGGCGGCGCCGAGCGACCGCGCGGCCACGCCGGGCCGCCCGTCGGCCGCCGCCGCGGCGGCCATGCCCGCGATCGCCCAGGCCATGCCGCGGGCCGAGCCCTGGTCGCGATACGCGTCGAAGCCCTGCCGGAGCCAGGGGAGCGCGGCGGCGTGCTCGCCCCGCTCGCCGGCCAGCAGCCCCATCTCGACCAGCACCATCGACAGGTACGGCGGGTCGCCGTCTCCGGCCTGCCGGTCGCGGGCCTCGGCCAGCAGCCCGCGCAGGTGCTCCTCGGCGAGGTCGAGCCGGCCCGCCCGGCGGGCGGCGAAGGCCAGGCCGATGGTGGCGAACACCTCACCCGAGCGCTGACCCAGCTCCGCGGCCAGCCGCTTGGCCTGCTCGGCGTGGTGGAGAGCACGCAGTGGGTCCCCGGTCTGGACGTGGACCCAGGCCAGCCAGGCCTGCCGACCGGCCACGTCGGACCACAGCCCCAGATCCTCGGCCATCCGCAGGTCGTCCTCCGCCAGCCGGGCCGCCTCCGCCCAGTCGCCCGTCAGGTCGGCCAGGCCGATCAGCCAGTCGCGGGCCTGGAGCACCCCCCAGTCGTCACCCAGGTCGCCGAACAGGGCCGCGCCGCGCCGGGCGTCGTGCTCCAGCGCGCCCTGGTCGCCGTGCAGGTGCGCGAGCATCGCGCGGGTGCTCAGCACCGCTGCCTCGCCCCACCGGTCGCCGGTCGCCCGGAACGTGTCCAGCGCCGGCTCCAGCAGCTCGCCGGTGGTCTTCTCGTCCCCGAAGTCGATGATGGACGCGGCCAGGAACCAGGCGGCGTGCGCCCGTCCGGCCTGGTCGGTCTCGGGGAACCCGCGCAGCGTCTCCGTCACCCGCTCCGGCCCGGCCTGTCCCAGGCGGATCGAGAGACCCAGGTGCCAGGTGCTGGCCCGGGCCCGGAGCTCCGGGGGAGCGTCGCCCGCCACGGCCAGCGCCGCCTCCAGGGCCCGGCGCGCCTCCGCGAACCGGCCCCGCAGGAACCAGTACCAGACCAGAGCCGTGGTGAGCCGCAGCGCCGGCTCGGCCGCGCCCTCGTGCCGGAAGGTCTCCAGGGCCGCCCGCATGTTCGCGGCCTCGGCGTCCAGCCGGCGCAGCCACTCCCGCTGGCCCGGCCCGCGCAGCCGGGGTCCGGCCTCTTCGGCCAGCGCCAGGTAGTGGCCGGCGTGCCGGCGCCGCAGCTCCGCCTCCTCGCCGCTGCGGCCCAGCTGGTCCAGGCAGTAGGCGGAGACCGACTCCAGCAGCCGGAACCGGGGCCCTTCCCCGCGGGTCACCAGCGAGCGGTCCACCAGCCCCGCCACCAGATCCAGCACCGCGCCGCCGGAGACCACGCCGCCGCGGCACACCGCCTCGGCCGCGGCCAGCGTGCACCCGCCCGGGTGGACGGCCAGCCGGCGCAGCACGGCCTGCTCGGGCTCGGTCAGCAGCCTCCAGCTCCAGTCGATCACCGCCGCGAGCGTGCGCTGCCTGGCCGGCGCGTCGCGCGGCCCGGAGCCGAGCAGCCCGAACCGGTCCCCTGGCACGCGCAGGCGCGCCGCCAGCTCCCGCACGCCCAGAGCCGGAGCCCGGGTGGCGGCCAGCTCCAGCGCCAGCGGGATGCCGTCCAGCCGCCGGCACACCTCGGCCACCCCCGCGACGGTGTCCGGCTCCGGGGCCAGCCCGGCCCGCGCCAGGAACAGGCGCACGGCGGGCGAGTCCGCCAGCCGGGCGGGGTCGTCGCTGTCGGGCACGTCCAGCGGCGGCAGATCCCGGCGGACCTCGCCGCGCAGCCGCAGCGGCTCCCGGCTGGTGGCCAGCACCCGCAGCTCCGGCACGGCCGGCAGCAACGCCCCCACCAGCTCGGCCACGGGCTCGATGACATGCTCGCAGTTGTCGAGGACCAGCAGCGTCCGCCGCCCGCGCAGGGCGGCCGCCAGCCGCTCGCCCGCCGGGCCCGGATCGCCGGGCGCGTCGGGGATGGACAGGACCGACAGAACCAGCTCCGCCGGGTCGCCCCGCCCGTCCCAGGCGGTCAGGTCAACCAGCCACACGCCTTCCGGGAACGTCTCGACCAGGGCGCGCGCGACGGCGAGCGCCACGCTGGTCTTGCCCACCCCGCCGGGGCCGGTGAGCGTGACCAGCCGGGCGGCGGTCAGCGACTCCCGCACCCGCCGCACGGCCGGGTCGCGGCCGACCAGCTCGGACACCGGCGCGGGGAGATTGGTGGTCGGTCTGGTCGACCGCGGTGCCGGTACGGGGGCGTCCTCCGCCGGGTCACCGGTGAGGATGGCCCGCTGCAACGCCACCAGCTCGGGGCCCGGCTCCAGGCCCAGCTCGCCGGCGAGCGCCCGCCGCAACTCCTGGAAGCTGTCGAGCGCCTCGCCCGCGCGGCCGGCCCGGTAGAGGGCGCGCATGTGGGCCGCCCGCAGCCGCTCCCGGTAGGGATGCCCGGCGACCTGCTCGCCCAGCCCGCCGACCAGGTCGCCGTGCTCACCCAGCTCCAGCCGGGCTTCCGCCCAGGACTCCAGCGTGGCCAGCCGCTGCTCCTCCCACCTGGCCACGGCCACCCGGGCGAACTCCTCGTCGGCGAAGTCGGCCAGCGCGGGACCGCGCCACAGCTCCAGCGCCTCGGCCAGCAGGCCCGCCCGCACCCGTGGATCGCCGGAAGCCCGCGCCCGCCCGGTCAGGGCCGCGAACCGCGCCGCGTCCACCGCCTCCGGCCCGGCGCGCAACGCGTACCCGGGAGCCTGCGACACCACCAGGTTCCGGCCGTCAGGCTCCGCGCCGGCCAGGGCCCGGCGCAGCTGGGAGACCCGGACGTGGAGTGCGGCCGTGGGGTCGGCCGGCGCCGCCCCGCCCCACAGGTCCTCGACCAGCCGGTCCGCCGACACCGGACGTCCCTCGTGCACCAGCAGGTTTGCCAGCAGGGCCCGCACCATGCGCCCCCGGATCGAGACGGGCTCGCCGTGATCGGTCCACACGGCCAGCGGCCCCAGCACCCCGAATCGCATGACGTCCTCCCGCCGCGGAAACCCCGCCGCGCAAGGTACCAGCCGCCGGCGGGGCACGCGCGCCGGTCAGCGGGTGGTGCGCGGGTAGCGGCCGTGAGGCGAGACCTCCGGATGACCCCGTCGCGACCTGGCGACGATGTGCGGGAGGCCGCCGCGGCGGCAGATTGAGCCGGGTGAACACCTCTCAACCGCGAAGGCGCCGTCCGGCGGTGTCTGTCCTGATCATCGCTGTCTGGTCGGTGAGCTATCTGGCCCTCGGCCTCCTCTGGGCGCTCGGCGGGCCCGGGTACCCCTTCGACGCCGGGCGTCCCGGCCCGGGCAACACCCTGCTCGACCCGCTCGCGCCCGCGGTCGGCGGGAGCGTGCTGGCGGTGTCGGCGCTGGTGGCCGGCGGCGTCGCCGTGCTCGCCGCCAGGGGCCGGCTCACCCGGGCCGCCGCCGTCGTGGCCGTCGTTGCCGGAGCCGGCCTGGCGGTGCTCCTGCCGGACGTGCGCATCATGATGACGGCCGGGTACCTGCCGGTGATGCTCGTCGCCGTGCTCGCCGGCCAGGCCGAGTTCTCGCTGATCATGTCCATGCTGACCTGGCCGAGCCTCAACCTGCTGATCCTGACGGCGGCCGGCGTCAGCCTCATGGTCCTGGGGACGCGGGCGCTGCTCGCCGACCGGCCCGGCAGCGCCGCCGGCGCGCTCAGGGCCGGCCGGTACGCGGTCGCCGTCGCGGTCGCCGTCCCCGTCTTCTACGCCGTCACCCGCTTCGGCTGGCTGCTGGGGATCCCCGTCGGCATCAGCGACGAGTTCCTGGCGTACATCGACGAGATCACGCCGATCGGCGCCGGCCTCGCGGCCGTCGGGCTCCTCGGCGCGGTCCTCACCCTCGGCCTGGTCCGGCCGTGGGGGGAGGTCTGGCCGCGCTGGGTGCCGTTCCTGCGCGGGCGGCCCGTCCCGGCGCGCCTCCCCGCCTGCGCGGCGCTGGCCGTCTCCCTGCCCATCACGTCCGCCGGACTGATGTACGTACGCAAGAAACTCGGCGGGGAGAGGCTCGGCCCGGCCGGGGCGGGCGACGAGCTGGGCGCCTGGCTGCCGGAGATGCTGTGGCCGCTGTGGGGCGCGGCCCTGGCGGTGGCCGCCCTGGCGTACCTCAGCCGCCGGAACGCCGCGCACGGCCGCCGACCATAATGGCGGGTGTGAAAGAGTCCCCGTCTCCGGCCGAGGCCGCGGTGGACTCGTTTCTCCGCCGGCACCAGGTGAGCGGCGACGCCGTGCTCGCCGTCCTGCTCGCCGTGCCCCTCGGCCTGGTCTCGTTCGGCCTGCTCAGAGCGTCCGGCAGCCCGCTCTCCCTGCGCCTGTTCGCGGGGGCCGGGCTGCTGGTGCTGCACGGCTGCGTGGTCGCGCGCCGCCTGCGCCCGCTGACGGCGTACGGCCTGGCCGCCGCGGCGATGCTGCTGCTGGTGCTGCTGCCGCCCCTGCACGACCCGTCCGGCGCCTATTACCCGGCGGTGCTGCTGCCCAGCTCGCTGGTGTTCGGGCTGCTGATCTACACGGTGTCCAGCAGGCTGGACCTGCTGCCCGGGCTGGCCTGCCTGGCCGTCGCCCTGACCGGGGTGGTCCTGGTCCTGGCGCGGTTCTGGGACCCGGCCTCGTGGGGAGGCTCGTCGGGCGGTTACGACCTGGTCGCCTGGCGGATCGGGCTGTCGGCCGGCCTGGTCGCCGTGACGGCGTGCCTGTGGTCGCTGGGCCGCCTCAGCCGGGTCCGGGCGTTGTTCCTGGCCGAGCTCAGGGCGAAGGCCGAACGCGCCGAGACCGACCGCGCGCGCGAGCGGGCCGAGGCGGCGCGGGCGGAGCGCGACCGGATCAGCCGCGAGATGCACGACGTGGTGTCGCACTCGCTGGCCGTCATGGTCAGCCAGGCCGAGGGCGGCAGGCTGTCCGGCCCGGGCTCGCCCGGCGCGGCCGTGTTCGCCACCATCGCCGGCGTCGGGCGCGACGCCCTGCGCGACATGCGCGGCCTGCTGGGTGTGCTCCGCGCCGACGGCGGCACCGCTCCGCAGCCGGGCCTCGGCGACCTCTCCGACCTGCTCGACCACGTACGCACGACAGGCGTCCGCGTCGCGGTGCAAGAGGTCGGGGACGCCCGGCCGCTGCGCCCCGCCGTCGACCTGACCGCCTACCGCGTCATCCAGGAAGGGCTGACCAACGTCATCAAGCACGCGGGGCCGGTGGCCGCGGCCGACCTGACGCTCGCGTGGCGTCCGGACGGCCTGCACATCACCATCAAGGACGACGGCGCCGGGCCCGCGGAAGCGGAGGCGGGCGTCGGGCTGGCCGGGATGCGCGAACGCCTCAGCATGGTGGGAGGCACCCTGGAGGCCGGCGGGCGCCCCGGGGCCGGCTTCGAACTGTCGGCCGCCGTGCCCTACGAGCCGAGGAGTCTGCCATCATCAGGATCATGATCGTCGACGACCAGGAGCTGCTGCGCAACGGCCTGACCATGGTCGTCAGGTCCCAGCCCGACATGGAGGTCGCCGCCGAGGCCGGAGACGGGCTGGAGGCCCTGGAAGCACTGAAAGGGCTGGAGTCGCGGCGCGTCGACGTGGTGGTGATGGACATCCGCATGCCCCGGATGGACGGCGTCGCCGCGACCCGGGAGATCCAGCGGCTGGACGACCCGCCCAAGGTGCTGGCGCTGACGACGTTCGACCTCGACGAGCACGCCCTGGCCGCGCTGCGGGCCGGCGCGAGCGGGTTCATGCTGAAGGACGCGCCGGGGGAGGAGATCATCGCCGCGATCCGGCACGTGCACCGGGGCGACTCGATCATCGCGCCCTCCACGACGCGGCGTCTCGTCCGGCAGCTCGTGACGAAGCCGGGCACCGACCCGGAGGCCGTGCTCGGGGCGCTCACGCAGCGTGAGCGCGAGGTCTTCCGCGGCCTGGCCAGGGGCGCCTCCAACGCCGAGATCGGGGCCGAGCTGTTCCTGTCGGAGGCCACGGTCAAGACGCATGTCGGGCGCATCCTGACGAAGTTCGGGCTGCGCGACCGCGTCCAGGCGGTGGTGCTGGCCTACGAATCCGGTGTCGTCACCCCGGGTGAGGGCTGACCGGCGGGTGACGCTGGGGAGGCACCGTTCCCGACCCTGAGTAAATGGTGACGATGGTCCCGCCGTCGCGGGACCTCCTTCTCTGGTTACGCGGTCGTGCCGGGTGTGGCCTGGAGACGTGGGACACGGAAGGAGGCCGCCATGAACCTGCCCGAGCGGAGAGATGTCAGGTTCCCGTTCCCGGAGCTGCTGGAGTGGGTGGAGAACCCGATGTTCGGGTTCCGCCCGTTCGGTCAGCTCGTCCGGGTCGAGGACTACATCGCCGATGATCGGTACGTGCTGCGGGCCGAACTCCCCGGGGTCGACCCCGAGGAGGACATCGAGGTCACCGTGGACGGCGGCATGCTGCACATCCGCGCTGAGAAGACCCACCGGGCCACCGAGCCGCACCGCTCCGAGTTCGCCTACGGGGCGCTCTCGCGGACGGTGACGCTGCCGGCCACGGCCAGGACCGACGACGTCAAGGCCGTCTACAAGGACGGGGTCCTGGAGATCAGCGTGGGGCTGGAGGAGGAGAAGAAGGCCGAGGGCCGGCGGATCGCCGTCGAGCACTGACGCCACGACCGGGCGCGGACGGGGATGTCCCCCGCCCGCGCCCTTCGCGCGCCGCCTCGCGGCAGCGGTCCGCCGGGGGAGCGGTGACGGGACGAAGGTCCTCGTGCCGGGAGTCGTACGGCACTGCTCCTGAGACCGCGCATGCGGTGTGCTGTGGGTGACACGGAAACGGCGATCACCCTTCGGAAGGGGGGCCATCATGGACGCCACCGTCAGCAGGCCCGTCAGGGAAACCGGCGCCGCGCAGGCGCGACGCCCGGTCGACTACGTCTGGGCGGTCGCCCGGATCTCGATCGGCTGGGTCTTCCTGTGGGCGTTCCTGGACAAGACCTTCGGGTGGGGGTTCGCCACTCCGGCCGACCGGGCCTGGATCTCGGGCGGCAGCCCGACGACCGGGTTCCTCAAGGGCACGGGCGAGAACGCGCTCGGCGGCCTCTTCTCGGGCCTGGCCGGTCAGGCGTGGGTGGACTGGCTCTTCATGGCCGGTCTGCTCGGCGTCGGCCTGGCGCTGGTCCTCGGGGTCGGCACGCGGATCGCGGCGGGCGCCGGCACCGCGATGCTGGTGCTCATGTGGGCGGCGGAGCTGCCCCTGGCCAACAACCCGTTCATGGACGATCACATCATCTACTCGATCGTCCTCGTCGGTCTCGCGCTCGCCGAAGCCGGACGCACCTGGGGGCTGGGCAACCTGCCGATCGTGCGGCGCACCGCCTGGCTGAAGTAGCGCGACCGATCCCGCGCCCACCTCCGGCAGCCGGAGGTGGGCGCCGGCATGCCCGGCTGGAAGACCCTGGTCAGGAGGACGAAAGCCTCTCGTTGAGGTGCCGTCACCGGGGGGACGATGGTTACATGAACCAGATCCTGCTCGGCTACGACGGCTCGGACTTCTCCGTGCAGGCGCTCGACTGGGCCCTGGACGAGGCCGAGCTCAGAAAACTGCCGCTGACCGTCGCCCACGCCTGGCAGTGGCCCTACGGCCAGGCGGCGGAGGAGGCCAAGGCCCACCTGCGCAAGGCGGCCGAGCACGTGCTGTGGCACGGCGCCGACTGCGCCCGCCAGACCAGCTCAGGCGTACGCGTCGAGACGGACCTCCACGAGGGATCCGCCGCCGAACGCCTCGTCGAGCTCTCCGAGCACGCCGCGCTCGTCGTGGTCGGATCGCGCGGGCTCAACACGTTGTCCAGGGCCGTCGTGGGCTCGGTGGCCGAGTACGTCGCCGTCCACGCCGCTTGCCCCGTGGTCGTCGTACGGGGGCCGGGACCGTTGCCCGTGACGACGAACCCCGGGCCGATCGTCGTCGCCGACCCGGTGCCGGACGCGGCCGTCCTGGAGTTCGCGTTCGAGGAGGCCGCCCTGCGCCAGTTGCCGCTCGCCGCCTCGGCGGACCTCGCCGAGCAGGCGGCGCGCCACCCGGGCGTGCGCACCGAGCCGCTCGCCGCCGGGGCGTCCGCCTCTCTCGTGGTCGCCGGCCGTGAGCACGCCACGCGCGCCGGTGTGGCGGGGGTGTTCCAGGGGCGCGTCCCGTGCCCCGTGGCGGTGGTGGGCGGCCGGAAGCCGGTCAGCGGGTCATGATGCTGATGCCGAGCATGCGGGCGCCGGTCTCGGTGCGCGGACGGTGCGTGCTGCCGGGCGCGAACACCACGTAGCTGCCCGGCCCGAGCCGCCGCCCCCGGTCGACGAACTCTCCGGAGATCACGTAATAGCGCTCCTCCCCGTCGTGGACGTCGTCCTCCGGCCACTCCGTCCCCGGGGCGAAGTCGTACATCCACCCGCGCGCCCACTCCGTGGCGGGCAGGCGCCGCCGGACGATCCCGGGGACCACCTCGACCGGTTCGACCTCGTCCACGTGCAGGACCTGAACATCATCGGGCTCTCGCGTCATGGGACCCATCGTCGCGACGACGGGCCCCGGCGGCCCAGTGTCTGGAATGACGCCTTCGGGTACTTTTCTGCCATGAGTGTTCACCGGGTGGCCGCCCTGGTGCTGCCGCCGCAGTCCACGTTCGAGCTGGCCTGCGCCGCCGAGGTCTTCGGCATGAGCCGCCCAGGGCTGCCCGCCCGCTACGCGTTCGCCGTGTGCGGGGAGCGGCCGGGCGCGGTCCCGACCCTGGCGGGCTACGACATGGTCGTACGCCTGGGACTGGCCGCACTGGAGACCGCGGACACGGTGGTCGTCCCCGGCTGGCAGGACCGCGAGCGCCCCGCGCCGCCCGCCGTGATCGACGCGCTGCGGCGGGCGCACCGGCGTGGCGCCCGCATCGTCGCGATCTGCTCCGGCGCGTTCCTCCTGGCCCAGGCGGGGCTGCTCGACCACCGCAGGGCCACCACCCACTGGCGGATGGCCGCCGACCTCGCCGCGCGCTTCCCCGATGTCCAGGTCGAGCCCGACACGCTCTACATCGACCTGGGCGACGTCGCCACCAGCGCGGGCACCGCCGCGGGCATCGACCTGTGCCTGCACCTGGCCCGCGCCGACCACGGCGCCGCGCACGCCGCCAGGATCGCCCGGCACATGGTCATGCCGCCGCACCGTGAGGGCGGCCAGCTCCAGTACGCCGCCCAGGACCGCGACGGCCACCCGCCGGAGTCGCTCGCCCTCGTCCTCGACTGGGCGCTCGAACGGCTGCACGAGCCGCTCGGCGTCGGCGACCTCGCCGCCCAGGCCGGCATCTCCCCCCGGACGCTCGCCCGCCGGTTCGCCGGGCAGCTCGGCGTCACCCCCGGCCGCTGGCTGCTCCAGCAGCGCGTCGCGGCGGCCCGGAGCCTCCTGGAGGAGACGGACCTCCCCGTGGAGACGATCGCGACCAGGGTCGGCCTGTCGTCGGCCGCCAACCTCCGCAGACGCTTCCACACCCTGGTGCGTACGACTCCCGCCGCCTACCGCCGCTCCTTCGGTGACCGCGGAGATCGCTGAAAACCGGTGGACGGCGTCGTTAGTGTGGCTCGCATGACTGTCGTGGACGTCGACCGGTTCGTGACCGAAGGATTCGCCAAGCTGGAGGCGGCCGTGCCCCGTGAGGTCGCGGACGCGGCCAGTGCGCAGGTGTGGCAGCAGATCGGGCTCTCGCCCGACGACCCCGCCGGCTGGCGGGAGCCGGTGGTGTGGACCGCCGACATGACCGGCCATGGCGCCTTCGGCGAGCTGGCGCGCAGCCCGCGGCTGCGCGAGGCGCTCGACGAGATCGCTGGGCCCGGTGGATGGGTGCCGCGCGCCGCCCTCGGCAACATGCCGATCCGCTTCCCCGGCAAGGCGCCGGTCGACGACCGGGGCTGGCACATCGACGCCTCGGTGGCCAGGCCCGACGGCTCGTGGGCCGTGTCGGGCCGGCCGGAGACGATGCTGCTGCTCGTGCTGCTGTCGGAGGTGGGCGACGACGACGCGCCGACCCGCGTCCGGGTGGGCTCGCACCGCGACGCCGCCGAGGCGCTGGGCGAGCGGGTGCTCGACCCGTTCGAGGCCGGGCCGCTGCTCGACGCCGCCTCCAAGGACCGCCCGGTGGCCCACGCGACCGGCCTGCCCGGCGACATGTACCTCCTGCACCCGCTGACCGTGCACGCCGCCGACGAGCACCGCGGCACCCGGCCGCGTTTCATGTCCCAGGGGCCGGTGTTCCTGAAGCAGCCGGTCGCCCCGGGAGAGGGCAACGCCCTGGCCCGCGCCCTGCTCTCCTGACTACCTGGCCGAGTAGCGTCCGGGCGTGCAGCCGTACTCCTTCACGAAGGCCGTGATGAACGCCGAAGGGCTGGAGTAGCCGACCCGGCGGGCGACCTCCGACACCGGCCGGGTCTCCAGCAGCGCGCGCGAGGTGCGCAGCCGCAGCTTGGTGCGCACCCGCGAGTAGGGCATGCCGAACTCGCGCTCGAAGTCGCGCTGCAACGTCTTGACGCTGACGTGCAGCCGCTCGGCCCACTCGTCGAGGCGGACGCTCTCGCCGGGGTTGTGCGACAGCTCGCGCACGACCGCCAGCGCGAAGCCGGTGCCCGAGCCGGGGTGCCCGGCGGGCTCCGCGCCCGCCGGGGCGACCCCGGCCATGATGCGGGCACGCGCCTCCAGGGCGGCGGCCTCGTCGTGACCGGGACGCGCGATGGCCTCGATCAGCCTGGCCGCCTCGGGGGCGACGGAGACCGCTCCGGCCCGCAGCCCGCCGAGCGCCGCGGGGACCTCGCGCAGGCAGATCCGGTAGACCGTCTGCCGGTCGGCCGCGCGCACCTCGTGGGTGACCGCGCGGTGCGCCCAGAACGCCTCACGCGGGCCCACGAACTGCGCCTGCGCTCCGTGCCTGGCCGACAGCATGCCGTCGGGCGACCAGTAGAGCTGGTGGAGGAAGTCCTCGCGGCTCTCGCCGAACTCCAGCACGGTCGCCGACCGGTACTTGAGCACCAGGACGCCGGTGGGCCGGCCGAGACCGTAGCCGTACTCCTCGCACCGGAGCGGATCGGCGCCCGTCGGCCCCGCCAGGGACACGGTCTGACGTCTCAGCGACATCGGCTGACCTCCCGTCGACATCACAAGCAACTTAGGTAAGGGTAGCCTAACCATGCCTCGGCCAACTCGTGGCCTGGCCTTTCACCCTGTTCCGAGGAATGTTTCTGATGCGTTCTGCCCTGCCCTGGCGCACCGCCGGCGCCGTGGCCCTCGCGCTCGCCCTGGCGACCGGCTGCGGTACGGCCGAGTCCGGTGAGCAGCCCGCCGAGGCCGCCGCGACCCGGACCTTCACCGTCGACGACGGCGAGATCACCATCCCCGCCGACCCCAAGCGGGTCGTCGCGACCGGGTACGCGGTGCCCGTGCTGATCGAGGCCGACGCCGCCCTGGTCGGCATCTCCACGTGGAAGCGCGGCCTGCCGCTGATGTCCGAGGAGGACCTGGCGACGTACGACGGCCTGGAGAAGGTCGCGGGGGAGTCCGCCGCCGAGACCAACTACGAGGCCATCGCCAAGGTCAAGCCCGACCTGATCGTCATCGGCGTTCCCAAGCCGGTTCTCGCCGACGTGGACGTCGAACGCCTGAAGTCGATCGCCCCGGTGGCCGTGATCGGCCCGACGGTGCCGTCGGCGTGGCGTGAGCTCTCGCGCCGCCAGTCCGACGCCGCGGGCCGCTCGGCGAACTTCGACGCCGCCAA
Source organism: Nonomuraea ferruginea (assembly GCF_039540635.1). Classification (NCBI taxonomy): domain Bacteria; kingdom Bacillati; phylum Actinomycetota; class Actinomycetes; order Streptosporangiales; family Streptosporangiaceae; genus Nonomuraea; species Nonomuraea ferruginea. The sequence goes on along the minus strand of NZ_BAABFD010000002.1, from coordinate 19,549 downwards.
GACCGCGTACGAGAAGAAGGCCGCCGAACTCACGGCCAAGTACAAGGACGCGGTGTCGGGCCTGAAGTTCGGCCATGTTGGCGCGTACGGGGACATCTCCGACGGCACGTTCCATCGGGAGTTCTCCGGGTCGTGGGGCCCGAACATCATCGAGGACGTCGGCGTCACCTACTACGGCGAGGTCAAGGAGAAGACCGGCGGTTCCGGCGACGTCTCGGAGTACCCCTCGATCGAGGAGCTGCCCCAGAGCCTCGGCGAGGCCGACGCCATCACCTACTCGGTCCAGGACGACGGCACGCCGAGCGAGGCCGTGAAGTACGTGCTCGACTCCGAGCTGTGGAAGGGCCTGCCCGCGGTCAAGGCTGGCAAGGTCTTCCCGATCCGCTACACCGAGGCCGCCACCTACGAGTCGGCGATGAAGACCCTGGACGCCGTCGACGAGGCGCTCGCGCCGCTGCTCGCCTCATGAGGATGGAGCGCCACAACCCCAGGGAACGGGTCGCCGAGCACCACGTCAACGGCAACGGCGTCGCCCGCGTCGGCTACCCGATCGGCATCCGCACGGCCCCGGTCGCCGCCCGCGAGCTGATCACCCCGCGCATGCTGCGGCTCACGCTCAGGGGCCCGGAGCTGGAGGGGTTCCACAGCTACCAGGCCGACGACCACGTGAAGATCGTCTTCCCGGACGCTGACGGCACCCTGCGCCTCCCCGTGCCGAATGACGAGCAGATGCTCGACTGGCCCGACCCCTCGCCCACCACGCGCACGTACACCATCCGGCGGTACGACGCCGACTCCCGCGAGATCGACCTCGACATCGTGCTGCACGACGGCGGCGTGGCGGCCACGTGGGCGGCCACCGTCCAGGTGGGCGACGAGGTGTCCATCGCCGGACCGCCCGGAGCCAAGGCGTTCCCGCACACGTACGGCCACTACGTGTTCGCGGTCGACGCGACCGCGCTGCCCGCGGCGGCGCGGTGGCTGGAGGAGTCGCCGCCCGGCGTGTCCGCGCACCTCGTGATCGAGACCGACGACCCCGCCGAGCACGCCTACCCGCTCGCCGAGCGCGACGGCGTGGAGGTGATCTGGCTCGTCCGCGAGAACGGGCACTCCTCGCTCGCCGGCACGGTCCAGTCCCTCACGCTGCCGCCCGTGCCGGTCTTCCTGTACGCGGCCGGCGAGGCGGGCGACATCAGGCCGCTGCGCCAGTGGAGCGCGGGCCGGCTCGACTCGCTGTTCACCGGCTACTGGAAGCGTGGAGTCGCGGGGCTTGAAGACTGATCGGCGACGGGCGGCCATCCTCGTGGCCGCCCTCGTGCTCCTGCTCGTCGTGGCGGGCGCGAGCGTGTCCGTCGGCGCCCAGGCCATCGCGCCCGCCGAGGTCTGGCGCGCCTTCACCGCCTACGCCGGGACCGGCGAGCACCAGATCGTGCGCGGGATCCGGGTCCCGCGCACGGTGCTCGGCATCTTCGTGGGCGCCGCCCTGGGCACCGCGGGCACGCTGGTCCAGACGCTGACCCGCAACCCGCTGGCCGAGCCGGGCATCCTCGGGGTGACCGCCGGCGCGGGGTTCGCGATCACCGTCGGCGCCGTGCTGGGCCTGGCCGGGAGCCCGGCCGGGCAGCTCGGGCTGGCCTTCGCGGGCGCCGTGCTGGCCTCGGTCGCCGTCTACGCCGTCGGCTCGACCTCGCCGCTGCGGCTGGTTCTGACCGGTGTGGCGCTCAGCTCCGTCCTCGCGGGCGTCTCGCTCGGCATGCGGCTGATGCTGCCCGACGTGTTCGACACGTTCCGGTTCTGGTCCGTCGGAGCTCTGGCCGGGCACGAGCAGCAGCCGCTGACGCTCGCGCTCTGGACGATCGCGGTGGCGCTCGCCTGCTCCGTGGCGATCACCAGGCCGCTGAACGCGATGGTCCTCGGCGACGACGTGGCCAGGGCGCTCGGCGGGCACCTCGCGCGCACCCGGTTCGGCGTGCTCGTGCTGGTCACCCTGCTCGCCGGCGCGGCCACGGCCGCCGCCGGGCCGATCGCGTTCCTCGGGCTGATGGTGCCGCACCTGGCCCGCCGGGCGGCGGGCGCGTCGATCCCGTGGCTGATGGCCTACACGATGGTGCTGGGGCCGGTCCTGCTGCTGGTCTCCGACATCGCCGCCCGCGTGCTGCTCCCGACGGGGGAGGTGCCGGTGGCCGTGGTCACCGCGTTCCTCGGCGCGCCGGTGCTCATCTGGGCGGTACGACGGCGCGGGGCGGTGCGGTCATGACCGGTCATGTCGTGCTGCGTGCGGGCACGTACTCGATCAGGGTGGCGCGGCGGCCGCTGGTGGCGTCGCTCGCGCTCGTGGCGGCGGCGCTGGCGCTGGCGTTCACGGCGCTGTGCTTCGGCGCCTCGTGGTCGCATCCCGGTGAGGTGCTCGCGGCGCTGGCCGGCCACGGCGACTCCGTCGTGGTGGTCCGCGACTGGCGGCTGCCCAGGGTCGCCGCCGCGCTGGTCTTCGGAGCCGCGCTCGGGCTGGCCGGGGCGATCTTCCAGAACCTCACCAGGAACGCCCTCGGCAGCCCGGACATCATCGGGCTCGACGCCGGCTCCTACACTGGCGCGCTGTTCGCCATCACCGTGCTGAGCGGCACCTCCGCGCAGCTCTCCGTCAGCTCCGTCGCGGGCGGCCTGGCCGCGGCGGCGGCCGTCTACTTCCTGTCGCTGCGCTCCGGGCTCAGCGGCATGCGGCTGATCGTCATCGGCATCGCCATGAACGCCATGCTGACCGCGCTGAACTCCTGGATCGTGCTGCGGGCCGAGCTGGAGGTGGCCATGGCCGCGACCGGGTGGAGCGCGGGCTCGCTGAACGGGGTCGACTGGGCCGAGCTCGTCCTGCCGTTCCTGGTCATCGGCGCGCTGACGCTGCTGCTGGTGACGCTGTCGTCCGGGATGCGCCAGGCCGCGCTGGGCGACGATCTCGCGGTCGCGTCAGGGGTGCGGCTGAACCTGCTCCGGCTGCTGCTCGTGCTGGCCGGCGTCGGCTGCACGGCCACGGTGACGGCGGTCGCCGGGCCGATCGTGTTCATCGCGCTCGCCGCGCCGCAGATCGGCCGGCTGCTCGCCGGGACGGCGGGGGTGGCGCTGATGCCCGCCGCGCTGACCGGCGCGGTGCTGCTGCTGGCCGCGGACCTCGTGGCGCAGGCCGTGTTCGCCCCCATCTCGCTGCCGGTCGGGGTGGTCACGACGGTGATCGGCGGCGGCTACCTCGTCTGGCTGCTCGTCAGGAGGGCCGGGCGGACGTGAAACCGGTGGCGCGGCGGAGAACTCGTGCACGCCGCGTCATCCTTCGGGCCGCTCCCCGCGGCCGGCCGGACCGGCAGGAGCCCCGCCCGTCCCTGGACCGGCACCGTCCACGCGCTGCTCCGCCACCTGGCCGAGGCCGGGTTCACCGGCTGCCCGGGGCGCGGAACCCGCGTGGCCGGGCGGCCGTGACCGTCGTGCCCTGGTCACCGACATCGGCTCGTGATGTGGACCTGGGATCTTTCCCGCATGAGTACGGTCGCGCGACGCGTGGCGAGCTGGCTGGGGCTGGCCGGCCACCTGGGCACGCTGGTGCCCTTCTACGTCTCCAGCGGTCTCATGGCCCCCCTCTGGGCGATCATCGTGCTGTTCGCGGTGTGGCTGGCCCTGCTGGTGGCCGCGGTCCAGGCGGTACGGGCCAGCTCCCCGTGGGGATTGCTGGTGCCGGTGGTCTCGCTGGCCTTCTGGTGGACCGCCATGTCCGCGGGAGGGACGTTCCTGGGCTGGACCCCCTGAGTACGCGGACGATGATCGTCCGAAATTAGGCGGGGCTCCGGCCGCAGCACTCTTGACACTCCGGGGGGTGGGACTTAGCGTCTCTTTGCAGACGCATTTCGTCCAAATTAAATTCCCAGCGTACCGCCACGAAACCAGCTCCATAGCTCATCGCTCCAGCTACCGGAAGACGCCTGCGGGCGGGGTGCCGGCGCCCTCGTCACGCATGCCTTTGGCACGGTCCACAAGACCTTCCGCCACGCCTGGAAACCGCCACGAGCCGGGCGCGTCTTCCGCCTCGCCTCCCGGCTGACGCCCGGGAGCCCCCCAGCCCTCCGCCACACATCCCGCCCGCATGCCTTCCTGCCCTTCGGCGTGCGGCCGGCGACGTCACCGCAAGGAGCCCCGCATGGTCAGTGAGCGTGTTCCACCGCAGAGCGAACCAGGCAACCCCGACACCGCCACGGTGGCGGATCCGCCGAAGCACCGGCCGGTCGTGGCGTGGGTCATCACGCTCATGCTGCTCGGCTGCACCCTGATCAGCTATCTCGACCGCGCCATCCTGGGGCTGGTCGCGCAGCCCGCGATGGCGGACCTCGGCCTGACGGCCGCCGAGTTCGGGGCCATCAGCAGCGCGGCGAGCCTGCTCAGCCCGATCGCGGCACTGCTGTTCGCCTTCGTGGCGGACCGGCTGCCGCTCAAGAACACCCTCTTCACCCTCGTGCTGGTGTGGTCGCTGCTCCAGCTGCCCATCTTCTTCGCCGCCTCGGCCGGGCTGCTGCTGGTGACCAGGCTCATCCTCGGCGCGGCCGACGCCCCGGCGAACTCGCTGATGCACTCGATCGCCTACTCCTGGTGGCCCAACGAGCGGCGCGGCCTCCCGGCGGCCATCCTGACCACCGGGGCGTCCTTCGGCAAGCTGATCTTCGCCCCGGTCATCGTCGTCATCATCGCCGCGTTCAGCTGGGAAGCCGGCTTCCTGACCGTGGCGATCATGGGCTTCGTCTGGTGCGTCGCCTGGGCGTTCGTCGGCAAGGTCGGCCCGTACGCCGACGACGTGACGCCCGCCAAGGCGGAGGCCGTCGCGGAGGGCCCCGCCGACCCCACGGTGGGCAGGCGCGCGCCGCTGCTGTCCATCCTGCTGACCGGCACCTTCATCGGCTACCTCGCCGTCTTCACCGCGGCCGGGATCCTCGTGGTCATCGTGCTCACCTGGCTCCCGTCGTACTTCCAGGAGGGGCTGGGCTTCTCCGCCGTCATGGCCGGGTCGCTGTTCGGGGTGCCGAGCATCATGTCGGTGGTGTTCCTGTTCCTGTACGGGCCGCTGGGGGACAAGGCGCTCAGCAGGGGCGTGCCGGCCCGGGTGGTCCGCGTGCTCATCGGCGGCGCGCTGGTGGCGGCCGGCGGCCTGTCGCTGCTGGCCCTGCCGCTGGTCTCCGGCGTCGCCGGGCCCATGGCGCTGCTCATGCTCGGCTACGGACTGGTCACCAGCATCTACGCCGTCGCCAACCCGACGCTCGCCCAGATCGTGCCGGCCGCGCAGCGCACCAGTGTCCTGACGATCGGTCTCGCCCTGAGCGGCCTGCTCTCGGTGGTCGGGCCGTGGCTGGCAGGCGTGGTGCTCGACGCCGCCAAGGCCTCGGGGGCCGGGGCCGACGGATATCTCGACGTGTTCATGATGGCGGGCGGCATCGCCATCGCCGGCGGCGCGCTCTTCGCGCTGCTGGCCAACCCCGAGCGGGACGCGTTGAAGGTGGAGGCGGCCCGCGCCGCGCTCGCCGCGCGCAACGCCGCGTGACAGCCGGAAGCCCGGCAGTCCGAGCGGGCTGCCGGGCTTCCGCTATGCCGGCGTGACGCGGAAGACCGGGTACCGCGCGGCGATCCGCTCGAACTCCTCCAGCGGCGCCTCCTGATCCACGGGGATGTGGGTGCGGCCTCCGGGCGAGACGGCCAGGTAGCGGCGCAGAATGGGCGCGCGCGACCCGGGCTCCACCTCCTCCAGGCGCACGGCCTCGGTGCGGCCGTAGCGCAGGACCGCCCGGCCTCCGGCCGCGCGGACGTTGCGCACCCAGTTGGTGTCCTGGCCGAGCATCGCCACCAGGTAGCGCTCACCCCCGAGATCCGCGACGACCAGGGGGAAGGAGACGTCACGGCCGGTGCGCCGGCCTTTCACCCGGAGGGTCACCATCCGGCCGGTCCCCAGGATCCCCGCCGCGAACACGGTGGCCCAGACCCGGTTGATCGCCCGGGCCAGGCGGTTGGGCCGCCCGCCCCGATAGAGCCAGCGGTCGAGGCGATGCAGTCGTGTGGCCTTCATGACTCTCCTGTCCAATGTTCATGCACAGTGTTCATGAACACCGTACATGAACATTGGACAGGATAAGGTTGCCGGGTGACTCTGGAGAAGCTGACCCGCCAGGCCGTCGTCGAGCGGGCGATGAAGATCGCCGCCACCGACGGGCTCCAGGCGGTCACCATCCGCCGCCTCGCCGCCGACCTCGGCGTCACCCCGACGGCTCTCTACTGGCATGTCAAGAACAAGGACGAGCTGCTCTCCGCGCTCGCCGACCACCTGCTCGCGGCGCTCGTCGCCGACGTGGACCCGGGCCGGCCCTGGCAGCAGCGGCTGCGCGCGGTGGTCACCGCGCTGGTCGAGCAGACCCGCGCGCACCCCTATCTCGCCGCCCTGCTGCCGGTGATCGACAAGGGCACGGCCGAGGCCTACCACCGCGCCACCGACACCGTGATCGGGTTGCTCACCGAAGCCGGGTTCACCCTCCCGCAGGCCGACCAGGTGGCCACCTACCTGCTCATGGGCGCCACGGCCATGGTGTCCTGCCAGCCCGGCGGCGCCGGCGGCGACGAGGAGGAGGCCGCGGAGCTCAGCCGGCGGCAGCGCCTCGACCTCGAACGCCTGCCTCCCCGCCGCTACCCTCACCTGGCCGCCTTCGCGGCGACCCTCACCGGGCCTCCCGACCTCGACGCCTACTACTCCTTCGGCGTCGACCTGCTGCTGTCCGCGGTGGAGGCCATGGCGCCGGCCGCCGGTCGCTGAGCGATGATCACCGAATCTGGCACACTGGGAGCGTGAGCGCACGAGGCCGTCCACCGGACCCCGACCTCGAGACCCGCGTGCACGCCGCGGCCCTCGAACTCTACGGGGAGGTCGGCTGGGCGGGGTTCAGCTTCGACGTGCTGGCCCGCCGGGCCCATGTGGGCAAGGCGACGCTCTACGGCAGGTGGGGGAGCAAGGAGAAGCTGATCGTCGACGCCCTGGCCACGGGGCTTCCGCGCCATCCGGAGGAGAAGGTCTCCGGTTCGCTGCGGAACGACCTGATCCGGATGGCCGGCGAGATCCTCGACAGCTACCTCGAACCCCAGGGGCTGGTCTACCTGAGGGCCCAGATCGAGGCCAGGGTCTATCCCGAGCTGTTCGGGCAGGCGCTGGAGACGTTCCAGCGCGAGCGCATCAGGATCGGCCGCGCCATCGTGATCGGCGCCATCGAGCGCGGCGAACTGCCGCCGGGCACGTCTCCCGCGCTCGTGCTGGACGCGGTCGCCGGCGTCCTGACCAACCGTTTCCTCTCGACGCCGATCAGCCAGACGGCCTCCCTGGCCGCGCGCAAGGACGCGTACGCCGAGGAGACCGTGGACTTCGTGCTCTCCGCCGTCCACTACCGCGCTCCGGGATCTTGACACCGCCCGGCGCCCGCTTTAGCGTCTAATAGACGGTTTTCGTCCGAAATTAGGGGTCTCATGACGGCTTACTCGCTGGATCATGTCGCTCTGGCCGTGCGGAGCTGGACCCAGGGCGGCCCGGTCCTGGCCGGCCGTTTCGGCGGCCGCTGGCGCCACGGTTTCGAGCAGGCCGGGGCCTTCAACCCCGCGCAGATCGAGTACGCCAACGGCATGCGGGTGGAATTGCTGCAGCCCGGCTCCGACCCGGCGTCGTTCGTCCGCCGCTTCCTCGACGGCACCGGCGCGCGGGCCCGCCCGCACCACATCACCTTCAAGGTGCGCGACATCCGGGCCAGCCTCGGCGCGGCGGGCGCGGCCGGGTTCGAGCCGATCCTCGTCAACCTGGACTTCGAGGGATGGCAGGAGGCGTTCCTGCACCCCAAGGACACCGGTCTCGGCTTCCTCGTCCAGATGGCCCAGGCCGAGGAGATGCCGGAGGAGCTGGCCGGCGACATGCCCGGCCTGAGCCTGACGCCCCCGTGGCCCGAACCCGAGGTCGCCTGGGCGGCCCTGCCCGCGGTCGCCGGGCAGGTGTCGCGGTGGGACCCGGTGCGCCGGGTGCTCCGCGACGTCCTCGGCGGCGCCGAGACCCCGCTGGAGCCCGGGATCTCCCGCTTCACCTGGCCGAGCGGGGCCGACCTGGTGCTCGCCACCGGGGAGGAGCCCGGCCTGCGGGCCCTCGCCTTCCGCGGCGACGGCGCGGTCTCCTGGGAGCTCGCCGACGTCCTGCGCGCCGCCGCCCAGGAGCCGATCGTGCCGGAGCTCGGCATCAGGGTCGCCGACCTGGCCTCGCAGCGGGTGGCCGGCTGAGCGCGATCGGGCCCGGAATCACGATGTGACCGTGACTCCGACACCCCGACGCGCGTCCCGCTCCCGAAAGGCCGCCGCCCCCGAACCGCGCCGGGTGCGCGTCGAAGGCGACCTCTACCACGGCCGGGTGCCCGCCGGGCGCGGTCTACATCGGCCGGGCCTGCCCGGGCATGCCGGGGAGTCCCTTCCACAACCCCTTCCCGGTCAAGACCCACGGCCGCGCCGAAGCGTTGCAGCTCTTCCGGCATCACCTGGTCGAGCACCCCGAGTTGGTCGAGGCGGGGGAGTCACAAAAAGCGTGGAGGTAAAGATCCTCCTATTCTGTAGTTCGTGGGGAATCGAGGGCATTCGGCGTCGGGGAGCGTGCGCATCACGCGTGCGATCGCGCGGTTCCAGCAGTGGCAGACGCTGCTGGGCAACCGGGCCAAGCGGCAGCGGGCCGGGGGCGCTGCGCCGTCGCCGAACTCGACCTGACCGGCCCTACCCTGCTGGCTATCGGCGACGAGACCAACGGACTGAGCGCGGGATGGCGACAAGCGTGCGGCACGATGGCGCGCATCCCGATGGCCGGTTCAGCCAGCTCCCTGAACGTCGCCAGCGCGGCGACCGTGGTGTCGTACGAGGCCGCCCGTGAGCATCGCGGCCCCACAGCATGACCTACCGTCACGCGATTGTCCGGACCAGCCATGAGGACCTGGCCAGCGGCGCGGTGCTGCATTCGGCCCCGAGGTTTCCCGCGTTCCCCGTCCGGCTGGCCAGCGAGATCTTCCAGCGGGCGCTGGCTCTGCGCGGGGGCGACCAGCCCGCCGTGCTCTGGGACCCGTGCTGCGGCAGCGGTTACCTGCTGACCGTGCTGGCGTTGCTGCACCGGCGCCAGATCGCTGCGGTGCTGGCCTGCGACCTCGATCCTGAAGCGCGGAACCTGGCCGAACGGAACCTCGCCCTGCTGAGCCAGGCCGGTCTGGCGGCTCGCGCCGCCGATCTCAAGGCCCGCGCTGCCCGCTTCGGCAAACCGGCCTACGACTCGGCCGCGCGTGCCGCCTGCCGTCTCGCCGCCGAACTCGACGCCGCCGGAGGGGACGTGCCGCACGCGGTGCGCCAAGCCGACGTGTTCGACCCTGCCCAGCTCCAGCGGACACTCGGCCGGCACGCACCCGACATCGTGATGACCGACGTCCCCTACGGCGAACAGACCCATTGGCGCGGTCCCAGCGCGGCGGCAGGGGTCAGCGGCATGGTCGAGGCTCTATCGGCCGTGCTCCCGCACGACAGCGTGATCGCGGTGACGGTGCGGGGCCGCAAGGTTCCCGCGGACCGTGGGCCGCGGCCCCAGGCGTCCTTCAAAATCGGTACCCGAGCCGTCGCGCTGTTCCGAACCTCCTGACGTCTTCGCACTTCCGCACGTGCGTGACAGTCGGAGGACGCCACATTCGTGGTGAGTTCCTCGTCCTTGACCGGCACGCCCCGGGCGCGCAACTGGTCTACGATCGCCGCGGCCCGGAACTCCTATAGCTCCGGCCGGCCCACCGCCGGCCCGCCGCACCCCAGGTGCGGCGGGCCAGGCGCGGGTATTGACCGCCCCGGTACGGACGATCACACTGGCGGAACGCCGGGGGAGTGCTCCGTTTCTGAATGTTAGCGATAACACGCGAAGGAGACGCGCATGTCGAGAGCCCTTTCCCGATTGGGCGCGGTGGTCGCCGCCGCCTGCCTGCTGTTCGCGTCGTTGTCCGTGGCCGACCAGAAGGAGGCCGCCGCGCTGGAACCTTTCACCGGATATCTGATGGCGCACTTCACCGGGGAGTCGACCAACGGGGAGCAGATCTACCTCGCCCACAGCGACGACGGGCTGCACTGGACCGACCTGAACAACGGCGCGCTCGTCCTGCGCTCCACGGTCGGCACGCGCGGGGTCCGCGACCCCGCCCTGGTCAGGTCGCCCGCCGGTGACCGCTACTGGATCGTCGCCACCGACCTGCGCATCGCCGCCGGCACGTCCTGGAGCGACGCCGCGAACCGGGGGAGCACCTCGCTCGTCGTGTGGGAGTCGGCCGACCTGGTGAACTGGTCGGCCCCACGGCTGATCAACGTCGCCGGCGCCATCCCCGGCGCGGGCAACGCCTGGGCGCCCGAGGCCATCTACAACCCGGCCACCGGCGACTACGTCATCTACTGGGCGACCAACTCGCCGCGCGACGGCGTGACCAAGCACCGCATCTGGTACGTACGCACGAGCGACTTCCTCAGCTTCACCGCGCCGCAGCCGTTCATCGAGCGCGGCGGCGCCCAGGGGATCATCGACACGCAGATCGTCGAGGTGCCCGGCGCCGTCGGCGGGTACCTCTACTACCGGGCGTCGGCCGACGGGCACATCTCGATCGAGGCCGCCAACTCGATCCTCGGCTCCTGGACCAGCCTCGGGAACTTGTCACACCTCGGCATCTCCAACGGCACCGGCGGCGGCAATGTCGTGGAAGGCCCGATGTGGATGAAGTTCAACGACCGCGACGAATGGGCGCTCTGGCTGGACCAGTTCGCCACCGGCCGCGGCTACATGCCCATCACCTCGACCAACCTGGGCAGCACGCGGAACTTCCACACGCGCTCCGACTACGGCATGGGCGCCAGCCGCAAACGGCACGGCTCCGTGCTCAGCCTGACCGCCGCCGAGGAGAACCGGGTGCTCGGCCGCTGGGGCGCGACCCTGCCGGTCAACCGCATCCAGTCGTACAACTTCCAGGACCGGTACGTCCGGCACGCGGACTTCGACGTGCGCCTCGACGCGAACGTCAGCCCGGCCCAGGACGCGCAGTTCCGGCTGGTGCCGGGCCTGGCGAACGGCTCCGGGTACGTGTCCTTCGCGTCGGTGAACTACCCCGGCTACTACCTGCGGCACTACGGGTACGACCTGGTGCTGGCGCCCGACGACGGCACCGCCGTCTTCGCCGCGGACGCCACCTTCCGCCAGGTCCCTGGGCTCGCCGCCTCGTCGTGGGCGTCGTTCCAGTCGTACAACTATCCCGACCGGTACCTCCGGCACTCGAACTACCTGCTCAGGATCGACCCGATCACCGACGCTCAGGGCCGCGGCGACGCCACCTTCCGCGTCGTGGGCGGCTGACGGCCTCCGGCAGGCGTCCGGAAAGATGGTCCATCGGACGCCGCCGCGGGACTTTCGTCCCTGCCGTGCACGGGCCCGCGCCGGAAACCTGGGCGGTGTCCGGCCGACGCCGGACCCACCAGCGTGACGACGTCAGGAGCGATACGTGAGCATGCTGCAGGCAGCGGTGACCCTGCTGGGCGCGGTGGGCGCGGCGATGGTGCTGTCGGGACCCGTCATGGCCGTCCAGGGGGTCAGGGGGCGCGCCGAGATCCGCCGGGAACTGCGCGGCCAGGGCATCAGCTTCCCCCCCACGGGACCGCCCGCCGTGCTCGCCGGCCGGGCGGTCGTCACCGGCCCTCAGGCCCGCGCGTTCGCCGACGTGATCGGCGACAACGTGCTGGCGGCCACCGGCGGCCGGACCTACGCGCAGGTGAGCGCCGAGCTGATGGCCGCGCCCGGCGGTGACGACGAGCTCGCGGCGCTGCGCCAGACGGCCTTCACCGGGCAGATGCTGCGCGCCTCACTGCTCAACGCCTACCAGGCGTGGCAGGTCACCACCCTGGTCATCGGCCTGGGCGCGCTGCTGACCGCCACCGGCGCCGCCCTGCTCACCGCGAGCATCGCCCTCGCCCCCTGAACCCTGGAGCAACCTCCTTGACCACCGACCCCACCTCCACCACCACCGACCTCACCGCGGCCACACACCCCGCCGCAGGCACAGAGGCGGCCACACACCCCGCCGCAGGCACAGAGCCCGCCGTGACTACGGACCCCGTCGTGACCACGGATCCGGCCGCAGCCACAGATCCCACCGTGACTGCGGACCCGGCGGTGATTGCGGACCCGGCCGTGACTACGGACCCCGTCGTGACCGTGGACCCGGCCGCGGCCACAAACCCCGCCGTGGCCACAGACCCCGCTCTGACGGCGCGGCCGTTGCGGCGTGCGCGTCGTGACGTCGGCGCCGCGCCGTTCATCGTCATCTGGGAGGCCACCCGCGCCTGCCCGCTGGCCTGCCTGCACTGCCGCGCCGAAGCCCGGCCCGACCGCCATCCTGGCGAGCTGAGCACGCACGAGGCGCGGGAGCTGATGCGCCAGGTCGCGGCCTTCGGCCGTCCCGCACCGCTGTTCGTGATCACCGGAGGCGACCCCTTCGAACGTCCCGACCTGTTCGACCTCGTACGGTACGGCCGCGAGCTCGGCCTGGCCCCCTCCGTCTCGCCCTCGGCCACGCCCGCGCTCACCCCCGCCAACCTCAGCAGGCTGCACGAAGCCGGCGCGGCCGCGATCTCGCTCAGCGTGGACGCGGCCACGGCCGCCCGCCACGACGAGTTCCGCGGCTACGACGGCGTGTTCTCCCGCACCCTGGCCGCCTGGCGGGCGGCGCGCCAAGCTGGGCTCAAGGTGCAGATCAACACCACGGTGACCCGCCGCAACCTGTCCCAGCTGCCGGACATCGCCCGGCTGGTACGCGACCACGGCGCCATGCTGTGGAGCGTCTTCTTCCTCGTGCCCACCGGCCGGGGCAGGGCTCTCGCGGCGCTGAGCCCGCAGGAGGCCGAGGACGTGCTGCACTTCGTCCACGACCTCGGGACCGTGGTCCCGGTCAAGACCACCGAGGCACACCACTTCCGGCGCGTCGCCGTACAGCGGCTCATCCTGGCGGAACACGGCGCCGACCATGCCGCCGAGCTCGGGCTCGGCCCGCTCTACCGGGATCTGCGGCGGCGCGCCCGGCGCGCCGGGCTGATCAGGGAGCGCCGGACCCGCCGCCCGCCGATCGACGTCAACGCCGGTCGCGGCCTGGTGTTCGTCTCCCACACCGGGAGCGTGCACCCGTCCGGTTTCCTCCCCGTGGCCTGCGGCGACGTGCGCGAGCGGCCGCTGACCGAGATCTACCGGAACGCTCCACTGTTCCGCGCGCTGCGCGATCCCGGGCGGCTCTCCGGACGCTGCGGCGCCTGCGAGTTCCGGGCCGTCTGCGGCGGTTCACGCTCTCGCGCGTACGCCTGCACGGGCGACGTGTTCGCCGAGGAGCCCTGGTGCGGCTACCAGCCGGGCAGCTTCCCCTACCAGCGGGAGCTCACGTCCTACCTCCCGCAGGAAGAGGCCCGAGAGAGGTAGGGCCCTCACGGGAGGCGGCCTCGGCAGAGCCGAGCGCCCACCCGTCCCCGGCGCTCCGCAGCCGGGCAGCACGCGCTGAGGACCGGCCATGGTGGCTCAGCGCGACCATGGTCCGAGCCGCGTTACGCGTCGTGGACCGGCCATGGTGGCTTAAGGCGATCAGGGTCCGAGCTGTGCGGCACGTGTTGTGGACCGGCCGTGGTCGCTCAGGGCGAGCACGGTCCGAGCTGGGCGGCACGCGTCGCGGACCCGGCCATGGTCGCTCAGGGCGACCACGGTCCGAGACGGCCGTGGCCGCTCAGGGCGACCACGGTCCGAGACGGCCGTGGCCGCTCAGGGCGACCACGGTCCGAGACGGCCGTGGCCGCTCAGGGCGACCATGGTCCCTCGGCGAGGCGTTCGACCGTCCAGGCGAGCCCGCGTCTGGCGGTCTCGGTGTCCGGCGTGCGCGTGTGCGGACCGCACAGCAGTACGGCGAAGTCCGCCACGTCGGCCAGCGCCCACCGCAGCCGGTAGAGCGCGATCGCCGCCACGTCCACCTGCCTGCCGGTGGCCCGCACGTAGGCGTCCAGCGCGGCCGGGTCGGGAGAGACCACGGCCAGGTCGCGCTCGGGCACCGCCAGCCCCACGGTGTCCCAGTCCACCAGCAGCAGCCGGCCGTCGTCGCGCCTGATCAGGTTGCCGGGATGCGGCTCACCGTGCGTGACCACGAGCCCGTCCCCGCGCCCGCGCACCCGTCCGGCCAGCTTGTCGAACTCGGCCAGCCGCTCCAACACGGCACCGGCGTGCTTCCTGAGCAGCACGCCCGCCTCCGCCGAGAACGGCCCGTCACCGCCCGGGTCCGCCAGCGACTCCACCAGCCGGTCGCGCCCCGGCACGTCCAGGACGGCGACGGGCGTCGTCTCCGGCGGGACGCGGCCGTGCAGGTCAGCGAGCAGCGCCAGCAGCCGGTCGCGCTCCTCGGGCGTCTGCTCCTGCCCGAAATGACCGGACATGCCCGCTTCCCAAGGGAAGACGGTCACCGCGTACCGCGACCCCGCCGCCATCACCGGATCGCCGCCGCGGGACCGTACCGGAGCCACCACGAACTCCAGCCCGTCACGCTCGCGCAGCACCGCCGCGGTCTCCATGGCCCGCCTCAGCCCCGGCAGCCCGTGCTCCTTGCGCGCCGGGTCCGACACCGTGGCGAACCACCGCCGGCCGCCGGTGTCCAGCACCGTCCAGTGGTAGTCGCCGAACCCCACCGGCGCGTACGCGACCTGTTCGGCCGCCACGCCGAACGCCCGCAGCGCCGCCACCAGGTCGGCCTCGCCGAACCCGTCCGGAAGATCTTCCATCGGCCCAGGTTAACCTCGGCGGGCGACCGGCTGCTCGGGCACCCGGGCGACGACCTCGTCGGGGAACAGGCCGTGGCGCAGCACCACCCGGCCGCGGGCGTGGTGGCGGGCGCGGACGCCGGCGTCCTCCTCGGCGGCGAAGACCTCGGCCATCCGGATCGCGAGCAGCACCTCGGTGAGGCCGACGCCCTCGCGGACCGTGCCCGCACGGGCGGCGTCCTCGACGAGCGGCCGGAAGGCGTCCGCCGTACGGGCGGCGAGATCGTCGAACCGGCCGGCCGAGCGCGGCAGGATCGGCGCGATCGAGCGGCTGGCGAGCTGCATGTCGAGCACGAACTCGAACAGCTCCAAGGCCCCGGTGTCGCTGCCCCGCAGCTCCGCGGCGCGTTCCTCGATCCGGACGATGTTGTCCTCGTAGACCGTCGCCGCGAGCTCCTCCCTGGAGCCGAAGTTGCGGTAGAGGGTCGTGCGGCTGACGTCGGCCGCCCGCGCGATCTCCGCCAGCGCCACCTCGTGCCCGTGCTCCGCGAAGACCCGCCGGGCGGCCGCGAGCAGCCGCCCGCGGTTCCGCACGGCGTCGCGCCGCCTGAGCCCGGAATCCCTCATGCTCACCTTTCCTACGATAAACAGAAACGTACACTGATGTACGGATACGTTGCGGCGTCGCCGACATCGCCGCCGAAGGTCTGGAGTGTCAACGGCGGAGGCGGGTTCCGCGACTGAGCGGTTCCGGCGCGTGCGGATCTTCCAGGACAGATGCGCTTGTTGTTGATGTTGAGGCAATATGGTCTGCGGCAAGGACATCATGGCGAAAAGTGCGGGGGGAGCAGTCGGTGGCGGACCTCGGCCTCCACTTCCAGGCGCTTGAAGAGTGCGCGTCGGCCGCGCGTAAGGCGGCCAGCCGGCTCTCCGAACTGGGCGACGACTATCCGGTCACGGGCACGAGTTCGTCGATCTTCGGCAAGCTGACCGACTCCTCCGGCCTGGCGACCCTCGTCGACGACGTCGAGAACACGGTCGACACCGAGCTCGGCCACGCCGGCAGGAAGCTCAGAGGCGTGGAGCGCGCCCTGGACAAGGTGGAGCAGAACGTCCGCACCGCCAACAACGCCAGCGGCGCGGCGGCCTGATGGACCTGGCCACCCAGATCTCGCAACTGCCCGGCTCGCGCAGCGGGGAGCTCGCCGAGATCCTGCGCAGCGTCAGCGGCAACCCCGAGGACATCCGCGCCATCGCCACCAGGTGGCGGTCCGCCGCGGGCACGGTGAGCGAGCAGACCGGGCGCGTCACCACCGCGGTCAACGACGTCGACACCGCCTGGGAGGGCGCGTCGGCCGACGCCTTCGACGGGTACATGGGCAAGTACGACAAGGCGGGGACCGCGCTCCACGACGTGCTGGAGGACAGCGCCGCCTCCCTCGACACGGCGGCCGGGGCGCTGGAGACGGCCGAGTCGGAGATCACCTCGATCTGCAACCGCCTGGTCGAGTACGCCGACAGCCACAGCGACGACCGCGACGCCGTCGCCACCGAGGTCGGCAACGCGATCGACGCCGCCACGCCGCACAAGACGGAGGCCAACACCGCCGTCACCACCGCCATGACCAAGATCCAGGGCTACCTGGACGACCACGAGTCGACCTTCGCCGCCATCAAGGCGCCCGGCGACCAGACGTTCGTGCCGGCGCCGGGCCACACCGTCGTGTGGGAGCCGTCGACGCTGCCGGACGACTTCATGAGGACGACGTACCAGAGCGGGGGCGACGGCACACCGCCCGGCGGGACCACTCCGTACTCCGCGACCGGTCCGGGCACCGGGACCACCTCGTACGCGGGCGGCTCCGGCGCGCCGCCGCAACCGCTGTCGTTCGCGCCGGGCACCGCCACCGGCGACCGCATCGTCGAGGCCGCCCGCATGCACCTCGGCAAGCCGTACGTGTGGGGGGCCAACGGGCCGAGCGCCTTCGACTGCAGCGGGCTCGTCTACTACACACTCAACCAGGCGGGCGTGAAAATCGGCGACACGACCGCCGCCGGATACCAGGCGAGCGGCAAGCCGGTCAGCACCCCGCAACCCGGCGACATGGTCTTCTTCGGCCACCCGGCCGGCCACGTGGGCGTCTACATCGGCAACGGCCAGATGATCCACGCGCCCCGGCCGGGGTCCGAGGTCATGGTGGCGAGCGTCGCCGCCGACGGGCGGCCCGTCAGCTACCGCCGCTTCACCTGACCCTCTCTCGGGCCGGCCACCGCTCCGGGCGCGGTCAGGCCTTCGGCTCCTGCGAGATCCGCAGCATGTTGCCCGAGGGGTCGCGGAACGCGCAGTCGCGCGGGCCCCAGGGCTGGTCGATGGGCTCCTGGAGCACCTCCGCGCCGGTCGCCCGGACCCTTTCGAAGGTCGCGTCGAGATCGTCGGTGCGGAAGATGATCATTGGCAGGGCGCCCTTGACGAGCAGCTCCTGGAGGGCGTCGCCGTCCTCCTGGGACCGGCCGGCGTGCGGCGTGGAGATCACGATCTCCACGCCCGGCTGGTCAGGGCTGCCGAGGGTGACCCAGCGGAACTCGCCGGACGGGACGTCGTTGCGCACCTCGAGGCCGAGCCCGTCGCGGTAGAAGGCGAGCGACTCGTCGACGTCGTTGACACTGATGTGGCAGTACTGCAAGGCGATGGTCATGCCGGCAACGCTAGGCGGCGGATTCGCGGCGCGCTTCTCGGATCGTGCTCGAAGCGTTTCTGGCCGGGCGGGTGCGGATCTTCGCCACGCACGGCGGCATCGCCGACACGGCGTGGTGCTCCCTGGCGCGGTAGGCGCTCGGCGTCTCACCCAGCAGCTCGGTGAACCGCGAGCTGA
Organism: Nonomuraea ferruginea; assembly: GCF_039540635.1. NCBI lineage: Bacteria > Bacillati > Actinomycetota > Actinomycetes > Streptosporangiales > Streptosporangiaceae > Nonomuraea > Nonomuraea ferruginea. The sequence continues at coordinate 1,817 of NZ_BAABFD010000002.1, read as the reverse complement.
ACGAGCCGAGCGAGGTACAGCCGACCGCCATGCACGCGTCGGTCACGCTGGCGCCCGCGCGCAGCAGCGCCATCGCCCGCTCGATGCGGCGGGTCATGAGGTAGCTGTAAGGCGTCTCGCCGTAGGCGGCCCGGAACTGCCGGGAGAAGTGGGCCGGAGACATGAGCGCGTGACGGGCCATCGTCGGCACGTCGAGCGGACGCGCGTACTCCCGGTCGATCAGATCCCGCGCCCGCCGCAGGTGGGTGAGGTTGTCGAGATCCTGCGGGGTCATGACGCCAGCGTATAACGACCCCGTAGCCCGCGAGCCCGTGGGGCCAGGCCGCGAACGGGCCATCGGCGGCGATCCCCGGGCCTTTGGTCCCTGACGAGACTACGGCCGGGCGCGGGATCGTAGGCCCATGTCACCTGTCATCCCCGCACCGGAGACGTCCCGATGACCGCGCCCCCGTTTGCGACACCCGGCGGAGTGAGCCGGATGGTGAACGCCGCCGCCGCGGCGCCGTCGGTGCACAACACCCAGCCATGGCGCTTCCGCTGCGCCGACGAGGCGACCATGGAGCTGTGGGCCGACCTCGGCAGGCTGCTCCGGGTCACCGACCCGCTGGGCCGCGGGCTCGGCGTCAGCTGCGGGGCCGCGCTGTGCAACCTCCGGCTGGCGGTCCGGATGACCGGGCACGACGCCCAGGTCGTGACGCTGCCCGACCCCGCCCACCGCCCCGACCTGCTGGCCCGCGTGCGCGCAGTCCCCGCGGGGCCGCCCGGCCAGGACGAGCGCCTGCTGTACGAGATGATTCCGCACCGGCGCACCAACCGCTTCCCCTTCGACGGCCGCCGGCTGCCCACCGCGGTCCTCGTGGAGCTGGTCCACGCCGCGCACGCGGAGGGCGCCACGCTGGTCCTGCTGAAGGGCCGGACGGCCCGGCGCGTGCTCGGCATGATCGGCGCGGCCGAGGCCACGCTCGCCGCCGAGGAGTCCTACCGCGCCGAGCTCGCCCGCTGGACGGCTCCCGGCCGCCGCGACGGCGTGCCCCGGCACGCAGTCGGCCCCCGCCCGCGCGACGGCGCGCTGCCCATGCGTGACTTCCGCCTGGGGGAGGGGCGGCACGCGGAGGGCGCGCCGAGCGCCGCCTTCGAGGCCGATCCGCAGCTCGCGGCGCTGTTCACCAGGGGTGACGGGCCGCTCGACTGGCTGCGCGCCGGGCAGGCGCTCCAGCGGGTGCTGCTCACCGCGACCGCGCGCGGCGTGGCGGCGTCGCTGTTCAGCCAGCCGCTCGACCTGCGGCCCGCCCAGCACTCCGGCGACCGCGCCGGGCCGCTGGGCCACGTGCAGATGCTGATCAGGCTCGGGTACGGGCCGCCGGTCCCGAGAGTGCCGCGCCGCCCGGCGTTCGAGGTGCTCGACCCGGTGGAGGCCGCGCGCAGGTGAGCCAGGAGGCCGCCCGCGAGCCGGTGGGACGGAGCGCGATCGCCGGAGTTGACGAGCCGCCTCGTGCTGTGACATTCTGAGGGCGGCACCGAGGTTGACGCTTTTAGTACGCGTGGACATTCGTTTCCCGAGTGCGTTATGATGCTCCCTCGCGCTGCCACGCCGCCCCGGATTTCCGCCGGGGCTTTCGGTGTGCGCGCAGCTCGACTCCATCCGTGTTCTCCGGAAGGACATCTGTTGGCAGCCTCGCGCAACGCCTCGGCCGTACCCGCTGGTCCCCGTCGCGTCTCTTTCTCGCGTATCCAGGAGCCGCTCGAAGTTCCTGACCTTCTCGCTCTGCAGACCGAGTCGTTCGACTGGCTGCTCGGCAACGAGAAGTGGAAGGGCC